>JAZRFT010000017.1:0-155556 GCA_045643805.1 Acutalibacteraceae bacterium
AAGAAAATCAAGGCATACAAGGAAATGGAAAAGACTGAACCCAACATCGCTGTGGCAAAAAAGGCAATCAGCGACATTATCAACGACAATCAGCCTCTTCCCGTAACGGTTGAAAATATCATCAGCGAGGTTTCACGTACCTTTGACGTCACCGCCGCCGATATCCGCTCGGATAAGAGAAGCTCAAACATTTCCCTTGCAAGACAGGTTGCAATTTACATCGTTGACCAGGTAACGGGTCTTTCACTCAAATCAATAGGTAACGAGTTCGGCAATAAGCACCATTCGACTATTATCTATGCCCTCAGAGAAATCAAGACAAAGCTCGACAAGGACGTTGCTCTCAAGGCTACCGTTGACGATATTATAAAGAATATCAACGAGCAGTAAAACGACAAAGTTTTCCACAAAGTTTATAACATTCCACATAAAATTTTCAACATTTTCACACGGCACCCTGAAGGGGTGTTGAAAAGGAAAAATTATCAACATTTTCTTTAACATAAAAAATGTCGTATTTTATCCCTTGAAATCTTACTTTTTTAGGGTTTTCCTCAGTTTCAACACCACCTACTACTACTACTAAATAATAATATATATGATTGATAAAAAACGGAGGTTTTTTTATGAGAATAATTTGTGACAGTTCAGAGCTCTCAAAGGCTTGTATGAATGTTCAGAGAACAGTTTCAGGCAAATCAACAATCCCTGCTCTTGAGGGTATACTTATTGAAGCAGCTGAGGGTAAGGTAAGCCTTACCGGCTATGACCTTGAGGTCGGCTCAGTTGTGAGCCTTGACTGCGAGGTATATGAAGCAGGCAGAGTTGTTCTTAATGCAAAGAATCTCTGTGATATTTTAAGAATGGTACCCGAGGATGTTGTATCAATCGAATGTGACGACAGAAATATCAGCAAAATCAAGTCAGGTGAAACCGAATATTCAATCATCGGCTCATCAGCTGACGATTATCCCGAGCTCCCCACTATCAATAAGTATTCTGATATTAAAATCAAGCAGTCTGTGCTCAAGGATATGATTAAGAAAACCATATTCTCAGTTTCAACAGGCGAAAGAAACCCTGTTCATACAGGTGTAAAGTTTGAAATAAGTGAAAATAAAATCGTTCTTGTTGCCGTTGACGGTGCAAGACTTGCTATAAGACGCGAAGAAATAGAATACTCATCAGAGGAAAAGCCCGAAATCAGCTTCGTTGTACCTGCAAAGACTCTTAATGAAATTATCAAGCTTTCAGGTGACGATGAAAAGGATATAGAAATCAAAGCAGGTGACAGACACATTATTTTCAAGATTGACGGCTATGAAATAATTTCAAGACTTCTTGAAGGTAACTTCCTTAACTATAAGTCTGCAATTCCTATGAGCAGTGAAACAAAAATTATCGTAGAAACAAAGAGACTTATTGAAAGTATTGAAAGAACTTCACTTATTATCACCGATAAATCAAGTCCCCTTCGTCTTATTGTAGATAACGGCATACTTAAATTCTCATCAGTAACCGCACTTGGTACTGCAAGTGACAAAATGGCGGCAGATATTGAAGGTAAAAACATTGAAATCGGTTTCAATAACCGTTTTGTTCTTGATTGTCTTAAGGTATGCGACGTTGAAAAAATAAAGATTGAAATGATAAGCGCAAACCAGCCCATTACCTTCTCACCCCTTGAAGGAGATCATTTCTTCTTCCTTATTCTTCCCGTAAGAATATAAAAAATTAAAGAAACAAGAGTTGATAAGAAAATGAAAATTACCGTAAAGGTTAAGAAAAAAGAAGAAAAGGATGTTTTTATTACAACTGAAAATATCCCCCTTGATAAGGCAATAAAATTTTCCGGCATTGCAGGAACAGGCGGTCAGGCTAAAATGCTTATTCAGGACGGTCTTGTAAAGGTAAACGGAGAGGTCTGCTTTTCAAGAGGTAAAAAGCTCAAGGATAAGGACAGCTTTGAATTTCAGAATGTAATATACAACATCAAAAGCAAATAAGACAGGCGGAGAAATAACAAATGACTGTAAATCAGCTTGAGGTTAAAAATTTCAGGAACATTGAAAATACCTCCCTTGATCCTTGCGAAGGGATAAATATTATTTACGGTGAAAATGCTCAGGGAAAAACAAATCTTCTTGAAAGCATATGGCTTTTTACAGGATGCCGTTCCTTCCGCGGATCAAAGGATAATGAAATAATAAATTTCAACAGCACAAAATCAAATCTTTATATGGATTTTACCGCCTTTGACAGGGAACAAAGTGCTTCGCTTGAAATAAGTGAAGGAAGAAAATTTTTCCTCAACGGTGTAAAAATGAAATCCTCAAGTCAGATTATGGGTGAATTTCTTTGTGTTGTTTTTTCTCCGGTGCATCTTTCTCTTGTGAAGGAAGGTCCTTACGAAAGAAGACGCTTCCTTGATATTGCAATAAGTCAGCTGAAGCCGAAGTACGGAGTTACTCTTTCACAGTATAACAAGGCTGTTGCACAAAGGAATATCCTTTTAAAGGATGTTGCTTATCACAGCGAGCTTTACGATACTCTTGATATATGGGAGGACCGCATTGCATTTTTCGGCTCTGAAATAATAAGGCAAAGGCTTGGTTATATAAATAAGCTTTCACTTTATACCGATGAAATTTATTCGGGACTTTCAAATGAAAGGGAAAAGCTTAATATTGCCTATAAGCAGCAGGCAATTATAGGCGGTGACAATAAGCAGGAGCTTTATGAAAATCTTAAAGCACAGCTTTATGCCTCAAGAAAAAATGATCTTATAACAGGCTCAACCTCTGTCGGTCCTCACAGAGATGACTTATCAATTAAAATTGACGGACTTTCCGCAAGAAGCTTCGGCTCTCAGGGTCAGCAGCGTTCTGCCGCCCTTGCACTTAAATTAGGTGAAGCCGCAGTAATAAAAAGCTTCAGCGGTGAACAGCCCGTTGCCTTACTCGATGACGTTATGAGTGAGCTTGACGTCAACCGACAAAACTACATACTTAACCACATCAAGGACTGGCAGGTATTTATCACCTGTTGTGATCCTGCCAATGTAAAGCACCTTAAGGACGGAAAGAGATTTCTGATGAAGGGTGGAGTATGCAAGGTTAAGTAGTAAGGGGTGCTTTCGGCACAGAAGGAGCAAGCTATGTATCTTCATCTCGGTCACAAAACAATAATCAACTCAAATGAAATAATAGGAATCTTTGACCTTGATACAGCTACGGTTTCAAAAAGGACAAGAGATTTTCTTAATAAAAACGAAAAGAAAAATAATATCGTTCTTGTATCGGAAGAAATTCCTCTTTCTTTCGTAGTATGTAACGATGAAAAAATATATTTTTCTTCTGTTTCAAGTACAACGCTGCATAAACGAGCAGAAGAAAACTTCAGATAAAAAATATTAGCTTTTAGAATAGAGAAACGGAGGTATCAGCCATGGATGAAATCAAGGTTGACGCTGAAAATCAGGAAGTTAAAGTAACAGAAGAGGTAGCTGCAGAAGCAATCGAAACAATGGATACCGTTGTTACCGAGGAATATAATGCTGACGCTATTCAGGTTCTTGAAGGACTTGAGGCTGTAAGAAAGCGTCCCGGTATGTATATCGGTTCAACAGGTCCCAGAGGTCTTCATCACCTTGTTTACGAAATCGTAGACAACTCAATCGACGAATCTCTTGCAGGCTACTGTACTCACATTGAGGTTGAAATTCTTCCCGGTGATGTAATTACCGTAAGAGATAACGGCCGTGGTATTCCCGTTGGTATTAACGAGCAGCAGGGTCTTCCCGCTGTAACCGTTGTACTTACTGTGCTTCATGCCGGCGGTAAGTTCGGTGGAAGCGGTTATAAGGTTTCCGGTGGTCTTCTCGGTGTTGGATCATCGGTTGTTAATGCCCTTTCCGAATGGATGGAGGTTGAGGTTTCACAGAACGGACATATCCACCATCAGCGTTTTGAAAGAGGTAATATCAAAACAGACCTTACTGTTATAGGTGACACAAACGAAACAGGTACATTCATCCGTTTCAAGCCTGATGCACTTATTTTCCAGGAAACAACTGTTTACGATTATGAAATTCTTAAAAATCACCTTCGTGAGTCTGCCTTCCTTAACGCAGGTCTTTCAATTACACTTACTGACAAGCGTGATGAAGATAATATTGTTGAGGATGTTTTCTGCTATCAGGGCGGTCTCGGCTCATTCGTTGAGCATATCGGAGAAAGCTACGGTCTTACTCCCGTTCACGAAAAGGTTATTCATTTTTCAGCAGTTGACGGTGACAGAAGTGCAGAAGTTGCCCTTATGTACAACGACGGCTACAAGGAGAGAATTTTCTCCTATGCTAACAATGTTAATACCGTTGACGGCGGTACACATGAAACAGGCTTTAAGACAGCTCTTACAAAGGTATTTAACGAATACGGTAAAAAGTACGGCTATATAAAGGATGCCGACACAAAGCTTACAGGTGAGGACTGCCGTGAAGGTCTTGTTGCAGTTATTGCCGTAAAGCTTACAGAAGCACAGTTTGAAGGACAGACAAAGGGCAAGCTTGGTAATACAGATATTACAAAGCTTGTGTCAAATACAGTTTACACAAAGCTTACTGACTATTTTGAAGAGAATCCTTCAGTAGCAAAGGCTATTATTGCAAAATCACTTGATGCTTCAAGAGCAAGAGAGGCTGCAAGACGTGCAAGAGAAGCCGCAAGAAGAAAGTCACCTCTTGAAAGTAACTCACTTCCCGGTAAGCTTGCTGACTGTACGGAAAAAGACCCCACAAAAACAGAAATCTACATCGTAGAGGGTGACTCTGCGGGTGGTTCAGCAAAGGAAGGCCGTGACAGAACAATTCAGGCTATCCTTCCTCTTTGGGGTAAAATGCTCAATGTTGAAAAGTCAAGACCTGACAAGGTTATTTCTAACGAAAAGCTTCTTCCTGTTGTTACCGCACTCGGCGCAGGCTTCAATGAGGATTTTGACGTAAACAAGCTCCGTTACCATAAAGTCGTTATCATGGCCGATGCCGACGTCGACGGTGCTCACATCAGAACTCTTCTTCTCACCTTCTTCTTCAGATATATGCGTCCTCTTATTGACGGTGGCTTTGTTTATATCGCACAGCCTCCCCTTTACAAATTAAGTAAGGGTAAAAAGCACGAGTATGCTTATTCCGATGAAGAAAGAGATGAAAAATTAAAGGAAATGCCCGGTGCAGACATTCAGCGCTACAAGGGTCTTGGTGAAATGGACCCCGAGCAGCTCTGGGAAACAACAATGAATCCCGAAAACAGAATTATGCTCCGTGTTACTCTTGAAGATGCCATTGCAGCAGACGAAACCTTCTCAATCCTTATGGGTGATAAGGTTGAGCCCCGCCGTGACTTCATTGAAAAGAACGCTAAGTATGTTCAGAATCTTGACGTTTAAGGAATATTTATATGATACCCTACGGAATTGTTATTAAACAAAACAGAATTGTAATGCAACATTCTCTTCTGATTTGGCAGAAAAAATACGGTCTTCTTAAGCCGTCAAAATTTATAAAAACAGCCCTTCCTTATATCTGCCTTTTCACTGTAATTTTTTCCCTTGTAAGCTTTTTTACTTCAGGAGAAATTACTCCATTTATGTTTGCAGGCGAGCTTATTTTAAATACGGCGCTTATATCATCTTATATGTTTTTAAATGCAGTTAAAACAGTAAGAGAATATGCTGCAACAATAAAGGAAGAAAAGCTTCAGCTTGTATTAAAAGATGATGTGCTTGAAATAACAACGGAATTTTCAAAAGAGGTTGTTCCCTATAAGGATATTGCACTTTGCTATGAAAAGGATTTTGTTGTTACTGTGATTTGCGACAAAAATAATTTTCCCATTGCAGTTTCAAAAATGCATTTTATAAAGGGAAATTATGATGTTTTCGTTTCACATTTAAAAAGCAGACTTCCCCATATTTACGAAAAGAGAGGGGAGAACTGATATGAAATATTTTTCCCTCAATTTTAAGGTTGAAAAGTCAGACTATGAAAGCTACTACAAGGATTTTGGCAAGGGTCTTGTTTTAAATCAGCTTAAGCGTTCATTGTTTATACTGATTTTTACGGTAATGATGGGATTGTTCGTCCTTTCCGAGGATACCGTGTGTTATGCCGTAACACTTGTGTTTGTTTTCTTTATTTCCTGCTTTATGCCTTTGATATATTCAAAGAAAATTTCAATGTCCCTGCTTGATTCAAAAAACAGCAGGAAAGAGAATGTATATGATTTTTATTCTGACCACATTGAAATACACCTGAATTCCGATGAGACTGATAAGGCAAGTGTTGAAAAGCATCTTAAAATGAACGGATTTACCGCTGTTACCGAAAGTAAAACAAATTTTTACTTTTCCTATATGAATGAGAAGACTCTCATCATTCCCAAAAGAGTGCTTGATAACGAAAAGTACTCAATGATTAAAAATCTTATTGAAAATTATTTTTCAAATGTGTATATGACAATATAAAAATTAACATCAGAAATAAGATGGTGATAAAATGGAAAATTTAACCTATGAAAATCAGACTATAATTGACGTTGACCTTAACAGAGAAATGAGAAAGTCATTCCTTGACTACTCAATGTCAGTTATTACTGCCCGTGCTCTTCCCGATGTAAGGGACGGTCTTAAGCCCGTTCACCGCCGTATCCTTTACACAATGCACGAAAACGGACTTTATCCTGAAAAGGCCTTCCGTAAGTGTGCCGATACTGTTGGTTCGGTGCTCGGCTCTTACCATCCCCACGGTGACGCATCAGTTTACGATGCAATGGTAAGACTTGCACAGAAGTTCTCAACAAGATATATCCTTGTTGACGGTCACGGTAACTTCGGTTCAGTTGACGGTGACCCCCCTGCTGCTTACCGTTATACAGAAAGTAAAATGAGCAAAATCTCTATGGAGATGCTCACAGATATTGATAAGGATACAGTTGACTTTGCTCCTAACTACGACGACCGTCTTAAGGAGCCGACTGTTCTCCCTCCACGTTTCCCCAACCTTCTTGTAAACGGCTCATCGGGTATTGCTGTTGGTATGGCTACAAACATTCCTCCTCATAACCTCGGTGAGGTTATTGACGGTATGTGCTATTACATCGATAACCCCGAAGCAGAGCTTGACGAGCTTATGCAGTTTATAAAGGGTCCTGATTTCCCCACAGCAGGTATTGTTATGGGTAGAGCAGGTATCAGAGCTGCTTATGCAACAGGTAGAGGTAAGATTGTTGTAAGAGCAAGAACGGAAATTGTTGAAGGCAAAAACGGCCGTTTCCAGATTGTTGTTACAGAGCTTCCCTATCAGGTAAATAAGCGCCGTCTTATTGAAGCAATGGCTGACCTTGTAAAGGACAAGAAGGTAGAAGGCATTGCTGATATCAACGACTACTCAAGCCGTGAGGGTATGCGTCTTGTTGTTGACCTTAAGAGAGATGCAAATCCCCAGGTTGTTTTAAATCAGCTTTTCTCATATACACAGCTTCAGATTTCCTACGGTATTATTCTCCTTGCACTTGTTGACGGTGTGCCCAGAATTCTTACCCTTAAGCAGATTCTTGATCATTACATCAACTTCCAGAAGGAAGTTATTGTAAGAAGAACACGCTTTGACCTTAAGAAGGCTCAGGAAAGAGCTCACATTTTAGAAGGTCTTAAAATTGCACTTGACTTCATTGATGAGGTTATTGCAATTCTCCGTGCTTCAAAGGACCAGGCTTCAGGTAAGCAGAAGCTTATTGAACGCTTCGGACTTACAGAGGTTCAGGCAGATGCTATCGTTAAGATGCGTCTCGGACAGCTCACAGGTCTTGAAAGAGAAAAGATTGAGGAAGAATTAAAGGTACTCAAGGAAAAAATTGCAGAGTTTATGGATATCCTTGCAAACGAGTGCAGAGTTCTCGAACTTGTAAAGACAGAGGCTCAGGCTCTTTGCGACAAGTTCAGAGATGAAAGAAGAACTGAAATTGCTGCAATCACCGGTGAGGTTGATATTGAAGACCTTATTCCCGAGGAGGAGTGTGTTTATACTCTTACCACTATGGGTTATATCAAGCGTCAGCCCGTTGAAACCTATACTCTTCAGAGAAGAGGCGGTAAGGGCATCAAGGGTATGACAAGAAGAGAAGAGGACGTTGCAGAAACAATGTTCACCTGCTCAAGCCACGATTATATTATGTTCTTTACCACAAAGGGTAAGGTATACCGTCTTAAGGGCTATGAAATTCCCGAAGGAAGCAGACAGAGTAAGGGTATGAATGTTGTTAACCTTCTTCCCCTTGAAGGTGACGAAAAGATAAGCTCAATGATCCGTGTTCCCGACTTCGGCGGTGAAGAAATCAAGTATCTTTGCATGGTTACGAGAAAGGGTATTATCAAGAGAACTGATCTTGAGCAGTATAAGAATCTTCGTAAGTCAGGTATTATTGCCATCAACCTTGACGAGGGCGACGAGCTTTCATGGGTATGGCTTACTGATGGTAACGATGACATTATCGTTGCAACAAGACTCGGTATGTCAATCCGTTTCAATGAAAACGATTGCCGTCCCATCGGCAGAACAGCCCGCGGTGTTAAGGCTATTGAGCTTAAGGACGATGACGAAGTAATCGGTATGTGCGTAATCGGTGAAAACGAAAGCGATGAAAAGAAGGTTCTCACCGTTGCTGAAACCGGTCTTGGCAGACTCAGTGAGCATAGCGAATACAGACTGCAGTCAAGAGCAGGTAAGGGTGTACTCAACTACCACATTGAAAAATACGGTAAGGTTGCATCCGTGGCTCTTGTTTCACCTGAGGATGACATTATTATGATTTCATCTGACGGTATTCTCATCAGAATTCCTGCTTCACAGATAAACATTGTTTCACGTACATCAAAGGGCGTAAGAGTAATGCGTCTTGCAGAGGGTGAAAGAGTAGTTTCTGCTATTGCAGTCAAGGAATCAGATAAAAAGGACGAGGACGAAACAGAGGAAAGTGCTGACGCTTCAGCTGAAAGCGAAAATGCAGAATAAATCGTATAATAAAATTTTCAAGGAAGTGAACGAATGAAAAATAAAACGACTTCTGTTTTGGACTTTTTATGGAAAGATAAAAAACACAGGGCAAAGAATTTTAATTTTGTTCTTACTGTATTTATTGTAATAACGGCTGTACTTCTCGGCTTTGTAAACAGCAAGCTTGATATGATGGAAACTCAGGAAGACAACACCACTACAACAAAAACTGAGCAGGCGGAAATCACAGAGCCTGTTACTCAGCCCATCGTATATGATGAGGAAGAGCTTAAGCTAATGAAGGCTATAAGCGAAGCAGGCTCACTCAATGATTTCCTTTATCAGTGGTCTGATAACGGCGGTGACCTTTATTCAAGCAAGAATGTAATCAATCTTCTTCTCCTCGGTCTTGACTCGGAGGATGCACTTGAAAACGGCGGACGCTCTGACAGTATGATTCTTGTTTCACTTAACAAGAAAACAAAGCAGATAAATATGATTTCATTTTTCCGTGATGCCTGGTGCTATACAAATGCAGGCGGATATGATACATTCAATAAAATGAATGCTTCATATTATTACGGCGGTCCCAGCGGCGTTATTGACACAATTGAAAAGAACTACAAGATTGACATTGACTACTATGTTGCCGTAGACTTTTCATCCTTTGTGGATATTATTGATGCTCTCGGCGGTCTTACTGTTGATGTTCAGCAATATGAGGCAGAGTATATCAATGCAACAACCCGTTATAATATTTCTTACGGTGAGCAGATAACTCTTTCAGGCGGTGAGGCTCTTGTTTTCGCAAGAATCAGAGGAAGTGACTCTGACTCTGATGTAAGCCGTACAAGAAGACAACGTCAGGTTATTACTTCACTTATCAACAGCGTAAAGAATGCTTCCATCGGTCAGCTTAACGATGTACTTGATTTGCTTTTCCAGTATGTTAAAACTGACCTAAGCAAAATGCAGATTATATCCTACGCAACCCAAGCGCTTACAAATGGTTGGCTCGATTATGAAATTGTTCAGCACACCTTCCTGAGTGAAAGTGACACCTATCAGACGGGCTATGTAGGCGAATCATCAGTTGTAATTATTGACTTCCCCCTTGCAGCACAGAGAGTACAGCAGGCCGTTTACGGTGATACGAACATTGTGCTTGAAGAGGACAGACAGAATATATTTTATCTTGTTGATGAGTTAGACTGATATTTATGAAATGAGGTAATAAATATGGAAATGACAGTTGGTACAAAGCATGAGGTTTTTACAACAGTAACGAAAGAAATAACTGCTGCAGCAGTAAAAAGCGGTTCACTTGATGTTCTTGCAACTCCTTATATGGTAGCTCTTATGGAGCAGGCTGCAAGTGAGCTTTGCGATAAATTTGTAGACGAGGGAATTTCAACGGTTGGTACTGCGCTCAATATTTCACATCTTGCACCTACTTGTATTGGCGGAAGCGTAAGAGCTGTTGCAACTCTTACCGCCTTCGACGGAAGAAAGGCAAGCTTTGATGTTGAGGCTTATGACAATGCAGGTCTTATCGGTAAGGGTACTCACGAACGTTTTACAATCAAGATTGAATCCTTTATGAAAAAGGCCCTTGAAAGAAAAGGCGAATAAAATGAAAAGCTACGATTTTGTAATTTTCGATTTTGACGGCACGGTAGTTGATACCGGTGAGGGAATTATAAAAAGCCTGCAGTACTCCTTTGAGCAGATGGGCAGAGAAATTCCCGATATGTCAGATCTGAAAAAATTTATCGGTCCCCCTATTCATTACAGCTACACACACTTTTATGGAGTGAGTGAGGATGAGGTAGGAGACTACATCAAAAAATACCGTGAGCGATATAAGGTCAAAGGCATTTATGAATGCGTGCTTTACAGCGGTATGAAGGAGCTTCTCTGTGAGCTTAAGAGCAGGGGAGTGAAGCTCGGTATTGCATCAAGTAAGCCGGAGCATCTTATATACAGCGTGGCAGATTATCTTGAAATTACAGATATGTTTGATGCAATTGTCGGCGTGAAAATTGACGACAGTAACCACAGCACCAAAACGGGACTTGTCCTTGATGCAATGGACAAGCTCGGTGCTACAGATAAAAGCAGGGTGCTTATGGTAGGTGACAGATGCTTTGACATTGACGGAGCAGCCGGTGCAGGTGTAAAAAGCTGCGGAGCCCTCTGGGGTTACGGTAATGAGGAAGAATTTAAGCAACACAAGGCTGATTATATTATTTCCGAGCCGTCAGAGGTATTAAAACTCATTTAATGTTATCATAATTCCAATAAAGAATATTAACAATAAAATATGTGAAGATATTTCACATATTTGTTTCTGTTGAATGGAAATAATAAAAACGATGTCAGTATCGTTATAAAAAAATCTATTCAATAAAAAATAGTGAATATTTCAAGAGTTTTCCACATTTGTTGTGGAAAACTTTCTTGAATATACAGACAATTAAAGGTCAGTGATTTTATGAAATATTTTGCAAAAGAATATGATGTAATAGTAATAGGTGCAGGTCATGCCGGTATTGAAGCCGGTCTTGCGGCGGCACGCCTTGGTGTAAGTGTCGGTGTGTTCACTATCAATATGGACTGGGTCGGCAATATGCCTTGCAACCCTTCAATTGGCGGAACATCAAAGGGACACCTTGTCCGTGAGATTGATGCGCTCGGCGGTGAAATGGGTAAGGCTGGCGATGCCAATACTTTGCAAAGCCGTATACTTAATCTCGGTAAGGGCCCTGCCGTGCATTCTCTTCGTGCACAGATTGACCGCAGACATTACAGCGAATATATGAAGCACGTAATGGAAAAGCAGGAAGGTCTTGAAATTGTTCAGGCTGAAATTACCGACCTTGTAAGAAGTGAGGACGAAAAGTGGCAGGTAACCACAATGCTTGAAGCAATATACAAAGCAAGATGCGTTATTCTTGCAACGGGCACCTTCCTTGCTTCAAAAATATATGTAGGTGATGTTGTTTATGACGGTGGCCCCGATGGTATGTTTGCGGCAACAAGATTGGGTGAATCTCTCAAAAAATTAGGTGTTGCCACAAGACGCTTCAAAACCGGTACGCCTTCCCGTGTAAACAGACGCAGTGTTGACTTTTCAGGTCTTGAGCGTCAGGACGGTGACGAAAGAGTTGTCCCCTTCTCCTTTGACGGAAAATATCAGCCGGAAAATAAATTACCCTGCTATATTACATATACAAACGAGGATACGAAGCAGGTTATCCTTGACAATATTCACCGTTCCCCTCTTTACAGCGGCAAAATTGACGGTGTCGGTCCGAGATACTGTCCTTCAATTGAGGATAAAATTGTACGCTTCTCCGAAAAGAAAAGGCATCAGCTCTTTATCGAGCCCTGCGGTGAGAATACGGAAGAAATGTACCTTCAGGGAATGTCCTCATCATTACCCGAGGATGTACAGCTTAAATTCCTTCGTACTATCCCCGGACTTGAAAATGTTCAGGTTATGCGTACAGCCTACGCAATCGAATATGATTGTGTTGATCCTCTTACTCTTAACGCAAGCCTTGAATTCAAGGATTTCCCCGGACTTTTCGGTGCAGGTCAGTTCAACGGCTCAAGCGGATATGAGGAAGCTGCCGCACAGGGTCTTGTTGCAGGCGTAAATGCGGCACAGAAAGTTCTCGGCAAGGACTATCTTATTCTTGACAGAGCATCATCTTATATCGGTACACTTATTGACGACCTTGTTACAAAGGGTTGTTCTGATCCTTACCGTATGATGACCTCCCGTTCAGAATACCGACTTATTCTCCGTCAGGACAATGCAGATATAAGACTGACGAAGTACGGATACGATATTGGTCTTGTCAGTGAGGAAAAATGGCAGAGATTGCAGAATAAATTAAAGCTTATAGAGGAAGAAAAGGAAAGAATCGGTCTTGTTTCTGTGCCTATGAGTAAGGAAATTGACGAATTACTTGTTTCACGTGGAACATCACCCCTTGTTACGGGTTGCCGAATTTCCGAGCTTCTTAAGCGTCCTCAGCTTGATTATGAGGTACTAAAGGACTTTGACCCCGAAAGACCCGACCTTCCGTATGAGATATTTGAGCAGGTGGAAATCGGCATCAAGTACGAAGGCTACATAAAGCGTCAGCTTGCCCAGGTTGAGGAGATGAGAAGACTTGAGGTAAAGAGCCTTAAAATGATTGACGATTATAAGGATGTAGTTGGTTTAAGAAGTGAAGCCCAGGAAAAGCTAAACAAAATTAAGCCAGAAAACCTCGGTCAGGCTTCACGAATCAGCGGTGTAAGTCCTGCAGATATATCAGTATTACTTATATATCTTGCAAAGAACGGATTAAATTAAGGAGTGAGAAATATGTCAGATTTTATTTCAAAAAGCTTACTTAAGGAAAAAGCGGCAGAGTTTGGTGTGGAGCTTGACGAAAAAGCACTTGAACGCTTTGATATATACGCAAGGCTCCTTGTGGACTGGAATGAAAAAATCAATCTTACTGCAATTACCGAGCCTGATGAAATTGTCATAAAGCACTTTGTTGATTCACTTACGCTCTTTTCTGCGATTGATATTCCCAAGGGCGCAAAAGTAATTGATGTAGGTACAGGCGCAGGCTTTCCCGGTGTGGCAATTCTTATTGCAAGACCTGACCTCGATATCACCCTTATGGACAGCACAAACAAAAAGCTTAACGTAATAAGAGATATCCTCGAAAATATCGGACTTGAGGCAAATGTTGTACATAAGCGTGCAGAAGAAGCTGGTCAGAGCAAGGATTTCAGAGAATGCTATGACTTTGCAACGGCAAGGGCTGTTTCAAATCTCCGTGACCTTTCAGAGTTCTGTTTGCCTTTTGTAAAAGTTGGAGGCACATTTATTTCAATGAAAAGTGCAAAGGCTGACGAAGAGATTGAAGAAGGCAAGAAAGCAATTTCCGTTCTTGGCGGTAAAATAAAGGAAAAGAAAACCTTTGAGCTTGATACGGCAGGGGAGAGATCTATAATCTTAATTGAAAAGTCTTCGTCAACACCTGCCAAATATCCAAGACCTTCGGCAAAAATGGCAAAAAATCCTATAAGATAATGCCGAAAAAGATAAGATACAATCAAATAACATAAAACGGTTTTTATGGACAACCTTTTCTTGTTGTGATATTCTTTACAGCAAGGAAAGGTTATTTTATTTGGAGGATACATAATGATAACAGAAAAGCCGAGGTCGGCAGGACAAGTTTTGCTTATACCGAGTGAGGTTATTTATCCTAATCCCAATCAGCCGCGAAGAAGCTTTGACCAGGAAGAGCTTGTAAACCTTGCCATAAGCATAAGAATGAACGGGATACTTCAGCCTATAACCGTAAGAGAAACGCAAAACGGATATGAAGTTGTTTCCGGCGAAAGAAGGCTAAGAGCCTCGAGACTCGCAGGAATGTTATCAGTTCCCTGTATTGTTATTGATGTAAACAGCTTCAAATCAGCGGTATATGCTTTAATTGAAAACCTTCAACGGCAAAACCTCGGTTATTTTGAAGAAGCCGTAGCAATAGAACGGCTGATGAAGGACTTCGGTCTTTCCCAGGAAGAGGCTGCAAAACAGCTTGGAAAAGCACCCTCAACGGTTTCGAATAAGTTAAGGTTGTTGTCCTTACAGAGTGAAGTAAGGGATTTGCTATGTGAGCACGGACTTTCGGAAAGACACGCGAGAGCTTTACTGCGTTTGCCCGAAGAAAAGATACTGCCCGTATTACACAAAGTAATAGAAAGAAAGCTGAATGTTACCCAGACAGAGGCATACATAGAAGAAATACTGTCAGAAAAGCAGGGGAACAGAACAACAAAGACAATGTTCAGCGATGTGAAAATATTTATTAAAACTATAAACCATGCAGTTGATACAATGAAAAAGGCAGGAATAAATGCTGATATAAAAAAAGAAGAGCAGGATGAAAACTTTATATATCATATAAAAATACCTAAAAAGCAAATGTACAAGCCTGCTGTACAAGCAGATGGTGACACCCTTTGAGGTGATTCCATATAATCATATCTTTCTCTTTCACACCCCACAAAGGAATAAAACCGCATCTTTACGGTGCGGTTTTATTCCTTTTGTTAATGTTTCATGTGAAACATTTCAGAAAAAATATAAAAAGCTCTTTAAAAACTGATTTTGTTGTGATATAATACTTGTCTGAACAAATATTTTGACAGAAAGGGTGAAACAATGGGCAAAACCATAGCTATTGTTAACCAGAAGGGCGGCGTGGGTAAAACCACATCAGCAGTAAATCTTGCCGCAGCTATCGGTTATCACGGATATAAAGTGTTGCTTGTGGATATGGACCCCCAGGGAAATGCAACAAGCGGCCTTGGTATAAATAAAAGGGAAATTGCCAAATCTACCTATGATATGACAGTAGGGGACACAAAAGCGGCAGAAATCCTTAAAATCACACCTTATAAAAACCTGAGCGTGTTACCTTCAAATATGAATCTTGCCGGTGCAGAGCTTGAGCTTGTTGATATGGAAGACAGACAGGTAAGAATAAAAAATGCACTTGCTCCCATTAAGGCTGATTATGACTTTATTATTATTGACTGTCCGCCTTCATTAGGCTTACTTACCGTTAACGTGCTTTGTGCAAGTGACAGCGTAATTGTTCCGATTCAGTGTGAGTATTATGCATTGGAAGGCTTATCACAGTTGATGAACACAATCCGTCAGGTAAAAAGGTTGTATAATCCTTTGATTGAGCTTGAGGGTGTACTCCTTACAATGTATGACGGCAGACTTAACCTTACTCAGCAGGTAGTAGGGGAGGTTAAGCGCTTCTTCCCGCAGAAGGTTTACGGAAGCGTAATCCCCCGTAATGTACGACTTTCGGAGGCTCCTTCCTTCGGAAAGCCGGTATACTATTATGACAGAGCTTCAAAAGGAAGCACGGCTTACGAGGAATTTACAATGGAATTTCTAAAAAAGAATAATAAGAAGATAATATAAAGGAGGAAAAATTATGGCGAAGAAACAGAGCGGTCTCGGAAAAGGACTTGATGCTCTCTTCCTTGACAATTCAACAGCAGACGGCGACAAGCCCTTAAGACTTCCTATTACAGAGATTGAGCCTAACAGAGAACAGCCCAGAAAGCACTTTGACGATGAGGCTTTACAGGAGCTTTGCGACAGTATTAAAATCCACGGCGTTATTCAGCCCCTTGTTGTAAGACCTATTTCCGATGGCGGTTATCAGCTTATTGCAGGTGAAAGACGTTGGAGAGCATCCCGTATGGCAGGACTTACAGAAGTTCCCGTTGTTATAAGGGAAATGCAGGAAAACGAAACAATGGAAATTGCTTTAATAGAAAATTTACAGCGTGAGGACCTCAATCCTATTGAAGAGGCAGAGGGCTTCCGTGTGCTTATGGATAACTATTCACTTACACAGCAGGAGGCTGCTGAAAGAGTAGGCAAATCCCGTCCTGCAGTTGCTAATACAATGCGACTTCTCGCTCTTCCCGTCAAGACTCTTGATTACGTGAAACACGGCAAGATTTCAGCAGGACATGCAAGAGCACTTCTGCCCCTTAATGAGGAAGCAAGAATCAACCTTGTGGCTGATGAAATCATCAGAAAGGGTCTTTCCGTAAGAGATGTTGAAAAGATGGTAAAGAACATCCTTTCCGATAAAAAGCACAAGGAAAAGGACGAAGAGAAAAAGAAGGAGAAGCGTGACCCCTTCTACGACGAGTGTGAAATTGCAATCCGTGAGGAGCTTGGCAGAAAGGCTGAAATTCACCTCAAATCCGCAAATAAAGGTACAATAGAAATTGAATTTTTCAGCAAGATGGACCTTCAGTCAATACTTGAGGCACTTGCAGGCAACTAATTTTATTAAGGAGTAATTTAAAATGTTAGATATTAAGCTTATCAGAGAAAATCCCGAAAAAGTAAAGGCAGCAATGAAAACAAGAAATAAGGATATGGATGCAGTTGTTGACGAAATCCTTGAAATTGATGCCGAGGTAAGAGCACTTACACAGAAGGCTGACGCTCTTAAGGCAGAGCAGAACGCTGCAAGCAAGAAAATCCCCCAGATTAAGAAAGAGGGCGGAGATATCAGCGAAATTATGTCTCGTATGAACGAAATCAAGGAAGAAGTAAAGACTCTTGATGCACAGAAGAACGAGCTTGCTGCAAAGCAGAAGACAATGATGTACGAATTCCCCAACGTACCTTCAGATACAACTCCCGTTGGTAAGGATGACAGCGAAAACGTTGAAATCCGCCGTTGCGGTGAACCCCGTCAGTTTGACTTTGAGGCAAAGGCACATTGGGAAATCGGTGCAGATCTCGGTATTCTTGATCCCGAAACCGCTGCAAAGGTAACAGGCACACGCTTCCACTTCTATAAGGGCCTCGGCGCAAGACTTGAAAGAGCAATCATCAGCTTCTTCCTTAACACACATACTGAGTACGGCTATACAGAGGTATTCCCTCCCTTTATGGTAAACCGTGCATCAATGACAGGTACAGGTCAGCTTCCCAAGTTTGAAGAGGATGCTTTCAAGCTTACAAACGACTATTTCCTCATTCCCACAGCGGAAGTTCCCGTTACAAATATGTTCAGAGATGACATTCTTGACGGTGCACAGCTTCCCATGAGCTTCTGCGCTTACTCCGCTTGCTTCAGAGCAGAGGCAGGCTCCGCCGGCAGAGACACAAGAGGTCTTATACGTCAGCATCAGTTCAATAAGGTTGAGCTTGTTAAGTTTGCAAAGCCCGAGGAAAGCTACGCAGAGCTTGAAAAGCTTACAAACGATGCAGAAAGAGTGCTTCAGCTTCTCGGTCTTCCCTACAGAGTTGTTGCTCTTACAACCGGTGACATCGGCTTCTCATCAGCAAAGACCTATGATATTGAAGTTTGGATGCCCTCCTACGGCAGATATGTTGAAATCAGCTCTTGTTCAAACTTCGAAGACTTCCAGGCAAGACGTGCTTCAATCCGTTTCAAGAACGGACCTAAGGATAAGGCTCAGCTTGTACACACCCTCAACGGTTCAGGCGTTGCGGTAGGCAGAACAACAGCTGCAATTCTCGAAAACTATCAGAATGCTGACGGAACAGTTACAATTCCCGAAGCACTTGTTCCCTATATGGGCACAGATATCATTAAATAAAATCTGTAAGACTGGAGGTATTTAAATTGTCAGCAATAACAAAACATAAAGACAATTTCCTCAAGTACCGTTATCTTTTAAAGGAGCTTGTTGTAAAAAACATCAAGCTTCAGTACAGAAACTCTGTGCTCGGTATGTTCTGGACTTTTTTACAGCCCCTTCTTACAATGGTAGTTCTTGCCATTGTTTTCAGCAATCTTTTCGGTAAGGATTCCTCAAAGGTGGTAAACTATTCCGTTTACCTGCTATCAGGACGTTTGCTTTATGAGTTTTTTACCCAGAGCACAAAGCGTGCAATGCGTTCAATACGTACAAACGCTTCGATAATCAAAAAAGTTTATGTTCCCAAGTACATTTACCCTCTTTCGGTTGTACTTTCAACCTTTGTAACCTTCCTGATTTCACTTTCAGTTCTTGCTGTGGTAATTCTTTTCTTCAATATTCTTAAGGTAGACCCCGTTCCCATTACATACAATATGGTTTATGCAATCATTCCTATTATAATAATGTTTGTATTCTCTCTCGGTGTGGGAATGTTTCTCGGAACGCTCAATGTATTCTTCAAGGATATTGAAAACTTTTACGATGTTTTCACCCTGCTTCTTTTCTATCTCACTCCGATTGTTTACACCGTGGACAAGCTCGGCTTTGAAAACGGCTCATGGCAGGGAATGCTCCTTAAGGCAAATCCTCTTTACGGCATAATCGAAATGTTCCGTGCGGCTGTGCTTCACGGTGATAAGTTTGTAGCATATTTCAGCATGAATCAGCTTTACTATACATCGGCTGTGGCTGTTGTTGCTTTAATTATCGGATTCATCGTATTCTATAAGAATCAGGATAAGTTCATTCTTCACATTTAAAGGAGGCGTCAACATTGAAAGAATATGCTATTGAAGTCAATCACGTTAGTATGCTTTTTCACCTTAACAAAGAGCGTGTTGACAATGCAAAGGAATACTTTGTAAGACTCCTTACAAGAAGACTTACCTTTACAGAGTTCTGGGCACTTAAGGATGTTTCCTTCAAGGTTGAAAAGGGTGATCGTGTAGGCGTGCTCGGTTTTAACGGTGCAGGTAAAAGTACACTTCTTAAAACAATTGCAGGTGTACTCAAGCCCACAACGGGCAGCGTTAAGGTTGCGGGTGTTGTAGCCCCCATGCTTGAGCTTGGCGCAGGCTTTGACCCCAACTATTCCGGAGCAGAGAACATTTACCTTTACGGCGCTACAATGGGCTTTTCACGTAAGTTTATTGATGAAAAGTTCAAGGAAATTGTTGAATTTTCCGAATTGGAAGAATTTATGGATGCTCCTCTCAAGAGCTACTCTTCAGGTATGAGAAGCCGCCTCGGTTTTGCAATTGCAACAGCAGTTCAGCCTGACGTGCTCATTCTTGATGAGGTACTCTCCGTAGGTGATGCCGCCTTCAGAGCAAAGAGCGAGCAGAGAATTCTCGATATGATGGCAGAGGGTGTTACGGTGCTTTTTGTTTCACATAGCACAGAGTCCGTCAAGCGCATCTGCAACAAGGCAATTATTCTCACCAAGGGTCAGCTTGTTGCCCAGGGTGAGGTAAACGAAATCTGTGATATTTATACGGAAATGATAAACGGTAGATAAGACACAAGGGGGGGCGGACACGTGGGTCCGCCCCCTACGCGTTTAACCCGAAACGCAACCGAAATCGCGTAGGGGACGACCCGTGTGTCGTCCCAAAATATAAGGTATCATATATGTTGGAACATAACAGAAAAAGAATACGTTTGGAAAATTACGATTATTCAAACAAAGGGGCATATTTTGTGACAATATGTTCACAAAATCGAATGCCGTTGTTTAATCATACAGAAGCTTCCCGTATGATAGAGAATTGGATACTTAAAATAGAAGAAAAGTTTGAAAACATTACCATTGATTATTATGTTGTAATGAAAGACCACGTTCACATAATTATATTCATTGACAGACAAGAAGAAATAAGTCTGTTTGAAATAATGAAATGGTTCAAAACAATGACCACAAATGAATATATAAGAGGCGTGAGAGCCGGAATATACGAGTCGTTTGAAAAGAAATTCTGGCAACGAAGCTATTATGAACACATTATCCGTAATGACGAGGATTTGTTGGAAAAGAGAGAATACATATTAAACAATCCGTTTAAGGAATTGGAAAAGGAAACAAATGCGTAGGGTACGCCCTATGTGGCGTACCTGAATAAAATACAACACAACGAAAGGGGAGACCACACAGGGTCTCCCCTACGCGTTTAACGTTGAAATGTCAATTTCACCAAACCCCAAAAGACATTTTTGTTACAAGACACAATTTTTTAACATTTTTAATATTTGTTATTGACTTTATTGATTTTAGAATGATATACTGATACTAACTAAAAGTGACTCAATATGCCTTATTGCGTCCATTTTGCATTTTACGGACAGGTCAGGGTCCGGCAAAAGGGTTAAAAAGGGCATAAACGGGCACGGTAAGTTTCGTTCTAACGGTTAATATTCAAAGGGATCGCTTATGCGGTCTTTAAGCCGTTTTATATAACGACATATTTTTATTAAGGAGGAAATCTTAATGAAAAATCAAGTAAAGAAAAGCTTATCACTTTTAATGGCAGTGCTTATGATACTGTCCTGCTGGGTGTGGGTAGCACCTGAGAAGGCAGAGGCATACTCAGTGTCAGAAAAGTATAAAGTAGAGATTGTTGTTAATGTTTCAAATCCTTGTGATGCCGGACACGTAACATGTAACGGTACTACCGTTATTTCTTCATTGCCGGATTCCTTTAAAAAGGAAGGAACGCAGACCTTGTCCTTTGAATCAACCAGCTTTCCTACAACAATTTTTTTGAGAATTACCACTAATGCCGCCAGCACATCAAAAGGTGAAATAAAATCAATTAGTATTAATGGTATAACCGTAGTCAGTGGCAGTTTCGGTTATAATACCACTAAAGTTTTTTCATCAGGTAATGACGATTTTACATTTGCCCCTAATGAAGACGGTACAAGTTATGGTAGTGGTAGTAATGTTAAATCTGGTACATGGAATTGGAAAAAGCCTGCGTTTGCTCAAATCCGTGAAATTTCCGTATCAGATGAAGTTGAAATAAGTAAGCTTCCTAATGGTGCAGCAAAAACCACAACTGTATCTGTTAAAAACGGTTACGACCAGTACGGCGTAAAATTTGATGGCACGGTGCCTTCAACTTTAGCTAATGATATGACTCTTGAATTGAGAACAAATGAAACCACAAAGCTTGATTCAAAATACGGTACAATTAAATTAGATAAAACAAAAGGTACAACTGCAACTGTAACATTCAATGATGATGTTCAGACTCTTTTCCCGAATGCAATTAACGGCACGGTGTATGCTTATGCAACACACAAATATGATGACCATACAATTACTACATATGTACCCATCAAACTCACATTCCCCACATACGATATCACCTTCCACGCTAACGGAGGTAAAATCGGTTCCTCTGACTCTGACGGACAGGACAGCATTACTGTAAAAGGCATCAAGTATCAGGGTGTTATCGGTAAGTCACCTGCTTACCGTGCAAAGGCAGGCTTTGAGTTCAAGGGCTTCTATTCAGTAAAGAATGCTGATGCAAACGGTCTTACACCTTCTTTCTCAGGCACACTTTATAAAGATAGTGAAACAACTGTCACCACTCAGGGTGATATGACCTATTACGCTGCATGGCAGGCACTGCCCATCACGGCAACCTTTATGACCGCTGACAACCAGCTTATCGGTACAGTTAAAGGTCGTTACAATAACTATATGACTGCATCAAACATGTACAATGATGTTGACGGACTTAATGCTGCAGTAAAAGCTGCACACACATCAGGTAAAGTTAAGTTCAACAGCAACAATGAGCCTATCTATACAGACGGTTCAACAACCTACACCTTCGCAGGCTGGAGAATTATTGAAGATTACGATGAAAGCGTAATGGACGGCAACGAGGACACCGTGCTTAAGGGTGACGTAACCTTCCAGGCGGTTTACACAAAGGCCGATGCAACAAAGTACACCGTTTCATTTGAGGATGGTGCAGGTAATGTTACTTCAACAAAGGACGACTACCTTTACAGAGCTCCTGTTATAGGTGTTCCTGAAAGTGCTTCCAAGGCTACTGACAATAAGTACAGCTATGAATTTATCGGTTGGGCAAAGAAGCTTGCTAACGTAAACTACTTTGCAGTTGATGCAAATGACTGTGATACTGACGGTGTAAAGCTTGTTTACACCCACAAGGATAGCGCATCTTTTGTGGTTAAGGGAGATGCAACCTACGTTCCCGTGTTCAGAATGATTCCCCGTACATACAAGGTAACATATAACTATACTCTTGATGCAAGTGATAATTCTGAAGAAGGTACCCCCGCAAGCACAGTTATTGAAGGATTCAAGTGGAACGATACTCCCAGTATGCCTGAAATCAAGGATAACTATACCGCAGACGGATTCAGATACTTCCTTCTCGGATGGAAGGTTAACGGTGGCTCTAAAATCGAAAAGCTTGAAAATATTGCCGTTCAGGGTGATATGATTCTTACTGCAGTTTATGGTAATCCGAAAGGTGCAGAGTACACAATCAACTTCTATGGTAAGGATGAAACAGGCGAGAAGGATGTTCTTCTTGAAGGTAGCGGTATATATGAGCACAATAGTGAATTGACAGCTCCGGAAGTACCTGCAACAATTAATACTGAGGAAGCATTTTATAGCAATCCTGTTTGGACGCCTTCTGTTCCTAAAAAGGCAACAGCTGACGCTGACTACTACGCAATCTACACAAAGCAGACCTATGCGGATGTTCAGTACTATAATTATGATGGAACTGAGCTTATTCCTGTTATAAAAGGAAATTTCATAGATGATATAATTCCTGATTATACAGGTGAAACACCTGTTAAACCTGAAGATGATATCGGTACATATGAATTCATTGGCTGGAATACTGATATTAACGGTAACGGTGAAACAGTTGAACCCGGCGAAGATAAGTTCGAGGGTGACACACACCTTTATGCTCAGTTTAAAACAAACTATAAGGAATACACAGTTAAGTTTGTAAACGATGTACTTGATGCAAACGGTGAACAGGTTGTAGTTTCAAAAAACACTTATCACTACGGTGATGTGATTGAAATTCCTGCTAACCCCAAAAAGGACAAAGACGAAGCATATGAATATGAGTTCAGAGGCTGGACACCTGATGTTTCAGATGTTTGCTACGGTGAAGCAACTTATACCGCAACCTACAGAAGAACTCTCAGATACTATACAGTAAATTGGCTTGATCATGCCAAGCAGCCCTATACATCCGCTAACTATGCCTATAATGCAAGAATTAACCAGGGTGTAATCAAAGCGGATGATATGCCTGTAACACCTGACGGTTATAAGCCTGCCGATGAAGGCTTTAAATGGGTATTTGATCATTGGGAACAGTGTGAAGCTGACGGTACTCCCAAATTAGTTGACGGTAAACCGGTAATCTTCCAGCGCGGTCAGAGAATGCCCGCTGAAACCCTTTACTTCTATCCTGTATTTGTACAAAAGGCTAACGTTCTTACAGTAACCTTCTACGAGGAAGACGGTGAAACAGTAATCGGCAGCACAGAGGTTGCTTACGGTGAAAAAACAATTGCCGATATTGACGAAGCATTTAAGGCAAAGGCTGTTAAAAAGTCCGACGCAACACACCATTATACTATTAAAAATTGGATTATTAAGGATAGTGACAATGTAGAGGCTCCTAATACACCCATTACTGAAAGCTTATCACTTGTAGCAAAATATACAGCTGAAGAACATAATAAGCAGATTTATGAAGTGGTTGTTGAGCCTACAGCAAATGTTCCCGGTTATGCTCACTATAAGTGTCCCGTTGACGAATGTACCTCAATTGACTACAATGTTGCAATTGCACCCGTTGCTGATGAAGGCAAACCCACAGGTCAGATTTCTGTAGGTGATAAAAAGTGGACACTTGGGGACTTTGCTACAATCGATTACAGTGAAATCAAGTACGTTTCAGCAAATACTCAGCTTATTGTAAATGCTAAGGATACAGGTACACGTTCAATGCCCTGGAATGTTGAAGGTGAGCTTTCAAGAGGCGTTGGTAAGATCGAATACATTGTTCTTCCCAGGGAAGATAAGGTTGATAACGTTACAACCCTTACTGACGGCTGGACTGAAATTTACAACTACGAGGATATCCGTCAGGAAGCACTTGCAGTTGTGCTTGAAGAGAACAAGCTTACTCTTCTTGATTATACCGGTTTCAACTTCGGTGATGCAGAAGCAAAAATGAAGAAGGCAAAAATAGACAGAGCTGTTGAAGTAATGCTTTCAGGTTATAAAGCAAACGCAACAGGTATTGTTTCAAACCTCAACGTTGAAAACGGCCTTGAAAACGGCAAGGAATATATAATTTACATCAAGGTTTCTGACCGTGAGGGTAACGGTGAGGTTAATTCCTGCATCTTCAGTTCTGGTACAATCAGCTACGGTTCAAATCCTGCTACTATTGAAGTAAGCGGTGAAGGCTACGGCACAAAATTCTGCGATGAAGTAGACGTAAGAATTGTTGATGACGCTGATGAGCTTGAAATCAGTCTTGACGGTGAGGCTGTAGCAGCTTACACAAATCCCGGTACAACAAGTGCAAACGGCACATTTGTTGCAACCTTCAAATCAAATGAAAGAGGTCTTCATACTGTAACAGTTGTTGATAAACACGGCAACAAGACAGTTAAGACATTTGAAATCAAGGGTGGCCATACATACAGAAACTACACTACAGCAGCAAACTGCACAGAAGACGGTTCAAGATTTGACCTTTGTACTGTTTGCGGCTTCAAGACAAATGAAGTAGTTATTCCTGCTATCGGTCACAAGTACATTGACAATTATATCGATAAGGATGCAAGCTGTACCGTTAACGGAGACAGAACCTATGTCTGCGAAAACAACTGCGGTGAAAAGCTTGTTCTCAAGCCCACAGATACTGCAGAAAAAGTTGCTCAGGCTAAGAAGCTTGATGAAAACGGTGAATATGTTGCTCTTACTGTAGCAGACCTTGCACATCTCAAGGCTACAGGCGTGCACACTTATGCAAAGGTTAAGGATGCAGAAGGTAATGACACAGCTGCAGATGCTTGGATTATTGACAGCACAGCAACATGTAAGGTTCCAGGCTCAAAGCATAAGGATTGTACAAAGTGCGGTCACACCGAAACAGAGACAATTCCCGTTGATGAGGTAAACGGCCATAAGTTCTACCGTGAAAAGGTAGAAAAAGACAATGAGCCTCGTTGCCAGGAAATCGGTAAGAAGACAAAGACCTGCCGTTACTGCGGATACGTAGAAACAACAGGCTACATTGACGCACTCGGTCACGTTGCAGGTAAATATGTAACTCTCAAGGCTGCAACTTGTACAGAAGCAGGTTCAGAAATGCTTACATGTTCAGTATGTGAATGTTACATTGGCGAGGGTGAATATGATCCTATGAAGGCTCCCGTTGCCAAGGTAATTGAGCCTCTCGGCCACAAGTGGGTAATCAACGGTAAAGAATATTCTGAAATGGTTGAACAGGACGGCGAAACAATTGAGGTTTGGTATCAGAACTACAAGTGTTCACGTTGTGACGCAACTGACAAGAGAAAGCTCGACGGCTACAAGCCTCCCGTTGAAGTAACCGTAACCTTCGATTTCAATGGCGGTAGCTATACAATTCCCGCAGTAGGCAATCCCAATCAGCTTGGCTATGTTCCCGAAATGATTAAGGGTACACAGTCTATCAAGGCATATGTTGGTGAGTCAATTGCTCAGGCAGACGTTGAAAAAGCCTTTAAACTTGAAAATGATACCTATACCTATACCTTCTCACATTGGGAAGATGCAGAAGGTAATGCTGTTAAGTTCCCCATCGAGGTTAAGGGCGATGCGACCTATTACGCAGTTTATAATGAAAAGTTTGTAAACTACACAATCACATATTACATTGAAAACATTAACGCTGCAGGCGGTGTTGAGTATAAGGAATACAAGAAGACCGGCTATCTCCATAACGGAGAAGAGGTTGAGCTTGCTGCCGGACCCTCAAAGGCTGAAACAAGTCTTGTAACTTATAAGTTTGCAGGCTGGAAAGTTAAGGATTCAAATCCTGAAGTAACTTATACTGATAAGGCAACAATCAACGGTGCAAACATCAACCTTGTTGCAAAATATGAAACCGTTAAGAAGATGTTTGCCGTTACTTATGCTTACTCGAAGGATAGAATTATTCATACTTACACCGTTGAAGCTGGCTTAGAAGCTCCCGATGCAAGAAACGACTTCGAAATCGAAAATAAGGATAATGATACTAAGTATCATTATGAGTTCAAGGGATGGAACAAAGCTGACCAGCTTGTAAGTGTTGAAAGTAATATTTATACAACACCTATATTTGAAAAAGCACTTCATTATTGTGAAAAAGATGATACGCGTACAATACCTGCAACATGTACTGAAAAGGCAGTATATACCTATGTATGTGAATGTGGATATTCATATACTGTTAAGGGTGATGCCCTCGGTCATCTCTTTGATGGTGAACCCGATTATGATGAAACAACAGGTAAGAATACCGTAACATGTTCAAGAGATGACTGCGATGTTACACAGGAAGACACTCGTACATTCACAGCTAAGTTCTTTATAAACGCTGAGGATACAGAGGCTACTAAGACAGCAAGCTACCTTCCTTGGGGCTCAATAATCGATTCAACAAGACTCCCTGCACCTCCCACAAAGGAAGATGATTCAAGCAATACTTACACCTTCTCACACTGGGTTATCAAGGGTACAACAACAAAGGTTGACTTTGCAACACTTGAAATTAAGCAGGACTACGAATTTGTTGCAGTATTCACAGCAACACCGAAGAAGTATAATGTTTCCTTCGTTTATGATGCAAGCCATCCTATTTACACTGTAACTGATGTTACAGCAGGTAGCGATGTTGAATACGATGAAGAGACTTACGGTATACCTGTAAAGGCTCCCGACAAGAACTATCACTACAGCTTTAAGGGTTGGAACCTGGCCACCACCAATGTTCAGAGCAACCTTACTGTATATGCTGAGTTCAATGCAACAAAGCATATCACAACAAATAAAACAGTAATCAGCCAGGCATCCTGCACAACAGGTAAGGGCATTTTGAACTGGTGTGACTGTGACAATAACGGTGATTACACAGACGGCTTTGACTACTCATATATTACAGGTGAAGGTTTACCTGCAGGACATAAGTGGTTTGAAACCGATGACCGTAAGGACGCAACAGAAACAACTGACGGTTATGTTGTAAAAGAGTGCTCAGTTTGCCATATAACTGATAAGGTTACAATTCCTGCTCAGACCACAAGCGTAAATGTAACAGTTACTGTTGACCGTAATGGAGTAGCTGCACCTAACATCCAGGTAATTGTTCAGGCTATTGGTGAAGATGCAACAAAGGACGCTTCAACAAATGTTAACGGTATTGCAAAAATCACTGTTGAAAAGGGTAAGGACTACTCAGCTTGGGTTGTAATTGACGGTACACAGATTCCCGTTGTACTCAGCAAGGATTCAAGCGGCAACTTCAACGGCTATTACAGCATTAAGGTTGCTGATAAGGACGACAGCACTTGCGGTTGTGCTTGTCACCGTACAAACTTCTGGGGCACAATCTTCAGATTCTTCCATAAGATTATTAAGCTGTTCACCGGTGAGTTTAAGTGCTGCACAAATCCTGACCCCATGTACGGTTAATTAAACCAAAATATCCACTTAATCAAGTCACTCTCTTCGGAGGGTGACTTTTTTTGTGATTTTTACGAATTATGCATAAATATAGTGCAGAAATAACAACTGTATACTATATATAAGGTTCATAGCCTGAAAAGAATTTTCAGCAAAAAATCCGTTTTTAAAAAAGTTAACAAATTAAAAACTGAACATCTATGCAAAATGTAGAATTCAAAAAAAATTAAAAAATATATTGAAAATATTGACTGTAAATGATATACTTACGATAGTTATAGGTGTCCCTATGGGCTTTTTGCACCCTTTTTTAGGTAAAATGGCCCAAAATCGTGTATTTTTTAATAGGGAATCCTATTTTTAGCAATATATTACATTCTTTCATTTAAGGAGGAAAATTTTATGAAAGTTGGTAAAAAAGCGTTAAGTTTGCTGTTGGCCGTGATTATGATCATGTCCAGCTTGTCAGTGTCTTTCAGCGTATTTGCTGCGACTGATACCACCGCTGACATTTACAGCGCAATTGTAATGCACTACGACAGCCTTATGGCGGCTATTGACAAGGCAACGGATAAGGAAAATCCTGACACATCCGGCGTTCCTGTCAAAAACGGCAACGTATGGGAAGTCAAACGTGACACTTTAAACGGAGGTTGGCTTGCAGTGTCCCGTGCCATTGCATCTTATGCAAAGGGCAAAGTAGCAACCTACAAGACCTATGTAGATCTTGTTAATGCTATCAAGAATGATGCATCAGGCTATGCAACCTCAAACGGACATACTGTTGCTAATTACAATGCTATTCTTGATTATTTCAAGTTTGGCTCAACGGCAACAGGCACATTTGCAACTCCGGAAACCGTTACACTCAACATTGGTACCGGTTTTGATTTGCTTGCCTTCAAGGACGTTGCTTCCATCGAAGATAAGACATATTCAACAGCTGTGTTGAAGTTCACCCCCAAGGGTGATCTTGCTACCGGTTTCACACTTTCTTCAGCAAGTGATATCAGTTTCTCAACTGAAAATTTCATTGAAATGGATATGGATCTTGCTGCTATTAAGACTACTCTTGAGCAGTGCGTTGCTGATGATGCGTTTGTAGCATGGTTCCAGGAGGAAACCCTTTCTACTGATGAACTCAATGCAATGACAAATGCGTGGGCACTTTTCAATACAACATTTGCAATCACAGGCCTTGGCTATACAGAAGCTCAGGTTTGGGATTACTACGTTGCGCCTGAAACAGGTAAGACATATGCTCAGACAGCAGTATGGGTTGAAAACTCAGGTGCACGTGCTGAAGCTGAACCCATAGCTAAACAGTACAAGGATGATCTCAATGCTCTTATGGGTACTCCTCTCACAGATAAGGACGTTTATGGTCTTATCGCACACAGAGGCGACATCGAAGCTAAGATTAACGCCCTCAACAATGAAAATGCTCTTGTTCTTGAGATCATTAACGAGGGAGAGAACTTCATAGGTAAAGACGGCTACAAGGTAGAAGCGTACCTTGCAAAGCTTGACGTTGAAATCGGTAAGGGCTATGCTGCTCTTAAATTTGATGCTTCAGGTTTAGGTCTTGGTGAGGATTATAACATCATTGACGGGCTTCTTGACCTTGCTGAAAGAGCAGACAACCTTAAGTTATCAGCTGACCTTACAAAGGATATGACCGAAGAAGAGCTCAAGAACTTTGTTTGGAAAGAAACCAATGAATATGCAGCAGCTAAGGCATGGCTCACAGAAGCTACTGAAGCAGTGCGCCTTTTTGATGCATATGTTCTTGCATATGCTACATTTGCTGACCTTGTAGGTGTTCTTTCACCCAAAGGTAAGGAAATCACCAAGGAAATCTACGACAAGGTAGATTCAATGATTGCTACTGTTTCAAGAGATGTTTACGGTTCAGAGTATCTTGAAGACAAGGCAGCTATGGATACAATTATCGAAAAGACTATCCTTACAGGCCGTAACTTCAAGACAGTTTATGAGCTTTATACTGAGTATATGGCTTATTACAACAAGGCTGTAGATCTTCAGAATAATGCCGGCCTTGCTGATACCTATAAAGAAATATATCCTGCCGGACTTGATAAGTATACTGCTTATATCCACGACCTCAAGGCTCAGGCTGCTCTTTCATACTATGAAGCACTTAGCGTTGTTGATAAGTATTACTCAGAAGCAGGTAAGGTTGCTTACTTTAACTTTGAGTCAATTATTGCTAAGGTTGATGCAATCAAGTCATCTTCAGGTATTTACACAACCGTTGCTGAATTCCTTAACAAAGAACCCGTTTATGTTGCTGACAAGGGTGAGGATGAAATCAGCACAACTGATATCTTCAACCTTGCTGAAAAGGTTTACGGTGGTGACGGTAAAAGCGGTTACTACAAGCAGGCTCTTGAATTCCAGGCAGGTCTTAATGCTCTCAGACAGATGGCATATGACAATTCGGATAGCCTTACTGCGGATAAGAAGATTCTTGCCTACATCATCGGTAACGAAACGGGCTCAGGCTATGCCTGGGATAGCTGTCTTTCCGGTCTTAATGTTGACGATATCACAAATTATGTAAATGAAATTGAGCTTGTTCAGAACTCAAGTCTCAAACGCGCGGACATTATCGACCTTATGAACGAGGCTGTTTACGACTTTGACCGCATTCTCGTTTCTAACGACCTCGGTACCCTCCTTAATGACCTTACAGGTAAGTACAACGAAGAAACCGGTAAGGTAGAAGGCTTCCTCGGCACATGGGAATACAACTACACAATCCCCGCATTCACAGATTCTGATGGTATTTACCATGCTGCAGAAAGCTTCACAGCAGGTCAGCCCTGTAAGAACCTTCGTGAATTCCTTATCAACCTTATCGTTGGTCTTCTCTGGGGCGGTTCACTTCAGACTACTCTCTTCACAGCACTCAACGGTGCTGTTGGTCCTGCTGTTTACAACATATCTGATAATGGTCCAACAGCGATCCTTCAATTTAAGAAGGTTACATGGCAGTGGCTTCCTGAAATCACACTCCGTGCACTTCCTACCATGCCGCACCTTTATTATGAAGATTATCTTGTTGACCAGATCGATGAAGTCGGTGGTGAAGATCTTCAATGGTACAAATTCTTTACAGGTGAAGCTTTTGGTGGTTCTGGGTCAGAATATGACTATACAACTATTCTTAAAGTTCTTCAGAAGGCTCCTATAGATAAAAATGTCAGTGACGAGAACAAAGAATGGCGTAGTTATTGGGCACCTTTTACTTATACAAAAATCACTAATAATGAAGTATACGGATTCTTTGGTCAAGACAGAGACCTTCCCTATAAAACCGGTGATGAAATCCCTCAGAGTATGGCTCTTGATGCACGTTACTGGGCAGAAGGAAAGCCTGAACAGCTTCCGTATGCTTGTAATGAGGGTGAAAACTGTACAAACCCTGAGCATAAATTCAGCAGTAAAAAGGCATGGCATATCAACGACTGGTCAGATTTCTATCGCACATTCGCTGTTGCTACCTGCGGCCTTCATGCTCCTCTTTCTGAGCTGCTTACAAAGAAATCTAAAAATGGTTCTGACTCTAATCTTTTAGCTAAAGCTGATATTGCCGATATTACCGCTAAGGTTCAAATATCGGCAGAAGGTGACGCCCTTTATGACCGTCTCTTTATCCCTCTTTACAGACTTCTTGGTATTGATAATTTCCACAGTGGTACTGAAATCAATTCAGTTGCTGGAACATATCAGGAAGAAAACAATAAGGGTGTAAAAGTATCTTCAGTATATAATTCCGGCCTTGACCTTTGGACATATATTCTTGAGCCTATTGTTAACTGGCTCCAGCAGGATCTTTTCCTCCATCCCGTAAGAACAATTGCACAGCTTCTTCCCAACCTTCTTGCAATGCTTGAGTATGATCAGATTCTTCCCAAGCTTTCAAACATCGCTCTTTTTATTGGTTACGATGTTCTCGGTATTATCAGCGGTAACGTTACAACCCTCTCACTTACAGATATCGTTCTTCCTCTTCTTGAGGGTCTTGGCATTAACCAACAGGCTATGTCCGGTGGTATCACAGGTCTTCTTTCCGCACTTCTCGGCGGTAAGCGCGTAACCAACCCTGTTAAGTCTTACACGGTAACCAACGCTGACGGTACAACCTCAGAGGTAGACTATAAGTATCTTATGAAGGTTTCTAAGGTAATAAAGACTGACCCAGAAACAGGTCTTGAATATACAGAAACCGTAACCAGCGATACCGAAAAGGCAACATGGGTTGCTTCTGACGGTAATACCTATTATATCCAGAGCCCCGGTCTTCTTACCTCAGCACTTTACAGTGCAATGATGAAGGTTGATGACCCGGCTACACCTGAAAACGAAAACCTTAATAACGCCTTCCTTGAATGGATGTTTATGAAGGGCGGCGACCAGGCTAAGGTACCTATTACAATTCCTGTTAACCGTATGATGTCTACAGGTACTCCTGTAACAAAGACATCAACCGGTGCATATTCTTCAACAATCACAAACTACCACATCGATGCTGAGCCCGGTGCTGCTATCCTTACACTCCTTCGTTGGCTCCTTGATGACGGTACACTTGATATGATTCTGCCGCTGCTTAACGGTCTTATTGCGCCTGCTGCGGATGGATCAAGCATCCTTGATACAATTGTTCCTCTCGTTGAAGGTCAGGCTGATACCCTTATGGCTATCATCATTGCGCTTCTCAATGACTATGTAATTGATGTAACAGATTACAATGACCTTGCAACATCAAAAGATGGTTGGGGTCAGTGGAACGCAGAAGGTAACGAATTTACTCCTTACCTTATAAATGGCGCCTCACAGTTTAAGGTTGGTACTATTCTTGAAGAATACCTTGCAGAAGGTAACAAAGAAATTACAGTAGATGAACTTGCTGCAGGCAATTATTCAGACGAAGAGCTTATCAAAAAGGCTGACCTTGCAGTAACTAATGCTGATAAGCTTATCGGCAAGCTTGTTCCCACACTTCTTATGGCTCTTGAAGGTACTCTTATGGGTATCGACGCTATCCGTGACCTTGGCTTCGGTGAAGCTATTGAAAAGGCAAAGATAGCTATTGAAAATAATCAGCTTGACAGCGTTACTCTCGAAACAGTTGTTGTTGATACAGCTATCGGTAATAACCTTGTTGACATTCTTATGAACCTTCTCTTCGGTAATGGTCTTCCTACAAAGGCTAAGGATGAAGCAGGTAACGCTATCCAGGCTCACGAAGACGGTCAGATCATGACCTTTACTAACTTTGATGGTTCAACAACTGACTATTATATCAGTGCAGGTAGCGAAACTGCGCCTCTTAAATATGATGAAAACGGTGACGTTGAAATCGTACGCCAGGTTAACTATAAGCCTGTTCTTGATGCTGCAGGTGAACCTACAGGCGAATACACTGACGAGTTTGAGAGCTTCGTAGTTAACGAAGGTCTTCTCGGCGGTCTCTTCGGCGATCCCAACAGCATCCTCAACAAGGTTCTTGACGCTCTCGGCGACTTCAACCTTGATCTCACACCTTTAGGCTTCTATGATTCATTCACAAGCACAACAACAGCAGGCGCTAATACTCAGCTTGCAAACTGGCTTCAGAATCAGGCCGGAATACATGCAGGTGCAGTACTTACAAAAGACGGTGCAAAAGCTGAGCTCAAGAACATGACTTGGGCTGACATTCGTGCGCCCAAGGGTACAGAATGGATTAAATTTAATGCTGAAGATACAGCGGATACAAGACTCGATAAATTCCTTGAGTTTATCTGCGACGTTCTTTATCCCGTTAACCCGATTCTTGCATTCCTTCTTTCAGGTCAGGATATTATGCTCTTTGACGAGCTTAAGCTCCAGGGTGACAACGGTTACTCAAAGGGTATTGTAGCTATTCTCGAAGCTATCGGCCTTGATTCAGCTTGTATGAGTCAGAACGCATTCGATAACTATGTTTATACTGCTGCAAAGGATACAAAAGTAGAATCTTATCTTAACAATAAGAATGAGACTGACGTTAATGTTGACAACCTTTCAGCAGGCGTAATAGACAAAGACGATCAGATAATCACAAGGAGATTTGCAGAAACCAAGAACTCACCCCTTAAGCCTCTTATGACTGCAATCAAGCAGCTGCTTATCGGTAATGCAACAGAGCAGGGTCTTCTTGACGCTCCTCTTACAGTTCTCTTTACACGTCTTCCCAACATTGCTTACAACCTCTTCCTCTTCACAGGTGAAGATGGCAAGCAGACATGTAACTTCTCAATCGCAGTTAAGAACCTTATCGCTCCCGTGCTTAAGATTCTTGACGTTGTTGATCCCGTTCTTTCAAGAATCCTCGCTCTCGACATTGAAGAGCTCCTTGACGGTATTCTTGACCTTGAATCAATGATCAATGACCTTATCGGCGGTCTCGTTGGTGGCGATGCAGCTGCAAACGGCACAAGCATTTCAATCTTCGACTTTGGTAAGCTTGCTGCTGACTCATCAACTGTTAATACCAATGCTCCTACATATCGTTACGGTTTAACAAACTTCACAAAGTTCGAAGGCTCACCCGGTAAGTTCTTTATTACACTTATCAGAACTCTCCTTACAAAGGATGTTGTAAGTGCTATTGGTACACTTGTTGAAGGCATATTCAATAAGAATCCCGATGACCTTGAAGGCAACCAGAGAGTTATTGATATTATTAAAATGGTTGAAACCAACCTTTGCAAGCCTGATGAAAAAGGCGTACTTGAAGGCGGTGCATATGTTGACTACCTTACAAGTATCATTATCGATATCTTTACAGACTATGTTCCCGATGAAGGTGAGCTCTACTACTACGAAATCATTAACCGCGTAGACGAAAAGCTTGTATCACTTCAGAATCAGATTGATGCTATGTCCGACGACAAGTACGGCATCAAGCACGATGGTTACGATTGGGAAAGCCTTAAGGATGAAAACGGCAAGGTACTCTTTACAGAGGCTGAGGTTAACGAAACAATCGAAAACCTCGACTATGTAATCAAGACAGCTCTTCCCGAAGTTCTTACAACTCTTATGAACAACGGTGTTATTGCAAACGAAGGTATCTTCGAAGGTATCAACGCCGATGAAGGTCTTTGGGGACTTGTAAAGGGCCTTGCAACAGGCTATGCATTCAAGGACGATTCACTCACATGGATTGCTAACCTTGTATGTAAGCTCCTTGGCTCATCAGGTTCAAATAATACTTCAAACGTTATCGGCCAGGCTCTTAAGGCTGCAGGCTTCGATATTTCCTTCGACGCATTCTGCTATGAAAACGGCGTGCTCAATACATGGGGCGAATACGTTGCATACGGCTTTGCAAATTCAGCAGGTGAATCTGCAAAGAAGGGCGATAAGCTTGTGGAACACCCCACCGAAAATGGTTATTACAAGCTTGTTGCAGGCTTCGAACCTGTAAACGCTGAGGAAACAATTGTTATTGCAGAAGGCGATAATGCAGGTACCTACGCTAAGTTCGGTTGGGCACAGGCATACGCTAACCACAGCTATGTTATTTACGAAACCAACGAAGACGGTACACTTGTAATCAAAAACAATCAGCCCGTTAAGAAGGCTGTTCAGGTTCAGATTACACGTGACGATGTGCTTACTGATGAAAACGGCAATAAGGTTACAGAGTACAAGTACTTTGTTCTCGATGAAGACGGTAAGGCAACTACTGAGGTTGAGTGGCTCACTGAAAGCGGTAAGACAGAGGTTATTGTAGGTACAGGTGATGATGCTGTAACCAAGAAGCTTACAGCTGCTACAGAAGATAAGAAAATCCTTGACGAAGACGGTAATGTAATCGGTACAGTTTACGAAACCGCACTTTATACAACAGCATATCCTCAGGTTAAGACAGCTGACGGCTACAAGTATACCTATACAGACGCTGAAGGCGTTGCACAGGAATACTATGGTGCATATGAGCAGATGACTGTAATTCCTGCTTTGGATGAAGAAGAAAATCAGATTGAAAAAGAGGGTAAGAAGCTTTTCTATACCCTTAGCCCCGTATACTCTGAAAGCCTTGGTGACCGCAGATGGTCATTCGGTATTGATGAAGCAGAGAATATTTACGATGCTGAAGGTAACTTTATCAGAGAAGATGTCTTCACAGCTAAGAAGGTTGCATTCATCAACTTCATCTGTGACGACCTTCTTGCACCCTTTGAAAAGATATTCGCAGCTCTCTTTGCACAGCACGGTCTTGTTCTCTTCGAATCACTTAACATCGAAGGTGGCTTCGGTTATGACGACTACCTCCTTCCCTTGATGCGTGCATTCGGTCTTGACTCAATCATTGCTCTTCTCGGTGACGAAAGACTTGGTGCTCTTCAGACAAAGGATGCTGAAGGTAAAAAGATTGAGCACCTTATGACAAGAGACGAATACATGAAGATGGTCTATGTAGACGGTGATACCTCTAAGGGTCTTGTAACAGGCGGTGTTATGAAGTCTGTTAAGACAGTAATCAACTACGTAATCTACTTCGTTGAAATCCTTTGCAACTATCCCGTTGAGACTCTTGCAAACGCACTTCCCACTCTTGCATACTTCCTCTATGCAGACGGTCTTACATCACTTGTAAACGGTATCCTTGTACCTGTTACAACTCTTACAAACAGACTTAACGAAATCATCGACCTTGATGTTAACGCTATCGGTGCAGGTCTTATCGACTACCTTGCATCAGGTGACTGGGAGCACTTCCAGGAATCACTCGGTGGCTTTATGTACATTGATCCCGATACCGGCGATCTTGTAACAAACATTCCTGATGACCTCAATCTCACATACTCAATCCTTTCACTTATTACAAACCTTGAATTTGACCTTTCAAGCATTGTAGGTGAAGATGATCCTTACGGCGGAAAGTACGGTATTGTTCTCTTCCTTAACAAGGAAAATGAGCATATGGCTAAGCAGCTTATGGCTCAGGCTGACGAGCTTGAAAAGAACGGTGGCGCAACAGCTGAAGAGATTAAACAAATGCGCCAGAAGGCAAGAGACTGCCGTGCAGGTACACTCAAGCAGTTCCTTAAGGCAATTGCTGCTCTCGGTGATCCCGTAAGCGAACACGATGAAGCAAACAGCTACATTAAGAACAACTATAGTGAATATGTATACGTTTCCAATACAGGTTCCGTACACGTAAGCAAGGCTGAAGTTCTTATGTTCCTCCTTGACTTTGTATTCCAGAACAATACTCTCAAGGAAGTTATCGGCTCACTTCTCGGCTATGACATCACAGACGAAAACACAAGTGATGCAGAGCTTCTTGATGAAATTATCACAAATGTATTCAATAATCCCAACGATCTCGTTGCCCTCATCGTTGCTCTCCTTTCAGACTATACTGTAAAGGATATCGTTGATGTTGAGCTCAAGGAACTCGAAGGTGAAAAGCACTTCGAATTCTATGAGGATGCAGGCTACGCTTCACACGAAGAGGTACTTAAGCACAATAATAACCTTGCTGCAGGTGAAGCAAAGGTTACAGAAATCTCACGTGTTAAGACTTACGCTACTATTGATAACCTCGATGCACTCGTAGGTACAATCCTTAACCTTTCACTTATTAAGGAACCCCTTACTAAGGTAGGCGAAGGCGCATTCAATACACTCTTCGGTCTTACAAATAATGATGAAATCACACTTCGTGCTATTGTAGACGCTGTATTCGAAACATATCTCTATGACGATAAGGGTCTCAACAGCATTATGGAAATGCTTATCGGCCTTCTCGGTGGTGAAAGCTCAGCACAGATTATCAACGTAGTTCTTGATATTCTTGCAGGTGCAGGTTATGACCTTACTCCTCAGAACTTCAAGACAAATGTTACTGAGCTTGCTAAAACTATCGGTGATGCAAAGACATGGTCAGAGGTTGTTAAGGCAAACTCCAAGTACCAGTATGTTGTTAAGGATGAAACCGGCAAGGTAACAGCTACATACTATGCTGATACAGCAGGTCTTACAACACTTGACCACGACGGTGACGATACAACTGAAGCTATCGAAGTTATCGCTGATATGGTTCAGGCTCAGACCTTCGAAGAGAAGACAGAGCAGGACGAAAACGGCAATAATGTAAACGTTAAGTATTACAACTACACCTATTCAGTTAAGGAAGGCGACGCTCTCGTTGAAAAGCCTGTTCAGCTTAAGGATGCAGGCAAGACTGAATGGATTGAAGTGGAAGACAATCCTGAAACAGAAGAAAACGAAGAAGTTAAGCATATCATTAAAGCAGTAATGGAAGACACTAACAAGCAGAAGACTGCTGTTAAGATTTCCGCAGAATGGGGACTTCAGAATCCCGACGACTTCGTAGATATGCTCTGGAACTGCATTAAGCCTCTTGCTCCCATTTTCGCAGCACTCTTCTGTGAAGGTGATCTTACAGTATTTGAAAAGATTTCAATCAAGGGCTCAAAGGGCTACGAAGGCTTCGTTCTTCCTCTTATTAAGGCTCTCGGTATCCCTGTATTCACAAGAGCTGAAGATCTTAAAAATGAAGACGGCACTGTTATTGCAAAAGCAGGTACTACCTACCTTACAGATGCTAAGTACATTGACAATTACGATGAATACAAGGCTGAAGTTTGCGGCGCAGACGGTATCTTTGGTACAGAAGATGATAACGCAAAGGTTATGCTCACAACTATTACTGATGCTCTCTTTGCTCTCATCGACTCACTCTGCGATCGACCCGTTAACACAATCCTTACACTTATTCCCTATCTTGCTCACTTTGTTGAAAGTGACGGTATAGATAAAATCCTCGCAAACCTTCTCGTTCCTGTAACTACAATCACAAGTATGATCGAAAAGATTTACAAGATCGATCTTCTTGGTATGGTTAAGGATCTCCTCAGAGGTCTTATCAAGGATCTTAACGATAAGGCAGGCGAAACATCAGACAGCACCGATCCTGCCGAACAGGCAACAGTAGGCGGTGCAGCGGCAGCGTACCTTCTTGATGTAGTTGAAGAAGCTGAAGAGGGCGCAGGTCAGTCAGCCGGCGCAGCAGCAATCAACGAGCTTGTTGAACCCGCACTTGACCTTTCAGGCGGTGAAAGCAGCAGCTACACATTCAAGGAAATCATTGTTGAGCTTCTTGAAGGTGTATCAATCAACGGCACTGCTCTTAAGTCAATCGTTGATCCCGAATTCCTCTTCCTCAACCTTGCTTCAACAGCATGGCTTCCCGGCTCACAGACAATCAAGGTAACACTTGATGCTGATAAGCGCGGCGGTGAAATCAACCGTGTTGATACAAGCGCATACACAGTTGACCGTGAATCTGTTCTTATAAACGTTCTCAACGATATCGTATTCACAGACGGTATCCGTGACCTCATCGGCGGTCTTCTCAAGTTCGACTTCAGTAAGGATGCAATGACATCACTTACAGAGGACGACAGCAACTATCTCCTTACAGTTCTCCTCTACGGTGTATTTGAAGATCCCGAAGCACTTGAAAGACTCCTTATTGACCTCCTTTCATGGTATGATATTGAGTATCAGGATCCTCGTGTCAAGAATACAGAAGTTGAAAACGCATTCGGTGAACTTGCAACAGGTAATGAAATTATCTACGGTGAAGAAGGTAACGGCCTCGATAAGGCTCAGATGGAAAAGCTTCCTGAAGACTTTGACTCACTTATCGGTGCAATCGTTCCTGCAGTTCTCGGTATGCTTCCCGAGGGTGCACTCGGTGACATTAGACTTTACGGTGCAAACATCCAAGAAATGGTGCACAACCTTGTTGCTGACCTTATGATGGATAAGGAAGTAACAAAGGAAGACGGCACTAAGGAAATCAAGTATGGCTTTGCTACTCAGCTTGTAGAGCTCCTCGTAGGTGCTCTCGGCGGTAACGCAACAGTTTCAATGATCGTTGGTCTTCTTCCCACAATCATTGATGGCGTTGACGTAGAGCTTAAGGACTTCAATGCAGTTAACGATGCATTCAAGGCATATTTCAAGGATGCTGACGGTAATGAACTTAAGACCTGGGCAGATGCATACGAATACTTCAAGACTCCCAAGAAGTATGTAGCTCCCGAAGAGCCTGAAGAAGGCTATGTTGCTCCTGCACATGAAGAAGGTACACTTAACCTTTATGCAACTGACGAAAACGGTGCTCCCATCGTTAAGAAGGATGCAGAAGGTAAAGATGTAACAGACGAACACGGCAACAAGGTATATGAATACCAGTATGAGCTCAAGCTTACAAATACCAACTCCTTCGGTATTACAAAGTATGATGATGTTCTCACACTCGTATCACAGATTCTTGCTCCCTTCGCACCTGTACTCCGCTTCCTTCTTACAGAAGCTGACCTCGTAGCACTTGACGGTGTTCATGTAACCGGCGGTGACGGCTACGACCGCTTCATCATTCCTCTCTTTGAAATGCTCGGTGTTGACGAATACATCGGCAAGGATAAGTTCCTTGACAAGAATGCTTTCGCAGCACTTGACAATGCAGCATTTACCGCAAAGGTAGTAGAATACATCGACGGTCTTATCTCAATGGTAGTTAATACTCCCATCCAGACAATCGTTGACCTCGTTCCCGAGCTCGTATTCTTCATCTACTCAGACGGTCTTGCACAGGCAGTTGAGCAGCTCGTTGCACCTCTCCTTACACTTGTTGATATGGTTAACGATATCACAGCTAAGGAAATTGCAATCGAAGGCAGAGATGACAAGCTCGTTGCTCTTGATATCGTTGGTCTTATCACTGACCTTATCAATGACAACCTTATGACTCCCAACAACCTTGACCGCGTTGACGGCTTCTACGGTGACAACGGTCTTATTACAAGACTTCTCACTGCAAACGGTCTTGAAACACTTCTTCAGGGTCTCCTTGACAATGCAAATGCATGGCGCTTTGCATATGAATACACCATTCCTGCTGACATGGTTGAAGGCGCAACAAAGGATGAGGTTGTAACTGTTTACTTCAACGACGATAAGCTCGACGGTGAAACTCACATTCCCACAAACGGTAACGGCAAGGATAAGACATTTACCCTTAAGGCTGTTCCCGAAAAGAATAAGGAAATCATTACTCTCGGTCTTGATAAGGATAATAACAAGGTAGTTGACGAACAGCAGATCGTTGGCATCTTCAAGTGGATCCTTGAAAAGACATGTAAGATTGAAAAGGTTGCTACAATCCGTGAATACGGTGCAGACAAGACAGGTAAGGTATGGGGCGTTAAGGCTAGCCGTGCAGATACCCTTGTTCAGATTATCTCCGAGACACTCCTCGGCGGTGATATGCTCACCTCACTTCTCGCAACCTTCGGTGTTGAAATTGTTGAAGGTGAAATCCTTGATACAATTCTCAAGGCTGTAACAGGCGAAAACAAATATCAGCTCTTCGTAGTTCTCCTTACATACTTCAACGAATATGACGTAGAAACCATGCTTATGGACTACCTGTCATTCGAAAAGGTTGAATATGCATACGAGACCTATATCGAAGGCACAAAGCTCACTAAGCGTAAGCTCAGAAGAGCTATAAAGAAGCTTGACGGTTCAATCCTCACAGTACTTCCCGAGCTTATGCCTATGCTCGAAGAGGTTGATTTCATCAAGATGCTCCTTGACAAGATTGGCGGTTATAAGGAAGGCCAGAGCCTTAAGGATCTCGTTCACGAGCTTCTCCAGGCTTATGCATTCAATGACCAGACCATGAATGAGCTTATGGGTCTCCTCATCGGCCTCCTCGGCGGTGAAGGCCTTGCAGGTACACTCAATACTGTTCTTCCTCTCGTAGATCAGATTGTTGGTATCGACATTACACCTTACGGCTTCATGGAAAATACTTCATCTGAAGTTATCGCTGCTTACCTTGGCACAGTTATCAATGAAGTTGGTTCAGGATTCGTTCTTGACGAAAACGGCGATGTACTTCTTGATGATGAAGGTATCGAAGTTACTAAGGGTGCAGAAAATGTAACTTGGGCAGACGTTGCTAAGTACTACACTGTATACACCTACGCAAATATTACTGCAGACCCCGAAGTTAAGTATGAATACACCTACACCGATAAGGAAGGTAAGACTCAGTACTACTATGTAGACGAAGAAATTACTGATGCAACCAAGCTTGTCCTTAAGGATGGCGAAAATACTTACGAGCTTACTGCAACAGATGCAGGTACAAAGACCTTCTACTCATACACAACCGAATACATGTACAGCAAAACTGACCTCGGTGAAACCTATGATGAAAAGGACGCTGACGGTAATGTTACAAAGACATGGTACGGTTATGAGCAGGCAACAGACGAAGACGGTAACGCTATCTGGACTGACGAAGCTAATGGCATTCCCGCTAAGAAGACTGTTGATATCAAGGATGAAAACCGTGTTGTAACAGATACAAAAGTAGTTCGTACAACAAGAGTTAATGCTCTCAACGGTGCAGATGCATTTGTATGGGGCATTAACGATGAGGAAAATTACGAGGACAAGAAGGATGCATTTGTTGAAATCCTTGCAGGCATCGTAACACCTCTTGAAGATATTCTTAACTTCTTACTCCGTGGCGACTCACTCTACATCCTTCCCGATGAAGACACTGCAAACAGCGGCGTTCTTGAGCTCATGGGTAACAAGGGTTATGAAAACGTAATTATGCCTCTCTTCCAGGCACTTGCAGTTGACCAGGTAGGCGGCACAATCGTATCAGCTGAAGCTTATGAAGCAGGCAGAGGTTCAGAGGTTACTCTTACAGCTATCACTGACGGCATTTTCGCAATCGTCGAAGCCCTCACTGAAGGTCCTCTTGAGTATATCTTCACACTTCTTCCCTCACTCTCATACTTCATCAGCTGTAACGGTCCTGAGGTTGTTCTCAACAACCTTCTCTCACCCGTATTTGCACTTCTCAACCTTGCAGATCCCATCGTTGGTGACCTTCTCGATGACCTCATCGGTTCAGCAATCAGCGGTATCTTCGCTGACTTCATGCCTGAAAACGTTCCCTTCGTAGAAAAAGCTAACTACAAGGCTCCTGTTTACGCAATTACAGGTGAAAAGGATTCAGAAGGCAATGATATTAAGGTTCCCGCAAAAGAAGACAGCCAGACTGTAACCTTCAGAGGCGAAACCTATTATGTAACACCCGGTTCAGAAGAAGCTGAAATCATCGACGGCAAGTATGTTGTAACAGCAGCAGCTCTTAACGATGAAATCGTTCCCGTATTTGAAACATATAAGGCATATGCTCTTACAGACCTTCTCAAGATCTGTGGTGAATACGGTGAAAACCTTGTTAAGATTATCAACGACCTTGTTCGTCCTCTCCTTCTCGGTAAGGACGCAACAGACGAAGAAATTGCTGCCTTCAAGCTTCTTGAAGATACATTCTTCGCAGACTATGCAGCACACTCAATTACAATCAACAAGCAGACTGCAGATGCTGATTTCTACTACTTCTATGAAGGTAAGAACGGCGAATGGATTAAGATTAAGGATGACCTTTACGACGCTTACACAATGGGCAAGATTATCGAGACCCATTACGTTGTTGACTGGTTCAAGGTAGATATTGCTGATTCAGCAGTATTCCTTCTTGACAACGTACTTACAGAGTCAATCCTCCGTGCTATTGCTGACCTTGCAAAGGTTGACGTAGATAAGGAAGGCGACATCCTCGGCGGTATCCTCAAGAACCTCATTGAAGGTAACTTCAACGGTCTTGCAATAGCTGATCTTATCACAGCGCTCTTTGAAAATTACACAATTACTTATAACGAGCTTTACGGCGAGTACATCACTCCCGACCACAGCCACCTTGACAAGCTTGAATCAGATGCTGACAAGGAAAAGGCTGGCGAAGTTCCCGGTAAGCTCGACAACATCATCAACTATGCGCTTCCCGCAATCGCTCCCATCCTTTCACAGCTTCTTGCTCCCAAGGAAGGTAAGGAACGCACAATCATCAATGATATCTTTGATAACTTCGAAGACTTCACAATAACAAATGATGCAGGTGAAAAGATTGCTGACCTTTACGCATTAGTTGAGTATCTCCTCAATGACCTCGTATTCTCAGATGAGCTTGTAAATACTCTTGCAGCTCTCATCGTTAACCTCATCGGCGGTACAGAAATCGTTGGTACTATCATTGAGTACTTCGGTCTCACAGGTATCAAGCTTGATCCTCAGAGCTACCTTGCTACAAGCCTTGCTGCATATGAGAAACGCAATGATGTAAACAAGGCTGCACTTACAGCTCTCAAGACAATCATCGGTAACGCTGAAACATGGGCAGATGTTGTTAAGAATGATACAACACCTCTCTATGCTTACGAATATGTTGACGGTGTAAACGAAGACGGTTCAGACAAGAAGTTCACAGTATACCTTGCTGATGAAAACGCTACAACCTACGAGCTTACAAAGACCGAAGGTGAAGGCGAAGAAGCTAAGGAAGTTAAGTACAACTTTGCTCTTACAAAGCTCGAAGCAGTTAAGGCTGAATACAATGATGCTGACGGCAATGCAGATGTAAACTGGGGTGTAAATGAAGCTAAGGATAAGAAGCAGGCATTCATTGATGCTCTTTCAGTTATCATTGAACCTCTCTTCCCCGTACTCCAGCTTGTATTCCAGGGCAAGACTCTCACTCTCGTTGGTCACAACAAGACAGAGTACACACCTGTTAATATGGTTGAATACAATGCTGACGGTGTAGCTACAACAATCATCGATGATTCAAGAACAGGTAAGGAAATCGGTAACGGTTACATCGAGCTTATGGGTGTAAACGGTTATGAAGAGCTCCTTGTTCCCATCCTCGACGCACTCGGCGGACTTGAAGCCTTTGGTGCATATTCAGGCACAAACAAGGATGGCATCATGACTGTTGCTGAGTTCAACAGACTCAAAACATCACGCGACATGCTCACATACATTGTTAACGTAGTTCTCGGCTTCGTTGACAACCTTGTAGCAAGTCCCGTAACATATCTCGCAAAATATCTTCCCTCACTCCTTTACTTCATCGGCAGTGACGGAGCATACAATGCAGTTCACTCAGTTCTCCAGCTTGTAAACGGCCTCATCGCAGTTGCCGAGCCCATCATCGGTGCAAACGGCATCAAGCTTTCAGACACAATTTCACTGCCTCTCGACCTTGCAATGCTCAAGCTCGACGATACAGTAATTACTGAAAACATTGAAGGACAGGATGAGCCCAAGGTTACAACAATCAAGGGTCTCTGCTCAATCATCAATGATGCTATCAAGATGCCTGGTCTTATCAGCAAGTCAATGATTCTTGACCTTGCAGGCTATCTTGGTGACTATAAGACAATTGATACTGTAAGAACAACTGCAGCTGCAGCACTTCTTAAGTATGACGACGCAACCGGTACATACATTAAGGTAACTGTAACTAAGGATGCCGACGGCAACTATGTTACAACTCCTGTTGACGGTGCAAATACTGCAGAAGCAAGAAAGATTATCACAATCGTTGGTAATACTGATTACACCCTTACAGGTCTCCTTCAGTTCGCTCTTGCAGACGGTCTTGTTGCAGGTCTGGTTGATACCTCCAAGATGGAAGGCATTCTCAAGACCATCATCAACAACGTAATGGGTCCTGATGCTACAAAGAACGTAACAGAAATTCTCATTAAGCTTCTCAACAAGTATGTAATCACATACGAAGCAATCAAAGAGCCTACAAAGGCACTTGTTCCCGCTGCAACTGACTATGCTAAGTACGGCGTAGAAAAGGCAGACGTAGAAAAGGCTCTCAGCAATCTTCAGAAGCTTCTTCCCGAAGTTCTTGACCTCCTCGGTGTAGGTTCACTTGAAGCTCTTGTAGCTGATAACCTCTATACTGATGATATTGCAAATATGCTCATCGGTCTCCTCGTAGGTCTCCTTGGCGGCCTTGACGAAAAGACCTGGACAACAATCACAGACATCCTTGGCTATGTTAAGGATATCGTTGGTCTGAACATTGACATCACTCCTGCAGCTTATACAGCAGAAGGTAACGCACTTGCTGACTTCATCAACGCAGTTGACGTTAAGAGAGATACTCTTGACGCTGAAGGTAACGTAACAGGCGAGGAAAGAATTCCCGTTGCTGAACTCACATGGGCTGACGTAGCTAAGTTCTACACCAAGTACGAATACAAGTACACAGTTCCCGCAGTTGGTACTGAAGGTGCAGAGGGCTATGTAGCCGCTAAGGACGTAACAGTCTGGGATTACAATGCAAACCTTGACGGTACAGAATACACAGTAGGCGAAGGCGCTGAAGCTAAGACCTACGAGCTTGAAAAGGTTGAAACTGTATACTACGGTTATGAGTATGAAGTTCCCGCAACAGGCACTGAAGGTACAGATGACTATGTAGCTGCCAAGAAGGAAGTTTACAAGTCAACTGATAAGGACCTTAAGGAAATCAAGATTGGCGAAACAACCTACAAGCTTGAAGACGGTTCACTTACAGCTAAGGGTATTGTTGAACGCGTTCACAACACCAAGGTTGAATCCGACCACGTATGGGGCATCGCTGAAGGTGCAACTCTTGACGCAAAGGCTGACAAGCTCGTTGAGGTTGTAACAGACCTCCTCAAGCCTCTTGACTGCGTACTTGAGCTCCTCCTTGCAGGCGGTTCAAATGCAACTCTTCCTGAAAGAGCTGAAAGCAAGTCACTCGGTGCATTCAAGGAAATCAATATCATGGGCGGTAGCGGATACAACTATGCTATCATTCCTCTCCTTGAGGCTCTCAGCGTTCCCGCTGATAAGATTCTCACTCAGACAGATTACGAAAAGACAATTGCAACAAAGGGTACACTCGGTTACATTCTCGAGACTATTCTCCATACTGTAAACGCTAACCTCAATACACCTCTTGACTTCGTACTCGGTCTCTTCGCAAACCTTGCATACACAATCTCCAAGGACGGCGTAACAACCTTCGTTTCAAATCTCATCGCTCCTCTCAGCGAAGTAATTGAAGCTATCGAAGGCGTACTTCCCGTAGCTATCAAGGTTGACCTTATCCAGCTTATGGATGGCGGCAGCGTTGCTGAAATCCTCCTTGGTGAAGACGTAGCTAAGAAGGGTGCACAGGTTGGTCTTACACTTGACCTTGACTGCGCAACTCTTGAAGAGCTCCTTGCAAAGGTACTTGCTAAGTTCGTATCAGACTTTGATATCACACTTGACTTCAGCGATATCGCTGCTAAGTCTGCAAAGCTTGATACTAACGGTGCAATCATTTACAACGACTCCAAGGTAGATCCTAAGTGGGATATCTGCGTTGGTACTCCCGGAAAGAACATTGAAGGCGATCCCGCAGCAACAATCATTACTCTCCTTTCAATGGTTATCACTACCGGTAATATTGAATCACTTCTCCAGATGCTTAAGGTTGACCTTAACACAATGGATAAGGCTATCGGAGACCTTCTCGGTAAGGCAATTGACAGTCCTGACGTACTCATCGGCGCAGTTGTTAAGCTTCTTGCAAGCACATACGAATTAGCTGATGTTATTGAGGCAATGGTATTCTACTTCCTCGGTGAAAAGGTATATGATTACTCAGGTATCAAGGGCGGTCTCCTTAATGAGGGCCACAGCGCAGTTAACAGCGCTATCGGCAAGTTCGATAAGATGGTTAACAACCTTATTCCCAGTCTCCTCAAGCTCCTTGGCGAAGACCTTGAAATCGAATTCATCGCAAACATCTACACAGCACTCGGCGCTGATGCAGCAACAGCTGACATCGCAGACGTAGTAAATTACCTCCTCAATGACCTTGTATTCAACGACAAGATGATGAATACAATCCTCGGTGCAATTGTTGGTCTCCTCGGCGGTATCGACGAAAAGACCTTCAAGACAATTACTGATCTTGTTAAGAAGATTCTTAAGATTGACCTTACACCCGCAGGTATTGCAGCTATCTCTGAAGCCGAAGGCGAAGGCGTAATCGCTGAATTCATCGGTGATGCAGAAACATGGGCTGAACTCGCAGCAGAATATAGCTGGTATGAGTACAGATACGAGGTAGAACCCGCTAAGGATGCTGTAGGCAACGAAGGTGATGAAGACTACGTAGCAGCAGTTGACGCTAAGTATGAAACTGTTTACTTCGCTGAAGCAAACCGTGCAGGAACAACTTATGTACCTGAATCAGGCGACTATGCAGGTAAGACATTCACTCTCGAAGCAGTTAAGAATGATAAGGGCGTACACGCAACTAAGGTTGTTCTTGAAGAAAGCTGGGGCATCGAAAATAGAGATAGCTTCCTTAATATTCTCTACGAAATCACCGCAGCTGTTGAGCCTCTCCTTGCATTCCTCTTCGCAGGTGAAGATATCAACATCTTCATCGACACATTCAGCCTCAAGGGCAGCAACGGCTACCAGAACGCTCTTGTTCCTCTTGCAAAGGCATTGAACATTGACATTAAGAACGCATCAGAATTTGGTAAAGAAGACGATGCAAACGATATGCTTAAGGAAGTTGTAAATGGCATCTTCGGTCTTGTTGAAGACATCGAAGCAGCTCCCATCTCAACAATCCTCGAGGTACTTGGTTCAGCATCATACTTCATCGCAAATGACGGTATCGCACTTGTTATCAACAACCTTATCGCTCCTGTAACAGGTCTTATCGGCCTCTTCTCAAAGGAAGGTGCAGACGGTGAGATTGAAGGTATCACAATGGATGATATCAATGCACTCCTTAAGAGCCTCATTGATATGGATCTTAACGATATCACAGGTATCGCAGGTGCAGACGGCAGCAAGCTTGTTTCAATGATTAACGGTCTCCTTCCCAAGGTTTACCTTGTTGATGAAGAAACCGGCGAACAGATTGAAATTGCAGATCTTCTTCCCTCAAACTTCTTCGTAGAAATGAGCCAGTATGCAATCAACTATGAAGTAGTTGCAGACGAAGAAGACGCTACAGGTAAGCGTCCTGTAACTGAGTGGTCAGTTGATAAGGCAGATGTACTTATGTATCTCCTTTCAACAGTTTGCTCCAATAAATTCATTGCATTTATTGCTGACCTTGCAAATATGGAAAAGGGCACAATGCTTGGTGATGTAATTTACGGTCTTGCAGGCAACCAGAATAAGGTTATCAACATCATCTCAATGCTTCTCAATGAGTATAAGCTTGCATACAACAAGTACGCTCAGGCAGAAATCACAAAGATTGATGTAACTCCCAAGGCTCCTCTTACAGATGAAAACCTTGCACAGGCAATCGAGGCAATTGACGGTCTTGTACCCGCAATCATCGGTCTCTTCGTTAAGGATGCAGACTCACTTGCAGGTCTCGTTGAAAACCTTGTTGCTGGCGCAGACCTCGGCAACCTTCTTATGGATCTCCTCGTTCCTCTCCTTGCAGGCCTTGACGTTGATGAAATTCTCGGTTACGTGAAGGAATTCAGCAACCTTGAAGTTGCTCTTGATCCTTCAGCATGGACAGCAGATGAAGATTCAGTAGTAGCAGCATTCATCAACAAGGCAAATGACCTTGACAATGACGGCGCTATCTCTTGGGCAGAGGTTGAAGCATACTATACTCAGTATGAATTCACATACACAATTCCTGCTACAGCTAATGCAGAAGCACAGAAAGTAACAGTTTATAAGCCCGCCGGTACAACAGAAATCACTGTTGGTGAAGGCGAAGAGGCTGAGACCTATGCTCTTACTCCTGTTAACGAATACGAATACACCTACACTGTAACAACAGGCGAAGGTGAAGATGCTAAGAAAGAAGAAAAGACTATCATCCTTGATAAGAACGACTACACCACATACGATGTAGACGGCGATGAAGCAACTGCTGAAGTAGCTGTTAAATTCAAGCAGAACGTTCAGAAGTCAAAGATGGTAAGCGAATACGATTGGAACATTGATGACTTTGCAGGTCTTAAGACATTCGTAATCGACCTTCTCAAGCCTCTTGATGTAGTATTCGAGCTTCTCCTTGCAGGTGACAACATCATCGTTGCTCCTGACAACAGACCTGCAGTTGATGCAGAAGGCAAGCCCACTGAAGATTATCCCGCACAGATTACTGTTCGCGGTGCAGACGGTTACAACTTCGCAATCATTCCTCTCCTTGAAGCTCTCGGTGCAAGAGACCTCATGACTCAGGATGAATACGAGGTATATTCAGAGGCACAGGGCTCACACCTTGCATATGTTCTCGAAGTTCTCTTCGACGAAGTTGAAACAATCCTTGCAACTCCCGTATCACAGCTTATGTCAAGACTTGCAAACCTCTTCTACTTCCTTGGCAACAACTCTGCAAACGACCTTGTTGACAACCTTCTTGCTCCTGTAAATACCCTTATTGCAGAAGTAGATCCCGTATTCCCGCTTGCAATCAACATTGACGTAAGCAATGTTGGCACAGATAAGGAAATCATCGGTCTTTACCTCGGTAAGGCTCATACAGGCGTTGAAGCAGGTATCCATGTAAATGTAGAAGCAAGTGCTCTTGCAAAGCTCCTCAATGACCTTCTTGCAGGTATTGAAATTAACGGTACAAAGCTCGGTCTCAGCCTTGATCTCAACTGGCTTGAAATCGCAGCTAAGATGGCTGAACTTGAAACTGATGCTGACAAGCAGAACGAAGACGGTACAGCTGTTAAGATGACTGAATCCTCAATGGATTATGCAGCTTATCTCAAGGATGTTAACGGCAATGTAGCAAATAACGGCTATGTTGCAGGCGCAACAGCAACAGATAAGTATTACAACCTTGAAGGTAATGTTGTTGATACATTCGTAACTCTCCTTCAGGTTATCCTTACAACAAATAACACTGAAGCTGTAAGAAATCTTGTTCTCGGTCTCCTTGAAGACGGCGAGCTTAAGGATATCCTTGACGACATCCTTTCAGATCCCGATGCAGTTGAAAAGGTAATCGGCGTTGTAGTTCTTCTCCTTACAGGTGAAGAGGCTCTTGGTGACGAGTATCCCTGGACATTCGTTTACAAGTTCCTCGGTGAGCTTGGCTACGATTACACAACAGTAAACGGCGGTGAAGATGCAGTAAGCAATGCAATCGAAACATTCGATGCAATCATTGCTCGTGAAGCCTTCGGTATCCTTGAAATGTTCGGTACACCTGCAGCTGGTAAGGCTGAAGCTGATTACAACTTCCTTGAGAAGATGATCACAGGTGTAAACAAGGCAACTGAAAATGCAACTCTTGCAGACGTAGTTGCATGGCTCCTTAACGAGTTCGCATTCACATCAGCAAACTTCGATACAGTAATGGGTCTTCTTAACAATGTTCTTGCTGACATTATCACAGCAGACCTTGCAGGTATCATCGCAACAATTCTTCCCATTAAGCTTATGCCTTACGAGTTTGCAGAAGCAACCGGCAATGCACAGCTTATCGCTTATGTTGCAAATGCATTTGCAGAAAATGCAACAGAAGATGCTAAGAAGGCTGTAACATGGGCACAGGTTCGCGAAGCAAACGCTACAAAGAACGATAAGGGCGAATGGGTATACAGCGAAAGCTGGAACATCTCAGGTAAGGATGCATTTATCGGCACTCTCCTTGAGCTCATCAGTCCTCTCAACCCGATTCTCGACTTCCTCTTCGCAGGTAAGAACCTCGAATTCGAAATCGAAGGTGTTGAAATCTGGGGTGCAAACGGTTACGCTAATGCAATCGTTCCTCTCCTTAACGCTCTCGGTGCAAAGCAGCTTGGTGTTGAAATTCCTGCAACAGCAGCAGACAGCACAGCAGCTATCAGCAACATTGTTGACGCTCTCCTCGGTACAGAAGAGGCTGACGGTGTCGTAGATGCTATCTGCGCAGCACCTCTTACCTCAATTCTCAAGATCGTTGGTAGCCTCAGCTACTTCCTTGCAAACGGCAACCTCGACGAGCTTATCCAGAATCTCATTGCTCCTGTAATGAACATTCTTAATCTTGCTGAATCACTTCTTTCAAGAGATCAGCTTGACGGCCTCATCGAAGGTCTTGCAAAGATTACTCTTCCCGGCGGTAAGGCTCTCAACATCACCAATATCCTCAACATTGCAGGTAATGAAGGTGAAGGCCTTGTAGCTCTCATCAACGACCTCATCGGTGGTGTAAGAGTTTACGAGAAGGAAATCGTGGAAGTAGACGGCAAGAAGGTAAGTAAGATTGTTGTTTACACTGAAGATCAGGTTAAGGCTGATCCTGAAGGCAACTACTGGGCAGTAGAGGTTGAAGAAGTAGTTACAGCAGAAGACGGAACAGAAAAAACTGTTACCAAGACTGTTTACTACAAGGTTCTTCATATGATTAACCTCCTTCCAGACGACTTCTTCAAGCAGTTTGCTAAGTATGTTGTTGAAGATAGCGAATACAACGATGTAGCTGTAACAACAGTTGGCGCAACCGTTGACAGCTGGACAATCAACACAGCAGACGCTCTTATGTTCATCCTTTCAACAGTTCTTGACTATGACTTCTTCGAGACAATCCTCAAGAAGGTAGGTCTTGACCTCAGCCAGGGTATCGGTGCAACCGTTATCACAATGGCTGATAAGGAAAATGAGCTTGTTGACGTACTTGTAATGCTCTTCAATGATTACGCTGTTAAGTATTCAAAGATTGAGCAGTCAACACTTCCTGCAAGCGCTGTAACACCTTACGCAAACTTCGGTAAGGATGAAACAAATACAGATCTCCTTAACAATAACAATGTTACAAACGCAATCGCAGCTCTTGATCCTCTTATCAATACTGTTATTGCTATGGTAGCAGACGGTAAGACTCTTGGCGGACTTGTTAACGGTCTTATCGCAGATGCAGATCTTGCAAATCTCATTATGAACGCTCTTGTTCCTGTACTCGCAGGTCTTGACAACAACAAGAGCCTCGATCTTGATGCTATCCTCGGTTATGTATATGACCTTACTAACATCAAGCTTGAAACAATCAACCCGACTCTCTGGTCAGAAAACGATAAGGTTAAGTTCGGCTCAGAGCTTAAGAACTTCCTCGGTGATGCAGAGACATGGACAGAAGTACTTGAGGCTTATACTCAGTACGAATATACCTACACAATTCCTGCTAAGGACGCAGTAGGTGAAGAAGGTAAGGAAGGCTATGTAGCAGCAGTTCCCGAACAGCTTATCACTGAGTGGGATGTTGCTGACGCAAAGACTGTTACTGTAGGTGAAGGCGACGAGGCTGAAACCTATAACCTTACTCCTGTATACACTTATGAGTACACTTATAAGGATGCAGAAGACAAGGATCAGAAGTTCTACTCAACTAAGGCTGACCTTGTAACAGCTGATGTTGACGGCAATAAGGAAACTCCTGAAGTAGCAGTTGAAGCTACCGGTGCAAAGACTCACAACAGCAAGATGCTCAGCGAGTACGATTGGGGCATTACAGATCTCAACGGTCTCATTCCTCTTGTATGTGATCTTCTCCAGCCTCTCGATATCGTATTCCAGATTCTCCTTAGCGGTAAGCCCATCGTTGCTCTTGAAGACGATGACGTTAACAGCGAAGCTCGCAACGACATCAGAATCATGGGTGGCTACGGCTACAACTACGCAATCATTCCTCTCCTTGAGGCATTCGGTGCAACCGAGCTTAAGACTCAGGAAGATTATGATGCATATGTAACTGAAACCGGATCATCACTTCAGTATATTCTTGAAGTACTCATCCGTGAGGTTAACAAGATTCTTGACGCTCCTCTCAACGAGCTTCTTTCAAGACTTGCAAATCTCTTCTACTTCATCGGCAGCGACGGTATCAACGCTATTGCTGATAACCTTCTCGCTCCTCTCAATACCCTTATCGATGAAGTTGACGATCTCTTCCCGCTTGCAATCAGAATTGATGTTTCAGCAGATGAGATTATCGGCCTCTACCTCGGTAAGGAACACGAAGGCATTCCCGCAGGTATTACAGTCAACGTTTCAGGCGCTGCTCTTGCTGACCTCATCAACGGTCTTATTGATGAAATCAAGATCAACGACACAACAACAATCAATCTCAGCCTTGACCTTGATTGGACTGCAATCGCAGCTAAGATGGCTAAGAAGGATAAGGACGGTAAGATTCTTACAACAGGTACAAAGCAGGTATACAACCTCGGTACTGTTAAGAATCCCGCTGTTGCAGACCTTGTAAACATCACAGGCGATGCTGCAAATGCACTCGTAACGCTCCTTGACACAGTTCTTACAGAAGATAACTGCGAGAACATCTATAACCTTGTAACAGGTCTCCTTAAGGATCTTGATCCCACTCTCAAGGGTATCATCGAAGAGCTTATCGGTAGCCCCGAATCCATTAAGGGTATCGTGGCCGCAGTTGTACTCATCTTCACAGGTGAATACGATGTTACAGCTCTTGATTACATCTTCAAGTATCTTGGCGTTCTTAGATTTGATAGAGTTGGCGATGCTAAGACAGCAGTTGAAAGCCTCGACAGAGTTCTTGTTAAGGCTGTTCCCGTAATCATCGAGCTCCTTGCAGCCGATGTAACAGACACGAACAACTTCCTCTACAAGCTCTACCACGGCACAAACAAGAACGCTACTCTTGACAATATCGTAGATTGGCTCCTTAACGGCTTCTTGTTCACCGACGATATGATGAACACCATCACAGGTGCTCTCCTCGGTATCCTCAAGAACCTCGGTACAGATATCACTGATATCCTTAAGGACTTCCTTGGTATCGACCTCGCTCCTGCAGCATTCGCAGCAGCTTCCAAAAATGCTCAGCTTATCGCTTATGTAGGCACAGCCGCAACATGGGCAGAGGTAGTAACAGCTAATACCGACGATAAGGGCGTACTTGCTCCTGTATTCACAGGTGTTGCAGGCAAGGATGCATTCGTAGGTGCAATCCTCGATATGCTCAAGCCTCTTGAAAAGGTACTTGCATTCCTTCTTACAAACGAAGACCTCGTAGTAACTGTTGAAAATAACGGTCAGAAGGCACAGCTTACACTCAAGGGCGGTAACGCTTATGAGTCAGCTATCGTTCCTCTCCTCTACCAGGGTCTCGGTCTTGAAGAAATGATTACCGGAACAAATAAGGCTGATTATAACGATCTCAGCGCTACAAAGGTAGATACAGCAAATGCAGCAATCGGTGCAGTTGTTGATGCTCTCCTTGTTGACCTTGTAGGTTCAGTTAAGGAAGCACCTCTTACAACAATCCTCACAGCAGTTTCAAGCCTTGGTTACTTCATTGCAAACGATGACGTTGCAGTTGTAATCCAGAACCTTGTAGCTCCCGTACTCGGTATTGTTGACGCACTCGGTGGCGTAATCTCCAGAGCACAGCTTGACTCACTTATCGCTGGTCTTGCTAAGATTGAGCTTCCCAACGGTAAGATGCTTAATATCACTAACATCATCAACATTGCTGGCGATAACGGTGCAATCCTTGTTGACCTTATCAACGGTCTCCTTCCCAGCATTGAAATCAAGGATGAAAACGGTAAGGTTCTTAACGTAGTTAATGCACTTCCCGATACATTCTTCCTTGACCTTGCAAAGGCATCAGTTAAACCTGTTGACGACGAAGGTAAGGTAATCACTCCCGCTCTTAATGCTGATGTTGCTCAGTGGACAACAGATATCGGTGGTACAATCATGTACGTACTCTCAACTGTACTTACAACCGACTTCCTTACAATTCTCTGTGATGCTCTTAACCTTGAGCCCACCACAAAGAATGAGGACGGCACAGAAAGTGCAAATATGGTTTACGACATCATTACATCACTTGCAGGCTCATCAGATGCAGTAATTGATCTCCTTCTTATGCTCCTCAACAGATATCTTGTTGAATACAAGCCTTACGAACAGGATGCACTTGAAAAGCATAATGTGGATGACTTCACATACAAGTCAGAAGCAGCTCACCAGCAGTTCAATACAGTTATCTCTAACCTTGACGGACTTATTCCCGTACTCTTCGAGCTTCTCATCAAGCAGGAGGGTGTAAACGGTCTCGCAGATCTTGTTTACCCGCTCTTCGTTAAGGATGACATTGCAGACTCACTTGTAAGTGCAATTGCTAAGCTTCTCGCAGGTCTTCCTGCAGAAACAATCACAATGGTTGAAGGTCTTGTAACTGATCTTGCAAACCTTAAGAATACAACCGACACAGAAGGTAAAGCAGCATTCAGCATTGCTCCCACTGCATTCAAGGCAGGCAACTTCGGCTCCAAGCTTGCTGAGTACATCGGCGACGCAACAACATGGGCAGAGGTTTGGGAAGCAAACAGCGTAGAACAGGTTAACGCTGAAACCGGTGAAAAGACAAGAGTTGCAAAGGCATTCGCATGGGGCATCTCTGAAGTAGAAGACTTCATCGCACTCATCTGTGACTTCCTTGCTCCTCTCGACTGCGTACTTACACTTATCCTCAACGGCGGTATGCTTGAATCTGAATTCAACAAGGGCGAATGGACAGGTAAGACTCTCGCAGTATTCGAAGAAATCGCAATCAGCGGCGGTAGCGGCTACAACTACGCAATCATTCCTCTTCTTGAGCTCTTAGGCGTAAAGGCTGAAAACATCATGACTCAGGAACAGTACATGGCAGCAGTTGCAGCTAATAACGGCAGTGCACTTTATCCCATTCTTACAACACTCTTCGACAGAGTTGATGAAATCCTCGCAGCTCCCATCGAAAGCGTTCTCGACATTCTTGCAAATCTCTGCTATGCTCTCGGCACCGGCAGTATTGCAACAATCGTTGAAAACCTCATCGCTCCTGTAAACCATGTGATTGCAGCAGTTGATGAAATCTTCCCGATTGCAATTCCCATTGACGTAGGTGCTCTCATCAACGGTCAGGGTCTCACAACATACCTCGGTAAGGATCATCCCGGTATTGATGCCGGTATCACCTTCAAGCTTGAAGGCAACGATATCGCAGCTCTCCTTTCAAATGTACTTGCAGGTATCGCTATTAACGGTCAGTCACTCGGCCTTAAGGTTGACCTTGACTGGATGGTTCTTGCAGCATCAGCAGGTGCAGATGCAAATAAGGATGGCATCGTTGATACAACAGCTTCCAAGATGGATACCAAGTGGGATATCTATGACGGTACAGGTTACGTAAATATCAAGGGTGATCACGCTGATACATTCGTAACACTCGTTAAGACAATCCTTACAAAGGAAAACTGGGATGCTCTTTCAAAGGCTCTCAACATTAACCTCGGTGACTTCCAGGATATTGTTGACGGTATTATCGAAGATCCCACAAAGCTCATCGATCTCATCGGTAGCATCTTCAGCATTGAAGGCGTACATTATATCCCTGTACAGAACAGAAAGGTAGAAAACCTCAACGTTAACTACAGCACATATCTGTACCTGACAGAGACCAATGCAAACCTCATTGCAGCTAATGTTGATAAGCTCATCAATGACATTCTCGGCCAGACTCAGTTTGGTTCACTTAAGAATCTTATTGGTACATTGCTTACTAACAGTCTTGCATCAGACCTTGTAGGCATGATCACAGGTCTCCTTGGTGGCGATACAGTTGGACCTATCCTTGGCACAATCCAGGGTCTCACAACAGGTAAGGATGCTATCCTTGTTGTATATGATGAGGCTGGCAACGTAGCACCTCTTAACCTTGACCTTACACTTGAAGGCTACAGAGCAGAATATGTGAAGTACGACAACGCTAATAAGCAGTTCGCAACAGTACTTAACAATTCTGACTCATGGGCAGAGGTTGCAGAATCACTTGCAGGCATCAACTGGGGCGTAGATGGTTCAGTTACAAGCTTTGCAAAGGCTCTTGCATCAATCCTCAACCCGCTTAACTGTGTACTTGAGCTTCTCCTTGTAGGTAACGGCAAGTCACTCGGTATTCTTCCCGCATTGAATGATGACGGATCTTATAAGGTAAATGCTGACGGCACACCTGAATGTGTAGTAAGCATCAAGGGTGGTAACGGTTACGATTATGCAATCATTCCTCTTCTTGAAGCATTTGGTCTCACAGCTAACCAGGTTAAGACTGTAACAGAATACAGAAATGCTTACATCAACAATCCCGCTCAGCTTATGGGCTACATCCTTGAGAGAATCGGCTTCTTCGCTGATAACCTCCTCAACAAGCCCATTGACGGACTTCTTACAATCCTTCCCAACGTTGCATACTTCATTGCAAACGAAGGTATCGGACTTATCGTAAGAAACCTTGTAGCACCTGTATATTCAGTTCTTGGTCTTCTTGGCCTCGACCTTATGGAAATGCTCAACCTTAACAACCTTCTTGGTAGCATTGAAATTCCCATCAATCTTCTTGGTGAGAAGCTTGGCCTCAAGATTCCTGAAATCGATTGGATGAACCTTGCACAGCGTGGTGCAGAGGACATCATTGAAGTTTCAACCTCACGTTCACAGGAGGCTAACTCCTTCGTGAACATCGAGAGAATCACAGGCGAAGGCACCGATAAGAAGGGTCAGCTTGGTCACTACATCGCTAACTATCCTGTAGGATACGAAGATGTTCCTCATAAGACCACTCAGACCTTCATCAAGGCTGATAAGGGCGATACACTCACACTTGTATTCACATGGCTCTTCGAGCTCTTCCAGGACGAAGGCAACCAGAAGGCACTTGTAGAGTGGATTGCAAAAACCTTCAACCTCCAGGCAGGTGCTAAGGAAGCAGTTGCTTACGGTATCAACCAGCTCTTCTATAAGGCTGATATTTACAATGCTCCTGACCTTATCGTAAGTGCACTCTTCCATGCACTTGGTATTGCAGTAGTATTCGACGCAGCACTTATGGGCGGCATCGCAGAAGTACAGAAGATATTCAAGGATCTCTTCGGTCAGACAGCAACCGGCGGTTGCGCATATGCAAGCATTGCTAAGGTAATGCAGGATCTCACAGGCGTATGGGATGACACCATCGGTTCCGACGAAGACCACGAGGATGCAGTTGAAGAAGGTGAAGAGTCACTCAACTGGTTCCAGAGACTCATTCAGAAGATTAAGGACTTCTTCGCAAAGATCTTCAGCATCTTCAAATAAGTTTCACGGTAAGTAATAACCGCTAAACAGAATTACTCCCCACTTCGAAAGAGGTGGGGAGTTTTTTCAGTATAAATAAAGGAATAAAACGTAAAGTTTTGGTCAATCTTTTTCAAAAGCTTGTGGGGTATGGAGCGGAGCCCCACAATAAATAAAACATAGCAAAAAATACATAAAAACTCACCGATAATACATATCGGTGAGTTTTTGCGAGAATCTGTTTCACGTTTTTAGGCGTCGCAGTTGCTTGAGTAAAGCTTTTTCACTCGTCGCGGAGCTTTTTATATCGACTTTAACAATTCGGGAATCTTTTTGATTGCTCCTGCAAGGCCTGCAAGTATCTTACCTAAACCAAGTGCAGGCTTTTCACCGTTGAGAATCATCAACAATCCCTTTGCCATTTCTTCGTTAAAAACACCTGAACCCATAGTGATGAAGTTTCTTATCGGAACATCAAGCACAATCATTTCCATCATTTTCATTGACTGATTATCAGCGGTATTGAAGAATACTTTTGAAATGAAGTCATTTATAACCTTTCCCCATTTTGTGCGTCGTGCATCACCAAGGGTGTTTAAAAGGGTAAGAGGAGCCTTCGGGTCAATCTCTGAAGGAGGAAGTTTTCTTCCGAGCACAGCCTCAAATTCCTCTGCTGTAGCTTCGTTTGCTCTGCCTTCATAATAGCAGGGCGCTGTTTCACGGTAATCAGGAATAGCTGCTTCAACGGTGCTTTCAACCTTTACCTTTGCTTCAAGTCTGATATCACGTGAAGATGCGCCTACAAGAATTTCAAAGTCGCCGCTTTCAACGTGCCAGTCATTGATGTTTACGTTGTAATAAGCAAAGGCTCTCTTTGAAAGCACAAGCTCAACTGTCTTTTCTTCACCGGGCTCAAGATAAACCTTTTTGAAGCCGCGAAGCTCTTTTTCAGGACGGAAGATTGTAGATTCGCAGTCCTTTACATAAAGCTGTACAATTTCGGCACCTGCAACCTTGCCGATATTCTTTACCTTGAAGCTAACGGTAAGCTCGTCGGTGTCTTTGATTTTCTTCTTTGAAAGCTTAAGTCCGCTATACTTGAATTCTGTATAGGACAGACCGTAGCCGAAGGGAAAGAGAACATCCTTCTTTGCACTGTCATAGTATCTGTATCCTACGAATATGCCTTCACGGTGCTCTGCTGTAGCACCGGTTGCAGGATAATGCTTATAGCAGGGTGTATCCTCAAGGGAAAGGGGATAGGTTTCAGCAAGCTTGCCGCAGGGGTTGAAGTCACCGCTTAAAATTTCTGCAAGGGCACTGCCGCCTGCCTGACCGCCGAGGTATCCGTTGACAAGCGCCTTGATTTTATCAAGGTGAGGCACAGCAACGGGGGATCCGCCGTAAAGTACGACCGTTACATTTTCGTTAACCTTGAGAATTTCTTCAAGAAGTTTCACGTGAGAAGAGGGGAGGTCGATATTTTCTCTGTCATAGCCCTCTGATTCGTATTCTTCGGTAAGACCGATGAAAAGAAGAACGGCGTCGGCTCTTTCTGCAACAATGCAGGCGTCCTTGAGCATAATCTCGTTAAGCTCGTTCTTTTTCTTGTAGTATCCTGGAGCAAAGTTAAGCTTGTATCCCTTTTTCAAAAGTGCATCAAAGGCGTCGTCAAGCTGAGTGGGATTTATTTTTGAGCTTCCTGCACCCTGATAACGGGGACAGCGTGCCATTTCACCGATTACGGCGATTGTTTTTTCCTTGTTAAGGGGAAGGGTGTTATCCTCGTTTTTGAGAAGAACAAGACTCTGCTTGCAGATGTCAGAAGCAAGCTTATGGTGAGCAAGCTTGTCGTAGGATTTAACAGTTAAAGCGTCCTTGGATTTGAGGATAAGGTCAAGCATTCTGTCAGCGCAGATGTCAACATTTTCCTCCTTCATTCTGCCTTCACGAACAGCCTTGCAAACCTTTGCATTGTTGTATCCGCCCGAAGACGGCATTTCAAGGTCGTTGCCGTTAATCATACCTGTAACCCTGTCGTTGACTGCACCCCAGTCACTAACAACAACACCCTCGAAGCCCCATTCCTCACGGAGAATCTTATTCTGAAGGTATCCGTTATCGGAGGAGTAGGTTCCGTTCACTCTGTTGTATGAGTTCATAACCGTCCAGGGCTGTGCTTCCTTGACTGCTATTTCGAAAGCGGTGAGATATGTTTCACGTAAAGTTCTTTCGTCAACAACGCTGTCGATAGTCATACGCTTTTTCTCCTGGCTGTTAACAGCGAAATGCTTGAGGGAAGCACCGACTTTTTTTGACTGTATACCCTTTATGAGGGCGGCAGCCATTTTACCTGCAAGGAGAGGGTCCTCGGAAAAATATTCAAAGTTTCTGCCGCAGAGAGGGGAGCGCTTGATGTTTACACCGGGGCCGAGGATAACGCTTACGCGTTCACAAAGACACTCTTCAGCCATTGCTTCACCCATAGAAAAGAGAAGCTCATCATCCCATGAGCAAGCCGTTGTTACCGCTGTGGGAAAGCAGGTAGCAGGAACAGAATCCGTAAGGCTTGATTTGTTGCTGTCGGGATTTTTCTTTCTTAATCCGTGAGGGCCGTCGGTAAGTGTTATTTCGGGAATGCCGAGGCGATCAATTCCCTGAAGCGTCCAGAAATCCTTACCTGAACAAATGCTTACCTTTTCCTCAAGGGTCATTTTTTTCAAAAGCTCTTGATTCTTCATATTATACCTCCTGAAAGTTTCTTCCTTTATATTATAGCTTCAATATAATAACGGGTCAAGCAAAAATGTGTTATTTAAAAAGCATATCAAAAAAATTCCGTTTGCGGTTATTGTTGCAACAGCAGTAGCAGGATTCGTCACAGCAGACGAGTATAGTATCGTCACCTATTACTTCAATATCCTTCCAACAGATTTTTATGTCGTCCTCCTTTGAAATAAGGCCGAAGCATTTACCCTTGCCCCATATAATGATGGAAACAATACAGCCCGAGCAGGTATCGATTTCAACATCACTTACACAGCCGAGCCGACAACCGTTTTTTGCATTTATCACTTCTTTATTGCGAAGCTCCGTAATTGAACAGTTCATAAAATCACCCATTAAATTCTATGTTAAAGCAGGATGTTAAATGAGAAAAAGGTTTCACGTGATAAAAAAACACCCGTCTTTTAAGACGGGTGTGAGAAGCTGGTGTTGACTTATGCTTCGGGAGTTGCAGTCTCAGGAGCCTGTGCGGGCTGCTGATAGTAAGCCTGAATGTTTTCAGGTGAGTAAGCAGGCATCTGAGGAGCCTGGGGAGGAAGGTTACCCTGAGCCGCATAAACGGGATAGGGGTAAGCATAGTTCTGACCCTGAGCAGGGTAGGGAACAAACATAGGAGCCTGTGCAGGCTGCTTCTGAGGAGCCTTTTTAACCTGAGGCTTCTTTAATGCTGAGGGGTCGGGTCTTTCAAGAGTTCTTCCGTCGATAAGCTGCTGGAGGAGTTTGATTGCTTCGGAGATGCCTCTGAAAAGTACAGCAACAATGCAGGCAATAATAACTGCAAAAGTGAAGCTGAGGATTGATGAGCCTTCGTTAAGGTCTGCTGCAATAACACCTGCAATAACACCGATTATAACAATTACAAGTGAAAGCACGTTGAGAAGGTTTGCCACAGCATTTCTGCCGGCCTTACCTACACCGTTTGAAGCCTTTACAAGCTCCTCATATTCCTCGTCGGTAACAATGATAGGTGTAACCTTTTTGCCGTCGACCTTTGTTGTAAGACCCCATGCTCTAAGGTCTTCATCCTTTTTCTTATAATATTCCTCTGCGCGGAGCTTTTTCAGCTCCTGAATTTTAAGTTCAACTTGTTCAAGCATATTGGTTCTTCCTTTCGGTGAAGATTCATAAGTATATGTTCCCTAATAGAATACCATATTTTTTTTGAATATTCAAGCGTTATGAAAAAAAAGAGAACATTGTTTTTAATTTGTTATTACATTATTTACCTTAGTCGAAAGGCGGAACAGCATGATATAATTAACGGGATGTCAATCTAAAAAATTCATGGTGTCAAACAGGAGGTAAAATGAAAAGGATAATTTATTTTATGTTAACCGTAACGGCGATTATGATGTGTATCAGCTTTTCTTCGTCGGCACTTAATAGCGCAGGCAGGGTTGCAACTGAAGGCGGAAGGCTCAACCTGAGGAGCGGCCCATCAACGTCCTCTGCTGTTGTGGGGAGCATTCAGAACAAAAGCTGGCTTACCGTAAAAGAAAAAACGGGTGACTGGTACCGTGCCGAATATGCCGAGGGCAAGGAGGCTTATGTAAATGCGGCTTATGTTACCCATTATACATCGAGTATTGATGCTACCGTAAGGGTTGCATCCGGCACACTCAATGTACGTAGCGGCGCAGGCACAGACTTCGCTGTCAAAGACCGCCTTTCAAAGGGTGAAAGAGTAGTGGTAGTCAAAAGCAACAGCACCTGGTGCGGAATAGTTTACCGCGGAAATAAAACGGGCTATGTTGCAAAGGCTTACCTTGAAAAAACAGTTGAGAACAGTTATCAAGCAATAAGCCTCGAGGTGCCTTCCTTCAAGCAGACGGATTCCCGATGGAAAAATTATCCCATAGGAACAACGGGTGGCACTATAGGAACAATAGGCTGCACAACAACGGCTCTTGCTATGACGGAATCCTATTACAGAGGTTATACAATCACACCGCCGCAAATGTCAAAGGAGCTTTCCTATTCCGCTTCGGGGTCACTTTATTGGCCGTCAACCTACAGTGTGAGCCTTGCAGGTAATGATTATCTCAAGGAGATATACAGCATTCTTTCCAAGGGTAAGCCTGTTGTTTTCGGTATGAAAAAATCAGGCGGAAGTCAGCATTGGGTGACCGTTTACGGCTTTAAGGGCGGCAACAGCCTTACCGCTTCCGCTTTTCTCGTCAATGACCCGGGCTCAAATTCAAGAATAACCCTTGCACAGGTTATGAACAGCTATCCGAATCCTTACAAGGTTGTTTACAGAAAGTGACGGAATAAGATTTATTTCTCTTTGATTTGACTATGTTTAAAATATGATGTATAATTATAAAAAAGTCAATAAGGAGAGATGAAGATGAAAAAGAAAGCCAAGAAAAGGCTGCTGACTGCCGTGGTTGTGATTTTATCCATAGCACTCGGCGTTGTGGCAATTATGGTACCGCATATGTATATTCCGAGGATAAGTGATTCTCTTTCAATTTCCAGTCACACCTCACATCAGCCGTTTATGGTGGCACACAGAGGTCTTTCTGGTATAGCTCCGCAGAATTCCCTGCCTGCTGTTGAAAAGGCAATTGAATACGGATATGACGGCTGTGAGTTCGATATTCACACAACAAAGGATGGACATTGGGTTGTTATTCATGATGATACCGTTGACGATATGACCGACAGTGAAGGTAAGGTTTCAGATTTTACCCTTGAGGAAATCCGTGAGCTTAAGCTTGATAACGGCAACGGAATTGAAGAGTACGAAAATCTTCAGGTGCCTACTCTTGAAGAGGTGCTTGAAATTATCGCTGACAGCGATATAACCCCTGTTATTGAAATCAAGGGATGTGACGAAAAGTATCTTCCCTCTCTCAAGGCAATGCTTGAAAAGTACGAACTTGACGAAAGGGCTGAAATTATTTCCTTTACCAAGGAATACCTTGAGGCCTATAAGGCAATTGACCCCGATGTACAGATGATGCTTCTTACAAGTCTTATTACAGAGGACGATGTGAACTGGTGTCTTGAGAATGGTGTTGATACTATCAGCTTTTATTATTTTGCCTTTATCAAGGGTGTAAAGGGTTATATCTCGGCAAGAAGGAACGGACTTCACCTTGCGGCATGGACTATTGATAATACGGTTTACAAGGACGTTATGGTACTTCTTGGTGTTGAGTCGGTAACCACAAACAAGCTTATTGTAAGCAAATAAATAAAAAGTAACAAGGTCACGTGAAACAAAATCACGGGCCTTGTTTTTTTATGTGGGGAAAAGTTAAAAACAGGTTGAGTTAAAGTTCATTTTGTGTTATAATACCACTTAATTTGAAAAAGAAAGAAGATGTGAAAAATGCTCGGAGTTGTTGTTAATGTGGCAACTGTGCTTCTCGGCAGTTTAATAGGTCTTGTATTAAAAAAGGGCATTTCAAAAAAATACACCGATGCTGTTATGACGGGTATCGGTCTTTGCACAATTCTCATTGGTGTTCAGGGTATGCTCAAGGGTCAGAATGTGCTTGTAGCAATTGTTTCTATGGTGCTTGGAGCCATCGTCGGCACGGCAATTGATATTGATAAAAGACTCAATGGCGCAGGTGACTTCCTTTCAAAAAAACTTAAAAAGGGCGACGGTGACAAGGTCAGCCTTGCAGAGGGCTTTGTTACTGCAAGTCTGCTTTTCTGTGTCGGTGCAATGACTATTGTCGGCTCACTCAATTCAGGACTCAAGGGTGACCACAGTATGATTTTCACAAAGAGTCTGCTTGACTTTTTCTCATCAATGATGCTTTCAGCTTCCCTTGGTATCGGTGTTCCCTTTGCGGCACTTTTTGTGCTTGTTTTCCAGGGTGGTATAGTTCTTCTTGCAGGTGTGCTTGAGCCGATTTTAAGCTCTGCAGCTGTTGCAGAAATTACCTGCGTTGGTTCACTTATGATTCTTGCTCTTGGTCTTAATCTTACGGGTATCGGCAAATTCAAGGTTGCGAATTATCTTCCTGCCTTATTCTTTGCTCCGATTGTTTGCTTTGCGTTTGAATTCCTCGGCAGATATATTCCGGCATTGGCTTAATAGAAAGGACTTTCACATGAAACAAAACAGTAAAAATCAGCTTGTGGGCTCTGTGCTTCTTTTGATCTGTGCATTCATATGGGGTAGTGCCTTTGTTGCACAGACTACGGGCGCCGAACATGTAGGCCCATTTACCTTTATTTATTTAAGGAGCTTCCTCGGTGGCTTTGTGCTTTTACCTGTAATATTCATCATGGGAAAAATGAAGAAAAAGACCGTTGAAGAAAAGACCAAGGAAAAAAGCGGACGAAAAACACTTTTAATCGGAGGTATCTGTTGCGGTGCGGCACTCTGCTTTGCCTCTGTTTTTCAGCAGGCAGGTATTGATAAGGGTACCGACCCGGGTAAGGCGGGCTTTATTACAGCGCTTTATATTCTGCTGGTGCCTCTTTCATCACTCTTTATGAAAAAGCGTGTCAGACCGATTATCTGGCCCTGTATAGCCGCGTCCGTGGTTGCACTTTATCTTCTTTGCGTAACGGAAAACAATTCCGTTGAGCTTTCCGATTTACTTGTGCTTATCTGTGCTGCACTTTATACGGTGCATATTCTTGTAATTGACAGGGTTTCACCTCACGTTGACGGTGTGAAGCTTTCCTGTATACAGTTTTTTGTTGCAGGTGTTATAAGCCTTGTGCCTGCAATTATCTACGAGGGCGTGAACTTTGAAGAAATTACAGCCGCAATGCCGTCAGTTGCCTATGCAGGTATTATGTCAAGCGGTGTGGCTTACACTCTGCAGATTTTAGGTCAGCAGAAAACTGAGCCTACCCTCGCTTCAATGATAATGAGTCTCGAAAGTGTTTTTGCGGTGCTGACCTCATTGGTGGTGCTTAACCTTGCACCCTCACCGAGAGAGGCTGTGGGCTGTGTGATTATGTTTGCAGCAATAATTGTTGCACAGCTTCCGGAAAGAAAAAAGAAATCTGCTTAAAAAATATTTTTTAATTTACAAAAGTAAAAATATATGTTAAAATTAACCAATAGAGGACCTATTGGTTAATTTTTTTGTTAGGAGAACAAATATGAGCGTTACAAAAACACTTTTTGACACTATGCCTGACGGTGCTCCCGTCCACCTTTTCACTATTGAGAATAACAACGGTGTTTCCGCAGGAATTATTACACGCGGAGCTACACTTCAGAGCTTCAACTGTCCCGATAAGGACGGCAAGATGGGCGATATCATTATGGGCTTTGATACCGTTGCAGGTCACATGGCATCGGGCACCTATACAGGTAACATTATCGGTCAGTATGCAAACAGACTCTGCGACGGTAAGTTCAGCGTGAACGGTGAGGAATATCAGGTTACACAGAACGAAAAAGGAAAAACCTGCCTTCACGGCGGCGGTGAATTCAACAGTGCAATCTGGAATGCAATCATCATTGACGATGATGCTGTTGAGTTCAGCTACAAAAGTCCTGACGGTAAGGAAGGCTTCCCCGGTAACCTTGATGTAACCGTAACTTATGTTCTTACAGACAGAAACGAGCTTGAAATTCACTACAAGGCAGTTACAGATAAGGACACAATTATCAATATGACAAACCACGCTTATTTTAATCTTGGCGGTACAGAAAACGGTGACGTGCTTGATACAGAGCTTATGCTTAACTGTGATTATTACACTCCCACCGATGCTGACAGTATCCCCACAGGTGAACTCAGAAGCGTAAAGGGCACAGCCTTTGACTTTACCGAGGGCAAGAAAATCGGCAAGGACATTGGTGCTGACGACGAACAGCTTATTATGTGCCGTGGCTATGACCACAATTTCTGCGTAAACGGTGAGGCAGGTAAGCTTCGTCTTGTTGCAAAGGCAAAGGACGAAAAGAGCGGCAGAAAGCTTGAGGTTATGAGTGACCTTCCCGGTGTTCAGCTTTACACGGGTAACTTCCTTGACGGAAGCGAAATCGGTAAGGGCGGTATAAAGCTTGAGAAGCACTACGGCTTCTGCCTTGAAACCCAGTATTATCCCGATACGCCCAACCACGCAGACTTCCCCCAGTGCACATTTAAAGCCGGTGAAAAGTTTGAAAGCCTTACAATTTTTAAGGTTTAATTAACACATTAATAAAAATAAAGAGGGATTTACTATGGATATTATGACAGTTATAACCTATCTTAAGGGTCTTATTCCTACAATGCTCACACTTCTTATGATGCTTTCACCTGCGTTTGCAGGAGAGGCAACACCATACAAGGCGGAGAATCCTGACGAGCTTATCACAAGCTTTGCAGTTGCTTCCGATATTCACGTTGAAACTAATAATCCCGAAAGCTACAAAAATTTCAGAAGCGTGCTTGAAGGTATCAAGGCGGGTGAAAACATTGATGCCGCTGTTTATACCGGTGACAATGTTATGAACGGACAGTTCCTTGAAAATATGTTCTTCTACCTCGGTGTAAGAGGTGTAATGCCCGCTGAAAAGAACTATGTTGTTATGGGTAATCACGACATAGGTAACGGTACAGGTGACTATCTTGAACACAGGAACAACTTTATTACAAACAACAGGCTTTTCCTTGGAAACCTCGTAGGTGAGGGATATTACTACAGAGTTGAAAACGGCTGTTATCTTATTTTCCTCGGTCTTGAGGACCTTACCGTCAACACAAGCGTAATGACTCAGAAGCAGCTTGACTGGTTTGCAGGTGTTCTTGACGAAGCAAAGGCAAAGGAAGCTCCCGTTGTAGTGTTCAACCATCATCCTATTGATTACCTTGAGGGTGTAGCTTCTGACAGTCTTATAAATCTTTGCAAGGATTATGAGAAGCTTATTTATGTACACGGTCACATTCACGACCACCTCGGTGCAGATAACTTCTACGAAAGAGGCGGCGTTCAGTGCATCAATCTTCCCCGTTGCACAGAAACAACTGATTATGAGCCCGGTGACGGCATTGTTATCGAGGTTTATGAGGACGAGTTTGTTGTAAGAGGCAGAGATTTTATTGCAGGCGAATGGATTGAAGGCTTAAGATACGAATACGCATTCTAAGCGCAAAAGAGTAAAGTTCTTTTGTTTCTTTTCTTACAAGAAAAGAAAGCCCGACCGGCGAGGTCATAAAACAATTGTATTAACAGAAAAGGTCACGGAGAGAAATCCGTGACCTTGATTTTTCGTTAGATTACCGCGATATAAAAATAAAATCCTATTATATTTCACGTGAAAATGCAATATGAAAACATAGGAAATAATACTTTTTATAAACAAAACACCGTTAAAGCTCATTGAACTTTAACGGTGTAATTTTTTTGTCGCTCGCCGCGAGGCATTACTTTTCTTGAAAGAAAAGTAATCAAAAGAACTTTGCATTTTCTGTTCTTTTACTTATGCCTTGTCTGCACAGCCGAGAACTGTTTCAATCTTATGTGAAACAACGCCTTCAATTGCATCTCTTGCAGGTGTGAGGTACTGTCTGGGGTCGAAGTGCTTGGGGTTCTGTGAGTAGTGCTTACGGATAGCAGCTGTCATTGCGATACGGATGTCGGAGTCAACATTGATCTTGCAAACTGCCATTGAAGCTGCTTCACGGAGCATTTCTTCGGGGATACCGATAGCGTCGGGCATCTCACCGCCGAATTCGTTGATTGTCTTAACGTCGTCCTGGTTAACTGATGAAGCACCGTGGAGAACGATGGGGAAGCCGGGAAGCTTTTCTTCAACTTCCTTAAGGATGTCGAAACGAAGCTGAGGCTTCTGACCGGGCTTGAACTTGTAAGCACCGTGGCTTGTACCGATAGCGATAGCAAGTGAGTCAACACCTGTTCTTGTAACGAAGTCGTAAACCTGTGCGGGATCTGTGAAGTTAGCGTCCTCTTCGCTTACGTTAACGTCGTCTTCGATACCTGCAAGCTGACCGAGCTCACCTTCAACAACAACGCCGTGAGCGTGTGCATATTCAACAACCTTCTTTGTAAGAGCAACGTTCTCTTCATAGTCAAGGTGTGAGCCGTCGATCATAACTGATGTGAAGCCGCCGTCGATGCAGGACTTACATGTTTCAAAGTCGGGACCGTGGTCAAGGTGAAGTGCGATGGGAAGACCTGTTTCTTCAGCTGCAGCCTTTACCATTGCAACAAGGTAGCCGTGTGAAGCGTACTTTCTTGCACCTGCGGAAACCTGAAGGATAACGGGTGAGTTGTGCTTCTTAGCAGCTCTTGTGATACCCTGGATGATTTCCATGTTGTTTACGTTGAATGCACCGATAGCGTAGCCGCCCTTGTATGCATCTTCAAACATCTTTTTTGTTGTAACTAATGCCATGATTATTACTCCTTTATATTGATAAAATTTTTATGTTTTTACCTTGGAAAAGTATACAATAAATATATATCCTTTGTCAAGGGTGTTAAACCGAAGGCGTGTAGGTCATTGCAAAGCAATGTGAACGGATTTTTCCGCCGAGAAGGTTGATTCTGAAATCGTTACCAGTCATAACCTGACCGCCGACCTTGATTGAGGAAACATAGCCGATATCCTCTCTTACAGCGGCGTCGTGGGAAATAATGTTAATCCATGTAGCAGGGTCGCCTGAAAGGGTGATGCCCTGTGCTGCTGCAAGTGACTGAAGCTCTGCGCTTGTAATGGTAACGGTTGACTTGAAGTCCTCATCGTAGTAGTCACCGATTGAGGTTCTTGCACCGCTGAGATAGGGTACGCTTGTACCGTTGTCCTTGCCCCAACAGTTGTAGTATGAGGTTGTAACACCTGCACTCATTGCGTGGAAGGGAGTAAGAGCGGTTGTGCCGTTGTATGAAATGTAAGCACCGATTGAAATGATTTCATCAACTGCTGCATAAATTGAGCTTGCAGGAGTCTTTGAAGCCTCAAGGAATGCATGTGAGCTCTTTGTAAGGTTGCCTGTGAAAATGGGGTTAGCGTTTGCAATGGCATCGTTGTTGTAATATCTTGCAAAGGTGTAAATTGCAACAACCTGAGCCTTGAGGGCTTCCATATTTGAGGATGCGGGCATCTCTGCTTCAAGGGCACGGGCAAGGTACTCTCTTGTTTCGTACTGTGTGCCTTCGTAAGTAATCTTCTGGGGATAGGTTTCACCTGTAACAATGTAGGTGTTTGCATCGTAGTAGTAATGAGCAAGGATGTCTGCCCAGCTCCAGCCGAGACCTGCAAGGTAATCAGCACCTACCTGGCTCATACCTACACCGTGGCCGTAGCCGAATACATAGAAGGTGAAGGTTCCGCTTGTGGAAGCAATGGGAGCCGCTGTCGGTGTTGCTGAAACATCGGGTGATGAGGGCTCTGTAACACCTGCGTTTACAATTCCCTGCAAGGAAGTGGGCTGTGAGGGATTTGTTGCGTAGGGATTAGTGGTCTGATCATAGGCCTGTGTACTTATTGAAGGATTGATTACAGGCTGAACAGTTGTAGGCTGCTTGTCTCTTGTCATGCTTGTTACAAGGATAATGGGAAGAATTATCGCAATAACAAGAGCGCATACGGCAAAGATAAGCATATTTTTGGAGAGAACCTTTTCTTCCTTGACTTCGGGCACTACGGAAGCATTTTCTTCCTCCTCCTGCTTTCTCTGTGCAGCTTCAAGAGCCTTGATGATTCTTTCTGTCTTTGCTTCAACAAGACCTGCAAGCACGGAAAGTGCGTGGGGAAGAATTGCGGCAAGGTCCTCGGGGTTTGAGGTGTTGATTTTTTTAGCCTTTGCAGAGCCCTTGTCAACAATAGCGGCATAAGCAAAGTAAACTGTCTTGCCTTCTTCGTTTTTGCTAGAATATACCTCTGAAATAGCACCGCCCATTGTTGCGCCTGAATTGAGCATTGCTTCACGGGCGTGACGGATAATTTTAACGGATTCGCTTTCTGCTGTTGTTTCTGCTCCGACAGACTCCTCGTCATCTACAACCTCAACAAAGCTTACTCTTTCGGTGAGGTTAGTCACCTGATCGTAGAGATTGTATACCCACATAGTTGCTTCACTTGTTGCAAGTGCAAGCTTCTGATCAGCGGCTGCGAGGCCTGCTACAAGCTTTTCAACGTGAGGAAGAATATCTGTCTGCGGCATTCTGATGGGAGGTCTTTCACCCTTGGCAATAGCGTCCATGGGCTCAAGCACATCCTCAACAAGGGAAGTAAGCACAGCGTCAATTCTTAAAAAGTCAAGGGGAAGATAGGTGAGCTTTCCGTGAAGCACATCTGTTGTGAAGCCGCAGAAAAGGCCGTCTGTTGTGAAGTGGTAAACACTTCCTCTTGCAACAAGGCTGTGTCCCATAAGGTCTATTTCGGAAATGTCGTCACCTGCGTTTATTGTAATAAGGTCCTTGATTTCGTCGCTCTCGTATTCTTCAAGAAGGAGCTTTGCAATAAGCTCTCTTTTGCAGTGGTTGTAGTCTACGCATTCACTGCCGACAATAATGTAGTCACCCTTTTCCGTTGCAAGGAGCACCTCGTCGTAAAGTGCATCGTGGGTGGGGAATACCTGGATTTGATCATCAGTAAGTCCGAATTTTTCAGCCGCAAGGCCGATTTTGAAAACGGCATCTGATGAGGACGGTGAAATGCCGTCCGCTATAAATAATCTGATCATTTTAACCTCCCGGTTTGATACTGGATTTTGATTCAGGAAATCTGCCATTTGTATGCGTTTTTGAAGGGGTTTTCTTTACCCTCTTCATTATAATAAGCCTGGGGGAATCTGGGATTTTCATTTTCAACTGCACGGCTTGTGTCAACCTCAAGGCTTTCACCGGGTCTTACAAGTCTTGCAACAACAACGAGTCTTGCATCGTCAAAGTCATTACAGCAGGTTGAAAGGGTAAGAAGCTTATCTGTGGGCATTACATCAACGCCTGTATCGTAAAGTGAACGCTGACTTAACTGGTTGAGGTATGCCGAATAGTTAAGGCTGTTATTAAGGTTTGTCCAGAAATAATTGAAAACGTAGCCGTTATCATCCTCGGGCTTGATATTTGTAATCATAGTTGCGATTACCTTGAAGTTGTAATCCTGATAGATGGTGTTAAAGGAAATTACAGGAGCTTCCTTGTAGCCTTCAAGAGTTCTGTACTGATCAAGGCAGGCAAAAATTGAGCCGTCCCTCATATGGTGACCGAAGATAACCGTATTTGTATCAAGGGTCTGGATTTCATTTCTTACGGTAATAAAGGGACAGGCATATTTTGTTTCCTCACCGTAGAAGTCCTTTTCAACGTATTCCTCGTCATCCTCACCCTGAACTATAGGAGAATCAAGCTCCGAGCCTTCGGCGTAAAGGTAGCCGACAAAATCGGGATTCTGTGCATAGAGCTTTGCGTATTTGAGCTGCATATTTTCAGGGAAGGTAATGTCGGGGTTTTCTCTTTTGAGAAGGTCCCATTGTTCTGCAGGAGTAAGAGGTCTTGTTGTTGTAGGCTTGGTTGTTGTTTTGTTAGACTTTTTTGTGGTTGCCGTAACATCCTGTATATTTGTTGTTGGGGGAACGGTTGTTTCTGTAATAATGAGGTCAGAGATGTTACTCATAATCTGCTGATTCTTTTTATGAAGTCGGTATTCATTGAAAAGACTGTAGCAGGCAATTACTATTGCGAGAAGTGAAATGCCGAGTATTGCACGGCGGACCATTTCTGTTGAGGAAACAGGCTGCTTCTTTTTTGAAGCAGTTTCGATTTTTTCAGCGATGTCCTTTGCTTTCTCTTCGGATATCTCGGGAGCAGGAGCCTCTTCGTAGTCCTCTTCGTAGAGGGTGAAGTTGTATTCGTCGCTGTCTTCAACTGAAACGGGAATATCAACACGTGATGATTTTGAGGTCTGACCTGCGGTCATTACAGCAAATTCGTAGGTGCCGATTTCCATTTCGTCAATTTTGAAGTTTACTGACGGAGCAGCTTTTTCAGGGGGAGTGCCTGCACGCTTGGAGGAAGGAAGCTCAACCTCAGAAACATCAAAATTATCTCTGTAAGGATTATAGTTGTGTGGGAGAGTTTCGTGAATTTCGAAGCTTTCCTCTTTTCTGTCAAAGTCCTCACTCTGGAAGAGAACCCTTGTGCCTGCTTCGTTTTCCTCGGGCTCGGGCTGAACGGCAGGTGCCGGTGCAGGCTGCTGATACTGCGGATAAACCGGCTGCTGATAGGGCATCACGGGAGGATAACCCTGATAATCGGCAGGAGGTTGTCCGTAAACTGGCATTTGCACATATTGAGGATAAGGCTGACCCTGGGGCGGATAATATCCGGGATAAGGCTGTGACGGGTCAGTCTGATAGTATACGGGTTGCGGATAAAAGGGTTGCTGACCGTAAGGCATCTGACCGTAAGGGTTAGGCTGTGACTGATAAGGCTGTGGAGGTACAGCAGCAGGAGGTTGAGCAGCAGGTCTTTTTATGGGAGGGGGTGCCTGCCTTGCTGACCTTACGGATGGTTCTTCCTTTTTTTCAAAGCCGAAGTTAAAGTCTGTTTCATATTCGAAACTGTCCTGCGGGTTTTCACCGAAAAAGTCATCCTGATAAATATTTTTCATCGGAAATCTCCTTGATGGGCTTTTATGAATTCGTTGATATCTTTACCCTCTGACCTTTTTTCAGGGTAGCTTAAAGCACAAAGACGAAGCTCGTTGAGAGCATTCGATGCGCTGACAATTCTGTTGTAATCACGGCAGTCTTTACTGCTGTGGCCTGTCTGAAGCTTTTTCAGATACAAGGCTTCGCCGTCGGTTACGGCAATATAAATTGTGCCTACGGGAATATTGGGGTCGTCACTTGTAGGACCGGCCATTCCTGTTATTGCAACACCGAAGGTGGCACCTGAAAGCTTTTTTACACCGAGAGCCATTTCGGCGGCAACAATATCACTTACAGCACCGTAGCGGTCAAGATTTTCCTTGCTTACACCGAGAGCCTTGTGCTTGATTTCGTTTGAATAGGAAACAACTCCGCAATGGAAAACTGATGAAGCGCCTGAAATATCTGTTATACGCTTTGCACAAAGTCCGCCGGTGCAGGACTCTGCAAAGGCTACGGTTAGATTTTTTTCTTTAAGGAGGCTTACAGCGGCCTCTTCAACGCTTCCGATGTCGATTCCGTAAACATAGGAGCCGAGTCGGTTTTTGACCTCTTTTACAATAGGAGAGAGAAGCTTTTCGGCCTCGTCTTCGTTATCTGCTTTGGCGGTTATTCTCAGAAGAGCCTCTCCGTTTTTGGCATAAGGGGCAACTGTGGGGTTGGTACTTTCGAGCAGGTCAAGGACCTTTTCTGTCATAGCACTTTCACCGATGCCGAAGGTGCGTATATTGTGAGAAACTATTGTTTCATGTGAAAGCTTTTTAAGGTAAGGCTTGACGCTGACGAGGAACATAGGAACCATTTCTTTGGGAGGACCCGGAAGGATGATGATTGCCTTGCCGTCCTTTTCCATTATACAGCCCGGGGCGGTGCCGTTTTCATTTTCGAGGATAATTGCATCCTCGGGGATAAGCGCCTGTTTTTTATTGCTTTCAGGCATAGTAACATTTTTAAGTTTAAAGAAGTCCTCAATTTTTTTGAGAGAAGGCTCGTGAAGCAGGAGCTCTTTTTCAAAAAACTCGGCACAGACCTCTTTGGTCATATCATCCGGTGTAGGCCCGAGGCCGCCGGTGAGAAGGAGAATGTCACTTCTTCTGAGTGCTTCTTCAAGAACAGCAAGAAGTCTGCCTCTGTTGTCTCCCACGGTGCATTGAAAAAGCACATTGATACCAAGCTGTGCCAATTCCCGTGAAAGGAACTGTGCGTTTGTGTTTACAATGTCACCCAGAAGTATTTCCGTGCCGACGCTTATAAGCTCACAGTTCATTGAGACGCTCCTTTCATATTTCTTAAAACAAATAATTATATCATCTTATATATAAGAGGTTAAGAACAAAAAGTTAAAACATTATAAACAAGCTTTAATCCACAAACTCGTATTTCACATTTTCAATGGCTCTGTCGATCATCTCTGAAAAATCGAATGCGGATTCAGCTTCTTCGATGAGCTTGAGGGTGGGTCTTGTTCTGGGGTGCTTGGGAGTGAAAACCGTACAGCAATCCTCATAGGGAAGGATCGAGGTTTCAAAGGCACCGATGTTGCGGGAGATTGTGATGATTTCGTCCTTGTCCATACCGATGCAGGGACGGAAAACGGGCATATTTACCGCTGCGTCGGTGCAGGCAAGGGCGCCTAAGGTCTGTGAAGCAACCTGACCGAGGCTTTCACCGGTAACAAGTGCACCGCAGTTGTCCTTTTCTGCAAGGCGGACTGAAATTTTCATCATCAGTCGGCGCATAATAATTGTGAAGAGCTCCTCGGGACAATGCTCCTTGATAGCTTCCTGGATTTCAGTAAAGTTTACAACGGCAAAATTGATTCTGCCTGAATACTTAGCAACAATTGAAACAAGGTCACGTACCTTCATTTCGGCACGCTTGCTTGTGTAAGGCGGTGCGGCAAAGTGGATAGCGTTGAGCTGAAGGCCTCTTTTTGACATCATCCAGCCTGCAACGGGGGAATCGATACCGCCTGAAACGAGAAGCGCAACTCTGCCTGCGGAGCCGACAGGCATACCGCCTGCGCCTTTAATCTGATTGCCGTGGATGAAAACGTTTTTGTCACGCACCTCAACGGTAACAATCATATCGGGGTTGTGAACATCAACCTTGAGTGAGGGAATGTTACGAAGAAGGTGAGCGCCTACCTCACGGCAGATTTCCGGTGAGGTCATGGAGAACTTCTTGTCGCTTCTTTTGGCGTTGACCTTGAAGGTTTTTATGCTTCTTAAATCATCACCGAGATATGAAAGAGCCGTAGCCTTTATCTGCTCAATGTCCTTTTCACAGATAACTGCTCTTGAAAAAGCGGCAATACCGAAAACCTTCTTGAGGGTTTCAACAGCGGCTTCAAAGTCGACATCATCTTCGTTAGCTTCTGCAATGATTGTTGACTGTGACTTTGTAAAGGTGAATTTGCCCACGCTTGCGAGGAGGCGACGTTTGATGTTCTTTACAAGTATATCTTCAAATGTGGAACGGTTGAGACCCTTGAGGGCAATTTCACCGTTTTTGATAAGTAAAACTTCTTTCATAATTAACCTCTTTATTTTTTTCTTATCACCTTGTTTGCCGTATCAATACCTTCAAGGAGATAATCAAGCTGTTCTTTTGTTGTAAAACGGGACATACTCACACGAAGTGAGGAGTCGATGAGGGCATCGTCAAGACCCATTGCCGTAAGCACGGGGCTTTTGTGTCCCTTTGAGCAGGCTGAGCCCGAGGAAACGTAAATCTCCATATCGGAAAGCAGATTCAGTACCGTTTCACTCCGTAGGCCCTTTAGTGAAAGGTTTACGATATAGGGCAGGGCATTTTCGGGTGAGTTGATTGTTACAAAATCCCTTTTATTAAGCTCCTGTACCAGATAATCGCGAAGCTCTGTGACTTTTGTGAGGTTCTCTTTGATTTTGAGCTCCTCCATTGCACCGAAAAAGCCTGCAATTGTGGGCATAGGCTCTGTGCCGGGGCGGATATCTCTTTCCTGACCGCCTCCTGCGGCAACGGGGGAGAGCTTTGTGCCTTCCTTTACAAAAAGAGCACCTGCACCCTTGGGTCCGTGAATTTTGTGTGAGCTTACTGTCATAAGGTCAATGCCCCATTTTTTCGGAGTAAGGGGGATTTTGCCGAAGGCCTGCACCGCATCAACGTGAATGAGGGCAGGAGCGTTCTTACGCTTTACGATTTTAAAAAGCTCCTCAATCGGCTGAATTGTACCGACCTCGTTGTTGACCGCCATAATGCTTATGAGGATTGTTTTTTCGTCGACGGCAGTTTCAAGCTCGTCAAGATTTATGAAGCCCTTTTTATTTGTGGGAATTCTCACAACCTCAAAGCCTTCGTTTTCAAGGCGGTCAAATGCCTTCTGTACACTCGGGTGCTCAACGGCAGAGGTGATGATTCTGTTGCCCTTTCTTTTGTGAGCGTGAGCCGCACCGAAAACTGCAAGGTTGTTACCCTCTGTACCACCGCTTGTGAAAAATACTTCCTTTTCCGTGCAGGAGAGAAGCTGTGAAAGGCATTTTCTTGCTCCCTTGAGAAGCATATCAGCCTCGATCCCTTTTTCGTGAAGTGAGGACGGATTGCCCCATATGTTTTCGATTGAATCGACCATTTTTTCCTTTGCTTTTTTGCAAAGGGGAGTGGTCGCGCTGTTATCAAGATAAGCTTCCACGGGCATACCTCCTCATATTACATCATAATTAAACTTATTATACTATATTATAAGGAAATGTGCAATGATAGTTTTAAAAAAACAAGGATATTTTTGCGGTTGTTTCACACACTAATTTTAGTAAATATTACTTAAAAATACTTAATATCAGTTCCCGACAGGCCCCAAGGTCCTTCAGGGACAAATCAGGAGGAGCTTTTTATGGAAAAATCCAAGGAAAAAGATCAAAGGAAAATCATCGGCTTTCTGTGTGTAGTCTGCCTTGTGTTGGCTGCGTCTAGTGTGTATTTTGCCTTTAGTGTAAGCCGATACAAAAGGCAGGAAAGGCTAGTCAACGAAAAGGCGGTAAGCACCCTGTGTGAGAGCCTTGACGGAATCAGTGTGAGACTGAAAAAAGGAATTTACAGCGGTGACGGACAAGCTCTCGGTGAAATCGGCAATGAGCTTTGCCGTGAGGCCTCTGTTGCAAAGGAAAACCTTAACCTGCTTGCGCCCGAAAATGAGTTCACCGATGAGCTTTACAAATTCCTGTCACAGGTGGGCAATTACACCCTTGCCCTGGCTTCGGGTGATAAAAAGCTGACGGGCGAGGATGCAAAAAATCTTAAGGCGCTTTATATCTATTCGCAGCAGCTTTCCGACGGCATGAATGAAATCTGCTTTGACTACTACAATGGGGATATTTCATTTGAAAAGGCAATAGGAAATCTCGAAGCGGAAACTACCGAAAGCGGAGAGGATTTTTACTCAAGGGTTACCGATACGGCACAGACTCTTGGTGATTATCCAACCTTAACTTATGATGGCCCCTTTGCCGATAATCTTATGACGGCAAAGTCGGAGTTTCTTGAAAAAGAGGGTGAAGTAACTGCCGAGGAAGCGGCTCAAAAGGCGGCACAGATTCTCGGTGTGCAGACGGGTAGCCTGAAAAGGGAGGAAAACATCAACTCACAAATTGAGCTTTACAGCTTTTCAAAGGGCGGAACAGATATAACCGTAACAAAAAAAGGCGGTTATCTCTGCTCACTTTTAAGCGACACCTATGCTTATGAGGAAACAATAAGTGCAAAGGAAGCGGTCAAGCGTGGCGAGGAATATCTTGAAAAGCTTGGCTTTGACAATATGCGAAGCAGTTATTACAGCGTTTATGACGGAATCTGTACGGTTAACTATGCCTATGAAGATGACGGTGTGATTTATTACTCCGACCTTATAAAGGTCAGCATCAGCCTTGACTCGGGCAGTCTTGTAGGCTTTGATGCAAAACCCTACCTTCTTCATCACCGCGAAAGAAGCCTTGATGAAATCGGGCTTACCGTATCTGAAGCAAGGGGAAGGCTTTCATCTCTTCTGACTGTATTGCAGGAGGATTTTGCGGTTATCCCTCTTGATACGGGCAAGGAGGCCTTGTGCTACGAATTCCATTGCAAGGACAGCGGTGGTCAGCAGGTGCTCGTTTATATTGATGCCGCAACGGGAGAGCAGAGAGATTTGCTTATTCTTCTTTATTCGGACAACGGAATATTGACAAAATAAGAGAAAAAGACAAAAAAGTTGAAAAATCGCAAGTGAGCAAATCGGGTAAAAAATGAAGAAAACAAGAGAAAATCAAAGAAAACAATTTGTCACATAAAAAAATCAAAAAAAGGTGTTGACAAGCGGTTGCCTTTATGGTAATATATCCGAGCAAATTAAGAAAAAGAAATATTTTTGGAGGTAAACGCATATGTCAACTTATATGCCCAAAGCAGGCGACATCACTCGTAAGTGGTATGTTATTGACGCTGAAGGTAAGACCCTCGGCGCAGTTGCTGCAAAAGCTGCAGTTCTTCTTCGCGGCAAGCACAAGGCAACATTCACACCTAACGCTGACTGCGGTGACCACGTTATCATCATCAACGCTGATAAGGTTGTTCTCACAGGTAAGAAGCTCGATCAGAAGATGTACTATCATCACACAGGCTACATCGGTAACATGAAGAAGGTTAAGTATTCAACCCTCATGAAGGAGAAGCCTGAATTCGCAATGACAAAGGCAGTTAAGGGTATGATTCCCGCAACTGTTATCGGCCGTGAAGCTCTCACAAGACTTCGCGTATACGCAGGTGCAGAGCATGCACACGCAGCTCAGAAGCCTGAAGTTGTTGAACTTTAATAGAAAGGGAGGAAAAGTAAATGTACGAAACAACACCGTTCTTCTACGGCACAGGCCGCAGAAAGAAGTCAATCGCAAGAGTACGTGTATATGCAGGTACAGGTAAGATCATCATCAACGACAGAGAAATCGACGATTATTTCGGTCTTGAAACACTTAAGCTCATCGTTCGTCAGCCTCTCAATCTCACAGGTACAACTGAGAAGTTTGATATCGTTTGCCGCGTAACAGGCGGTGGCGTAACAGGCCAGGCTGGTGCTATCCGTCACGGTCTTTCAAGAGCTCTTCTTCAGTACGACGAAGAACTTCGTGGTACACTCAAGAAGGCTGGCTTCCTCACTCGTGACCCCAGAATGAAGGAAAGAAAGAAGTACGGTCTCAAGGGCGCACGTCGTGCACCTCAGTTCTCAAAGAGATAATTACTTTATCACTTATGCACACTTCCGAGAAATCGGAAGTGTGTTTTTTGTGAACAGAAAATTTAAAGATAGGAAGCCTCTCTTGTTTTACCCGTTCGTATGTGCTACAATAATCCTATAAAACAAAGGAGAAAAAACATGAAAAAGCTTTATCGGAAAAGTGAACTCGGCTTTGCTCTTTTGTGGATTGGAATTTACTGTCTGCTTCTTTCTGTAGGAGATAGCCTTTCACAAAAGCTCGGTGTTATAAATTCGGTTTCCTTCCCTATAGCATTGACTTTGTCTGCAATACTGCTGGTGTTTATAAAAAAGTCTGAGCTTATGAAAAAGTACGGACTTTGCAAGCCTTGTGTGCCTGCAGGTAAAATGCTCTTTTATATTCCTTTGACGCTTTTGCTTTTTGCAAATCTTATTTACGGGTTTAATGTTACTCTGTCTGCAACAGAAGCGATGCTTTATGTGCTGACGATGCTCCTCGTAGGTCTCCTGGAGGAGGTAATTTTCCGTGGTCTGCTTTTCAGGGCAATGGAAAAGGATAACCGCAAGGCTGCCGTAATTGTGTCAAGCATCACCTTTGGTATGGGACATATTATAAACCTGATAAATGGTTCGGGTGCTGGGATTTTTGAAAGCATCCTGCAGGTTGTATACGCCACGGCAGCGGGCTTTATGCTTGTGGAGGTTTTCCTGAAAAGCAAAAGCATCATTCCCTGTATAGTATTTCACAGCGTATTCAATGCCTTGAGTGTGGTAGTTGATGAAGCTGCGGTCACACCGCAAAAGAGGATTGTTGTTTGTGTTTTCCTTGTAGCGGTAAGTACGGGTTATGCTCTTTATCTTGCCCTATCGGGCAGAAGTAATTTGGAAAAATCAGATGATTATACCTCCTGCAAATAAAAACGACATTTTACACATAACTTACAGGCTCAAAAAAACAACCCCACAGATTTCTCTGTGGGGTTTGTCATTAAAGTATAACGTCTAAATTTTCATAAAGCTTTATTCCGTCATTTCCGAATTCAGCAACAATTCCGCCGTACGCACCCGTTTCAAGCACCTTGGCGTTTATACTGTTAAGGTTTGAAAGTGGCGTTCTGCTTATGCCGCCCTCTCTGTTTGTGACAATGGCAAATTCGGGGTGAAGCGCCTCACAAAAGCCGAGAGTAGTTGACCCGTCATAGCCGTGATGGCCTACCTTCAAAAGATTTATCTTGCCGATTTCTTCAGCGAGTCTGTCCTCATCACCATCGTGGTTGTTAATGTCCGCCGCAAGGAAGGCTCTGTAGCCGTCCTTTTCAACAAGCAGACCCACAGCATTTTCGTTTTCACCCGTTTTCTTGTCGGATTCTTTGACTGCGGCGTTGCAGAATTTAAGTGTAAAATTGCCGAAGGCGAAGGGCTCCTCGCTTATATTCTGCACAACGGGGACACCGCGTTTTTGGCAGGCGTCGAGCATCTGCTCATAAACCTCTTTGTTATCCCATTTTTCAACCTCATAGTCATCAATTTTGCTTTCGTCATATTCCTTGAGGTAAGCGGTTTTTACCGTGATATTCTTGTCGAGGATGAGAGTATCAAAGCCGCCGATGTGATCGGAGTGACTGTGGGTACCAAGTACAAATTCAAGACTTACTTTGCCGTTTTCGTCGCCAGCAAGCTTCTTTACGGCATCGACGACATATTCCTCGGTGCCCTCGAATTCAAGGTCGGGGAAGCCTCGGGGATTATCGCTGTCCTCTGCGGCATCAATAAGGGCATATTTGTTGCCGCTTTTCATCAGTATCGCATCGGCACTTCCTGTGTTGAGGAAATATACTGCATCCTCTGCGGTCGCTTCCTGTGCGGGGGAAAGTATGACATCTTTTAAGTTGTTTTTCATTTCAGAGTAAGGCATAAAAATAATTGTTAACACAGCTGCCGTGATAACTGTGAGAGTCAGGACGGCAAATAAAATTTTTCTTTTAGCTGTCATTAAACTGCACCTCTTTTCTTGTTTCCATTATAGCAATAATTCTGCGAGGTTGTCAAATTGAATTTAACGTTATAAGCAAAGAAAAACACCGTTTCGGATATCCAAAACGGTGTAAATTGTTTTTTGACCTCGCCGGTCGGGCGTTCTTTCTTGTAAGAAAGAACCAAAGAACTTTGCGATTTATTATTTTGTTAATTCGTAGGTGTCCTGTGCAATGAGAAGCTCTTCATCGGTAGGAATAACAAGAAGCTTGAGTGCACTGTCTTCTGTGGAAATTTCAATTTCCTCACCTCTTACAGCGTTTGCTTCTTCGTCAATCTTTGTACCGAGGAAGCCGAGCTTTTCAGCAACCATTGCTCTGTACATACCGGTATTTTCACCGATACCGCCTGTGAATACAACGGCATCAACGCCGCCCATTGCAGCAGCAAAGCCGCCGATGTATTTTGCAAGCTGATGGCAAAGCATATTGATGATGAGCTTTGCTCTTTCATCACCTTCGTTTGCACGGGCCATAATCCCTCTGTTGTCGCTTGTTGCTGAGCCGGGAATTTCATTGTAATCCTCGTCATATGCTGCAGTAAGACCAAGGAAGCCTGACTTCTTGTTAAGGATTGTGTCAACCTCTTTTGCTGTAAGGCCTTCTTTTTCACAAAGAACAGGAATGATTGCAGGGTCAATTGAGCCTGAACGTGTACCCATCATAATGCCTTCAAGGGGAGTAAGACCCATTGTTGTGTCGAAGCACTTGCCACCCTTGATAGCTGAAATTGATGAGCCGTTACCAAGGTGGCAGGTAACAACCTTAAGCTCGTCAGCGTTGTACTTGCCGGGATACTTCTTCATAAGGAAGTCGGTTGTTCTTCCGCTTACGTATCTGTGGCTGGTACCGTGGAAGCCGTAACGACGGATGCCGTGCTTAAGATAGTACTTGTAGGGGAGAGCATACATATATGCATAATCGGGGATAGTTGCGTGGAAAGCGGTATCAAAAACTGCTACCTGGGGGATGCCCTTCATAATTTCCTCACATACTTCGATGCCCATAAGGTTTGCAGGATTGTGAAGAGGGCCGAGGGGGATGCATCTCCTTACAGCCGCCTTAACGTCCTCTGTTACAACAACGGAGCCGCTGAATTCCTCACCACCGTGGAGAACTCTGTGTCCAACTGCGGAAATGTCATTCATTGATTCAAGAATGCCGTTTTCCTTATCTGTAAGTGTTTCAAGGAGGATGGTGATAGCGTCGTGATGGTCCTTTGCCTCAACGGGCTTTTTATCGTGAACCTTTACTTCTTCGCCGTCCTTGTCAATTTTGTGTGTGAAGGTACAGTCAGTACCGATCTGCTCGAAGATACCCTTTGCAAGCACCTTTGCTTCAGGCATTTCAAAAACCTGATACTTAAGTGAAGAACTGCCTGCGTTGATAATCAATTCTTTAAAACTCATTTTAATGCACCTCTGATTTAATTTTTATCCGTAAACTGATACGGGAAATATCATAACTTTAATATTATAGCACAATGTTTCACGTTTTTCTACCCTGTTAACGAAAAATATTGAGGCTTTTATCTTTCTTGACAACACAAAAATATTGTTTTAAAATGGAATAAAAGGAGTGGATAAAAATGGATACATACCAAATTCTTTTATATGCAATACCTGCGGTGATTGTTGTCGGAGCGATAATTCATTACGGCAGAAAAATCCTTCGCTGGAGCGATAACAATAACGCAGAGCTTACGGAGCACAAGGCGGTGCTTATTGACAAAAGTGAAAAGGAGCGGGTGTACCGCAACAAGTCAACAGGCGGAATGGGCATACCCGTTACATCAACAAGATATTACCTTACATTTATAGCAGACGGCGGTAAAAAGCAGCGCTTTGAGGTGCCGATGGTAGATTATATCAAGGCTGATTACAATCAGGAGGGCGTGCTTAAATTAAAGGGCACAAGGTTTGTCGGCTTTGAAAAAACGGAAGGGAACGAAGCTGATGAACGATGAATTCGGACTTGTAATCCTTGTGCTTATTATAGCGGCATTGCCTGCTGCAGTTTTTGTAATTACACTTTTTGTTAAGCTTTTCGCTTTTTTCAGGAATGTCTTTTCCGATGAAGCGGAGTATGAGGCAACCGTTCTGAAAAAGGTACATAACACGGAATACAGAAATAACCGTACTGCAAGCGGATACAACTTCCCTTACAAATTAGATATTTACTTTATAACCTACAGAACACCGAAGCATAAAAAGCTTAAGGTTAAGGTAGACAACAAGGATTATTATGCTGTCGATGAGGGCGACACAGGAATACTTACCCTTAAGGGCTCAAAATTCATTTCTTTTAAGAAAATATGCACAATGCCGACAGATTCTGAACGGGCAGAATTCAACTGATTTTGTATAACCTTCACAATAAAAAACATCTTTGTTGTACAAAGTCACCCGTTACTTGAAAATACTACCAAATTTCATCACTTTACTTTGGTAAAATTACATATTGAATTTATCAAGTTAAAGTGGTAGAATAACACTCGTTGACTAAGAGAACTTACGGCAAATTCGATTTGCTTTTAAAACGAGAAAATATATGAGTAAAAAAAGACGCTGTTAAGCGTCTTTTTTTATTTCATCCGTTAAAAAACGCACCGATTTTTCGGTGCGTTTTTCTGACTACTGACTACTCTTTATCCTTAACCATCTGCAGATAAGGCAAAAACCTGTATCCGTTCTTTTTATAAAGTCGGATAGCGTTTTCGTTGTCTTCTTCCACCTCAAGGCGGATTCTGTCGGGGAAGAATTCCTTTTCAATAAAGGAGAGGAACTCGCCTGCAATGCCCTTTTCACGGTGCTCTTCATTGATGTAAATCTGTTCAATCCACACAATACTTCCTCCGACCTCGGGGCAGAAACTTTTGCTTAACAGGGCGTAGCCTGTATCAGCTCCGTCAAGGGTGAAAATATAGCATAAAAGGTAGGCATCGCTGCGTATTATTTCATTGAAGATGTTAAGGTGAAGCTGTTTATCTGTAGGGTGCAGAACTGCTTCGGAATGGTAAAATTTATGCAGAAAAGAGAGGAAAAGCTCCTTATCCTCTTTTTGTAATTTTCTTATTTCAAGCGGCATCAGTCAAATCTGTCCTTTACTGTTTTAAGCTTTTTGATAATTTCAATCTTCTGAGGGCAAGCCTTTTCACACTTGCCGCAGGCAAGGCATTCGGAAAGCTTTGAGCTTTCTTCAAGAGAAGCATATTCCTTCTTTGTCTTTCTCTCACCCTTGATGTTTCTGTTGTAAAGGGCAAAGGCATCGGCAATGGGAAGCTTCTTCGGGCAGGCCTCGGTGCAGTAGTTGCAGGCGGTGCAGGGGATAAGGCGTGCATCGTTCATGCTTTCTGCAATGTCAAAAAGGACTGCCTTTTCTTCCTCGGTCAAGGGAACAAAATTATCACCCATAAAGCTCATATTGTCGTTGAGCTGATTCATATCTGACATACCGCTCAGCACAAGGAAAACACCCTCAAGGGAAGCTGCGAAGCGGATTGCATAGGAGGCAGGTGAAGCGTCGAGGTTAAGTGCGCGAAGCTTTTCTCTTTCCTTTTCGGGAAGGTTAGCAAGCTGTCCGCCCTTGACGGGCTCCATTACAATAATATCCTTACCGTGCTTTCTTGCGACCTCGTAGCAGAGCTTTGACTGCACTTTTGCGTCAAGCCAGTCAAGGTAGTTTATCTGAAGCTGTACAAATTCCATTTCGGGGTGGGCGGTGAGTATTTCGTCAAGAGCCTCTGCAGTATCGTGGAAGGAGAAGCCGAGGACCTTGATTTTGCCCTCTGCCTTTTTCTTTTGCAGGTAGTCAAAAACGCCGAGCTTTTCAGCTTTTTTGTAGTTTTTACCCGTAAGGCAATGAAGAAGATAATAGTCAAAATACTCGGTCTGACAACGCTTGAGCTGGTGGCGGAAGATTCTTCCAGTGTCAGCCCTTGTTACAAGCATACCGACAGGCATTTTGCTTGCAAGCAGGAAGCTGCTTCTTTCATATTTTGAACAGATAAGCTCACCTGCGGCACTTTCACTTTTACCGCCGTGGTACATATAAGCTGTATCAAAATAGTTATAGCCTGCCTTGAGGTAAGCCTCAATCATTTCGCTTGATTTTTCCTTGTCAATTTTTTCGTTTCTGACCGTCTTTTTCGTTATGGGCAGACGCATAAGCCCGAAGCCGAGATTTTTCATCTTTTTTCTCCTTTAGATTATTATTTCTTTTTACATTATAATGGCAAACCTGCCTCAAGTCAATATTTAATGTATATCAGTGTGTTAAAGCGGTAAAATACAGGCCTTTTAGACACATTGAATAAAAACTATTGCACAAAATTAGTTAATAATCCGTTGTTTTTTTGGTCATTTTATGATAATATAGTATCTGTTAACTTCAAATGAAATAAAATTATTTGAATTGGCAAATTTCCGGCTTTGTAATAATGAGGCCAAATTGGAGGTAATTTAATTGAAAGCTTACACAGTAAACAACATCAGAAATATCGCTATTGCAGGTCACACCGGTAAGGGTAAGACCGCACTTTCAGAAGCAATGCTTTATGTTGCAGGTGTAACAGACAGACTTGGCAGAGTTGCCGACGGTAACACCATTATGGACTATGACGCTGAAGAAAAGAAGCGTAAGTGCTCTATTTCTGCAGCTTGTGCTTCACTTGAGTGGAGAGATACAAAGATTAACCTTCTTGATGCACCCGGTAAATTTGACTTTGCAGGCGGTATGGCTGAAGCAATGAGAGCCGCTGACTGCGCAGTTATCGTTACATCCGCCGGTTCAGGTATTGACGTTGGTCTTGAAAAGGCTATCAAAGCAGCCGATGCAAGAAAAATTGCAAAGTTCTTTGCAATTACCAAGGTTGACTCCGACAACCGCGACTTCTATAAAACATTTGATGCTCTTAAAGCTGAACTCGGCAACAAGCTTTGCCCCGTTGTTGTTCCCTATATGAACGGTCCCGTTTGCGAAGCATTCGTAAACCTTTGCTCAAACAGAGCATTCAAGTATCCCAACGGCAGACCCCAGGAAATTGATCTTGTTTCCGATGACAACATCCTTGCAATGAGAGCTGCTCTTGAAGAAGCTGTTGCTACTGTTGACGAAGAGCTTATGGAAAAGTTCTTTGAAGGCGAGCCCCTTACAGACGAGGAAATCATCCACGGTCTTACAAAGGGTGTTGAGTCAGGTGAAATCTGGCCCGTATATGCTTGCTCCGCAACAAAGGTTGACGGCTGTGACATGCTCCTTGATGCTATCGTTTATTCAGCTCCCTCACCCGATAAGGCAGAGGCTGAAATTGCTACAACCGAGGATGGCGACGAAATCGAAATCGAATGCAAGGCAGATGCTCCTCTTTCCGCAATCTGCTTCAAGACAATTGCTGACCCCTTCGTTGGTAAGATGTCCTTTGTAAAGGTGCTTGCAGGTAAGATTACTCACGAAACTCCTGCCTTCAACACAAGAACAGGTGAAACTCAGAGAATGGGTAAGCTTGTTGCTGTTAACGGTATTAAGCAGGAAGACGTAAAGGAAATTGCAACCGGTGACATCGGTGTTATCACAAAGCTTTCAGGTCTTGCTACAGGTGATACTCTTTGCACAGCAAAGCAGCCCATCACCCTTGCAGGTATCGACTTCCCCAAGCCCTCACTTTCAATGGCAGTTGTTGTTAAGAAGAAGGGTGAAGAGGATAAGGTTGCTTCAGGTCTTCGTAAGATTATGGCTGAAGATCCCACAGTTTCATTCGTATCAAACGACGAAACAAAGGAAATGGTACTTTCAGGTCTTGGTGAACAGCACCTTGAGGTTGTTGTTTCCAAGCTTAAGGCAAAATACGGTGTAGATATCGACCTCAAGATTCCCAAGGTTGCTTACAGAGAAACAATCCGTAAGAGCTGTCAGGTTCAGGGTCGTCACAAGAAGCAGTCAGGCGGTTCAGGTCAGTTCGGTGATGTATTCATCCGCTTTGGGCCCCATACAGGCGACGAGCTTATTTTCGAAACAGACGTTGTCGGCGGCTCAGTTCCCAAGAACTTCTTCCCCCCAGTTGAAAAGGGTCTTCAGGAAGCTATCCTCAAGGGTCCCCTTGCCGGTTATCCTATGGTAGGTCTTAAGGCTGTTCTTTATGACGGTTCATACCATCCCGTTGACTCAAACGAAATGGCATTCAAGACCGCTGCAAAGATTGCTTACAAGAACGGTATGGCTCAGGCTAACCCTGTAATTCTTGAGCCCATCGGTGAGCTTAAGGTTTATATGCCTGATGCTAACCTCGGTGATATCATGGGTGACATCACAAAGCGCCGCGGCCGTGTGCTTGGTATGGGCGCTGCTGATGAGCCTAAGATGCAGGAGCTTGTAGCAGAGGTTCCCATGGCTGAAATGGGTGACTTCTCAACAACACTCCGCTCAGTAACAGCAGGCAGAGGCTACTTCACTCTTGAGTTTGCGCGCTATGAGGATGCTCCCTCAATGGTTGCACAGAAGGTTATTGAAGAAGCTAAGAAGGATATGGAAGACTGATAAAAATTCGGAACTCGGAATTCGGAATTACGCCCAATGTTTTAGTGGATGGAAAGTATCAGTCCGAAGAATAAAAGCAAATCCACAGAACAGTTGTTCTGTGGATTTCTCAAAGGCAGGTTATTTATATGGATAATAAAAGCAGATTAAGTAAAACATTTTTTCTTATCTTCGTTGTATTTATGGTTCTTGCAACTGTATTGGTTTTTACGTCGATACCGCATAAAGAGCTTATCATCATGATTATTGCAACTGTGTCGGTAGTTTCTTGTATAATTTCTAAGAGCCTCAGACCTAAAAACAGTTCAGTAGTAAAGCGCACTTTTAATATTTTGCATATTATATTTGTTCTTTTTGTGGTTGTGTTTATGTTTTTTATTACTATTACAAGGTTGTATTAAGAAGCAATTAAAATCAATAACTAAAGCACAGGGGTTTAAATTCCCTGTGCTTTAGTATATCTGCTTCTTATTATTGATAGTCACAGGGCGTTATCTTTTTATTAAAAGGCTCTTACAGAAATGAGAAGCATTTACGGAGAAGGTATCCCTTTTCCCCTTCACCCCCTCTTATTATCCAAATTTCATAAAATCTTCTAACAATATACACAAAATATATACTTATTCGTTGACATTTTTGTTGTAAAAGTATATTATAGTACATTATAACACGGTGGGTTATTACACCGTGAATCCGTGAAAAGGAGAAAAATTATGGACAAGTTGATTTATGCCATTCCCTTTGTGGGTGTAATCGGTCTTATCTATGCTGTTTTTCTTGCAATAAGAATCGGCAGATATGACAAGGGCAACGAGAGAATGAGAGAGATATCCGCCGCAATTCACGACGGCGCAAAGGCATTCCTTTTTGCTGAATATAAAATTCTTATTTATTTTATTATAGTGCTTTTTGTTGCGGTAGGCTTTGCCTTAAGCTGGCTTACAGCGGTAAGCTTTGTGCTCGGCGCGGTTTTCTCAATTATTGCAGGCTACTTCGGTATGAGCGTTGCAACAAAAACAAACGTAAGAACAACTGCAGCTGCTATGAATAAGGGTATCCAGGGCGCCCTTCGTATTTCATTTTCGGGCGGCTCGGTTATGGGTATGAGCGTTGTAGGTCTTGGCCTTCTGGGTATTGCCGGTATTTACGCTCTTACAAAGGACACAAATGCACTTTTCGGCTTCAGCCTCGGTGCTTCATCAATTGCACTTTTTGCCCGTGTAGGCGGCGGTATTTACACAAAGGCCGCTGACGTCGGTGCTGGCCTTGTAGGTAAGGTTGAGGCAGGTATTCCCGAGGATGACCCACGTAACCCCGCAGTTATTGCCGATAACGTAGGTGATAATGTCGGTGACGTTGCAGGTATGGGTGCTGACCTTTTTGAAAGCTATGCCGGTGCAGTTATTTCTGCTATCACACTTGGTGTTGCTTGCTTCAAGGGCAGTGAAACTCCGTTTTACGGTGCACTTTATCCGCTTCTTATTGCGGCAGTAGGCGTTTTTGCTTCTATGACAGGTACACTTTTTGTACGTACCTTTAAGGCAGATCCTCATAAGTCACTTAAAACTGCAACTTATGTTGCTTCAGTTGTTGTGCTTATGACATCAATAATCTTAAGCTATGTGCTCTTTAACTCCTTTGGCTTTGCACTTGCTGTTATTTCAGGTGTTATAGTGGGTACGGCTATTGGTATGCTTACCGAGATTTATACCTCTGACCATTATAAGGCAGTTAAAAAAATCGCAGAGCAGAGTGAAACCGGCTCGGCTACAAACATTATTTCAGGTATGGCAGTTGGTCTTAAATCAACAGCTTTCCCCATTATACTTATCTGTGTGGGTATTTTCGTTTCCTATGTATGCTGCAAGAGCGGCGGTGACGGAATGGGTATCTATGGCGTTGCTCTTGCCGCAGTAGGTATGCTTTCTACAACAGGTATCACCGTTGCGGTTGATGCTTACGGTCCCATTGCTGACAATGCCGGAGGGATTGCCGAAATGAGCGGTCTGGACCATTCGGTAAGAGAAATTACAGACAAGCTTGACTCCGTAGGTAATACAACTGCTGCTATGGGTAAGGGCTTTGCAATCGGCTCAGCCGCCCTTACCGCACTTGCTCTCTTCTTCTCTTATGCTGAATCCGTTAACCTTAAGGAAACAGGTATTGACCTTCTTAACTATCAGGTAGTTATCGGTCTTCTTATCGGCGGTGTGCTTCCCTTTGTGTTCTCCGCTTTCACAATGGAATCTGTAAGTAAAGCCGCTTACGAGATGATTGAAGAGGTACGCCGTCAGTTCAAGGAAATTCCCGGCATACTTGAAGGCACTGCAAAGCCTGACTACAAGACCTGCGTTGCAATTTCAACAAAGGCGGCGCTTAAGGAAATGATTATTCCCGGACTTCTTGCAGTTCTTACTCCCGTTATCGTCGGTGTCTTCCTCGGTGTTGCGGCTCTTGGCGGTCTGCTCGCAGGCTCACTTATTACGGGCGTGCTTCTTGCAATCTTTATGTCAAATTCAGGCGGTGCATGGGATAATGCCAAGAAGTTCATTGAAACCGGTACACACGGCGGTAAGGGCTCAACCTCTCATAAGGCGGCTGTTGTAGGTGACACCGTCGGTGACCCCTTCAAGGATACGTCCGGTCCTTCAATCAACATTCTTGTTAAGCTGATGAGTGTTGTTGCACTTGTGTTTGCTCCCTTGTTTATGATGATAAATGCGGGACAGGGAATATTTATGTAAAAAGTAAAGTTCTTTTGTTTCTTTTCTTCCAAGAAAAAAAGCCTTGCGGCGAGCGAAAAAACAAATATTACACCGTTTTGGCTAGTAACCAAGGCGGTGTTTTTTGCTTTGAAAAATATTTTCATGTTTTTTATAAAAAACTGTTGACACTTACCTTAGGTAATAATATATGATATAGACAGAAAACAGAAAAACAAGGCGAAAAGGAGGCGTTTTTATGAAGATTAAAGAGGTTACGGAAAAAACCGACCTTACGGAAAGAGCGGTAAGGCTATACATTGAAAACGGTCTTGTTGCGCCCAATGTCAATGAATCCTATTCGGGCAGACGTAACATCGACTTTTCCGACGAGGACGTGGAGAAGCTTAAAAGCATTTCCGTTTTAAGAAAAGCGGGCTTTTCAATTGCACAGATTAAGCTGATGCAGCAGGAGCCCGAAAAAAGTAAAGAGGTTTTGCAGGAGTTTATTGCTGACGTAAAAGAGAGAATTGAAACGGACAGTGAAATTGTTGCCTGCCTTACGCCCTTGCTTTCTCTTGAGGCTTTAAGCCCCGAGCAGATAAGCCGCAACCTTGAAAAGCCGGTTGTTGAAGAAAAGGCTATCCCGCCCGAGGACAGTGAGCCCTCTGTTTTGCAGAAGTTTATCCGAAAGCTGTTTTTTGGTCTGGGTGTTGCAGGGCTTATTTTTGCCGTTATCTGCTGTGCGCTGATTCTGCGTATTGAAATAAGGGATTGGATTCATTACCTTTACCCGCGTTATTTACCCCACCACGCACATTATTTTCTTTGGTTTTTCGGGTCACTTCTGTTGCCTTTGCCCGTCATTCTGCTTAACAGAAAAAAGAGCTTGAGTACAAAGAAAAAGCAGAAAATAAAAACACTTGTTTCATTGGTGTTTTTATGCCTTTATGCCTGGTGCACGGTTTTCAATTATGTAAACGCCTTCCTTTCATTCTGGGGTTCTCACCCCGAAAGCTATGTTATATCATTCACCCAGAATACAGAAAACTATATGGTCTTTGATGCCGAAGGGGCAGAAAAGGCTCTTGCTGAATTTTTACCCGAAAAATTGCCCGATGTTGACGGATTAAAATACATATACCGTTATAAGGAATACGGTGTTTCTCATGAGCCGCCGACTACAAGAGTGTATATTGAAATTCCCCTTGAAGAAGAAGCCTTCTGCGAGACTGTGGAAAAATACAAGGCCTACCGCCCTTCAGACAGTACCTGTGAGCCCTTTGAAGAAAAGAAGGATGACTGGACGGTTATTTACTACCGTGAGGATGATGAACACGCGCCGACAAACTATAATCCGGTTTTTGCCTTTAATGAAAAGACTAAAAAAGTGAGGCTCAGCTGTTATTACGGGCAGGTATCTAAGAAGGGTGCTAACAACAGCTTTGACAGCTCGGAGTGGTAAAACGAAATAGCCTGAAGGGGCTGTAAAAACGATAAGTTTTTTACAGCCCCTTCCTTACTACCCACTACTTACTACTTTGTCACTCGCATCTGCGGACACGGCGTGCCGTGTTCTTACTCGGCCCTTTGGCCCTCCCCCTTCAAAAATGTAAATTTCTTCCTTCCGTTGACAGAAAAGATAAAATTGTGCTATATTTACAATGTAAACTTTTGCATAAGAAAGGACGGAAAACGCCTTATGAAAATAAGCAACGACATTATATATATCGGTGTGAATGACACAAAAATTGACCTTTTCGAGGGTCAGTACAGGGTGCCTCACGGTATGAGCTATAACTCCTACGTTATCCTTGACGAAAAGATTGCCGTTATGGATACCGTTGATGCCGCCTTTACTGATGAGTGGCTCAGCAATCTTGAAAAGGCTCTTTCGGGCAGAAGTCCCGACTACCTTGTTGTTCAGCATATGGAGCCTGACCACAGTGCCAACATTGCCAATTTTCTGAAAAATTATCCTGAAGCAAAGGTTGTCTGCAATCAGAAAACAATAAAAATGATTGAGCAGTTTTTCGGTGAAGGCTACGAGAACAGGCGTGTTATAGTTGAAAACGGTGAAAGCCTTTCACTAGGCAGTCACACGCTTACCTTTGTTTTTGCTCCTATGGTGCATTGGCCCGAAGTTATGATGACCTATGACAGTAAGGATAAGGTGCTTTTTTCAGCTGATGCCTTTGGCCGCTTTGGTACGAGGGATGCGGATATCACCTGGGATGATGAAGCAAGACGCTACTATATTGGTATTGTGGGCAAATACGGTGTGCAGGTACAGGCTGTGCTTAAAAAAGCGGCAGAGCTTGATATTGCCGTTATTGCACCTCTTCACGGATCCGTGTTAAAGGAGGACCTTGCACATTATATCGGCCTTTACGATATATGGTCATCCTATGCCATAGAGCAGGAGGGTGTTGTTATAGCCTATACCTCAATTTACGGTAACACAAAAAAGGCAGCAGAGCTTCTCAGAGACAAGCTTGTTTCCGACGGTGCAACTAAAGTGGTAATGCACGACCTTGCACGCTGTGATATGTCACTTGCGATTTCAGATGCATTTAGATACAGCAAGCTTGTTCTCGCGTCTACAACCTACAATGCAGGCATTTTTCCCTTTATGTGCGAGTTTATTCACGGCCTTGTTGAAAGAGGCTATAAAAACAGAACGGTTGCCTTTATTGAAAACGGCTCCTGGGCACCCGTTGCGGCAAAGAATATGAAGACTTTGCTTGAGGGATGTAAGAATCTCAGTTTTTGTGAAAATGTTGTTACGGTAAGGTCGGCTCTTGATGGCAGCTCGAGAGAGCAGCTTGACAGACTTTGCGGAGAATTGAGGTAAAAAATCAGGTCACGGAAAAAATTCCGTGACCTTTGTTATATCTGAGTTCTTGGCAACCTTATCGGTCGGGGGAGTCTTGCTTTTAAAAAGGGCAAGCTGAGAAGGTTTGTTTTTATTTAAAAGTTGCTGTCATCTGCAAGGATTCTTTCGAAAATATTTACAAGCAACTCCGTAAGGCAGCTTTCCTTTCTGTCGTTCATTTCGCGGTAATCCTCAACGGAGGTGTCATCAGCATCGTCGCTGATTTTTCTCAAGGAAAGCATGGGAATGCCTGCCTTGTCGCAGACACTTGCAATTGCACCTGTTTCCATATCGAAGGACTGAATTGAGAAGGTTGTTTTGAAAAATTCCTTTTTATCTTTGTCTGAAAGGAAAATATCACCTGTACCGCAGGGTGCCTTGACAATGCCCTTGCTTTCGAGTGCATAGGCAAGAAGCTTTGCATCTGCAGGTAAGAGTGATTTCTGTCCGTCACACTTCTGTCCGGGAGCATAGCCGATGGCTGTGAGGTCAAAGTCACATTCAATGTAGCTTTCACCTGCAATCATATCTTCTCTCTTAAGTCCTGAAACAGCACCTGAAAGTCCTGCATTGAGTATCATATCAGCCTTTTCAGTTGCGATAAGGTAAGCTGTTGCGGCGGCGGCATTAACCTTTCCTATTCCGCATTTCACACCAACAATTTTTATGCTTCTTTCACCATCTGAAAGAATAACCTCTACGCTTTCGTTACCGAAAAGCATTTTTTCTGAAGCTGTGCTTTGTGTTTTTGCCCAATCGAGGAAGGGGGCATATTCCATGGAGTCGGCAAAAATTGCACCAACAGTAAGTGACATTGTTAAACATCCTTTCAAATTTTCTTTTCGGCCTTCATTATATCTCAAAACCTTACTTTATGTCAACAATGGAGCAAATTCTTTTGTTTCAGGTGTTGCATAATGGAAATATATTTGTTATAATAACAAAAAGAATGATAAAATTCTGTTAAGAGGCAACAGATATAAGGAGATGACATGAAAATGAAAATAAAAGGAAAGCTTATTATTCCCCTTGTCGCAATTATTATTGCAATGTGTACTTTAGGTGCTACACCCGGTTTTGCAGGTGACACACAGCCCAACACTTCTGTGGAGGATTCATTTACATATGTGAAGCCCGAAACAACAACAGCTGTTCCCCTTGAGGATCAGATCGCAGGATTTGTTTCCGGTGCTGTGGGTGACGAGCTTCAGAGTGCAGGTGACACCGTATTGGAAAAGGGCGGAATTATGAATAAGCTTCTTAACGCTTTCAAAAACATTCTTGAATCATTTGTCAGAATTTTTGAAAGAATCGGTCTTATGATGGGAAATAGTAACATTGAGCTTGGCGGCGGCTTGCTCGGTTAAAAAACAGATAAAGCAGGTGTTCGGATTCGTTCCGCATACACCTGCTTTTTGGTTTCAGCTCATTGAATAAAAAATATCAATATTTTTACTGCTGTATTCCATTTGCTTTGAGTAAAGAACAGCACTTTTTAAAAGTGACTCAAAGCTTTTTTTCTTGCCTGAATTGTAAAGGGCTGAAATAACTGTTACGGAAAATAGTGCAAATCTGATTTTTTCTGTAACACAGTAGTCGAAAACTGCGGTGAGGAAGTATCTCCACACAAAGTAAGCAAAAAGCCGTGTGAGATATTTTTCTTCATCTTCATCGGGCTTAAGTGCGATTGTCGAAGCCTTTAAATGCTCAAATTCATTAGTCCATTTTTCGTTTATAGGCTCGGTTTTTTCAAGAACAGCCAGGGCTTTTTGAAGCTCGTTGTTAAAATCAAAGGGTGAGATTTCTTCTTTTTCACAGTCGTTCAGTCTTGCTTCGGCTTCACTGCAAAGGTCAAGTATACAGTCTGCCTTCTCTGTGAAGGAGAGCTTTTCTTCACAGAGAACATCGAAAATATTATCTCTTACCGTTAAAAGGAAGTGGTATGCATCCTCGTCAAAATCCTCGTCGGGTTCCTCATCAATCATACCTTCAAAGTAGTCCCCGAAGCCGTCCTCGGTTAAAATCAGTCTTGCACCTTCCTCACAGGAAAGTCCTATTCCGCCTTCCTTTTCGTTGCCGTACCATTCAAACCAACGGGGATGGTCGCGGCATATCTGACAAAGGGCGTTTTCACCAAGGTTTATTATAATGTCGCAAAGGTTGTTTTTGTTAAGGAAGGGACAACGTTCACCGTTGAGAATGAAAGAGGGCTCGTCACCGTCGGTTATATTTTCCTTGAGGCACCTGCCGAAGTCTCCGTCAATGCTTTTGTAAAAGCTGTCGGTTTCAGTATCGATGCATATTTCCCAACCGATACAGCAATTGTCGGCGCACTTGTCGGCGGTGCAGGTAAAATTATCGTAATAACAGGGTCTGCGGAAAAGCATAATGCAAGCTCCTTTTAATCAGAATAGAGAACGACGGTTATTATTTCGGGACGGTTTAAAAGTCTTAAAGGTATAATACTGTTACCAAGTCCTCGGCTTACTATCATTGAGGTGCCGTCCTTTTCATAAAGCCCTGAATCATATTCGGGGAAAAGTCCCTGACCGGGAGCAATAAAACCACCGACAAAGGGCATACGGAACTGACCGCCGTGGGCGTGACCCGACAAGACAAGGTCAAAGCCATATTCTGCATAGAGGTCAAAAAATTCAGGACGATGTGAAAGCAGAAGGGTAAAGCTGTTATTTTTCTGTAGCTCTTCAAGGTGATGAGCTACAACAAAAGCCTCATCACCGAACAGATAATCTGCCACAAAGGTAGGATCAGCAATACCGCAAAGGGAGATGATGTCCGTTCCTTCGGTGAGGGTCAGGCTTTCATTTTCAAGAACGGTAACACCGAGGTTTTTTATTTCGCCAATAAAGCTTTCACTCTGAGCAATACGAAATTCGTGGTTGCCCGTTACATAGTACACGGGTGCAATCGAAAGAGCTTCTTTAAGAAAATCTGTGGCAATGGCGGTGTTCGTTCTTCTTGAATCTATAACATCACCCGTTACTGCAATTATATCAGGCTCGGATGCTTTTATCATTTCCAGAAGCTTTGCATTATTCTTACCGAAGGTGGCATTGTGCAGGTCTGAAACCTGAACAATTCGGAAACCGTTGAATGCGGATGGAATGTTTTCGGATTTTATCTGAAATGTTCTTTCTGTAAGAGCCTTATCTGCCCATAAGGAATAGGCGGTGAAAACGGTCATAATTGCCAAAGTTATAATTAAAGTTAATTTCGTATTTCTTTTCATTTATATTTCCTTTTATGTAAGTGTATTTTTTTAAATTTTAACAATAGCTTATTTAAAAGTCAATGCAAAAAAAATAAAAGGGTCAAGCTTTCACTTGACCTCTTTTACTTATGGCGCGCTGTAAGGGATTTTGTCCCGGCGCTCCCGCGCCTATCGCCTCGCTGCGCTCGTTGCCACGTCAGCGAAAACAGTCCACCGGACTGTTTTCTTCCGAAATCCTTGCGGATTTCTCCTTCCTTGTTCGAATCCCTTTTAAGGTCAGTATTCTATTAAAAAATAAAAGGGTCAAGCTTTCACTTGACCTCTTTTACTTATGGCGCGCTGTAAGGGATTCGAACCCCTGACCTTCTGGTCCGTAGCCAGACACTCTATCCAGCTGAGCTAACAGCGCATTGCTTTTTGTTGCCCGAGTATATTATCATAACTGAAGGCATATGTCAAGCCTTTTGAAGAAAAAATATAAAATTTTTATTTGTTGCAAAAACGCTGTTTTCGTGCTATCATAATTACAGTTAAAATGAAAGGATGATTTTATGAACATCTGGCATGATATAAATCCTCAGAGAATTACTGAGCAGCTTTTTGACAGCGTTGTTGAAATCAGCAAGGGCAGTAAAATGAAGTATGAGCTTGACAAGCAGACAGGTATGCTCCGTCTTGACCGTGTGCTTCATACATCAACTCACTATCCTGCAAACTACGGCTTCATTCCCCGTACCTATGCTCTTGACAATGACCCATTGGATGTTCTTATCCTCTGCTCTGAAAAAATTGAGCCTATGAGTATAGTTGAGTGTTATCCCATCGGTGTAATTTCAATGCTTGACAACGGTGACCCCGACGATAAGATTATCGCCATCCATACAGGTGACCCCAACTATAACTGCTATACAGATATTGCCCAGCTTCCTAAGCATATATTTGAGGAAATGATTCACTTCTTCACCGTTTACAAAATGCTTGAAGGCAAGGAAACTGTTATTGATGAGGCAAGAGGTCCCGAGGAAGCAAGACGCATTGTTGATGAATCAATTGTAAGATACAACGAAATTTTTGAAAATAAATAATTCTTTCAGAGATTTATACCTCACCGTCAGGAGTGAAAAACTTCGGACGGTGATTTTTTTGTTGAAAAAAAGTATCCTTTTGCAACATTTTTTTGCTTTTTATCTCTTGAAAAAGTTTTTTTGCAGGTGTATAATGAAGCAGAATAGTAACATAGCACAATTATGCCCTTTTTAGGTCGGATTTCTGACATTTTAATTCTTAAAGGGTAAAATAAGGAAGCGGGGAGTTATTTTGAAAGCGGATTTACATTGTCACACAAAACTTTCTGACGGTACAATGGGTATTGATGACCTTCTTGTCCTGGCAAAAAACAGCGGTGTAACAACAATCGCTGTTACTGATCATGACTGTCAGGCAGGTACCGTAAGAGCAGAAATTATCGGAAGACGCTACGGCATTACTGTTATTCCTGCCGTTGAGTTTTCAGCCACAGACTCAAAAAGAGGCTCAAAGGCTCACATACTCTGCTATCTTCCCGACAGACCCGAAAGACTTGAAGGCCTTTGCAAGAGCAACTCCCTTTTAAGAAAAAGATCAGGTCAGCTTATGGCGGCAAAGGTTGCAAGGAAGTTCCCCGTAAGCACTGAATTTATTTCAAAGTGCTGTCAGGGCTCAACAAATATCTTCAAGCAGCACATTATGCAGGCTCTTATGGAGTGCGGCTACACAACAAGCATTTTCGGCGACCTTTACAAAATGCTCTTTACGAAGGAATCCAGAATGAATGTGCTTATGGAAGCTACATATCCCGAGCCCGAGGAAATTATTGAAGCCATCCATGAGGCAGGCGGTATTGCCGTGCTTGCACATCCCGGCTTTTATGATAATTTTGAGCTTCTTGATGAGCTCGTCTCCAAGGGCGTGCTTGACGGTATTGAGGTATATCACCCCGAAAATACACCCGAGCAGCAGGAAATGCTTCTTAAAATTGCAAAGAAAAACGGCCTTGTTGCAACCGGCGGCAGTGACTTCCACGGTGCCTTCAACGCATATCCCGTTAAAATCGGTGAATACGGTCCGAGCGAGGATGAGGTTGCAGCTCTTATGGCTTACAAGGCAAAAAAACGCAGAAAGCAGAAAAAGCTTGAGGCGGCTGCAGCTGTAGCAGAATAAAGATAAAGCCCTATCAATCGGGAAAGGAGAATGAATCATGAGTGAAAATGATGTAAAGATTTATGTAAGCAAAAAGGAACTGAGCAAAAACTGTGAAATTGTTGCGGCAGTAAATGACGTAAGAATTCACCGCGCCAACGGAAATATCGAAAAAGCAAGAAGACTCGGTGAGGAGCTTGCTACAATCACACCTACGGGAGAGGGAGAAGTCAGTGTTAATCTCCGCAATCACCTTGCACCCAAGTTTTTCGCTCCTGATATTCTCTATCAGATAAAGGTACTGCTTGTTTTTGCAAGTGAAAGTCTTATTCAGCTTGAAATTCCCGTTTCAATCCTTTCAACGGCGGCGGTTACCGCGATGTATGAAAAGCTTGAAAAGCAAAGCCCCGGCTTTTACAAAAATATCTCAAACGGTGCGGCATTCACTTTTTATTACCTTGCCCTTCAGAAGGGCGGCAACCTTGCGGAAAATATGGGTGAAGCCTTTGCTATGCTTTGCGATGTGAAAAATAAAGATAGCTTTGTTGACGCAGGTAAAACCGTGTGGAACATAGCCGTTGACCTTATCGAAAAGGAAATTGAAAAGGTAGAATTTGAAAAAGTAGAATTTTAAACGATAAATCAAAGGCTGTTTCACGAAAACAGCCTTTTTTTGCAAAAAAATAACTGAAAAGTACGGCGGTGCGTTGCTTTTCAAAGGAGAAAAAATATGAAAATCAAAGATATTGTTGAAATTCTCGGTGCAGAGGTAATTTGCCGTGACGACCTTCTGGATACCACTGTTGAAAGGGCCTTCGGCAGTGATATGATGAGCGACGTGCTTGCTTTTGTAAAGGACCAGGCTGTTTTGCTTACGGGTCTTGTCAATCCCCAGGTAATCCGTACAGCGGAAATGATGGATACTCCCTGCATTATTTTTGTAAGGGGCAAAAGGCCCGACCTTAAAATGATTGAAATGGCAGAGGACAGAGATATGGTTATTCTCTGCTCAGAGCTTGGTATGTTTACTGCCTGCGGAAAGCTTTACTCGGCAGGTCTGAAGGGAGGCCTGAGCAGATAATGGACAGTATAAAGCTTCATTATGATGTGCCCGGTGACGATTTTACAAGAGCCGGTGCGGCTTCGGGTGACGTTAAGCGTAATCTGAAAAGTCTTGGAATTTCTCCTTCTGTTATACGAAATGTTTCAATAGCTATGTATGAGGGAGAAATCAATATGGTAATTCATGCAGGCGGCGGTGAAATTGATGTTGAAATCACGGAAAGTGAAATCATAATGACTCTTTCCGATAAGGGCCCCGGTATTGAAAACATTGAGCTTGCAATGCGTGAGGGCTACTCAACTGCGCCTGATAATATCCGTTCACTCGGCTTCGGTGCAGGTATGGGCCTTCCCAATATCAAAAAATACAGCGACGAATTCGGTATTGAAACAAAGGTAGGTGAGGGTACAACCCTTAACCTCAAGGTTTACATTCAGTAAGCAAAAAGAGAAAATATTGAAGAATTGGTATAATGCCGGAAAGGAGCTTTTATGCCTACGGTATTTCATTCAGTAAGATTGGATGCGGATAAGTGTCAGGGCTGTACAAACTGTATCAAGCGTTGTCCTACCCAGGCAATCCGAGTAAGAAATAAAAAAGCATATATAATTTCCGACAGATGCATTGACTGCGGAGAGTGTATCAGAGTATGCCCTCATCACGCAAAAATTGCTGTTACGGAAAGCTTTAACGAGCTTATAAAATATAAATACAGAATAGCTTTGCCTGCTCCTGCCCTTTACGGACAGTTCAATAATCTTGAAAATGTTGACTATGTGCTGACGGGCCTTAAAAGGATGGGCTTTGACAGTGTCACCGAGGTTTCAAAGGCGGCAGAGCTTGTAAGCAGTGCAACAAGGGTTATGCTTGAAAGCGGAGAACTGCAGAAGCCTGTTATTTCTTCTGCTTGCCCTGCGGTTTTAAGGCTTATAAGGACAAGGTTTCCCAACCTTCTTTCTAATCTTCTTCCCCTTTACACTCCCGTTGACCTTGCGGCAAAAATTGCAAGGGAGGAAGCAAAAAAAGAAACGGGTCTTACCGATGAGGAAATAGGTGTGTTTTTCATTTCACCCTGCCCTGCAAAGCGTACCGCTACAAGAAGTCCCCTTTGCTATGAAAGCAGCGGCATCAACGGAGCTATTGCAATAAAGGATATCTATCCCGTGCTTGTGCATACTATGGACAGACTTGATCCGTCAGAGCTTGAACCACTCAATGACTCGGGTATAATCGGTGTAAGCTGGGCACAAAGCGGCGGTGAATCGGCGGGCCTTTTAAAGGAAAGATATCTTGCCGCTGACGGTATTGAAAATGTTATAAATGTCCTTGAGGAGCTTGAGGACGAAAAGCTCAACGACCTTGACTTTATTGAGCTTAACTGCTGTACGGGCGGTTGTGTGGGCGGCGTGTTGACCGTTGAAAATCCTTATGTTGCAAAGGCAAGAATTCAGCGCCTTCGTAAATTTATGCCCGTTTCCTGCAATACAATAGGCTGTGAGCCTGACATTGACACGCTTGGCTGGACAAATGAGCTTACTCCCTCTCCTGCAATGAAGCTTGCGGATAATGTTGTAAAGGCAATGCGGATGATGACAAAGCTGCGTGAAATTGAAAGCACACTTCCCGGTCTTGATTGCGGTATCTGCGGTGCTCCGTCCTGCCGTGCCCTTGCAGAGGATATTGTCCGCGGATATGCCGAGGAAACGGACTGTGTTTTGCGTAAATATCAGATAGAAGCAACCGATAAGGGTGAAGATTGGTTACCCCTTCCCTTCAGAATGAAGGTAATGGGCGAGGAAGCAAGTGAGGTGAAAAAGGATGAAGGTTAAGGAGCTTACAGAAAAGCTCGGTCTTTCCGTACTTACACAGGGTGACCTTGAAAAGGAATGTATGGGTTGCTACAGCGGTGACCTTTTATCCTGGGTAATGTCACGTGCAAGGGAAAACGATGTGTGGCTTACGGTTATGGGTAATGTAAATGCCGTTGCCGTTGCTGTACTTACGGATTGTGCCTGCATTATACTGACGGAAAATTCTGCCCTTGATGAGGATGCAAGGAAGCGAGCAGAAATGCAGAGGGTTACAATTCTTCGCAGTGATAAAAACGCCTATGAGCTTTCCGTGCTCATTTCAAAGCTGATATGAGGCTTTATTACGATTTACACATTCACTCCTGCCTTTCACCCTGCGGTGATGATGAAATGACTCCGTGGAATCTTGTCAATATGGCAAAGCTTCAGGGGCTTGATATTATTGCTCTGACAGATCACAACAGCTGTGGTAACTGTCGCAGTGCAATGAAGGTGGGGGAGAGTGTCGGGATAACGGTCGTGCCGGGAATGGAGTTATGTACGGCGGAGGAGATACATTGTCTTTGCCTTTTTGATGACATTGATAAGGCAGAGGAATTCAGCCGATACATTAAAACTACAATGCCCGACGTGAAAAACCGCGAGGATATTTTCGGCAACCAGCTTTTGATGGATGAGGGTGACGGAATCCTCGGCAGGGAGGAAATTTTGCTTACGGCGGCTTCCTCGGTGAGCATTGACAGTCTGCCCGACCTTGTTAAGGAATACGGTGGAGTGTGTTTGCCTGCTCATATTGACAGAGAGAGCTACAGCATACTTTCCGCTTTGGGTGATTTTCCGCCTGAGCTTGAGGTTAATGCCTTTGAGCTTATTCCGATGGCTGATGAAAGCTTTTATTTTGAAAATTACAGATATCTCAAGGATAAGAAGCTTCTGAAAAGCTCCGATGCCCATTATCTTGAAAGTATAAGGGAGAAGGAGTTTTATCTCGAGCTAGAGGAAAACAGTGCCCGAGCCCTTATAAATTTTATAAAGAAGGAATTATAAATGAACAGAGTTGATAAAGCAGCAGAGCTTTTTCTTGAAGGCTTTAACTGCTCACAGTCAGTGTTTACAGCTTTTTGTGATCGCTTCGGTATTGATGAGGAAACAGCAAAAAAGGTTTCTGCAGGTCTTGGCGGCGGTGTAGGCAGAATGCGTGAGGTCTGCGGTGCAGTATGCGGTGCGGCAATGGTGCTTGGCAGTCTTGCTTCTGCTACCGACGGTGATGATACTAAGAGCAAGGCTGAAAATTACGAGCTTGTACGCGAGTTTGCAGAACGCTTTAAGGAAAGGCACGGCGGTACGGTTATCTGCCGAGATCTGCTTAAGCTTAAAATACCGATGGAAAATACAGCTATGCCTGAAAACCGCACAGCTGAATATTATAAAAACCGCCCCTGCCTAAAGATTGTTGAGGACGCGGCGGATATACTGACACAAATGATTAAGGAATATGAAAAAGGAGAAATTTTAAAATGAACATTCTTATTGTAAACGGAAGTCCTAAGGGTAAGTACAGTATCACTTTGCAGACAGGTAAATATCTCGAGCTGCTTTATCCCGAGCATAAATTTGAGGTTATTCACGCAGGACAGATTATCAAGAAGCTTCAGCGTGATTTTACTCCTGCAAGGGAAATGCTGGAAAATGCCGATCTTGTGATTTTTTCATATCCTGTTTATACATTTATTGCGCCCTCGCAGCTTCATTATTTTATTGACCTGATGAAGAAGAGTGGAATTGACTTCAGCGAAAAATTCGCAACACAGATTTCAACTTCAAAGCATTTTTATGATGTGACTGCTCATAAGTATATTGAGGATAACTGCTATGATATGGGCTTCAAGTACCTTAAGGGCCTTTCAGCAGACATGGATGACCTTTCAACCGAAAAGGGACAGAAGGATGCTGAGGAGTTCTTCAGACTGGTTCTGTGGCAGATTGAAAATGATTTTTACGAGCTTCCCCAAAGAGAAAAGCGTAAGGTTAAAAAGCCCGTAAAGGCAAGTGCTGATTGTGATAATATTGCAAAAAGCAGTGGTACAGTTGCAATTGTTACCGATGCAACTGCAGAGGACAAAAACCTTCTTACAATGATAGAGCGTTTCAGAAAGAAGCTTTCCGTCAACACAAAGGTTATCAATATCAGCGAGTTTCCCATCAAGGGCGGATGCCTCGGCTGCTTCAAGTGTGCAGTTTCGGGCAACTGCTTCTATAAGGATGGCTATCAGCAGCTTCTTCGTGACGAGATTCAGACAAGCGACGCAATTGTTTATGCATTTACAATCAAGGATCACTCAATGGGTCCGAGATTCAAAATGTATGATGACAGACAGTTCTGTAACGGTCACCGAACAGTTACAATGGGTGCGCCTGTCGGCTACCTTGTAAGTGGTGAGTACAGCATAGAGAAGAATTTGCAGACTATCCTTGAAGGCAGAGCAGGTGTAGGCGGCAACTATCTTTGCGGCGTTGCAACCGATGAGTTTGACCCCGACAGAGAGATTGACAGACTTGCAGGTACCCTTGCTTATGCAATCAAGAACAAATACACACAGCCGGCCGATTTCTTAGGAATAGGCGGTATGAAGATTTTCCGTGACCTTATTTTCATCATGCAGGGTCTTATGAAGGCTGACCACAAGTTCTATAAGGCAGACGGTCAGTATGACTTCCCCCAGAAGCAGATGCCGAGAGTTATTGCTATGTATCTTGTAGGCGGTCTTATGGCTATGCCTGTAAAGGGTGGCAAAGCAAAGGCTAAGATGACTCAGATGATGAATGAGGGTATGATTATGCCTTATCAGAAGGCACTTAAGGAAGCTGAAAAGCGTGGTGCGGAGAAGAAGGTAAAGGCAGAAGAAAAAGAACTAACTGAAGTGAAATAAATGTAAAGTTTTGGTCAAGCTTTTACAAAAGCTTGGCAGGGGTTTCAGGGGGGGTGACACCCCCTGATATAAAACCAATACAGTAAGAGCTGTTGCGTTAAGCACAGACTAAAAAAAGCAGATATTTTTAGGAAGCTCACCTGAAAATATCTGCTTTTTCTTATTCAATTATAAAATTTTAAGCTTAGTACTGAAATAATTTCTTTATATCAAGGGGCTTTGCCCCTTGACCCCACAAGCTTTTGTAAAAGCTTGACCAAAACTTTATGCTTTTTTACCTCAGGCTCGAACTACTGTTAACAATAGCTGTGCCGTAAATAAACAGTACATCCTGGCTGTCAAAGCTTACAAACTGCTTGACCATATTCGTGGGAATATATCTCGTGTCAACAAGCATAACCTTACTGTAACCGGGAATGAGCAAGGGCGCAAGACTGCTACCGAAGGAGTCTCTGAAAATAACAAGCTCCTTGCCTTCCTCGCCCTTCGGGTTAGTGATTTCAATAATTGATAATGCCCCCGAAAGGAAGATATCATACTTATCAAGAGCCTCAAGCTTGCGTAAATCGTAAACCTTGGTTACCGCTTCATTTTCTATATTTGTTACGGTGGAGCCTTCTATTTCATCGTCAGTGAGGTAAACAAGCTTGTCTGCGGCAAGGGGAAGAGCCGACTGTCCGTAATAAACACCGTAAAACTCGCCTGCCTCTTTTTCTGTAAGCTCCCCGAGAGGAGCAGCACCGAGTCTTTCTCTGATACGGTTTGCTAAGGGGACAAGCTTTTCCTGCCTCCAATGGCTGTCAGTACTGTAATAGCTTTCAGCGGAAAGAAGGTCGTTTGTTCTGATTTTCTTCAGTGCTGAGGGTAGGCTCTGTACGGTGAGATTGTAAAGCTCATTATACTCAAAGCGAGGGTAAATTGTGCCCTCGGTGAGGTAAGTGTTTTTGTCGGGAACAAGACTGAAATAGGCCTTACAGTCGGTGCCTTTAAGATAGGTGTCGTAAATCTTTGTGATTTTTTCTGCAAAGTTGTTTACGGAAACACCGTTGATTGTTCTGTCAAGCTTACTTGCAGAGCCGTTCACGATTACAATGTCGTTGTTATCCTTCTGTCCGAGTACATTAAAATGGAATCTTGCCTTAAGGGTGCGGAGTGTATCTCTTAAAGGAAACTGATCTGCAAGGTAGGTTTCAAAGCTGTGCATAAAGTAGCCGTCAAAAAGACTTGAAAGGCTTATGTCAGGCACTTGCTGAAGCTTGCGCCTTTCCCAGGCGGAAACCTCACCGTCGGGAAGGATAATGTGAAAAAGGGTGAAGCCGCCGATGATAAGAGAAAACACGGTAACGGTTAAAATGTTTTTAAGCTTTTTCATATTCACCCCTCCTTAAAACCTGAAATATAAAAACGGATTGAAGGAGCCGTCAACAAGGTAAGCGGTGCTTAAAATGAGGATTGCTCCCGTCAGGAGGATTTCGATAACCTGAACAAAGCCGTTCTTTTCAATTTTTCTGAAAATGTTTTTGCAAAGGGGAGTTGCACCGATAAATGCAGCTGCGAGTAAAACCCCGTAGGACGAAAGGTTGTACACCGTATCGTCACTTATAAGGGGCAGACCGCCGAGACCGAACATAACGGCAAGGTCGTCCTTTGCTACGGTAAAGGTATCGGCATTGAAAAGTACAAATGAAATAAGGACAAAAAAGAGTACATAGGTGTGCTGTAAAGCCGAAGGAAGCTTTTCAAGGAATTTTTTAAGAAAGAGCTTTTCAATGATGAGAAGAATACCGAAATAAAGTCCCCATGCCATAAAGGTCCAGTTTGCACCGTGCCACAATCCTGTAAGGCACCACACAACAAGGATGTTGAAAATCTGTCTTTTTGCACCGACTCTGTTACCGCCAAGGGGAATGTAAACATAGTCGCGGAACCATGAGCCGAGAGATATGTGCCATCTTCTCCAGAACTCGGTAATGCTTTTTGAAATAAAGGGATAGTTGAAGTTTTCAAGGAAGCGGAAGCCGAGAATTCTGCCCATACCGATTGCCATATCACTGTATGCGGAAAAGTCGAAGTAAATCTGCAGAGCAAAGGAAACAGCATAAACCCACGCAAACACAACAGACGGGTCACCGCTTTCACGGTATGCGGTACAAAGGGAGCCTAAAAGGTTTGCAATAAGCACCTTTTTACCGAGACCTATAACAAAACGTCGGATGCCCGAAGCGGTCTTTTCGAGAGAATGTGTTCTCGAGGAAAGGTCCTCTGCAATGGTTGTGTAGCGTACAATAGGACCTGCAATAAGCTGGGGGAAAAGAGTAATATAGGTTGCAAGGCTTATAAAATTACGCTGTGCGGGAACATCTCCGCGGTAAACATCCACAACATAGCTTAATGCCTGGAAGGTGTAAAAGCTGATACCTATGGGAAGGGTAAGCCTTAAAAGGGGAATGTCTGCACCTGTAAGGGAAGCCACGGAGCCTAAAAGAAAATCGGCATACTTGAATAAAGCAAGAAGCCCGAGGGGCACCGCTACTGACAGCGCCAGCAGCCATTTGCCCTTCGGGTCATTACGTCGATTTTCAATTATGATTCCCATAAAATAACAGAAAGTTATTGTAAATACCATTACAAGCGCGTACTTGGGCTCTCCCCACCAGTAAAAGAGAAGTGAGAAGATAAGAAGTACGGGATTTTTTATTTTCCTTGGTGCGATTGCATAACAGATGAGCACCGCCGGAAGGAAAAAGTAAAGAAAGGGAATCGATGAGAAAACCATTAGTTATCAGCCTCTTGTAAGAACTGCGCCTGAAAGAGCTGCGGTAACATTACCGTCAGTTACTTCAGCCTGTCCGCCTACTACTTCAGCAAATGCTTCAACCATACCGTCAGCAACGCCGGGAGCAAGCTCTGAGGAAACCATTACAAGCATAATGATGTCCTTGCAGGAAACAACACGGAGCTGGTCAGCTTCAACGCAGATCCATTTTCTTGTGTTGATGTTTTCGAACATTGTCTTTTTGATTTCTTCAATCTTGTCTGTGTCTTCTGCTCTTGCAACAACAAGTGAGTAAGCCTGAGCGCCGATCATTGACTCTGAGAAGTAAGCTTCCTTGAGGTCTGTCTTGATGATAGTACCGTCAGTTACGTTTTCGTCAACGGGGAAGCCGAGGTATGCGTTAACGCTCCAGGGATCTGAAAGCTCAACGGGCATTGCTTCACATGTCATGAACTCAACGGGCTGTTTCTCGTAAAGAGATGCGATTACTGCTGAAAGCTCACCCTCGTAAGCTTCAACCTTTGTTGTGTTACCGCCGCAGGCTGCAAAGCATACGAGCAGAACGAGTGCTAAAGAAATTGCTAATACTTTTTTCATTTTTTTGTCCTCCATAAAATTATTATTAAATATCGCAGAGATACTTATACACTAACATTTAGGCATATTTGGGAATAATGTGTGAAGTAAATGTGAATTTGAACAAAAACAGGATATTTGTTATGTCAATGACGGGTATCGTCGCTGAAGCATTCACACCATCTTGCACAGAAGGACGGCTTTTCACCGCCCTTGTAAAGGTGTGAAAGGTCACCGAAGCTGCTGCAGGTAAAAATAGCCTTGCCTTTTTCTCTTTCCTGGGTCTGAAGTACAGTCACCGATGTGGGAAGCGCCACAAAGTTGTGCCAGAAAATCATAGGTGAAACGCTCATAATGTGTGAAAGCAGAACAGCCTCAACTCCGAAGTGACAGAAAAGGACAACGGTATCGTGATTTTCGTTCACAACGTCAAAAAGTCTGCCGTTATGCTTGTAGCCGTGCTTTTCGAGGATACCGTCAATGCCCTGACAGACCTTTTTGTATTCCTCGGGCACATTGCGGCTTTGCATAAGGTCAACACCGAGCCACTTTTCATAGGAGTAGTAATCGTCTATTGCCGTCCAGTAAGAGGGCATTCTGTCCCAGCAATGGGTTTTGCCCTTTTCGGGAAGGTCAACCGTGCCTCTGAACTCCTGAAGGAAGTCGCAGATTTCCGCCTTGCGCTTCATCTTTTTAAGGGTGTAGGAGGCGGTCTTTTTCGCTCTGCCTAAAGGTGAGCAGTAAAAGGCGGCAACATCCATCTGTGAAATGCGGTTTGCAAGGAGCTTTGCCTCACGTATACCCTTTCTTGTAAGGGTGTCGAGGGTATAGTTGGGGTCACCGTGACGGATGATTATAAGCTGCATAGGTTCACATCCTTAAATTTTTTCAAAGAATTCAATATTTGGTGTAAGAGTGCCGAGAAAAGCGAGAAAATCCTTTTCTTCGTTGGCGTCTTTGAAGCTTGTGAAGGGGATAACATAACCTCTCATGCTGTCTATGAAAATAAAAACATAGCTGTTCATAACAACACAGATTTTATCGATAGCAGTATAATTTGATTCGGTTTTGTTATCGGGTGCGATTTCTTTGAAAAAGTCATCGTAGAATTCCAGCGTGGATTCGGGAGTGTAGGGCTTTTTAGCTTTACCTTTAAGCATGAAACCGGTAAACGCTTTGGTGAAAACAGTGTTGAACTTTTTGGAGCAAAGCAAAAAAATCAAGCCGAGTAAGCAAAGAAGAATTACACCGACAATTGAAACGGGATTTATGCCATTAGTGATTAAAAGGTTTGCGCAGGAAACGATGAAAATTATTGAAACAAGGATTTTTGACAGAAGGTCTGCTCTTTTGCTCATTCCGGAATTTTTCAGTGCAAATTCGTTAAAAAGCAGATAATCCTTATCGGTAAGCTTAACATCAAAGCTGAATCGCATAAAATCACTCCTTTGTTAAAAAGGGGATGCCGTGGGGCATCCCTATGCGATTATTTGTCATAACAAGCCTTGTTGCCGCGAAGCGGCAATCCTGACTACTGACTACTGGCTACTGACTGCTTTAACTTACCACTTATTCTCAACGTACTCACAGAATGCGTACATATCCTTGATTTCGAGCACCTTGCCGCAGTCAAGGGTAACTGTGCCGTTCCACATACCGTGTACCTGATGGGTATGCATACGGAGAATGCCGAGGTTGAGGTCTGAATGGTGGTCGAAGGTGGGAGTCATTGAAAGGTTGAAGCGTCCGTCCTCGGAAACGAACTTCCACTCGTTCATGAACTTGTCGGGCTTGGGGAACACCTCAACGTCAACTGCGCCGAACTTGTGAGCCTTGCCGTCGTAGAAGAGAGCAGTTTCGGTAGCGTTTGTTTCGTCACCGATTGCCCAGGTGATTTCAAAGCCGAAGAGATGCTTTTCACCGTTTTCGTCTGTGATGTAGCTTGAGCCGTTACCCCAGTACCATACCATCTTGTGAGGTGTGTTTACACGGCCCCAGTCAAGTGCACAGAAAGCAGTGTCCTTTGAAAACTCGTAAACATCGTCGCCGAACTTGTAGTAGCCTTCGCAGGGCATACAGTTCTGCTTTGTTGTCATAAAGTACTTGGTGGGCTCGCCCTCAAAGGGAAGAACTGTTGTGATGTTTTCGAGACCGGGCATAATATCCATATCGAACTTGCATTCAACAATTTTATCCTTAAGAGGCATTTTGAAGTAAAGAGTTCTTGTTGTCTCTCTTGTATCAAAGTCGAATTCAGCCTTGCCGATTTTAGCGCCGAAGTGGTTGGGAACGTCACCCTTCTTGGGAGGAATGTACTTGTTACCGCCAAGGTAAAGCTGTGTTGCGTCTGCAATAACTGAGCCTGCCTTGAGGTCGATAAGCTTTGCTGCAACGTAGCCGCCGATGCCGATGTTTGCAAAGCTGAGCTGTACCATATAGTTGCCGTCAGCTACCTGATAGAAGTCCCATTCCTTTTTGCTTGTGGGATGACCCTTTTTGGTAAAGTCTCTGTTATAGTCGAATACGTTGTGTCTTGCCCAGCCCTTTGCAAGAAGAGTACCGTCAGAAGCAAGAAGAGGAGTTTCCTCTGTGTATTCTGTCTGCTTGGATTTGCATTTCCAGTTTTTGTAGGTCTGATAGGTTCTTAATGTTTCTTTACTCATAATACTTTCTCCTTATTATGTAATATAATAACAGTTTTATTTTACAACTTTACGGTGGGTTTTGCAAGGGGTTGGAAGATTATTTTCCTCGCATAATATCCCAATAAAATTTAATATCTGCCTTGGTCAGTCTTTCTTTTGTTGTGATTGCCTTGTAAACAAAATAACAGCAAACTACAAGCATAAAAATGCCGAGATACAAAAAGCTGACACCTTCCTGATGAAGTTTTTTTTGTGCATAATCGAAATTAAGAATTTCTTCTTCATTCGCTTTTAGTTCAACTATATAATTGTTGTCGGGATTTATCAGTATATGAAGCTCTGTGCCTTTTTTAATGGCTTCTATATCTTTTCGCAGGTCTTGGTTTACACATATACCTCGGATATATTCCTCTTCTGCATTTTCGAAAAAGAGCACTGCGTATGCAAGTGAAAAGTTTTTACCATATTGTATATCACAAAAATCAAACACCGCAGTTTTTTCTATGGCTTCAGATTTGTCGATTGGACTGTTTGCAAGGAAAAACTTTGCAGAAATAAGGGTCATAAGCAGAGACAGTACAGCAATGAAAATTGCACAAGGTCTGCTTATGTCGTGGTTGTTTTTTCTTGCCCACTTGTTTGACATGAATTTTTGCTTCATTTTCCTACTCCTTTTATTTGCTAAACAAATTATACTACACCAAACCTGCCCTTACAATAGTAAAACACATACTTTTCGAATGAAAAAGTATGTGTTGTGATACTAAAAGCACGAAAAAGTATAGTATTTTATCAAACCCATTGTTCCCGTAATTGTTTTGTGTTAAAATAAAAGAGAAGAAACAGGAAGGAGAAAACATTATGCTTGATTTTCTTGATAAGGTTGAAATAATAAACGAACACAACTACGCTTACCTTATGCAGACAGAGGTTGAGCCTTACCTCAGCAAAAAGGGCAGAGAGGATTTTATCTTTACCGCCGACGGACGTAAGCTTCACTATGAGGCCTATGACAAAATGCTTTCAAGGGGAAGCGTTGTGCTTCTTCACGGCTTTACGGAAAGTGCTGAAAAGCTTCGTGAAGCGGCATACTATTTCAGAAAAGCGGGCTACGGTGTGTATGCTCTTGATATGGAGGGTCACGGAAAATCTCACCGCACCTCGACTAAAAAAGAAAAGGTGGAAATTGATTCCTTTGACACCTATGCCGAGGACCTTAAGCTTTTCATTGACCGAGTGGTTGCTCCTGCGACCAAAAACGGTAAGGTGCATATCTATGCCCATTCACTTGGTTGTACTGTTGCAATTATGTATATGATGAAAAATCCCTATATAATCGAAAAGGCAGTGCTTTCCTCGCCGATGATATGCGGCAATATGGGAATGCCCGTTGCTGTTGCGGGCACAGTTGCAAGGCTCCTTTGCGCTGTTGGCGGGAAAGGAATTCCTGCTCCCGGCAGATGTGCATTTGATGAGAAGCAGACCGTGGAAAACAGCGATGCAACAAGCAAGGCACGCTTTGAATATTACCACGCGAAGAGAAAGGCAGAGCCTCTTTATCAGACAAGCGGTCCTTCCTTCGGCTGGGTAAAGGCTTCACTTGAGGCAAGGGAAGAAATTCTTGACGGCAAGCTTAAAACAAGGTCACTTATCTTCCTTCCCGAGGAGGACAGACAGCTTCTGCACAGCTATACAAAGGTGTTTGCCGATAAGAATGATATTAAGGTTAAAGATGTAAAGAACTCGAAGCATGAGATTTTCATGAGCGGTGATGAAACGCTTAAGTGGTATTTTGAGGAAGTGCTGGAGTTTTTTGCGGAGTAAAAAGTAAAGTTTTGGTCAAGCTTTTACAAAAGCTTGCGGGAGTCAAGAGGGCGGAGTCCTCTTGCTGTTTAAAAGAAAAAGTCACGGAATTTTATCATTTTTCCGTGACTTAATTTATTATTTCGCTCGCCGCGTGGCGTTACTTTTTTTGTAAAAAAAGTAATCAAAAAAACTTTTATTTATTTCTCTCCAACATCACATACGCCGCCATACTCGTTCTTGCAGCATCTGCATTGTAAAGGGGCCATGCATGGTTATCCATAAGCTCGGCGTAATTTGTCATATAAGCCGTAACTCTGTCAACATCGTTCATTTTTGCAGCCGCCAGAACATTGGAGCCCCAGTAAAAATCGTCAGGATAGTCAAAGCTTTCCCACTCAAAGCTTTCACAGAATTTGTTGTAAAGATGCTCGGCTCGGGCTGTGTTGGGCTCGATAACGCCGCAGATTACGGGGAAAAGCTGAGATGTAGCCTGAGGATAATATAAATCCCAGGAGAAAATCTTTGTAGGAATGTTGACATAAGCAGTTATACCGGCTCTGTAGTGATTGCCCACAAAATTCCAGAGCTCACTGTTTATGTTTTCCTTTATTTCGGGAACAAGCTCTGCACAGTCCTTCTGCAGGTCGGCATATTCATTTTTACCTAAGCGGACTATCTCTTCGAATATTCCCGCGGCGGCAATAACGCCCTCGTAAACCTCGCAGTTATCCATAAGGTACTTTACTCTGTGGTTAGGCTTCGCATAGGTCAGACCGTTCTGCAGATTTGAAAAGATAACATCAGTAATTCTTTCAAGATCCTTTGCGTTAGCAACAAGGTAATAGCTGTCACCGGTTTTAAGGAAATACTTATATACAACTGTAAGGAAGGTTGCCGCATAGGAGTCTGTTGTGTCATAGGAATCTGCATTGTCGGGGTTTGACACAGCCTCGTTTATGATTCTGCCGTCCTTCATTGTGATTACATAGTCATAGATTGTGCCGTCAAGGCCGTTGAAATCCTCTTCGGCAGTATTGAGGTGAGCAAAGTGCCAGTCCATATATGCTTTTACATTGTCAGCATACTTTTCAGCATTGTCAAGCAGAGCAAGAGCGGCGAAGTCTGCAAAATAAGGGTTCATACGAAGCTCACCGTTTTTTGCGTAGGTCATAGGCAAAGCACCGTTTTCAAGCTGAAGCGAGGCAAGCCACTCGGTTTCGGTTTCGAAAATGTATTCGAAAAGCTCAAGCTGCTCAGACGTTGCCGTTGCTGTACTGCCCTCGGTCGGCTTGAGGTCGTTGGGAGTAAAGGTGATGCCCAACAAATTCATTGCGGAGTAAAGCACTGCGAGAAAGAATGAAGTAATCTGATTCATAATAATTTCTTCTTTTTTCTGATGTGGAAATTATATTATGTAAACGGTAGGTTTGTCAAGAAAAGAATAAAGCAGACGACTGGGAAGAATCGTCTGCTTAGGTGCGGGTGATTTTATCATGGCAACGCCGTAGATATCATCAAAATAAAGTTTTGTATATCATCATTGTGTAAGGGTTTTTATGCACACATTCAGTGTGATGATATACACGCTAACGCGTGATGATATGCCATTGCTTTCGCAAAGGATAAAAAAACAGACAAGCTATTGCTTGTCTGTTTTTCTGGTGGGCAGGGATGGATTCGAACCATCGAAGTCGTTGACGGCAGATTTACAGTCTGCTCCCTTTGGCCACTCGGGAACCTACCCATATAAAATTGGAGCTGGTGGACGGACTCGAACCCCCGACCTGCTGATTACAAATCAGCTGCTCTACCAACTGAGCTACACCAGCTTATTTGCTGTGTTCCGTAGAACGCTCGGATATAATATCACAATAAAACGGGGTTGTCAATACTTTTTTTGAATTTTTTTGATATTTTTTTATTTTTTCAGAATTGCCTTTCGAACTGCTGTTTTTCAACCTGAATTGAAAAAAACACATTGTTTAATTGCTACAATTTTTTTAAACAAAGTGAGAATGCGTAAGCTTTTTGAACAAAATTTATTTATCCTATTGCTTTTTGGTAAAAGTTTTTGATATTATAAAAAATGACAGAATTTGTCATACTTATAATCGAAAGAGAATTGGAGTGTAAATTATGGATTTATTTGATATTCTTTCGCTTGTGGGAGGCCTTGCTCTTTTCCTGTTCGGTATGAACATAATGGGTTCTTCATTGGAAAAGAAGGCGGGCGGTCAGCTTAAGGCTGTTCTCAGTAAAATGACGGATAATCCCGCAAAAGGTTTCCTTTTGGGGCTTATCGTAACAGCAATTATTCAGTCATCATCAGCAACCACTGTTATGGTTGTCGGCTTTGTTAACTCAGGTATTATGACTCTTCACCAGGCAGTCGGCCCCATTATGGGTGCTAATGTCGGTACCACAATTACAGGCTGGATCCTTTCTCTTTCCGCTATCAAGGGCGGCGGTTTTATGGATTTATTAAAACCTGACTCATTTGTTCCCGTTCTTGCTCTTATCGGTATTTATCTTCTTATGTTCAGCAAAAAGAACAAGAGCAAAGATACGGCAATGATTCTTCTCGGCTTTGCCACTCTTATGACCGGTATGGAAACTATGTCCGATGCCGTGTCAGGTCTTAAGGAGGTTCCTGAATTTACAAGCATCCTCACCCTCTTCTCAAATCCCGTTTTAGGTGTTCTTGCAGGTGCGGTGCTTACAGCTATCATTCAGTCATCTTCAGCATCAGTCGGTATCCTTCAGGCTATTTCAACCACAGGTGTTGTTACCTTCGGTACAGCAATTCCTGTTATTATGGGTATGGCTATCGGTACTTGTATCACAGCTGTTCTTTCTTCAATCGGTGCAAACAAGAATGCAAAGCGTGCAACCCTTGTGCATCTTTATTTCAACATTTTCGGTACCATAGCAGCTCTTGTGCTTTTCTACGGCGCAAACGCAATTTTCAAATTTGATTTCTTTGACAATGCTGCCACAGAGGTAGGCATTGCAATCGTAAACACTGCTTACAAGGTCTTCTGTGTTGTTATGTGGGCACCTATGATTAAGGTTCTTGAAAAGATGGCAACCGTCAGCATCAAGGATACAGATGAAAAAGAAAAGTACGAAATGCTCGACGAAAGACTTCTGGCAACTCCTGCTGTTGCAGTTGACCGTTGCCGTGCAGTTACTCTTTCAATGGCTGAAATTGCGGTTGAAAGTGTTAAGAATGCTCTTTCACTTGTCGGAAAATATGACGAAAAGCTTGGCGAAAAGGTTGTTGAAGCTGAAAAGAAAACAGATAAGTATGAGGATAAGCTCGGTACTTACCTTGTAAAGGTTTCTGCTCTTGAAATGACAGATGAGGATACCGAAGAGGCATCAACTCTCCTTCACGTTATCGGTGATATTGAAAGAATTGCCGACCACCCTGTAAATATCCTTGAATCTGCCCAGGAGGTTGACGAAAAGAAGCTTGAATTCTCCGATGAATGTAAGCAGGAGCTCGGTCAGATTATCGGAGCAGTAGAAGAAATTATAGACCTTTCCCATGCGGCATTTACTGAAAATGACCTTGAAAAGGCAAAGCTTGTTGAGCCTCTTGAACAGGTTGTTGATGACCTTCAGGATGTGCTTAAGGCACGTCACATCAAGCGTCTTCAGAAGGGTGAGTGCACAGTTGAACTTGGCTTTGTGCTGACTGACCTTCTGAGAAACTTTGAGCGTATTTCCGACCATTGTTCAAACATTGCAGGTATTGTGCTTGAAATGAACAGATCCCATGACGTGGCAATCCATAAGTATCTTAAAAAGGTGCGTAAGGGTGAAAACGACTACGAGAACAAGTACGTGTCTTTCTCCGAAAAATACAAAGTGTAAAATCAGATTAAACAGTGTTACATAAATTTGACTTTTGTATTAGTTTTTGAAGCAACTGTTATTTTTGTTGACAAACATTGAATTATCTGTTATTATTAATTTACGGAAAATCCGAAACAAGTATTTTAACAGGAGGTACTATCATGGAAGCTTTAGAAAAAGTATTTGCTACAATCAAGGAAGTTCTCGAAATCATCAAGAATTTCTTCAGCGAAATCTTCCCCCAGAAGGACGAAGCAGCTCAGTAATTTTAAAAATTGAGAGGAGACCGAAAGGTCTCCTCGTTTTCTTGTGTTATGATTTTTTAAGAATTAACCTTGCTCATTGCTCCGTCAATGTCACCTTCAACCATAAATTCAAGCGCTGTTGCAGTTTTTTCTGCGGCAGCCTTTATTTTTTCTGCTTCGTCCTTTGAAAAGCGTGAAAGCACCCAGTCAGCAAGATCGTATTCCGGGTTAGGCTTTGCACCGATACCAACTTTTATACGGGGGATAGCGTCACTTTTCATATGATAAATTATGTTCTTCATACCGTTCTGACCGCCGTCTGAGCCCTTGCGACGGATTCTTACCTTGCCGGGCTCAAGGCTGATATCATCGTAAATGACAATAATATTTTCGGGCTTGATTTTGTAAAACTCTGCCGCATCTCGTACAGCTTCACCGCTTAAATTCATAAATGTCTGCGGTTTAAGGAAAAGGCAACGGTGCCCCTTGATTCTTGCTTCACCCATAAGTGACTTGAATTTAAGGCGGTCAATTTTAAATCCGTTTTTTTCGGCAAAAAGGTCAATACAGATAAAGCCTGCATTGTGACGTGTTATTTCGTATTGCTTGCCGGGGTTTCCCAGGCCGACGATAAGGTACTCATAGGTACCGCTGTTTTCAAATTTCTTTTTAAAAACCAATGTAAAAACTCCTTGTGTGATTTTCTGATTATCAATTATATACAAATCCTCTGAAAAGTGCAATAGTTAAGGTTGTTTTCAGTCTGACATTATATAGTATAGCAAAAAAATATATTTCTTTACCTCCGGCGGCACTTATATTGCTAATATAGAAATAAATTTGAAAATCATTATGCTATAATTTAAGTTAACTTAAATTGAGTTATTATGCTTATTTTCAGATAAATACTGTTAAATACGGAGGAATAAAAATGGAAAGACAGAAGGGTCGCAGAGACGGTTTTGACAAAAATAAAAAGCGTGAAGATAACGATGAAAAGGAAGAGAGAAATCAGGATCTCATCATTGGCAGAAATGCTGTAAGTGAGGCTCTTCGCAATGACCGTGCAATTGACACTCTGCTTGTGCTTCGCGGTGAAAGGAATGGTTCTGTGGGCAGAATAATTGCCGAGTGCCGTGAAAAGGAAATTGTAATCAAAGAGGTTGACAAAAAGAAGCTTGACTTCCTTTGCGGTCAGGGTAACCATCAGGGTGTTGCCGCCTGGGCAGCGGTGCACGAGTATGCTACCGTTGAGGATATGCTCGCTCTTGCAAAGGAAAGGGGAGAGGATCCCTTCATCATTCTTTGTGACGAGCTTGAAGACCCTCACAACCTCGGTGCTATAATCCGTACGGCTGAAACAACGGGGGCTCACGGAATAATTATTCCAAAAAGAAGAAACGCTTCCCTTACCTGGGCGGTAGGCAAAGCTTCCGCAGGTGCAGTTGAATATGTTCCCGTGGCAAGGGTGGCAAACATTGCTTCAACTCTTGATGAGCTTAAAAAGCAGGGCTTCTGGGTTTACACGGCGGATATGGACGGAAAAAACTGGTGCGAAACCGATTTCAGCGGCAGTGTAGCTCTAGTTGTTGGCTCGGAAGGCAAAGGCGTAAGCCGACTTGTTAAAGAAAAGAGTGACTTTGTTGTATCCCTTCCCATGAGGGGCAAAATCACATCCCTCAACGCTTCCGTTGCCGCAAGTGTACTTATGTATGAAGTTGCAAGACAAAGACTCGGCATCAAGGCAAAATAAACTGTGTTCAATTCCGAATTTTTTATAAAAAACGAGCATTCCCCTTATTACATCTGAAAGGATCTGAAAGCTCATGTCAGACAATAACAAAGAAAGAAAGCTTCCCGGAAAGGACTATTTTCATAACTATAAAGGTGACCCCGAGGCAAAAAAGCACAAGCGTGATATAAGTGAAACGCAGAAGCTTGAATTTGCCGCCGCCTTCAGCGATGATGACGAAGAGGTGAAGACCTATACCCCTGCACCGAAGCAGAAGCCTGCCGAGGTGAAGGTTGAGGTTGCTCCCGTTTCCGAGGAGGAGCTTTACGCTGTACCCGAGTTTAACTCCGATGAATTTTTCCAGACTCTCGGTATTAAGGTTGACGCAGATGCCGAGAAAAAGGAAGATATGGACAAAACAGTAGCGTTTTCAAAAAAGGAGCTTGAAAAAGTCGCCGAGCCCGAAAAGGCTGACGAGAAAGAAAACACAAAGGAGTTAAGTGATACTCTCGGTAATACAAGATATTTTAACCTTCGCCAGAAGATGAAGAGAAATCCTCAGGATAAAAACAGAAAGACCTTTATGCAGAATTTCCGTGTGCTTTCAAAGGACAGAGAGGACAGGGCAATTTTAGAGGTTGCTCCTACGGGCAGAGGCGGAAGAGGTCTTGCCGACTCCGTTAAGCCTGAAAAGGGTGAGGATATTTTTGACGCTGTTGAAAAAGCCTGCATAGATAAGGATGAAGGAGCAAAGGATAAAAACGATAAGCTCCTTCAGAAAAAAGAAAGAGAACAGCAGGGTATTTTCAGAGGTGAAGAGCTTAAGACAGAGCTTAGCCGTGAAACCGAAAAAAACAGAACCGGTATGATTATTTATGGTGTACTTTTTGCTGTCAGTCTTATTCTTACTTTGTTTTTTAAACGCTTTGATTTTTACGGCTATGCAAGTCTGTTGATTTCACTTGTAAGCTGCGGAATGTGCTTCCCTGCTTTTATTAAAAGCTTCAAGGCCATCAAGGACCTTACTGCTGTTTCTGATACGGCGCTTGCTGTAATGAGCTTTTTTGCTCTTATTCACAACCTTGCTCTTATCGGTCTCGGACAAAAGGGCAGCACCTATACACTTTGCGTTGTGTTTGCCTGCCTTGTAAGAGTATGTGCAAATTATTTCAGACTTATGGGCAGAAGCCGTTTTGTTTCTATGGCGCTCAAAAGCAAAAGTCTTTCAATTTTACAGCGTATCCCCGTTAAAAGTGATGCTGCTTCCTTTGCAAAGAATGTGAGCAAAAATGAAGAGCCTGACGTTTTTTACTGTGCTGACGCTTTCCTTGACACAAGCGTTGAAGAGCCTGTAAACGACAAAACGAAGGAAAACAAATATTACATTTTCACAATGAGCTTTGTGCTTCTTGCTTCTCTTGTTGTCGGTCTTATCTGCTTTGTAACGGAGCTTTCAGGCTTAAGCTTCATCACAGCACTTACCGCAACGGTATGTACGCTTATTCCTGTTATGTACGATCCCCTGAGCAGAATTATCTTCTACCGTAACGGTAAAGAAATGCTTAAGCAGGGTGCTTGTATTTCAGGCAGAGAAGCCCTTGAACACATCGGCTCCTCCGACGGCTTTGTGCTTGATGCAAGAGATGTTTTTGCAGGTGAGGTTTCACGCTTCCGTAAGTCGGCAATTTCATCAATTTCACAAAATGACAGCGCTGTTTTTGCAGCCTTGCTTATAAGAGAGGCAGGCTCTGTGCTTGCTCCCTGCTTTGATGAATTTTTAGAGCAGATGAACATCACCCTTCCTCCCGTGGAAAACTTCCTTTACGAGGAGCGTCAGGGCTATTCAGCCTGGGTGCTTGACAGAAAAATCCTTGTCGGTAACAGACAGATGCTTCTCAATCATTCAATCAGCGTTCCCTCAAAGGAGCACGAAAAGGCTTACGGCAAGGGCAGATATGTAATGTACGTTGTAATCGACGGTGAAATTACGGCAACCTTCCTTGTAAATTACAAGGTGCTTTCCTCCTTAAGAAGATATTCCCGTGACTTCAATAAAACAGGTCTTGTGCTTATGCTCACCTCAAAGGAAGCCTTCCTCAGCGAGGAAATTGTTGCGGCAAAGTTTTCACTTGACGCTTCCTCTGTAAAGCTTCTTTCGCAGAAGGCGGCAAACGTTATGGAAAAATACAACAGCTTTGAAAAGCAGAGCTCTACGGGACTTATCTGTTCAAGAAAAAAGCGCAGTATAATGCACCTTATTATGGGCTGCTATAATTCAAATGCAACCGACCGCTTCATTCTTACAATGATGCTTCTCGGTCAGGTTCTCGGCTTTATTCTTCTTGTTCTTTCACCTATTCTCAATATGCCGATATTCCTCAACCCCGTTACAATTGTTGTGCTCAGGCTTTTATGGGGTGCGGTTACAAACTTTATTACAGAGCGAAAAAAATAAAAAAGAAGGTGTATCCTTTTGAAAGAAATTGTAAAAATAGATTCCCTTGTTAAATCCTACGGCAAAAAGACCGTGCTTGACGGGATTTCATTTTCATTGAATGAGGGCGAAATTGTGGGACTTCTCGGCCCCAACGGCTCGGGTAAGACTACGCTTATAAAAATTCTTACGGGTCTTATCAAGGACCACAAGGGAAGCGTAAAAATCGACGGTGAGGCTCCCGGTGTACACACAAAGGAAATTGTTGCCTTCCTTCCCGATAAATCCTATCTTCCCGACTGGATGAAGCCGACAGATGCAATAGATTATTTTGCCGATTTTTACAAGGATTTTGATAAAAACAAGGCAACTGAAATGATGCAGCGCTTCGGTGTGGATATGAATCAGCGCCTTAAGACTATGTCAAAGGGTCAGCAGGAAAAGGTTAACCTCATTCTTGTAATCTGCCGTAGAGCAAAGGTGTATATCCTTGACGAGCCTCTCGGTGGTCTTGACCCTGCTTCAAGAAGTGCAATCCTTGACTTTATCCTTGAAAATTATTCAAAGGAAGCAACCGTGCTTCTTTCAACACACCTTGTAAATGATGTTGAAAGAGTTTTCAACCGTGTGCTTATGATAAGCGGCGGCAGCCTTGTTATCAATACTCCCGTTGAGGAAATCAGAAAAACAGGCAAAAGCGTTGAGGATGTTTTCAAGGAGGTGTTTGCTTATGTTTGGTAAGCTTTTAAAGCACGAAATCAGACACAGTGCAAGATACAATCTTGTAATTTACCTTGTTGCTGTTGCAGTTACACTTGTAATGGCCCTGTCCCTTGTAACGGAATCAACAGCCCTCGGAGTTGTAAGCTGCTTTGCAATTTATATTACGGGCTTTGCAACGGTGCTTGTCACCCTTGTTTCCGTAATCAAAAATTTTTACGATACCCTTTATTCCCGTCAGGGCTATCTGACCCTTACCCTTCCCGTAAAGTCGAGTGAGCTGCTTGCTTCGAAGGTGCTTGTTTCATTTTTGTGGATTATAGTAAGCTTTCTCATTATGGCACTTACCTGGGTTTCAATTTTCTTCTATGTAAAAGAGCAGACCCAGGCAAGCTTCGATGTGCTGAAAATTCTCTTTACCGATTCAGGACTTCTTGAAATGCTTCCCTCAGGCTTTGTTGTGGCGCAGGTGATTATAGTTTTCGGACTTATTATTCTTGCAAAAATCCTGACCTATGTAGGCTATATTTATTTTGCAGTTACCGTTGCAAATACAAGGAGCTTTCAGGCTCATCCCAAGTTTTTCGGCGGTATAACATTCTTTGCAGTAATGCTTGTTATTTCAAAAATCAACAATTTCCTCACAGAAAAGGCTCCCCTTACATTTTTTGTTACAAACGAAAAAGCCTTCTTTACCTTTGAACCTATGGGAGGTGTAGAGGGCGCAATTATTTCCTACGGTGTAGGCGGTACCCTTTTTACAGGCCTTGTTGCCCTTGTATTACTCATTTGTACAGCGTATATAATTGAGCATAAGGTTAACATCAAATAACAAACTCAATTACTGACTTATAAACAGGAGAACAGATATGAATTTTAAAATTGACGGCTTTAACGAGTGGCAGAACGAACCCACGGTAACAGGAATAAACCGCCTTGCTTCAAGGGCGACCTTTATGCCTTTTGACAGCCTTGATACTGCAAAAAAAGGTGTCAAGGAAGAGAGTGAAAGATATTTTGACCTTTGCGGAAAGTGGAGGTTCAGACTTTTTGACTCCTACCGTGACAGAATACTTTCCTTTGCCGATGTGGATTTTGACAGCAGTGAGTGGGATGAAATCCCCGTGCCCTCATCCTGGCAGATGGAGGGTTACGACTATCCTATTTATGCCAATACACAGTATCCCTGGGAAAGAATTCAGGAGCCCGAAATGCCCGAAGCCCCCACGGATTATAACCCTGTAGGCTGCTACATTAAAAAGTTCACTCTCCCCAAAGGCTTTAAAAAGGACAGAATAGTACTTGTTTTTGAGGGTGTTGAATCTGCATTCTACCTTTATGTAAACGGTGTACGCTGCGGCTACGGTGAAGGCACCTTCAGGAGAAGCGAGTTTGATATAACCGAGTATCTCACCGAGGGCGAAAACAACATCAGCGTTGAGGTTTACCGATGGTGTACCGGCAGCTGGCTTGAGGACCAGGACTTCTTCCGCCTTTCAGGTATTTTCAGAGAAGTTTATCTTTATTCCACAAACAAGCAGTACATAAAAGACTTTACCCTTAAGGCTCTGCCTGATACTAAAAATTACAAAACAGGTGATATTATCCTTGATGTTGAGCTTGGCGACGAAAGTGCCTATGCCGAGGTTGAAATGACCGTTTATGACAGCGATAACACCGTTGTTGCAACAGATACCGAAACAGTAGAGGAAGGCGGTAAAATTTCACTTTCTGCCGCTATTCCCTTTATTGAACTCTGGAGCGCGGAAAACCCCTGCCTTTACAATGTTGTAATCCTTCTTCGCGACAAGGCAGGAAATGATGTTGAATACACAAGCTGTAAAACCGGCTTCAGACACATTGAAATCAAGGACAGTGTTCTTTACTATAACGGCAAGCGTCTGCTTCTCAAGGGTACAAACCGTCACGAGTTCTCCTGTGACACGGGCCGTGTGATTTCAAAAGAGCAGATGATTGAGGATATTCTCATTATGAAAAAGCACAACATCAATGCTGTGCGTACCTCACATTATCCCAATCAGCCCTTGTGGTATCAGCTTTGTGACGAATACGGTCTTTATGTGATTGACGAAAACAACCTTGAAAGTCACGGCACACGCTTTATGGGCGAAAAAACACCTCTTATCCCTGACGGTATGGAAATGTGGACACCCTCCTGCATGGACAGAATAGAGTCCCTTTATCAGCGTGACAAGAATCACCCGAGTGTTATTATCTGGTCACTTGGTAACGAGTGCAGCGGCGGTGAAAACTTCCTTAAAATGCACGATTACCTGAATGAAATTGACCCCTCCCGTCCTGTACATTATGAGTCAATCTGGGACAAGGCACATTTCGATTACGATAAAAACGTTACGGACATCTATTCACAGATGTATCCGAAGCCGTGGGACCTTGAAAGGGATATGAACGAGCATCCCGAAAAGCCCTGGATACTTTGTGAATTCTCCCACGCTATGGGTAACTCCGTAGGTGCAAACTACAGATATATGGAGCTTATGGATAAGTATCCCGGCTTCTTCGGTGTGTTTGTGTGGGATTTTGTTGACCAGGGTGTGAGAAAGACTCTTGAGGACGGCACAAGCTTCATTGCCTACGGCGGTGAAAGCGGAGAGTTTACCCACGACGGCACTTTCTGTGCAAACGGTCTTGTATTTGCCGACAGAAGCCTTACTCCTGCAATCAAGGAAATCAAGCGTCTTTATCAGAATGTCCGTTTCAAAGCTGTTGAAGCTGAAAGGGGCATTATCGAAATTCAGAACGACTTCCTTTTCACAAACCTTAATGAATATAACCTCCATTGGCAGGTTATAAGCGAAAACAGAGTAATGGACAGCGGTGACCTTATCACCGACATTGCTCCCGGTGAAGTGAAAACAGTTCACCTTGACATTGACAACATTCCCGACGGTGAGTGGTACCTTAACCTTATTTATGAGCTTAAGGAAAACACCCTCTGGGCAAAAACGGGTCACACCGTTGCCAAGGCACAGTATGTTGTAAATGAATATAAAAACAAAAAGACAGACCTTTGCGGTAAGGAAATGACCGTAAAGACAAACTACGGCTCTGTTATTGTTTCAGGCGGTGACCTTACAGTAAGCTTTTCAAGAAGAAACGGCGCCCTTTATTCAATAAATAAGGGAGGCAAAGAGCTTATGAAGGGTGATTTCAAGCTTAACTTCTGGAGAGCACTTACCGATAACGACAGAGGTAACAAGCAGGAGGTGCGCTGCGGAATGTGGCGCAAGGCAGGTGCTTACTCGTGGATGGGCATTCAGTCTGCCGAAAATAACGGCAAGGAGGTTACCGTTAAGGTTGACTTCTCCGTGCCTGTGCTTCCCGAGTGTAGGGGTCAGCTTGTATACACAATCACAAGCAAGGGTATTCACGTTGATTATAGTATCAGCATCCCCGAGGGACTTGCCGAGGTGCCTGAAATTTCAATGATACTTCCTCTTGAAAGAGAAGCGTACATCGACCTTGAATATCTCGGCAGAGGTCCTCACGAAAACTATATTGACAGAAATACAGGTGCTGACCTCGGACTTTACAAGGTGAAAATTGACGACCTTTATGTCGATTATCAGAAGCCTCAGGAAAACGGCGAAAGAACGGGTGTAAGAAAAGCAACTCTCAAGGGTGAGGGTAAAATTTCCTTTGAGGCTGACAAGGAAATCGAACTCAATGTTTCACCTTATGCCGCATATATGCTCGAGGAAGCCGCACACAAGCACAATCTTCCTGAGGGCGATACCCTTTATGTAAGACTCATTCTCCGTCAGATGGGTGTGGGCGGTTACGACAGCTGGGGTTCACATCCTCTTGAGGAGCATAAGATTTTCGCAATGAACGATTACAGCTACGGCTTCAGCATTATTCCTCAGTAAAAAATCTAAGGATAAAAAACAGAAAGGTCGTTGAATTTATGAAAAAAAACTATGGTGAACCTGTTGCCGCACTCTGTGCGATTGCAACGCTTATTTGCCTGAGATGTACGGTTAAGCGTATGGTTAAAAAGTATTCGGGTGTAAAGTTATAATTATGGCAGACAACAAAAAAACGAACAGAAAACCCAATAAAAGAACAGCACCCTTGCCGCCTAAAAAGGTGGGCAAGGGTAACGGCTGTGCGCTTTATAAAAAGTGCGGCGGCTGTCAGCTTCAGAATATGACCTATGAAGAGCAGCTTTCCTTCAAGCAGGTCAAAGCAATCAAAAACCTCGGACGCTTCGGTCACGTTGAAGAAATTATCGGAATGGAAAACCCTGTGCATTACCGCAACAAGGTGCAGGCGGCGTTCGGCTATAGAAACGGCAGAATTATTTCCGGCGTTTATCAGTCCTCAACACATAATATCATCCCCGTAGATGAATGTTTACTTGAGGATAAGCTTGCCGACAGTATTATTGTTACCGTCAGAAAAATGCTTCCGAAGTACAAGCTGACTTCTTACAACGAGGATACGGGCAAGGGCTTTTTGCGTCACGTCCTTGTAAAAAGGAGCTTTCACACCGGACAGACAATGGTTGTGCTTGTTTCGGGTACTCCGCTTTTCCCGAAAAAGGACGAATTTGTTAAGGAATTGCTTTCAAAGCATGAGGAGATAACCACGGTTATCCACAACATCAACGGTGCAAAAACAAGCCTTGTCCTCGGTGATAGAGAAACGGTGCTTTACGGTAACGGATATATTGAGGATATCCTCTGCGGAAAAACCTTCCGCATTTCGGCAAAGTCCTTTTATCAGATAAATCCCACGCAGACTGAGGTGCTTTACAATACGGCGGTTGAGTTTGCAGGTCTTACGGGCAAGGAAAGGGTGCTTGACGCCTACTGCGGCACGGGTACAATCGGTATAGTTGCCTCGGATAAGGCGAAAGAGGTTATCGGTGTTGAACTCAATGAGCAGGCAGTCCGTGATGCAAAGGTCAATGCAAAGCTCAACAACACGGAAAACATACGCTTTTTTGCCGCCGATGCAGGTAAATTTATGGTAGAAGCCGCAAGGGCAAAGGAAAAATTTGACCTTGTGTTTATGGATCCGCCGAGGGCAGGCAGTGACCTCAACTTTTTAAAAAGTGTTGTCACACTTGCCCCTAAAAAGGTGGTTTATGTTTCCTGTAACGTGGAAACCCAGGCAAGGGACCTTGCCTTCCTTTGCAAAAACGGTTACAGGGTGAAAAAAATTCAGCCCGTGGATATGTTCCCTCATACGGGGCATGTAGAATGCGTAGTAAATCTTGAACGAAAATAAAGGGGAGGAAAACAGATGAATCAGCTTAAATCACAAACGATTCGCAATAAAATAACAAAAGACGTTATATTTACAGCGTTTATTTTCATTGCTTTTGCAGTACTTGTATATTTGTTCCCTTATTCGGGAGATGACTGGGCATGGGGCACACAAATCGGTCTTGACCGACTTGCGGTATGGTTCAAGGCTTATAACGGCAGATATTTAGGCAACCTGCTTGAATTGGCGCTTACACGAAGTGAGCTTCTTAATATGCTTGTAAGCAGTGCCTTTTTTACAGCGGCCTGCTTTTTGCCAAGGCTTTATTCGGGAAGCAAAAGCTTTACCGCTTATTTAATGGGCTGTGTAATGTTCCTGCTTATGCCGAAGGATGTTTTTGTGCAGTCAATAGTATGGACCGCAGGCTTTTCAAATTACATACCTCCCATTGTTCTTACAATGCTTTACTTTGTATTTATAAAGAACATTTTTGATGAAAAAAAGCCGGAATACCGTCCGTGGATTGGTGTCCTTTCGGCAGTAATCGGCTTTTCGAGTACATTGTTTATGGAAAATGTAACGCTTTTTGTTGTTGCAATTTCTGTGCTTATAATATTTTATTCTTATCTGCGCTTTAAAAAGCTGTTCGTTGTTCACCTTATGCATCTTGCAGGCTCGGTTATCGGTGCGGTTGTAATGTTTACAAATGCCGCTTATCTTAACATTGCCCAGGGTGACGACTTTTACCGTGAAACTGCCGCAGACCTTGGAATTGTTGATACCGTGCTTTCAAACTCAATGGAGATATTCAGAAGCTTTTTCAGCGGAAACATCACCGCTCTTGTTATTTTCAGTGTGCTTTGTGCCATTCTTTGCATTGTTTTTGTTAAAGGCTCGGCAGACCGTATCAGAAAGCTTATTGCTGTTGCAAGCTTCGGTGTCAATGTATTATCTCTTATGATTATTTATTTCAAAAGCAGATTTACTCATTGGGAGCTTTTCTATGGATATGAAAAGTCCTCGCTGATCACTGTTTTGTTTTTCATTATGATTGCCGCGGTTTATTTTGCAAGCGGTATTGTTTGTGTTTTTATCTGTGTTGAGTGTGAAAAAACGAGAAACAAAAATTTACTTCTGCTTATAAGCATTCCCGTGCTTATTGCACCCCTGGCTGTGGTTTCACCCATAGGTCCACGTTGCTTCTTCCCACCGTATATGATGCTTATGGGCATATGCGTTTCCTTGTTTGTTTATATTAAGGATAAGCTTGGTTGGAGCCCTGAAGTGAATAAGAGCATAGCTGTGTCATTGATTGCAGTATGCATTGCAAGTGTTACCTTCCTTTTCAGTATATATTCGTCAATACATTATTTTGATGTAAAGAGAAGCGAGTATGCTGTAAAGCAGGCAGAGGAAAGAAGCAAAAATGTGATCGTCTGCAACCTTCCGTATCCTTCTTATGTGTGGACGGGAGACCCTGAGGTTGAGCCCTGGAGCACCCGTTACAAGCTCTTTTACGGCATTGATAAGGATGTAACCTTTGAATTTATTTCCCGTGAGGAGTTCAAAGAATTTATGAAGAGCTACGAGGAGTAAGCAAGACTTACTCTGTTATAATTGAAAAAACATAAATAAGTCCCTTTTCCTCGGGATGCTTTTCGAGGTAAACGAGCTTACTGTTTATTCCCTTTTCCCTTGCGGCAAGGTCAAAATTGCAGGCGGCAATGCCGATGTCAAGACGCTGGATGTCGTGAGCGGAGGAGGGGATAGTTTTTTTCTCAAAGAAATGGAAGGTATTTCCATCCTTGAGAATACGCCAGGGCTGAGCATTTTTTGCAGAGGGAGCAAGGCGTACAGACTCAAGAATTTCGGAATAATCACCTGAAGCCTCTTTTGAGAGGGGAGAAGAAAAGCTTTTATCAAAAAAGATTTCCTCAAAGGCTTTTCTGCTGTCGGCCTTTATAGCCTTGCGCATAATTTTATCAACGGTGTGGTTTTTCGGTGCGGGGTAACCGACAGGTGAAGCAATGGGGAAAAACTCATTTCCCTGAAGTTCCATTGCTTTTGCAAATTCACCTCTGTTAAAGGTGCCTCCGAGCCAGCAGGTGCCAAGGCCTATACTTGCCGTGTAAAGCACAAGCTTTTCGAAAACATAGCCTACGGCTTCCATAGCGTCTTCGGTTTCATCGACGGCAACACCGAGGTATGTACGGGCATTTTTAATTACCCCGTAGGTGCCAAGGTCCTTTGCATTTATGTCCTTGTCAACGTCGAATATACGTATTCTTACCTTTGCGGCAAAGGGAGTTTTATCTTCTGCAAGAAAATTTATAAAAGCACTTATCTTTTCTCTGTCTGCATTTTCCAGAGGCTTTTCAATGTAGGTGCGGACGCTTTTTCTTTTTTCAGCGGTTTCTTTTACAGGGAAGCTTGTCATATTGTTTATCTCCTTTTATATTTATCTTAAAAGAATTATAACACATAAAATATGGTAATAAATGTATTTTTATTTAAAACAATAACGGCTGAAGATTGTTTTCTTCAGCCGTCCGTTTTAAGTTATGCCTTTTGAGTGTTCTTTACTTCTTCCGCCTTCTGTTCGGTTTTCTCGGCTTCTGCCTTTGAGGATTTCCAGATGTGGATGATGCCCTCATCATTGAGCACCTTGAGCATGGTTACAAGGATGGGAGCAATAATCATACCGAGTACACCGAAAACCTTAAGTCCGAGGTAAAGAGCAGAGATTGTAACAACGGGGGAAAGACCCAGCTGACCTGCAACGAGCTTGGGCTCGATAACCTGACGGATAACGGTGATTGCGGCATAGATAACTGCAAGGCCGATAGCAAGACCGAAGTTACCGGTGATGAGGCTGTAAAGCGCCCAGGGAATGAGGATTGTACCTGTACCGAGCACGGGGATGATATCAACAATTGCGGTTGCAATAGCAATTAAAACTGCGTAGCTTGATGAGTAAATGCCTGCAAGCTTAAGGATAGAAAGACCGATGAACATTTCGGTAAAGGTTACGGTCATAATAAGAGCGTAGGCCTTTGCCATTTTTGAAAGTGTGCTTTTGAGCAGGACCTTTGCCCTTGAAAGATCCTTGCGCTTGTTTTCGGGGAACTGGCGCTTGATAAAGCCCATAATTTCACCGTAATCGGAGGTCATAAAGCAGGAAGCAACAAGGGTGATAACAACGGCAATGAGAATTGAAGGAATCTGCTTTGCGGTTGAAATAACACCGCTTAAGGGTGTTGTAATCCATGAAAAGCTGAAGGCGTTTCCGAGTGAGCCGGTAATGCTGTCAGTAAGCTCGGTGCTCTGACCTGCAAGGTATTCACGAATCTGCGTAAAAATTGTGGTTACGGATTCTGTAAGGGTTTCTGAAAGGAAGCTGGGGAGATTTCCTACAAAGCCCATAATTGCATTTTCTATGTTTGTTACAAGCACGTCGATGTGCTGAATCTGTATGCTGATGTACTCAATAAATCCGCTGATTTCACTTACGGCACGCACACCGATAAGAGCGACTAAGGCGATTACAATAAAAATCATCAGGAAAAGTGAAATTACGGAAGCGGCTCCTTTTTTCAGGAAGGTTTTACGTGTAAGAAAGTTCTTGGGCCCCTGAAGGATTGTGGCGATGAAAAATGCACAAACAATCGGGAAGCACACACCGAGAGCATATCTTACAAATAAAAAGCCCAAAGCTATAATCATAAAGATGTAAGCAACATTTACTATGGCTTTTTTCTTTTTTTCAACATCTGTCATAAAAAAACACCTCACTATTACTTTTAATAATATTAACTTATTTTTATTTCAAAATCAATCTTTTGAGAAAATAAATAAAAAAATTACTTTTGAAGTGAAAAAAATTTCGTTAAAGCCTTTTATTATTTGATAAAGTATGTTATTATTATTGAGTATATATGCGATTATTGTCATTTATTAAGTTATTGACAGCTTTTTGCAGAGAAAGGTAGTGAAAAAATGAACGTTGCTATTCTCGGTTACGGTATTGTCGGTTCCGGTGTTGCTAAAGTTCTGAAAGAAAATTCAAAGACTATTACAGAAAAAACCGGTCACGAATTTAAGGTAACACGCATTCTTGATATCAGAGATTTTCCTTTAAGCGAATATCGCTCAATTATTACAAAGAATTTTGAGGAAATTGCCAACGATAAAAATATTGATATCGTTGTTGAAACAATGGGCGGTGTAGAGCCTGCCTTCGGTTTTGTTTCAACTTGTCTTGAAAAGGGCAAGCACGTTGTTTCCTCAAACAAGGAGCTTGTTGCGGTAAAGGGTGCACAGCTTCTTAAAATTGCACGTGAAAATAACGTAAACTTCTTTTTCGAAGCTTCTGTCGGCGGCGGTATTCCCGTAATCAGACCCATCAGCCGCGACCTTGCAGGTAACAATATCGAAAAAATTTCCGGTATTCTTAACGGAACAACAAATTACATTCTGACTAAAATGATAACAGAGGGTGTTTCCTTTGAGGCTGCCCTTAAAAATGCGCAGGAGCTCGGCTATGCTGAAAAGGATCCCGGCGCTGATGTTGACGGCATTGATGCAATGAGAAAAATCTGTATCCTTGCATCTCTCTGCTACGGCACACATCTTGCTCCCGATGAAGTATATTGCGAAGGCATCAGAAGAATTACACTTGCTGACGTTGCTTATGCAGAAAAGTTCGGTAGCGTAATTAAGCTTGTTGCAAGAGCACAGAAACTTGCTGACGGTAAGGTTTATGCAGCAGTTTCACCCTGCTTTGTTAAAAAGACTCATATGCTTGCAGGTGTAGACGGTGTTAACAACGCTTGTCTTGTAACCGGTGATATGACAGGTGACGTGCTTATGTACGGTCAGGGTGCAGGCAGCGAAGCAACAGCTTCCGCAGTTGTAGGTGATATCATCGACTGTGCAGACAACAGCAAGGAAAGAAAGATTTTCGGCTGGGAAAGCGCCTGTGAGGATATTCTTTCCGATTATACTGAAAAGGAAACTGCACTTTATGTAAGATGTACAGCTCTTGATAAGGCAGAGACCTGCAGAAGAATCAAGTCAATTTTCGGTAAGGTTGTTTTCCTTTGGAGAAAGGATCAGCCCGAAAACGAAATCGCTTTCATCACACCCGTTATGAAGGAAAAACAGCTTCGCAAGGTGCTCAGCACAACCGGAGTAAGCGTAATTACCACAATCAGAATATTCGAATAAATTTAATCAGCACTCGGTGAAGGCCGTAAGGATTTAAACTTCGGCTTTTTCCGTTTTTATAGGAGGCACATATACAATGGCATTGATAGTACAGAAATTCGGCGGCTCATCCGTTGCCGATGCCGACAGAGTAAGAAACGTTGCCCGTATTATTACGGACACTTATAAGGAAGGCAACAACGTTGTTGTTGTAGTTTCTGCTCAGGGTGATACAACAGACGACCTTATTGATAAGGCAAAGGAAATCAGCTCAAATCCCTCAAAAAGAGAGATGGATATGCTTCTTACCGCAGGTGAGCAGATTTCAATTTCACTTCTTGCAATGGCAATTGAAGCAATGGGATATCCCGTCATTTCACTTCTCGGCTGGCAGGCAGGCTTCAGCACAAACTCAAGCTACGGCAGCGCAAGAATCCGCGAGGTTAAAACAGAAAGACTTGAAAAAGAGCTTGATCAGAAAAAGATTGTTATCGTAGCAGGCTTCCAGGGCCTTAACAAGTACGATGACCTTACAACTCTCGGCAGAGGCGGTTCAGACACAAGTGCAGTTGCTCTTGCAGCCGCTCTTCACGCAGACCGTTGTCAGATTTTCACCGACGTTACAGGCGTGTTCACCGCAGACCCCAGAAAGGTTGAAAACACACAGAAGCTTACAGACATCACTTATGATGAAATGCTTGAATTTGCTACTCTCGGCGCACAGGTTCTTAATAACCGTTCCGTTGAAATGGCAAAAAAATATAATGTTGAACTTGAGGTTCTTTCAAGTCTTGTGAGAGAGCCCGGAACCATCGTCAGGGAGGTAGCAAAGATGGAAAAGATGTTAATCAGAGGCGTTACAAAGGATACAGATATCGCAAGAATTTCAGTTGTAGGTATGAAAGACATCCCCGGCAACGCATTCAAAATGTTCTCACGCCTTGCACAGAAGGGTATCAACATTGACGTTATCCTTCAGTCAGTAGGCAGAGACGGCACAAAGGATATTTCCTTTACCTGTGCAGCAGGCTGTGCAGATGAAGCAGTTGAAATCCTTAAGGATATCTTTGATATGGAGGGTGCAGTTGTTTCAAGCGACACATCAGTTGCAAAGGTTTCAATTGTAGGTGCAGGCATGCAGTCACATTCAGGCACTGCTTCAAAGATGTTTGGCGCCCTTTATGAGGCAGGCATCAACATCAGCATGATTTCCACAAGTGAAATCACAATTTCAGTTCTTATTGACAAGGAATATGCCGACAAGGCTGTATCCGCAGTTCACAAGGCATTCTTCGGTTAAAAGATGTTTAATTAAGCGCAGAGCAAAAAGCAAACTTTCAAAGCGAAAGTTTGCTTTTTTAGACATTTTTTTGCCCGCTCGGCGTATAGACATACGCCTTCGGGACAAAGAAAATGCCTTCTGCATCTTAATTAAACACTTTTAAATGTGTTGCGGTGCCCCAAATTTGAATTTGGGTAGGAGCAATGTGGTATATAACAATAAAAAATATGGTAAAAAGATAGTTGAGAATAGAGGTAATAAAAATTTCCAATTTACGAAGGTGTAGAAAATGACCAAAAAAGGCTTACTTAAAAAACACTTTATCCCTTATTTCAAAAAGCACAAGGCAGTTCTTGCACTTGACCTTTTCTGTGCCCTTTTGACAACGGGGTGCGAAATTGTGCTGCCTATGATTATAAGGGAAATAACCTCCGTTGCAACAACGGATATTTCAAAGCTCACCTGGGAGCTTATTTTACGCCTTGCAGCGGTTTACGGTGTGCTTAAGCTTATTGATATGGCGGCAGGCTATTATATGATTTACATCGGTCACGGTATGGGTGTTAAAATTGAAAAGGATATGCGTGAGGATATGTTTGCTCACCTGCTTACTGCTCCCTTTTCTTATTTTGACAAAACAAAGGTCGGTCAGCTTATGTCAAGAATTACTACGGACCTTTTTGACATTGCGGAGTTTTCCCACCATTGCCCTGAGGAGTTTTTCATTGCGGGCATAAAGGTTATTGCCTCCTTCTCTATTCTTGCTTCAATCAATCTTACCCTGACTGTTGCAACCTTTATTGCAATACCTCTTATTTTCTTCGGTACAATTTATTTCAGAAGAAAAATGCGTACCGCCTTCAAGGAAAGAAGAGTCATTGCAGGTGATGTCAATGCACAGACGGAAACGGCTCTGCTTGGTATCAGAGTTGTGAAATCTTTTGCAAATGAGGAGCTTGAAAAGGAAAAGTTCAACAAGGAAAGTACAGCGCTGAGTGTTGTTCAGCGTGATTCCTATAAATATATGGCAAGGCTCAACGGTGTGACAAGGCTTTTTGACGGCGTGATGTACGTTATTATGATTATCCTTGGCGGTAGTTTTCTTATAAAGGGCAAAATCACCGCTGCTGATATGACCGCTTACCTGCTTTATATAGGTATGCTGATTGCGGCAATAAAGAGAATTGTTGAGTTTACCGAGCAGTTTGAAAAGGGTATGACGGGTATTGAACGCTTTGCGGAAATACTTGAAACTCCGTCAGAGCCCGGCTATGGTAACGGTGAGACAGTTGAAGCGGTAAAAGGTGAGCTTGAGTTCAGAGATGTTTCCTTCAGCTATGCAAAGGAAAAGGGTGATGTGCTTGTTAACATCAGCCTTAAAGTAAATGAAGGTGAGAATGTTGCCGTGGTCGGCCCGTCTGGCAGCGGTAAAACAACGCTTTGCTCACTCGTTTCAAGGTTTTATGAGCCGCAGCAGGGCGGAATTTTTCTTGACGGTAAGGATATAAGAGAGCTTTCACTTTCATCATTGCGTGAGGCGGTTGGTGTAGTACAGCAGGATGTATATCTTTTCTCGGGAAGTGTTATTGAAAACATACTTTACGGCAAGAAAAACGGCACAAGGGAAGAGGCTGTTGAGGCGGCAAAAAGAGCAGGTGCTCACGAGTTTATTATGAGCCTTCCCGAAGGATACGATACTTATGTCGGTGAAAGAGGTGTAATGCTTTCAGGCGGACAGAAGCAGAGAATAAGCATTGCGAGAGTGTTTGTGAAAAATCCGCCGATACTTATTCTTGACGAGGCAACCTCGGCTCTTGACAATGAAAGTGAGCTTTACATCAAAAAATCCCTTGCAGAGCTTTCAAAGGGCAGGACAACCTTTACTATTGCACACAGACTTTCCACGGTGCGCAATGCTGACAGGATAATTGTGCTTACGGAAAAGGGCATTGAGCAGCAGGGTACACATGAGGAGCTTGTGAAGACAGAGGGTGTTTACAAAAGGCTTTATGAGAACTCAGAAATGTAAAATGGTAAAGTTCTTTGGGTTACCTTTCTTACAAGAAAGGTAACGCCTCGCGGCGAGCGATTAAACAATACAACAAAGACAAAGGTCACGGAAGAAAAATCCGTGACCTTTAATTTTAAGCGTAATTTGTTTTATGACCTCGCCGGTCGGGCATTCTTTCTTGTAAGAAAGAATCAAAGAACTTTACCCTTTCTTGCTTTTACTTAAACGCCACATAAACATAAACAATACCATCCTCGTTAAGTCTCGTTTCATTTTCCACAGTCTGCTTGTCAAGCACATAAAAGCCCGTGCTTGTAATATGCACATTCTTCGAATTCTTACCGCCAAAGGAAAAACCGCAGTAGTTCCTTAAAAACAGTATGTCACTGTCAAAAACAACGGGCGGATATCCCTGACGGAAAATGAAAAGCACCTTGGGTCTGAAACCGAGATTTATGGTCTTTTCAATATCGTAGCCGTGACCTGTGTAGGTTCCTGTTACAAAAGGCTCGTTGTATTTCGCATGCTCGGTGGCGGTTACGTGAATGTCCTTGTCGTTGACATGGGTCTTGCAGAAAAAGTTATGCGGAACGGTTATTGACTCGTTCTGTGAGTCGGGTGCGGGGCAGGTCTCCCTTTCGTAAAAGATTTTACATACAATACGGAAGGCCTTGACCTCATCATCGTATTCCGTTTCACCGATGGTGTAGCCGGAAATTTCCGTGATGTATTTTTCGTTGAGGAAGGTCAGCACCTCCTCAAGCAGAATGTGAGTGTCCGAGGCAAGACTTCCAAGCGGTGAGAAGCAGGTCATTCGTATTGTAACCTCGTTTTTCTGGCAGAATTCCTTGTTTTCGTTTTCAAAGTAGCTTATGGTGTTCTGCTCGGGGACAAGGGAAAGGTAGATTTTTTTAAGAGGAATAGGCAGGTCCTTGGTGTCAAAGCCTCTTATGGCGTCGCAGTTTTCAGGCTGAAGAATGTTGTTGATGTCATCTATCATTCCTTCAATTATCTGTGATGTAAAAAGCATATAAATTTCCATAGCCCTTTCTGGCTACAAATTTGTATGAAAACGGAGACATCAGCCTTGTTGTAGCCTGACAAGGCGTGATGGAAATTCAGTCCATCTCGAAATTTGTTAACGACAAATTTTGAGGGACTTATAATCGGAATAGCGTGATTATTCACGCTATTCCTCCTTGCTTACAATTGACCAGGTATAATAGGGGTTTTTGCCGAGGTAAACCTTTTCGGTGTGGTCAATGCTTAAGTGTTTTTCGCCGAAAAAAAGTGAAACGGATGTGCCGTCAACAACGGAGAGATCAATATCGGCAGGGGAAATGAGCAGGTACTTTTTAAGACTGTCATATCCGAGCTCTGTTGCAACACCGCGAAGGTAGATTTTGTTTTTGTATCGCAGCGGCTGAAGAAAGGCGTTGAAGCTTGCTACCGTTTCACCGTCCTTTTTAATTGTAAGGCATACACCTGATTTTTTAAAAAGAGCCTTCGGGGCTTTATCAGTAACCACAGCAATAGAACCCCCCGTCAATGAGTATTGAAGCGGCTTCTGCAATGGCGGTATCTCTCAACAGCGTTTCTCTCTCAAGTGCTTTTGAAGGGTTATTTGTTATTGAAATGTCGCCTACGCGGTAGCTTTCATACTTTTCCGGCTCACACAGGGTACGGACAAAAAAGTGGTAGTGTGCTACCGCGGCAGCTGTCCTTGTCACAAGTGGGTCTTCCGCCTTGGCGTCGGACTTGAGGCGGGAATTAACCCACTCAAGTCCGGCATCACAGCAGGGGATAAGCTCCTCGTCGGGATAATCGGCGGTGTCATAATTACTGCGAAGGACGGTTAAAACATCATTTGCTGTAATCATCAGGGAGCCTCCCTTTATGCACAGGTCATCTTAACGCAGGAATTGTCGTAAATCTTTGAGAAACCTGCAATTGTAGTGATAGCTGCTCTTTCAAGCTGACGGTCGATAAGCTTGTCGAATTCTGTTGTTACGGGCATAGCTTCAACCTTTTCAAGGGCACAGCTCTTATCAAAGCCGATGATTGACTGCTCGGGTACATTTTCACTCTTGAAGAGCTCGGCGCCGAGAGGTGTAATCATCTTACCAGTTGCGTGGAAGTCAAGTCCCTTGTAGCTGTCTCTGAATTCGGGAAGTGCGAGAAGCTTGCTCATAATATCGGGAGAAGCGATGAGAGTTGTGAGACTGTGGGGTGAAAGTGAATTCCAGATGTTGATAAGGTCAGCATAGGTGATATCTGCGCCTGAGGCGGCTACACTTGCTGCGCTGTTGCTGTTACCGTCACCGTTGATAAGCACGTCAATAGCCTGTGCAAGCTGGGCACGGGCAATGCCTGCACCAATCTGCTTGAGGGCAACGGTGAAAAGGTCAAGACGCTGGAAGCGGATTGCTTCATAGGAAGCACTGAGAAGACGGCCGCATTTATGAAGTGAAACAAGCTTTGTTTTTGTAACAATTTTTGTTTCGGGAATAAAGGCGCCTTCAGCAATGAGTGAGGGTGCAGAAGCCTCTTCACCGCCTTCAGTTGTTACTGAACGGTAGTCAAGGCCGTCGATTTTAGTAGTAGTTGCAACGATTGAATCAAGGATGCTTGAGTTTTCAATTCCCTGTGCAACGGAACGTGAAACATATTCGGGGAAAAGAGTAGCAGCGTCTGTGGTTCTGAAAAACTTTTCAATGGGGTCACTGTTTTTGCCGCTTACCTTGATGTCAAAGCGCTTGAGCTGACGCTGGAAGGCATCAAGGCCTTCAAGCTCTGTGCCGATATAGTTTTCACTGGGGTCGATGCTTTCAAGGGCATCAGAAAAGCTTTTGCCGGTTGTGTAAAGACCCTTGTCGAGTCTGATGTTATCAAAATTCATAGTTGAAAATCCTCCTTAAGTAAGTTGTTTTAATCGGTACACTTTATTAAAGTATGAATTCAAAGGTTTTTGCAGTCAAGTCAACACCTACAACTGTGTAGGGTGTGCCGTTTTCTTCGTCAACCTCAAGGTTACCCATGGAGCCGGTAACAAGCTTGCAGATGCCCACAGAGGGAAGAGTATCCTTGAAGGATGCAACTGCGTAGCCCTTCATAATAACGGAAGCTACTCCGTCACGGTATGAAGCAACAATGCCTGTGAAGGGGTCACCTCTGTCGGGGTAATATACCTCGCCGGAGCTCTGGAGAGCAACTGCTCTGTTTGTGAATAATGCTGATGCAGCGCGGAATGTAGCTTCGTTTGTTGCAAAGCCGTTTAAAAGTGCGTTCATATTGTATAGTCCTCCTTAAATTTTAAATGAGTTATTGTTTGATTCGTTTTTCTTGGGTGTTACAGCCTTAAGCTGAAGGGTGACGGGAATGATTTCACTTGCCTGGTCGCGAAGGCTTTCCATAAGAGTCTTAAGTTCTGTTGAATTCATACTCTTACAGCCTGCACAAAAGGCGTCGATATTCACCTTGTGCATAGAAATCAAAGCATATTTTCGGATTTCCGAGCAAAGATGCTCTCTGTAAAGCTCTCCGTCGTGTGCCTTGAGCTCAAGCTCGTTTATGTAGCTTTTTGAATAAAGCTCCATATTTTCTTTGTTGTTTATTTCAGCAGGACGGCTGACAGCCTTTTTTTCTCCCTTTGCCTTCTCTTTTGAAAAAGCCTTTGTAACTCCTGCATTTTTCTGTGCGGGTACAGCTACGAATGACCATTCGTAAGCATCGGTAGCATTGTTTAAGATGCCGTGGCATTGCTTTTTGCCGTAGTATTTGCCCTTGATATGGTTGCATTCGTGAGTTTTCATATTCTTTCCGCAGATTGAGCAGGTCATACTGCCCATTGAACATCCTACGCTTACCTCTTTTTTTATGCCGCCCTCAATCTGCTCAATCATATCCTTGTTTTCATCTGTAACAAGCATATAGGCTGTAGCCTTAAGCGCAACATAGCCTTCACCTGTGGATGTCTTTTTGCTCTTGTCCTCCTGAAGCCAGGTTTTGAAAATTCTCGCCTTCTGGTTAACAGAGCTCATATTGTGGTCCGATATACCGGTTTTACCGATGAAAAGTTCGGCAAGTTTTTTAAGTGCTTCAACGTCAAAGCGTTCAAAATCACGGTCAACCTCGTTGTCGCAAAGGGTAAGATTGAAGCAGTAAACATCCTCTGCTTTGAGGGGATTTCTTGCATAGGTGTTGATGAGGGCAAGATCCTCTGCAGCAGGCGTGTTGTTAATTGCTGTTGTCATCAGTTTTTTCACCTCCTGTTTCGGTAATGAGTTTTTGCGTTTGTGCATCATAGTATCGGCTTCTTGAAAGCTCGGTGATATCCTGAAGAGTTATTGCTTCCCAGTTGATTTCGAAGTCACAGTCAAAGCCGTTGAGCCTTAAGAAAAGGCGGCAGATCTGTGAGATGACGGGGTTGAGCTGTCGACGGTAAAATTCAATTTCACTTGTAAGGATATCCGCCTGCTGATAGCTCATTCGCTCGGTGGTTGACCAGCTTAAGCCAAGCAGAAAGGGCGGAATGCCCAGCTTTGCTACAATCTGCTCAAGCATTTCTCTTACGGGAACATCACTGTCAAGAATCTGATTGTCTGCGCCGATTGCCTTGATGTTGACGTCACCTACGGCAACAAAGTCCTTTGCGGCACCGCTGCCCGAGGACATCGCCTTACTCCATTCGTTGGCAACAAGCATTGCCCTCTCTTTGGCATATGCCTTGTCGATGACGTCATTCTGAGGCTTGTAGGTAACGGCAAAACGTACATTGCCGTCCCTTTCCCAGTTGGTACCGATGGTATTGTAAATTTTAAGCAGAATGTCACTTACAAAGGGCAGACCCTTAAGGATTGATGTTCCGTAAATGCTTCCCGGCTCAGGGTTAAGCACGGAGAGAAGCACGAGTGCAGGATATTTTACGGGCACAAAGGTGCCGTTTCCCTTGTCAGCACTCACAATAATGTCAAGAGCGCTGCTGCCTTCCGACAATGAAACAGCCTTAAGGTCAGCATTGTAAAGGTGGGTAACGGTGCTTCCGTCGGTTACGATTTCACCTATCGATGTGCCGTAGGTGAGAAGCTGTTCAAGGAAGGTGGACACAAAAGCGTCAATACCCTGTCTTGTGCCGCTTACGTTGACATTTTTAAGGAAATCTTTGAGAAGGTCTTCCGCGGCTCGGTTTTCACAGTTAATTTCAAAGGTGCCGATAAGTCTGATAAGCTTATAAATTGCGGCATCGATTATGGGAATTGCTTCTCTCAAGGATTTGTAAAGCGCCATATCGGCAGAAGATAGGGGGTTATAATTCTGCAGAGTCAGAAAGGGATGCTTTGCTCCCGATGTCTGCGGTACTGCGATAACCGCACTTTCGGGTGTTTCTTTTTTTCTTTTCCCGATTGCCAAGTTTTTCACTCCTTTCCTTCAGGGTGAAAATCCCTGATTTTACTTGTAACAAAGGGGTTATCTGTCGGAGGCAAAAACAAAAAATCCGTCACTCGCATCGTTAAGGACATTGAGCACAAAGTATCGGATATCGTCCATTGCGTGGTCATGCTCTTTTTTAGGAGTATCCTTGTGTGCTCCTTCCTCCCAACGGTAAAGGGAAAATTCCTTTAATGTGTTCTTGCAGGCGGGAGAAATTCTGATTTTGCCGTCACGGAAGGCACCTTGTACCTTGCGGATGCCGTCGGTGACATCATTTTTTGCCGGTATAACGGAAAATTTTCCGTGCCGACAGATACATTCGATGAAGGAGGCGGCTGACGGGTCAACAATAACAGCGGCAATGCTTTTGCCTTCTGTCAGCTTTGTCAGCTCGCTGTAATACTCCTCATCGGTTTTGTGGGTGCCCTCTTCCCTTGAATTGAAATAGTACTCGTCAATGCGGTACCACACTCCGTTGTAAAGTCCCCACAGACCCATAGAGGTGGGGTTGACCGTGCCGTAATCACAGGAAACATAATATTTTTCAAATTCCGTTACGGGCGGTGAAAGAGTGTATTTGCCCTTTGCTGCGTCGGGATAAACAAGTCCGTCAACGGCAACCCACTTGCCAAGTACAAACCTTTCATAAAAGGCTCCGCTGTAAAGACTTTCGTAGCGCCTTATCATTTTTGCGGAAAGCGAAGGATTGTCTGACATCAGGAAGTGGATATAAAGGCAGTTTTTTTCTTCGTGCTTTTTAATCCATTCCGTGTAAAACCAATGCATAGGATTTTCAGGGTTGCAGTTGAACCAGAACTTTGATCCTGCAACAGAGCAACGGGCAAGAGCCTGCTCAACAAAGGAACGGGGCATGAGGGCAACTTCATCAAGGAGAATTCCGCCAAGGGTCATACCCTGAATAAGGGAAGCAGAGCTTTCATCTCTGCCGCCGAAAAGGTAAAAGCGGTTGGTTTTTCCGCCGTGGGAGACCTCAATCATATTCTGGCTGTACCTTTCCTTGCATTCAAAGCCAAGCTCCTTAAGTCGGGGGATAAGGTCGGTTATAATGTTGCGCCTTAAGGAGGTTATGGTTTTTCCGCAAATCGCAAAGGAGGTATCGTCAAAGCTGTAAAAGGTCCATGCAACAAAGGATAATGACATACAGGTCGTTTTGCCGCTTCGCACAGCTCCGTCACATATAAGCCCATCATAGCTGCAAAAAGGTGAGCTTTTATGCCACCAGGAGAAAACGGCAAGCTGTTTTTTTGAAAAGCTGCTGAAGCCCTGCTTACTCAATGCTGTCCTCTTTAAGTGCTGAGGCACAGGATGAAATTGCATTGTAAAGTGAGTTTTCTGTCATATAATCCTTTTCGTCACAAAGCTGCTGTAATTTTTCAAGAGCTTTAAGACGGTCAAAAAACTTGATTTCAATATCTCCGCCCTTTTTTCTCTTGATTTCGGAAATATTAAAAAAATCCATTTCCTCAAGCTTTTCCTTTTCGGGGTCTTCGGAATATAAAAGTCCGATTGCATCACTGACACAGCCGAAGGCAAGTCGTACGTATCCTTGAGCGATATCCTTTCTGTCGGCCCTTCGCTGCTTGTCAAGCTCATCAATGTAGTCTTTTATCTCCTTTCTTTTCAGAAGTCGCAGTGCGGCCTTTTCCGGAAACATATAGCCGGATTTTGCCGCCGCCTCTCTGCCGTTGCAGCTTACACTGCAGTAGGTGCAGAAAAGCTTTTCTTTACTTGTGAGTTCTTTTTTTATGGTTAATTCTCCTTTCCGAGAGGAAATACCCCTCACTTATAGTCCGGAAAACGCAATTTGTGGCATGATTTTGTCCGTTTTTTGCCTTGAAATGCGAAAATTTTTCAAAAATATTTTTTCCGGGACAAAAAACGGACTGAAAACAGGCAATTTACTGTTTTGTAAAAATGAATAATTTTTGAATTAACTATTGACATTGTTTAAATGCTGATATATAATTAAAGTAACTTGAAGGAGTGAATCCTTAGGTTTAATATTAAAAGGAGGAAATAATAATGGAAATGATTAAGGAATATTGGCCTCAGATCGTAGCTTTCTTTGATAAGCTCTACGCTATTCTTAAGGGCATTCTTGCTTAATAATTTTTAACTGCGCATTAAAAATTTAAAGCTATTTTAAAATTTGAAATTTTAAAATAAAAAGCCACCCTGATGGGTGGCTTCTTATTTTTATAAAAGTAATGCTGACGGATTTTGCAGTTTCCGTCAGCAATTTTTTGTTTTAACAGCAGGCTGAAAGGCAGGTGATAAGCTCCTTTATGGCTTCAATAGATGAGCGCCCCATAAGCTTGACTGAAATGTAGGGTGCAGTACTTCTTGCGCCGCTTATCAGTGCACGGCCTCTCATGTTCTGCGCAACGGCAGAGGCATATTCGGGCCTGAAATCGTTGAAAAATGCAAGCACCATACCATTTTGCTGTTTAATTTCGAAAATTCCGAGCTTTGCCGCGTTGGCTCGAAGCAGAGCAACATCAATAAGCCCCTGAACACTGGGCGGAATATCACCGAAACGGTCAATGAATTCGTCGGTGACGTCCATAGCATCCTCACCGTTTTCAATTTCTGCAATACGCTTGTACATATTTATGCGGTTTTTCACCGAGTCAATGTAGGTTTCGGGGATGTGAGCGTCAACATTGATATCAACAACGCATTCTTTTTTCTCCACGTGCTCCTGACCTGTTTTTTCTTCACCGATGGCCTCGGAAAGAATTTTAAGGTACATATCGTAGCCGACAGCCTCCATATGTCCGTGCTGTTGAGCACCGAGGATACTGCCTGCACCGCGGATTTCAAGATCACGCATAGCAATTTTAAAGCCCGAGCCGAATTCCGTAAATTCACGGATTGCTTCAAGGCGGCGCCTTGCGGTTTCGTTTAATTCCTTGTGCTTGTTGTAGGTGAAATAAGCAAAGGCTCGGCGGGGACTTCTGCCCACTCGGCCTCTTATCTGATGAAGCTGTGCAAGACCGAGGCGGTCAGCATCCTCAATGATGAGGGTGTTTGCGTTGGGAACATCAACACCTGTTTCAATTATAGTGGTGCAGACAAGGATGTCAATTTCATTTTCAAGAAGCTGACGCCACACCTCACTTAATTCTTCCTCGCTCATTTTACCGTGGCCTATGCCGATACGGGCATCGGGCAGGTATTCCTTAATCTGTGCGGCACGTCCTTCAATACCGTCAATGCGGTTGTAAAGGTAGTAAACCTGACCACCTCTGCGAAGCTCCCTTTCCATTGCCTCGGCAAGGATATCCATTTCCTGGGCAACAACGTAGGTCTGTACCGGATGTCTGCCCGTGGGAGCAATTTCCAGAAGTGACATATCACGGATGCCCGTCATTGCCATATTGAGTGTACGGGGAATAGGTGTAGCCGAAAGGGTCAGCACGTCAACACCGGGAAACTTTTCCTTGAGCTTTTCCTTCTGAAGCACACCGAAGCGTTGCTCCTCATCGACAATGAGAAGTCCCAGGTCTTTGAATTCAACGCTTTTGGCAATGATTGCGTGAGTGCCGACGATGATATCAATACTGCCTCTTTTTAGGGCTTTTTTTATTTTAGTTCGGTCACCCTGACTGCGGAAGCGTGAAATCATATCCACTTCAACGGGGAAGCCGTCAAAACGCTTTTTTATAGTCTGAAAATGCTGGAAGGCAAGAATTGTTGTAGGTACAAGAATTGCACATTGCTTTCCGTCGGCCACACATTTGAAGGCGGCACGCAGGGCAACCTCTGTTTTGCCGAAGCCTACATCACCGCAAAGGAGTCTGTCCATAGGTGAGGGGCGCTCCATATCGTGCTTTATATCGTGGATTGCAACAAGCTGGTCGTCGGTTTCCTCAAATTCAAAACGGCGCTCAAAGTCACTTTGCATATCCATATCAGGTGAAAAGCTGAAGCCCTTGCTGTTCATACGCTCGGCATAAAGCTCGGTAAGCTTTTTGGCCATATCCTTTACAGCGGCACGGACACGGGACTTTGTCTTTTTCCACTCATCAGAGCCTAGCTTATTGAGCTTCACCGTTTTGTCCATATCGTGAGGTGAGGCGTATTTTGAAATCAGGTCAAGCTGTGTGACAGGAAGGTAAAGCACATCACTTCCGCGATAGTTGATTTTGATAAAATCCTTGATAACGCCTGACATATTCATTGTCTTAATGCCGTCAAAAACACCTATGCCGTGCATAGCGTGAACTATGTAGTCACCCTTTGATATTTCATCAAGTGAGGTAAGACCTTTCCCCGTTTTATACTTTGCTTTCTGCTTTTTCTTTTCTGTTGCAACAACCTTTCCGTAGGTAAAAAGGGAGAATTTAAGGAAATCGTATTCCATACCCGAGGAAACACAGCCTGCAATAACGCTGACAAAGCCCTTCGGGAATTCACCGGGCACAACGGGGAAATATCTTGCCTTTATGCCCTCTGTTTCAAGGTCAAAGGCAAGCTCCTTTGCACTTTTTTCCGTGCCTGCCATAACAACACAGGTGTAGCCTGAATGGATGCAGGGTTTAAGGTCATCCATAAGATATGAGAGTGTGCCGTCCCAACGGGAGGTCTGACGGGCATTGATGCTCACAAGCTCCTTTACGGGAGTATCAAAGGAGCCTCGGGCAAGGGAGTCAAGATAAATTGCACCTTGCTCCTCATATTTTTTCAGCACTTCTGTCCAGGTGAGTGCATAGGTGTCAATGCCCTTTGTAAGAATACCTTCCTCAAAAAGAGTGCGGATATCCTCGTTGAGAAGAGCCGAGGAGGTGTTGAACTTCTGCTTGACGGAAGCGCTTTCACATACAAACAGAAGATCATCCTTCATATAATCAAAAACCGTTGCAAGTCCGTCGTAGGCAAGGGCAAGATATTTGTCGGGAGCACCTACGCCGATAAAATGCTCGAGGGCGTCAATATCTTCACGGATTTTTTCCTTTGCCTTGACGCTTCCTTTACCCTTGACGGTTTCAATAAAGGAAAGAAGCTTTTCCTTCATTGCCTCGTGTGAGTCGAAAAGCACCTCTGTTGCAGGGGTAAGCTTTACGGCGTCCAGAACATCGGTACGGCGCTGACTTTCAATGTCAAAATGAGCCATTGAGTCAATTTCATCACCCCAGAATTCAATACGGCAGGGTTCTGTGCTGTCGGGAGGGTAGAAGTCAAGTATGCCGCCGCGAAGGGAAAACTGACCTACACCTTCAACAAGGTCGGTACGGCTGTAGCCTGCGGCAAGTAAAAGGTTTGTGATTTTGTGAGTGGTAATTTCATCGCCGACAGAAAAGGACGGACTGCGTTTGCGAAGCTCATCGCAGGGGAGAGTAAGCTGGGTAGCGGCCTCAATACTGCAAAGGACAAAGCGGCACTTGTTGTCGAGAATCTGACAAAGTGCGGAAAGACGCTTCTGCTCAAATTCGTGGGACTTGTTGTCGTTTGAGCGGAAGGAGAAATCTCGTGCAGGGTAAAGCACGGCACCGCCGCAAAAGCTGTTAAGGTCATCACAGAGCTTGCTTGCAGTACCCTCGTCGTGGCAGATGATGAGGGCTTTTTTGTTGTCTTTCTGCTCCTCGAGGAGGGCGGAGATATAGTGAGCCTTATGCACCTGGGAAAGACAGATTACGCCCATAGGGAGTCGGCGGTTATTTATTGAGGCAGATATTTTTTCAAACTCTGAGCTGCCCTTTAATATTTTTGAAAAGCCCGACATAGCAAATCTCCTTTAACGCAGTATTGCACCCGAACAGCTTCACGGTGGGGGGTGAAGGCTTCGGGTGTAATTTTATATCGGTTATATTATAGTATAAAAAAAGAGTGAAAGTCAATGAATTTTGACACACCAAAACAAGAAAAGTTTTGGTCAAGCTTTTACAAAAGCTTGTCAGGGTTTGTAAGGGGTGAAACCCCTTACGCATTAAAACAATATAGAAAAGCAGGTGTTTTAAAACACCTGCTTTATTTTTATTATTTCACCGCTCGCCGCGGGGCGTTACTTTTCTTGGAAGAAAAGTAACCCAAAGAACTTTACATTTTTTGCGCTCTTACTTATTCAGCATCCTCAACGGGAGCCTTGCCCTTTGCAAGGATAAGGTTTGTAACAATACCGAGAATAAGAGCACAAGCAATTGATGTGATTGTAATCTTACCGAAGTTGAGGGTAAGACCGCCGATACCTGCAATAAGGATAACTGAAACGGTGTAGAGGTTCTTGTTATCCTCAAGGTTAACAGCCTGTACCATCTTAAGACCTGAAACAGCGATGAAGCCGTAAAGTGCCATGCAGACACCACCCATTACACAAGAGGGAATGGAGTCAACAAAAGCAACGAAGGGCTGGAAGAAGGCGATGATGATTGCGCCGATTGCTGCTGCGATGATGGTGTAAACTGATGCGTTTCTTGTAAGAGCAACGCAAGCAACTGATTCACCGTAGGTTGTGTTGGGGCAGCCGCCGAAGAATGCACCTACCATTGAGCCGACACCGTCACCGAGGAGAGTTCTGTGAAGACCGGGCTCCTTAAGAAGATCCTTGCCGATGATGGAAGAGATGTTTTTATGGTCGGCAATGTGCTCTGCGAAAACAACGAATGCAACGGGAAGGTAAGCTGCAGCGATTGTGCCGATGTAAGCACCGTCAATTTCCTTGATACCCTTCATAGCGGTAAGGAAGGTGAATTCGGGGAGTGCGAAAAGGCTGATGCCTGAGAATACGCTGAAGTCGATAAGCTTAAGAGCATCATTGCCCGTCTTTGTGCCGATTAAGGTAAGAATAACTGCAAAAGCGTAGCCTGAAAGGATACCGATGATGAAGGGGATAAGCTTGATTGACTTTTTGCCGTAGGTTGAGCAGATCATTGTAACAAAGAGAGTTACAAGACCGCAGGCAATTGCAACAAGGGGATTTGCGGAGGAAACCTTGTTTACAACATCAACAACCTGACCGTCCTGAATTATCTGTGAAGCGGCGTCAATCATAAACTTGCCCTTCTGAAGGTCGCCGATTGCATTACCTGCAAGTGAAAGACCGATGATGGCAACTGTGGGACCGATAACCTGCTTGGGCATAAGCTTGTCAATCCAGTTAACACCTGCAAATTTAACAATAAGTGCAATTGCAACATAAACAAGACCTGCAAAAATTGCACCGAGGATGATACCTGCGTAGCCTGCCTGTGCACTTACTGCACCTGCAAAGGCGGCACCCATTGAGCCGAGGAATGCAAAGGATGAGCCAAGGAAAACGGGGCTGTTAGCCTTTGTGAAGGCAACATAAACAAGTGTACCTACACCTGCACCTAAGAGGGCTGCGGAGGGTTGCATGCCGTTGCCGATAATGATGGGCACAACAAGTGTTGCCGCCATAATGGCAAGGAGCTGCTGAATTGCATAAATAATCAGCTGCGGAATTTTAGGCTTGTCTTTAATGTCGTAATAAAGTTTCATATTTTCCGTCCTTTTCTTAAATTTTATTCTTAAAAATCAGTGCCACAAGCAGTGGCACTGATTAAAAAGTTACAGATGTGCCTGAACATTGGCCTCAAAGTGGCCTGTATCCTGGAATCCTGTCTTTGTGTTAAGTCTTTCTGCTGACCATGCTTCCTGGATATCTTCATAGCTGCCGTTTGCAATGTCTGCTCTCCAGAAGCCGTCCTTTGCGCCGTACATGCACCAGTCGGAGCTCCACATGCCGTGACCTGTTGCCTTGTAGGTCCAGAGCATCCAGCTGTAATCAAGCTTGTTCATTGTGCTGAAGCAGTTCTTCCAGGTTGTCTTCTGATGGGGATAGAATTCACCGACCATAAGGGGTACATTGGGATGAAGGAAGATTGTAAGAAGAAGGAAGAAGTTGAAGATAAAGTCATTGTTGTTGTAGAAGTGAACCTGATAAACGATGTTATCCCAGCCCTTAAGGAAGGTTTTGGGAAGAGCAAAGCCGGTCCAGATTGCTTCCATTGTGATGATGTGGTCTTCGTCAACGGCACGTACTGTATCGTAGAGGATGCCGTAAATCCATTCGTTCTTTACGCGTCTTTCAATTTCTGTGCACTGAACGTCGCACATGGGTTCATTGAGAAGGTCGTACATTGCAACTGCGGGGTTGCCGTTAAAGCGTTCTGCAATAGCCGTCCAGAGCTCCTTTGTAAGGCGGCGGTATTCTTCGCCTCTTTCGCTCTGTTCGTAAAGCTGTGCACCCTGGAAAGCACGTCCGCTGTGAGGAGCATCACTCTGTGAGCCTACTGCACCGTGCATGTCAAGGATAACATAAAGCTCACGCTCACGGCATTCTTCAACAACCCAGTCAAGGATTGAGAAATCCCATTCGCCGTTTTCGTCAAGGATTTTTGTACCCTTGTCGTCGTAGTAGAAGTTTCTGTACCAGAAGGGAACACGGACACAGTTGAAGCCCTTTGCCTTGATGTTGTCAAGGTCCCACTCGGTAATCCAGTTTTCATAGTACTGATCCATAAGAGCCTTTGCCTTTTCTCTGCCGAAGCGCTCTTCAAGGGTATCGTAGATGTATTCGCCGTCGTACTGCACATCCTCGGGAATGTGGTCGGGGCAGAGCCAGTCCTCACGTACAAGCCATGCACCGAGGTTTACGCCCTTTAACTGAACGTGCTCACCCTTTTTGTTGTAGAGTGTTCTGCCTTTTACAATGAGGAAATCCTCATCGGTAAAGCCTGTAACCTCTGCGGTTTCACCTGTAGCAAGGGCTATGCTTGCCGTTGAGAAAACCATAAGAAGGCACAGAAGAAGACTCAAAGCTTTTTTAAATGTTTTCATAAATATTGACCTCCGTTTTTATATGTTTTTATACCATTTATTATTATACTGCGCTTGGAAAAAATGTCAATGTGAAAAGGATTGATTTTACCTATTGACCAAAAACGACCTCGCATTTTTGGAGTAAATTTCAATTTATAAAGTGACTTGCAAATTACAGATATAAAATAAAAAGTCAGAACACGGTTTCCCGCGTCCTGACTACTTTATCATTTGACCCTTGGTCCTAAATTAAAGTGCCTTTTCAAGCTCTGCCTTGATAGCCATAATAAATTCTTCCGTTGTAAGTGCGGTTGCCTCGCTGCCCTCCCAGAGACCTACAAGGTCCTTTGTCATTTTACCGCTTTCGATGGTGTCGATACAAGCCTTTTCAAGCTTTGCGGCAAAGTCCATAAGCTCCTTGTTGCCGTCAAGCTCACCACGTTTTGAAAGTGCACCTGTCCATGCAAAAATTGTTGCAATGGGGTTGGTTGTGGTTTTTTCGCCCTCAAGGTAACGGTAGTAGTGTCTTGTAACAGTACCGTGAGCAGCCTCGTATTCGTAGTTGCCGTCGGGGGAAACAAGTACGCTTGTCATCATTGCAAGGGAGCCGAAGGCGGTGGAAACCATATCACTCATAACGTCGCCGTCATAGTTTTTGCAAGCCCAGATGTAGCCGCCCTTTGAACGGATAACTCTTGCAACGGCATCGTCAATGAGGGTGTAGAAATATTCAATACCAAGCTCATCAAATTTTGCTTTGTATTCTCTGTTGAAAATATCTTCAAATATAAGCTTGAAGGTCTGGTCATACTTTTTAGAAATAGTGTCCTTTGTTGAGAACCAGAGGTCCTGCTTTGTGTCAATAGCATATTTGAAGCAGGAGTGAGCAAAGGATTCAATTGAGCTATCCTTGTTGTACATGCCCTGAAGCACGCCGCCGCACTCAAAGTCATAAATAGTTGCTCTTTCCTCTTCACCGTCAACGCTTGTGAAAACAAGCTCTGCCTTGCCGGGCTTTGTGGTGCGGAATTCACTTGCCTTGTAAACATCACCGTAGGCATGACGGGCAATTGTGATTGGAGCTTCCCAGGTTCTTACTGTGGGCTTGATGCCGCTTACAAGGATAGGTGTTCTGAAAACGGTGCCGTCAAGGATTGCACGGATTGTGCCGTTGGGGCTTTTCCACATTTCCTTGAGCTTGTATTCCTCAACACGCTGTGCGTTGGGAGTAATGGTGGCACACTTAACGCCGACCTTGTACTTTTTGATTGCCTCACCTGCATCGATGCTTACCTGATCGTTTGTTTCGTCACGGTAGGGGAGACCTAAATCGTAATATTCTGTGTTGAGCTCAACATAAGGTGAAAGAAGCTCGTCCTTTATCATTTTCCAGATGATACGGGTCATTTCGTCGCCGTCCATCTCAACAATTTTTCCCATTCTGATTTTTTTCATGAGATATTCTCCTTCTACAAAAAAATTCAACATCATTTTAGCACATTAAATTAGTAAAATCAATAGTTTTTTATTTCAAAAAAAATCGTTTTAATGTGTAAAATTTTTTCCCTACTTGATTTTTATAAAAATTAGTAGTAAAATCCACAATATATATAGGTTTATTCGAATTCAGAAAGGATTACTTTTATGAATATTATAGTTGTAGGCTGCGGCAAAATCGGCTTCAGACTTGTTGCGGAGTTTGTCAATGAGGGTCACGATGTTACTGTTATAGATACTGACCGTCAGGTGGTTGAGGAAATCACCAATGTATATGACTGTATGGGTGTGTGCGGTAACGGTGTTGACTGTAACGTGCTTGAAAGTGCAGGCGCCGGGGAGGCAGATCTTATTATTTCTGTAACTGCTTCCGATGAACTGAATATGCTTTCCTGCTTCCTTTCAAGGGAAATGGGTACAAAGAATACCGTTGCCCGTATAAGAAACCCTGAATACAACGGTGACTCTCTTGCCTTTATGCGCCATAAGTTAGAGCTTTCAATGGCAATCAATCCCGAAAGAATGATGGCACAGGAGCTTTATAACATTCTTAAAATTCCGTCAGCTTTCAAGGTGGATTATTTTGCAAGGCGTAACCTTGAAATGATTGAGCTTCGACTTAAACCTGAGGATGACCTTTGCGGAAAGAAGCTTTCAAAAATCCGTGACAAGCAGAAGGTGGAATTCCTCATAGCCGCAGTTTTGAGACAGGGTGAGCTTATTATCCCTGACGGCAGCTTTGAGCTTGAAGCAGGCGACATAATTTCAATTGCCGCTTCCCCGGGAGATATGCAGAAGCTTCTCAAGGGTCTCGGACTTCTTAAAAAGCAGGCAAGGAATATTATGATTGTCGGCGGAAGTAAAACAGCTTACTACCTTGCAAGCATGCTTCTTGCTTCGGGCAACGATGTGAGAATTGTGGAAAAGGATATAGACCGTTGCCGTGAGCTCAGTGAGCTGCTTCCAAAAAGCGCAATAATCATCAACGGTGACGGCTCAAACAGAGAGCTTTTACTCGAAGAGGGTATGAGGAGCCTTGATGCCTTCCTCTGCCTTACACAGCTTGATGAAATGAACATCCTTACATCTCTTTTTGTTTCCCGCCAGAATGTTCCTACCGTTATTTCAAAGGTGAACAAGTCAGAGCTTGTTGATGTTGCCGAAAGTATGGGTCTCGATTATACTGTCTCGGCAAAGGAGCTGACTGCAGAAATTCTTCTTCGTTATACAAGAGCACTCGGAAATTCAAGAGGAAGCGCTGTTGAAACCCTTTATAAAATTATGGACGGTAAGGCAGAGGCACTTGAATTTGTCGCAAAAGAGGGAACACCTTATCTTGAAATTCCTCTTAAGGAGCTTGAGATCAAGCCGGGTATACTTGTTGTGGGAATTATCCGTGACGGTAAAAAGGCACATATTCCCACCGGTGATGATAAAATTTACAGCGGCGACAGAGTTATTGTTCTGAGCGCAAACAACAGACTCAATGACCTGTCGGAAATTCTGAGGTAAAAAAATGAACAGAAGAATGGTTTTATATATGCTGGGTAATGTCGCAAAGCTTGAAGCGGCGCTGATGCTCCCTGCACTTATCACCTCACTTATTTATAAGGAAGCATGCACGGTGGATTTTCTTGTTTCCATCGGTATTTCACTTGCCGTGGGCTTTTTGCTGACCTTTATTTTCAAGCCTTCGTCAAAGGTTATTTTTGCCAAGGATGGCTTTGTGATTGTTGCCCTTTCCTGGATGGTGATGTCTGTAATCGGTGCATTGCCCTTTTATCTGAGCGGTGAAATTCCTTCCTTTGTTGACGCTTTTTTTGAAACGTCAAGCGGCTTTACAACAACAGGTGCTTCAATTCTTACCGATGTTGAAAGTATGAGCAAGGGTCTTTTGTTCTGGCGCTCCTTCACTCATTGGATAGGCGGTATGGGTGTGCTTGTTTTTGTTATGGCGGTTGTAAACACCCTCTCTGACAGAAGTATTCATATCCTGCGTGCAGAATCTCCGGGTCCGGTTGTAGGCAAAATTGTGCCTAAAATGAAGCAGACAACACGTATACTTTATGTTATCTATATTGCGCTTACTCTTTTGAACATTGTTTTCCTTTTAATCGGCGGCATGCCCCTTTTTGAAAGCATTGTCCACGCTGTCGGTACGGCAGGTACAGGTGGCTTCGGTGTCAAGGCCGATTCCTTCGGTTCCTACTCACCTTACCTTCAATGGGTAACAACAATATTTATGTTTATCTTTGGTGTGAATTTCAATATTTACTACCTTGTGATTTCAAGGAAATTCAAAAGCGTTGTAAAAAGCACGGAATTAAAATTCTACCTCGGTGTGATAGCCTCTTGCGTAGTGCTTATATGTATAAATGTTGCACCGCTGTTTGACTCTGTCGGTGAAGCCTTAAGGCACACCGCCTTCCAGATTGCAACGGCAATGAGTACAACGGGTTATGCTACGACGGACTTTAATCTCTGGCCGTCCTTCTCCAAGACAATTTTATTCCTGCTTATGTTTATGGGTGGCTGTGCGGGCTCAACTGCAGGCGGCTTCAAGTGTGCAAGAGTTGTTATTCTCGGCAAAAAGGTGAGAAGAGAAATCAAAAAGCTTCTTCATCCGAGAAGCGTGACAACAATGAGATACGAGGGCAACCGTATGGAGGACCAGGTGGTAAGCTCCACTTCGGCTTATCTTGTTGTGTACATTATGATTTTATGTGTATGCTTCCTTGTAATCAGCCTTGACGGTTTTGATTTTGAAACAAATCTTACAGCTGCGGTTTCCTGCGTGAATAATATCGGCCCCGCATTTGGTGCGGCAGGACCTGCTTCGAGCTATGCGGCTTTTTCACCTCTGTCAAAAATCGTACTTTCCTTTGCGATGCTTTTCGGCAGACTTGAAATTTATCCCATCATTCTGACTCTTTCCCCTTCAACATGGGCAAAGAAATAAATCCAAAGGTGACAGATATGACCATAAAAGAAAAGATGCATTCCTGTAAAATCTATTATCCAAGTGATGAAGCCCTGATGCACGAGCAGGCTCTCTGCCTTGTAAAGCTTTATGATTTCAATGC
>JAZRFT010000018.1:0-54739 GCA_045643805.1 Acutalibacteraceae bacterium
ATAATCAAAAATATGGTTCTAATAATTGAAAAGGTGAAAACAATGTGATATAATTTTAAAGATTTAAAGAAAGGGTGTGTTCAGGTGAATAATATAACTGAAATCAAAGTCATTTCCTCGCTTGAAAAAATCTACGATACCGATAAAATTCCCGGTAATGAGCTGAAGAGCTTCTCTATACTTAAAAACGAAAAGAAATCCTTTCAGGTAGCTGTCGAATCTTCCTGTGACAGTGAGGTGGAGGTAAAGGTTAACAGCGATTTTAAAAATGTGAAAATTTACACCGTTGAGCATATTAAATCAGATTTACCTATGTGGAAAAAGGGTGCTGATGATTATTACAGATTCAGCAAAAGCGGTTACTATCCTGATTTGCTGTTACCTGTGGACGGAATGGTAAAGCTCAAAAAAGGAATAACTGTTTTCTGGTTTGAGGTTGACGGAAAGGACAGTAATCCGGGTGTTCACAATATTGATGTAACAGTTGGCGAATGCACTGTAAGTGTAGCTTGTGAAATTATTGATGCAGAGCTTGACTTCAGCGACTTCCTTTACACCAACTGGTTTTATACCGACTGCCTTATGTCACATTACGGATTTGAGGCTTTTTCAGATGAATACTGGAGGGTTACCGAAAACTTCCTTAAAACGGCAAGAGAGTACGGTATGAACTGCGTTCTTACTCCGATTTTTACTCCTGCACTTGATACACAGAAGGGTAAGGAAAGACCCACAGTTCAGCTTATTGATGTAACTGTTACAAGGGGTGAATACTCCTTTAATTTTGATAAGCTTACACAGTGGATTGAAATGGCAAACAGATGTGGTGTTGAGCATTTTGAGCTTGCTCATTTCTACACTCAGTGGGGTGCAAGACACGCACCGAAAATTATGGCAACCGTTGACGGAGTATACAAGCGTATTTTCGGTTGGGAAACAAGAGCAAATTCCCGTAAGTATAAGCAATTCCTTACAGTCCTTTCCGTTGAGCTCAAGAAATATCTTGAAGAAAGAAATCTCAAGGACAAGGTGCTTATCCATGTAAGTGACGAACCCCATGCTCCTTGTTACGCTTACAAGAGAGCTTCAAAGCACATTCACTCCCTTTATGAGGGCTATAAGATTGTGGATGCTCTTTCTGATTTCTCCTTCTATAAAAAGAAGATTGTTTCAAACCCCATTCCTGCAAATGACCACATTGAGCCCTTCATCGGTAATGTTGAAAATCTCTGGGTTTACTACTGCAGCGCACAGAAGAGCGACTATGTTTCAAACCGCTTCTTCTGTAATGAGTCACTCAGAACAAGAATCATCGGTTATCAGATGTTCAAGTACGATATCAAGGGCTTCTTGCATTGGGGCTATAATTTCTATTATAAGAGACTTTCAAAGGGTGTTATTGATCCCTTTACCGTCAGTGATGCCGGCAAGGAATTTCCTTCAGGTGACAGCTATATTGTTTATCCCGCAAAGGACGGCACGGCTTACCATTCATTGAGACTCAAGGTGTTTTATGATGCCCTTCAGGATATGGCGGCACTCAGAGCTCTTGAAAAGCTTTCCGATAAAAAGACTTGTATGGACATAATCGAACAAAAGGGTAAAATCAACCTCACCTTTAAAGAATATCCTCACGAGGACGCCTGGCTTCTCAGCACAAGAGAAGAGGTCAATCAGAAAATTAAAGAACTGATAGGGTGAAGCTTATGGATAAATTCAGATGGGCTTATGTCGGCTGCGGAGGAATTGCCACTTCAACGGCAAAAAGCATCCTTAAGGGCAACCACGAAATAACTGCAGTTTATGGCAGAACTTTCAGTAAAGCACAGTCCTTTGCCGAAAGGTTCGGTGCAAGAGCCTACGAAAGTTTTGAGGCGCTTCTTGAAAGCAAAAACTTTGATGCAATTTACATCGCGACACCTCACACTTCACACGTTGAATATGCCGTTAAGGCTCTTGAAGCTCATATTCCCGTGCTTTGTGAAAAGCCTGTGGGCGTTTCCGTAGCTGATGTTGAATTGCTTATAAAAACAGCAAAGGAAAATGATACATACTTTGCCGAAGCAATGTGGACGTGGTTTTCAGATACGGCACTCGGTGTAAAAAATTGGGTGAAAAGCGGTAAGGTGGGTCAGGTTAAAAGAGTAGAATGCTGCTTTGCCTTTCAGGGACTTAAGAAAAGCCCCGACTCTCGTGTCCGTGACCCGATGACGGCAGGCGGAGCGCTGCTTGATGTGGGTATTTATCCAATAACCTATTGCTATAACCTTTTCGGTTATCCCGATAAAATCATCTGTGAGGGTAGGGTTCAGGATGGAATTGACGTTGATGAAAGGATAACCCTTCATTACGGTGATACGGTATGTGAGCTTTATTCGTCACTTGAATATTTGAAGGAGAGCTTTTTGCTTGAAGGTACAAAGGGTAAAATCACCCTGCCTGTTTTCCACGCTTCACCGATTGCTTTTATGTACGGTAAAAGCGGTGTAAGGCTTACTTTGGGTAAAACTACCTACCTCAATGAGTTTGAGCGTTGTGCAAAGGAAATCCGTAGCGGCAAAAAGGAATCGGATTATGTACCCTTCAGGGCAACCCTTGACTGTATGAAAATAATGGACGAATGCCGCAGACAGATGGGTTTAAGATATCCCTTTGAATAATTGACGGAAGGTGTAAATATGATAATTGACAGCTTAAAAAATTGCGAAAAATATATTTCCTGTCACAAGGGCTTTGATAAAGCTTTTGATTTTCTCAAAAAAGCGGCAGAAGAAAATCTACCTGTTGGCAGATACGAAATTGATGGTGACAGAGTTTTTGCCTTTATTCAGGAATATACCTCAAAAACGGAGTCATCCTTTGAGGCACACAGAAATTATATTGACATTCAGTTTATTCTTTCAGGTACAGAGGTAATGAAGGCCTGCGACATTTCACAAATGACAGTTTCCGTGCCCTATACTGAAGACGTTATGTTCTTTGAGGATAACGAAAGAGCATCTGTACTTGTTATTGAGGCAGGGGAGTACGGCATTTTCTTCCCCTGGGATGCACACAAGCCCGGTCTTTGCTTTGATGCACCTGCTGATGTTAAAAAGGTTGTTGTAAAGGTTAAGGCTTGATAGCCCGTAGGGTGAAAATATGACAGAAAATCAGATTACAAAACAAAATAAATACGGCACACTTATAAAAGCGTTGCAGATTGCATCCTTTGCCTTTATGCTTGTGATGGTTGTTCTTTGCGTGGTGTTTATGAAAAAGAACAATATTTCCGTAAAGAATGTCGACGCACTTACACAGTATCTTACAGGAAGCACTCTTACGGTCGCAATGATTATTACCGCCTTCAGCGTGGTGAAATCCTTTGCTCTCATTTTTCCGCCTGCTGTACTTTTTGTAATTTCAGGTATTGTTTTTGACAATATGCTTACCGCAGTTACAGTAAACTTTATCGCAACGGCGGCAAGTCTTATTCTGCCATACTTTCTTGGCAGATTTACGGGACTTGATATGGTAAATACTCTAAAAAAACGCTTCAAGGCTATTCAAAAGCTTGATGATTTCACCGACGAAAATTCCTTTGCCGTGGTATTTGTCTTTAAGGCAGGTGGGTTTATGCCATCGGATTTAAGCAGTCTTATCTTCGGAGCATTGAACATTCCCTTCGGTAAGTATTTTCTTGCCTCAAACCTCGGTATGCTCGTGCTTAACGTACTGTGGAGCCTTGTGGGTGCAAAGGGCGATTTATCAAATCCGCTTTCATTTCTTTATGCGCTTCCGGCTTTGCTTTTTGCAATTGCCGCTTCGGTATTTATGAGCTTACGAAAAAAGAAAAAACAAAATTCAATGATAGAAACTAAGGAGGAAAAATGATGAAAAATTACGATGTAATTGTCATCGGCGCAGGTAACGGCGGACTTGCTGCTGCAGCAACCTGTGCAAAAGCTGGTCTTTCAACGCTCTTGCTTGAAAGACATAATATTCCCGGCGGCTCCGCATCCTCGTTTGTGCGAGGAAGGTTTGAGTTTGAGCCTTCACTTCACGAGCTTGCAGGTGTGGGCGCTCCCGACAAAAGCGGACAGATTGAGGATATGTTCATCCGCTTCGGCGGCGATGTTGACTGGTATCAGCACGATTCAACCTTCCGTCTTGTTGTTCCCGCCAGGGAAGGAGACAAGGATGCCTTCGTTAATGAAAACGGAGTAAGGGTAACCGTTGATGCCCGTATGCCCGTCGGCTTTGAGGCCTTTGCAAGAAAGCTTGATGAGCTTGTTCCCGGCTCTTACGAAAGCTGTATAAAGGCTTTTGAACTTGCAGACCGTATGTTCAAGGCTCTCAATGCTCTTGACAATCCTGCAAAGCTTCCCGCAAGCTTTAAGGATATTCCCGATATTCTGAGAATGGTTTCTCACAATATGAAGGAGTCTCTTGACGCTCTCGGAATGCCTAAAAAGGCACAGGATATTTTCAATACCTATTGGTGCTATCTCGGCTCTCCCGCATCACAGCTTGACTTCCTTTACTACCTTGCAATGCTTCATAGCTATGTGCAGAACGGTACAGGTATCCCGAAGCTCAGAAGCCACGAAATGAGCCTTGCACTCGATAAGGTTATCCGTGATGAGGGCGGTGACATCTGGTATAATTCTGAGGTTACAAAGGTTATTATGAAGGACGGTAAGCCTGCAGGCGTTGTTATCAACGGTGAAAAAGAGGTTTACGGTAAATACTTCATCTGTAACTCATCACCTAACAGAGTGTGGAGTGACCTGTTTGAAATTAAGGATGTACCTGAAAAGCAGCTTAAAATGCTCGGCACAAGAAAGGTTGCCTGCGCTCTTACAACAGTTTATCTCGGTATGAACAAAACCAAGGAGGAACTTGGTATCAAGGACTATTCAGTTTTCATTGCTCCCGATTCAGACTCCGACAAGCAGTATGATGCGGCACAGAATTTCTTCAGCGGCTACTGCATTATCAACTGCCTTAACGAGATTATTCCCGACTGTACTCCCGAGGGTACAAGTCAGCTCTTCCTCACAACAATGACCTTCGGTGATGTTATGAAGGACATTGAGCCCAAGGATTACAAGAAGTTCAAGAACAAGGTTGCAAAGGATATGATTGAAACCTGCGAAAAGGCTCTCAATATTTCAATTATGCCTTATATCGAGGAAATTGAAGTTGCACTTCCTCCTACATTTGCCCGTTATCTTAACACTCCCCAGGGTACACCCTACGGTTATATGCTCGAAAAATGGGACAGTATGATTCCCAGAACCGTTCAGTATCTTAATGATCAGCCCTTTGACAACTTCTTCTTCTGCGGCGCAACCCAGGAAAGAGGCGACGGCTACGGCTGTGCTTATTACACCGGTGAAAAAGCAGGCGGATTAGTAGTAAAAGCATTAAGTAAGGAGGGTAAATAATTATGGCAGATTTAAAATCCCTTAAGGCAAGGAAGTTTTTGCCAATGCTTTCCGACAGACAGAAAAGATTTGAAAGCGGAAAAGCAGAGCTTCCCGAAATTTCAGATAATGCAACGGTACTTGCAAAAGCTCTTCATCCGAAGCGTCAGTACCTTAAGGTTGCAGAGATAATTGACAGAGCTGAGGACTGCAAAAGCTTCGTTCTTGTTCCCGATGCAAAAAAGGGTACAACATCACTTGCCTGGTTTGGTGCAGGTAAGTATCTCACAGTTTTTGAAACAATCGAAGGTATGCCCATAACAAGAGCATATTCTATTTCATCATCACCCAAGGATTCCCTTGAGGGTAAATACGTCCTTACAATCAAGCTTGTTGAGGGTGGACTTATGTCGCAGTACATCTTTGATACCTGGACAGTAGGCTCATCTGTTGAGGTTTCTGCTCCTGCAGGTAACTTTGAATATCAGGAGCTGCGTGATGCAAAGAAGGTTATTTGTCTTGCAGGCGGCAGCGGTATAACTCCCTTCGTTTCTATGGCAAATGCTATTGCTGACGGTGATGAGGACTTTGAAATGACCCTACTTTACGGTAGCCGTAATGAGGAAAATATTCTCTTTAAGAATGAACTTGATGAGCTTGCAGCAAAATGTGATAAAATTAAGGTTATTCACGTTTTAAGCGACGAATCGGCTGAAACAGGTGACGGCTTTGAAAAGGGATTTATCACCGCAGAGCTTATTAAAAAGTACGCACCCGCAAATGAAAAGTATTCAATTTTCCTTTGCGGTCCGCAGCAGATGTATGCCTTTGTTGACAAGGAGCTTGAAAAGCTCGGCCTCGAAAAGAAGTATATCCGTCACGAGATGTTCGGTGAGTTTCATAATCCCGGTACTCAGGCTGACTATCCGGACGGAGTGCCCGAAAAGGTTAAAATCAAGGTGACAATTCAGGATAACACCTATGAGATTGAAGGCTCATCAAACGATTCCGTTATGCAGATTCTTGAAAAGAACGGCATTTCCGCACCTGCACGTTGCAGAAGCGGTGAGTGTGGCTTCTGTCATTCACATCTTATTTCAGGTAAGGTATATGTGCCAAAGGCACTTGAATACCGCCGTCTTGCAGACTATAAGTTCGGCTGTATTCATCCTTGCTGCTCATTCCCTCTTACCGACCTTGAAATAAATGTTCCTGCAGCAAAATAAATAAAACTTAATTATCGGCGGTGCTCTTTGCGAAAAGCTCCTTTATACCAAGGAGAAGAAGGGCGCCGCCGAAAAGCTTTTTTAGCAGAGCCTGTGGTGTTATCGGTAAAAGTAAAAATCCTACAGCAAGTCCGATAACTGACAAGGGGAGAAAGGATTTTAAGGCTTTTTTATCAACAAGCCTCTTTTTGGTGTTGCTTATCAGGGCAAAGAAAGCCGTAGCAATAAAAAATACAAGGTTTATTCCTTGTGCTTGCTTTTGCGGAATGTCACTGACGGTTGTAAGATAAATTATCAGTACAGAGCCGCCTCCAAGTCCCATAGCACCTAAAAGTGCCGATAAAAAAGAAAAAAACGCAACGGAAAAATTCAAGCAATCACCTCACAAATCAGAACATCATCCGTGCTCCTGCCCATATAATAAAAATTGCAAAAAGCTTTTTCAAAAATTTATCAGGAAGTCTTTTTAATAAAAAGCTCCCTGCGAAGGCACCGGGAATACCGAAGGGAATGTAAATAAGGGCATCACGAATATTGAATAAGCCTTTGTAATAATAGTAAGTAATACTTACAAGTGAAAGGAAAAAGGTAACACAAAGTGCAGTTGCCTGGGCTTTTTTTTGCTCAAGTCCGTTATTCTTGAAACAGGTGACGGCAGGTATGCCTCCTCCCGAGGCAAACAAACCGTTCAGAAGTCCTGAAAGCAAGGCAGTTGAAAAGTAGATTATTTTTTTCATTTTTTATGGCTCCTTATCCTTTTTATTGAGCTTTTAATTGAAAATATGTATATTCACAGGACTTTTTGCATAAATATTTTAAATTAACTATTGTAAATATAAAATTTAAGTGTTATAATCTATTCATAAATTTTAGGAGGATATGTTATGATTTGTAAATTTTGCGGCAATGTAATTGAAGATAATTCAGATTTTTGCTTCATCTGCGGACAGAAGGTTGTTACCGAAGCTCCTGCTTATGCAGCACAGGTTTATTCACAGAAGGCAGAAGGCGCACCTGCTGAGGTTGCTCCCTCAACAGCTCCTGCAGAGCCTGCTGTACCCGTTTACACAGCTCCTGTTGTTCCCGAGATGTGCAAAAACTGTAAGAAGGCTAAAAAGAAGGCAAAGCCTCCCGTTGATCCTTCAATCCTTTGCATGAGAGATAAGGTTCTCGTAGGTCTCTTTGCAGCTCTCTTCCTTGCAGTTGCAGGTATTATGTGCACAAACATCATCGTTGTTGCTATTTGTGCTGTTCTTACCGGTGTTGTAGCTTTTGTTTATTACAAGAACTACAAGAAGGCTATTGAAGCAGGCTATGAGCAGAAGGCACTTGATATTCTCAATATCGGTATGATCGGCCTTTGCGTAGGTATGGCTGTAGTTGTTATCGGTATGTTAATCAACTTCGTATTTTAATTTTTAAAAATTCGGAATCCTTCACCTTAACAGGTGGAGGATTTTTTTATTTTTGACCTCTTTTTTCCGTTTATATTTTTTCACCAAAAGCAAAAATTATTATTGCGACTTTTTTTATTGTCGCAGGGAGGTGGAAAATGAAAAAAGCAATAAAGGGCATTTGCTTATGTCTGATAGTATTTACTGTAAGTGTAATGTCTGCTGTAGTTTACGGATTTTACAGTGTGCCTGACAATATATACTCCTATTCTGACAGAGAGCTTGACCTTGGCCTTTACTCCTGCTCGGTGCAGGGTGACGGAGCACGGGTGTCAAAGTCGGTTACTGTTGAGGGTGAATACAAGGTTGACATAAGTCTTTTTAACAAGGTGCCCGTAAAAAGCTCAAGTCTTACTGTCAGTAACAGAAGATATGTTGTGCCTTCGGGTGAAATTGTCGGCCTGCGCCTTTTTACCGATGGCGTAATGGTTGTAGGAATTGACGACGTTGACGGAGAAAACGGTATGGTTAATCCTGCTGCGGTGGCTGATATCAGAGCAGGTGATGTTATAATCAGGCTCGACGGAGTAAAGGTGGAAAATTCAAGTCAGGTTGAAGGTGTTATTGCCGCTTGTCAGGGACGGGAGCTTACGGTTGAATTTATCCGTGACGGTATAAAGTATAAAAGCAGTATAACACCGGTTTATTCCGTTTCGGCAGGTAGATATAAAACAGGCTTGTGGATAAGGGACAGCGCGGCAGGAATAGGTACAATGACATTTTATGATAAGGATACGGGCTTTTTTGCCTGCCTCGGTCACGCGGTTTGTGATGTTGATACGGGTGAAATATTACCCCTTTCCGGCGGTGATATTGTTGATGCAAGCATAACCGGTTGTATAAGGGGTAAGGCAGGCTGTGCAGGTGAGCTTTGCGGAAGCTTTTGCAGCAGCACGGAAGGTGTGCTTTATCTTAATGGCGAAGCAGGTGTATACGGCTATCTTGAAAATGCGGATAAATCAGAGCAAGCCCTTCCCGTTGCCTTGAAGGATGAGGTTGAAACGGGTAAGGCGCAGATAATTTCCACCGTTGAAGGTACAAGCAAGGCCTATTATGATATTGTTATAGAAAAGCTCAACCCCGATGATAAGGAAGGTAAAAATATGATAATCAAAATAACGGATGCTGAACTGATAAGTAAAACCGGAGGTATTGTTCAGGGAATGAGCGGTAGTCCCATTATTCAGAACGGCAGACTTGTAGGTGCTGTTACCCATGTTTTTCTCAATGACCCGACGAGGGGTTACGGGATTTTTGCTGAAACAATGGTGCAAAAGGAAAGTGATATAAGCCTTGATTCGGCGGGGTAACGGTAAAAGAAGCACAGGTGCAATTTGTTTTGCATCTGTGCTTTGCTTCATTTTTCCAAAGGCTTTTTAATATGCTTATAATAAAAAGACCATTATAACAAAGACTATATGTATTGATTGACTTTTTATAGGTAATATAATATAATTCTTTTTTGCAAGGAGCCTCACAATGCCTTATGTGAAATTAAATTGTGCCGCAATAAGCACAGAGCTTTTTAAGCAGTTTTTAACAACCTTCAACGATTATTTTTATACGTATATATTAATTGTTCTCCTGCTTTTATTCGGCTTGTATTTTTCGCTGAAAACCCGTTTTGTTCAGTTTCGCCTTTTCGGTGAACAGATAAGATCCGTGACGGAAAAGCCTGATGATGGTAAAAGCGTTTCTTCCTTTCAGGCGCTTATGCTTTCAACCGCATCAAGGGTAGGTACGGGTAATATTATCGGCGTTTCAACAGCCCTTTGTCTTGGTGGTTTCGGCTCGGTTTTCTGGATGTGGGTTGTGGCCGTTGTCGGTAGCGCTCTTGCATTTGTTGAAAGCACCCTTGCACAGATTTTCAAGAAAAGGGGCCGGGACGGAAGCTTCGGTGGCCCCGCCTATTATATTGAAGCATCACTTAAAAGCCGTGCTGTTGCGGTGATTTTTTCCGTGCTTCTGATTATGACCTACGGTGTTGGCTTTAATATGCTGACCTCTTATAATCTGCAGTCAACCTTTTTACAGTATGATTTTTATAATCCGCAGACCTCACCGCTTATAATCGGTCTTATAACTGCACTTCTCGTCGGCTTTTGCCTTCTTGGTGGCGGAAAGAGAATAGTAAGTATAACCTCGGTTCTTGTGCCCGTAATGGGTGTAATTTATATACTTACTGCCTTTGTTGTGGTTGTGATTAATTTCAGTATTATACCTGATGTTCTTAAAAGAGTGTTTTCCGAGGCTTTTGATTTAAAGGCAATATTCGGAGGCTTTTCAGGTTCTTGTGTAATGTACGGTATCAAAAGGGGACTTTTGAGCAATGAAGCAGGTGTAGGCTCTGCACCCAATGCTTCAGCTGCCGCAAAGGTTACTCATCCCGTTAAGCAGGGGCTTGTTCAGGTGCTTTCTGTGTCTATCGATACGCTTCTTATTTGTACGGCAACAGCCTTTATGTGTATGTGCTCGGGGGTTGAACCATCTGCGGATATATCGGGTGCAAAATATGTTCAGCTTTCCGTTGAGGCTACTCTCGGTAGTATTGGTCCTGTGATTATCACCGTTGCAATGGTACTTTTTGCATTCACCACTCTTATAGGTAATATGTATTATGTTGATTTATGTGTGGTATATATAATCAACCGTGAAATGAGCAAAGGTCTTTCTGTTATAATGAGAGTGCTTCAGGCGACGCTTACCTTTGTCGGATCGGTACTGAGTGCTGATGTATTGTGGAATATTGCGGATATCACAATGGGACTTATGATTATAATAAACGTGCCGGTAATAGCCTTTTTAAGCAAGTATGCCTTCAGGGCTCTTAAGGATTATGAGCGTCAGAAGGCAAGAGGAGAAAATCCTGTTTTTAAAGTGAAAAACATAAATCTGCCTTACAAGGTGGATTATTGGGACTAAAAAATAAATCAAGGTGATAAAATGAACGACAATAAAGAATTTCTTGCAAAGGAGCCGATTGGCAAACTTCTTCTGAAGCTTGCCATACCTACGGTAATAGCACAGCTTGTAAATATGCTGTATAACATAGTTGACCGTATTTATATAGGCCATATTCCTGATGAGGGCAGCCTTGCTCTTACCGGAGTGGGAGTATGTATGCCCATCATTATGATTGTATCCGCCTTTGCGGCTCTTATCGGTACAGGCGGTGCACCGAGAAGCTCGATTTTTATGGGCAAGGGTGACAAAAACAGCGCCGAAAAAATCCTGGGCGGATGCTTCACTCTTCAGCTTTTTATTTCTGTAATTCTTACCGCTGTTCTTCTTAAGTGGGGCAAGGTGCTTCTTCTTGCTTTCGGAGCAAGCGAAAATACAATTTCTTATGCTATGGATTATTTGAACATTTACGCCGTGGGAACGGTTTTTGTTCAGCTTACCCTTGGTATGGGTGCATTTATAACTGCGCAGGGCTTTGCAAAGCAGGGTATGGTTACAGTGCTTCTCGGAGCGTTTTGCAATATAATCCTTGTCCCGATTTTCATTTTCGTTTTTGATATGGGCGTAAAGGGTGCCGCTGCTGCAACGGTTATTTCTCAGGCAGCATCTTGCACCTGGGTGCTACTGTTTTTAACGGGCAAAAAAACAATGCTGAAAATCAAAATCAAAAATATGTTGATTGATTTTAAGCTTGTATTTCCGTGTGTTGCGTTGGGTCTTGCCAGTTTTGTTATGCAGAGCAGTGAAAGTGTAATTTCCGTCTGCTTCAACTCTTCTTTGCTTGAATACGGCGGAGATATAGCTGTTGGCGCAATGACAATTCTTACAAGTGTAATGCAGTTTGCAATGCTTCCGATGATGGGAATTGCCCAGGGAGCACAGCCGATAACCGGATACAATTTCGGAGCAGGCAATACGGAAAGAGTAAAAAAGACCTTCAGTCTTCTTTTAAAGGTGTGTCTTACATATTCCTTTATTCTGTGGGTGGTTATAATGCTTTTTCCGTCAGGTTTTGCGGGGATTTTCTCCTCGGATGCTTCACTTGTTGAATTTACTGCTCCTGCGTTGAGAATTTACTGTGCTGTGCTTTGCATTTTCGGTATTCAGACAGCCTGTCAGATGACATTTGTATCAATCGGCAACGCGGTAAGCTCAATTGCGGTTGCCGTTGTGCGCAAGTTTGTGCTTCTTTTACCGCTTATCTATATTGTTCCGCATTTTGTGGCGGACAAAACAATGGGTGTTTACCTTGCTGAGCCTATTGCCGATGTACTTGCAGTTTCTTTTACATCGTTGCTCTTTTCAGTTCAGTTTAAAAAGGCAATGAACAAGCTTTCTGACGGAAACGGAGGAATTTTAAAATGACAGACACGGCAAAAAAATATAAGCTTACCCGTTCAGCTTGTTATTCCGTTGGATTTTCAATGTCGGCGGCGGCAAATTTATCGGCACTTCTTTTTGTACCTTTTCACGAGCTTTACGGGATTTCTTTTTCACAGCTCGGCTTTCTTGTGCTTGTTAATTTCTGCACTCAGCTGATGATTGACCTTATATTTACATTTTTCTCAAAAAGTTTCAACCTTACAAAAACAATCAAATCAATTCCTGCCGTGGTGCTTGTCGGTTTTATGATTTACACCCTTGTGCCTATGGCTTTGCCCGGATACACTTACGCGGCACTTGTTGCGGGTACCTTTGTATTCTCTCTCGGCGCGGGTCTCGGTGAGGTGCTCACAAGCCCCGTTATTGCGGCAATCCCGGCTGAAAACCCTGAAAGGGAAATGAGTAAGCTTCACTCCGCATATGCCTGGGGAACGGTTGTTGTGGTTATAGTCAGCACGCTTTTCCTTAAAATTGCAGGCAATCACAACTGGATGTATCTGGCCTTGCTTTGGAGTGTTGTACCCCTTGTTTCTCTCGTGCTTTTCCTTAAAGCTGAAATACCCGATATAAGCCTCGGCGGTGAGGAGGGTGGAGCAAAGAAAAGCAACCGCTTTGGAATTATGCTTTGTACTTTGTGCATCTTCTTCGGCGGTGCGGCAGAGATGACAATGACCCAATGGATATCCGGCTTTGCCGAAAAAGCACTTGGCATTTCAAAGGTTTACGGTGATGTTTTCGGTATGGCTCTTTTTGCCTTTGCTCTCGGTCTCGGAAGAACGCTTTATTCAATGAAGGGCAAAAGTATTTATCCGATACTGCTTGGCGGTATGGGGCTTTCAGCTCTTTGCTATGTTGCTGCGGCACTTACGGGTAACAGTATAATCGGGCTTGTTGTCTGTGCGCTCACGGGATTTTTTACAGCAATGCTCTGGCCGGGTACGATTGTTTATGTTAATGAAAAATTTGTTTCCTGCGGTGTGGGTGTTTACGCCTTGCTCGCGGCAGGCGGTGACCTCGGTGCTTCGCTTTCTCCTCAGTTAATGGGAATCATTACCGATAAGGTTGCAGAAAGTGCCCTTTGGCTGGAAAAAGCCGCCTCAATGGGCATAAGCGGTGAGCAGATGGGTATGAAGGTTGGTATGCTTGTTGCAGCGGTTTTCCCACTCTTAGGATTTTTACTCCTTCTCTATATGAAAAAGTACTTTTTAAAGCAAAAGAATACATAAAAATTCGGCACAGGTTTTGACTGACCTGTGCCGTTGATATTTTATTTTTTACCACTCAAATTTTTCGTCAGCGAATACCTCGCCATTATTGTCAATTGCGTATATTTCAAAGCCGTCTTCATTCAAGGTCAGCATAGATGCCACATAGCTTTCACCCATCTTGCCACCGTCAATATAACCGATGATATCATATTTGTCGGTGAGCTCCTTTTCGGCAGCATCACTTTCACCGAGGAAGCGGCATTGATGCTCATGACCTGAAATTATAAGTCTTGTATCAAGTCTGCCAAGCTCTGCCCAGCCTGCCTCTGACAGCCCGGGCTCAACGGTGCTTATCTGCCATGCGTGTGAAAGAGCAATAACCTTTTCGTTTGTTACCTCAACACTCTTGAGCCACTCAATCATATCTGCTCTGTAGGTGTTATAATCAGTCATACCGCCGTATTCAATATGGGAGTCATCCTTGTCCTCGCCGCTGTCAAGCACAACAAAGGAGTAGGGACCGATGTCAGCAGTATAATAAAGCTGTTCAAGGCCGAGTGATGTGGGTAAATTGTCGGCATAGGGTCCTCTTGTTTCGTGGTTTCCGCGTGCGTAAAGCACAGGCTTCATACCGCCTGAAACTTTGCCGCCGAATTCAACTATATTTGTAATAACCTGCTCTTCAAAGTCAACACCGGGAGTAGCGTCACCGAGAAGGATAACACCGTCATAATCACTTGCAAGGTTATTGACGGACTGCACAGCCTTGTCTACCTGTGTATGCCAGTCAGAAATAACAAGCCAGGTCTGGTTTTTACTGTCATTATATTTAAAATCATATTCAAGTGAAGTAACAGTTTTTCCCGTTCTGCTGCCGTAGCTGAACGCTTCGATAACTCTTGTTGAGCCTACCTTGTAGGTGTTGTTACGAAGATGCTCGTAGGGGACGGAAACGCTGTGAATTCTGCCCTCATTGAGTCTTCCGCCGGTATTGTCAAGCACCTTGTATTCCTTGCCGTCAAAGGTGTATTTCACATAGCCGGTACCGTTATCATTTGTTGAAAAAACAACGCTGTATTCCTTGCCGTTGTCAATTACCATAGGTGTTGAGGTGATTTCATAAGGAGTGAGGGGATAAAATGCGTTTATGCCCAAAAGTAAAACAGTCACAACGCTGATAACGGCAACAGCCTTTTTTACTTTGCAGGAAAGCTTAGGATAAAAAAGTGCAAAGAAGGGTACAACGAGAAGAAGTGCACCTTCAGAGAATGCTGCTTTTAAGTGAAGAAAAAATACTGCTTTACTTTCGCTCGTGGCAAGACCTATGGAATAAATGAGTGCGAAAACAAAAAGCAACGATGAAAGGAATGTCGCGATTATAAGCATAACCTTGTATGCTTTTTTCTGACAGAAGCCTTTGCCGTTAAGCTTGAGTGTGAGCAGAATTCCGAGTAAGCCTGCACAGGCTGCCATAAGAGCAAGAAGCACCAACGGGAGGGGATTGAAGCCTACGGTTGTGCCGATAAATACCCAATTTGACCTGCAGGCTCTGAAAAGTATTGCCGCAACAACGGACAAAATAAAAAATACTGCAGGGGATAAGGTTGAATCAGAAAATTTACACTTTTTAGCCATAATGTTTTTCTCCTTTGCTTTTGTGCTTTTATAATATAATATCTTACAATATATGTCAAACAAAATTATTCTTAATAAGAATAAGTCTTGAAAAACAGATTCATTTATGTTAATGTTAATACAGAAAAAAGACGGAGGAAATATTATGAACAGCTTAATTAAATCGGTAACAACATTTATTATTGCTATTTTCACATTTATGGGAGTTATGTCAACGCCTTACAGTGAGCCCATTGATAACCACAACGGCGGTGATCCCTTTATCGTTGAAACAGAGGACGGCTGCTATTACACCTACACAACAGGTGGCGGTATTGATATTCTTAAAACAGAAACCTTTGACAAAATCGAGGTAAGTGAAAAGAAAACTGTTTTCTGGGCAGGGGAGAACGGCACCGCAGGTGACATCTGGGCACCTGAAATTCATAAAATCGGTGACAGATGGTATATCATTGCGGCGGCACTTTTTGACAGCAGTGTTGTTGAAAAAGGCACAATGCCCGAGGCAAAGGAATACAAGGAGCACGGTGATTATTACAGATACGGCTTTATTCTTGAAAGTAAAACCGAGGATATTTTCGGTGAATACGAATTCAAGGGTATAATTGCTCCCGACGGTCTTAACAATATAGACGGTACATACCTTCAGAAGGACGGAAAGCTTTATTACCTTTGCTCCGCTTACGTTGATGTTGCATATCAGTGCCTTTATATCTGTGAAATGGAAAATCCCTACACACTCAAAAAGGATGCCGAAGCAGTAATGCTTTCAAAGCCACAGCTTTATTGGGAAAAGAAGGGCTGGAAGGTTAACGAGGGTCCTGCCGTGCTTTATAACGGTGATGATATGTACATCGTTTATTCCGCAAGCGGATTCAGCTCAGGCGGATACTGTATGGGAATGCTGACCTATAAGGGCGGTGACGTTGCTGATAAATCCTCGTGGTGCAAGAGTCTGGTGAGAGCCTCCTATAAAAATTACATTCAGGATATTTACAATGCAGGTCATTGCAGCTTCCTTTACCGTGAAAACGGCGAAATCTTTATGGTTTATCACGGCACACCAACCCGTGATTTTGATGCTTCACCAAGACTTACATACATAAAGCCTGTAGAGTTTGCCTTCGGCAAGCCCGTGCTTTTCTGATAATTTATAAAACCCGTGTTGTACTTGTACAATACGGGTTGTCCTTTTTAAAATACAATTTTATGGTGGCTTTTGATTCTGTCAAGTGCACCCTTTTCAAGCCTTGATACCTGAGCCTGGGAAATGCCGATTTCCTTTGCAACCTCCGTCTGCGTCATACCTCTCATAAAACGCAGGGAGAGTATATTCTTTTCCCTTTCGGGAAGCTCACGAAGAGATTTTTTAAGAAGTATCTCATCAATCCAGTTGATGTCGCTGTTGTTGTCACCAATCTGATCCATTACGTAAATGGCATCACCTGCATCGTAGTATACAGGCTCATAAAGTGAAACGGGCTCAACAATTGCCTCAAGGGCGAGAACAACGCTTTCTCTTTTAACGCCCATTTCCTTTGCAATTTCTTCGGCAGTAGGCTCCTTTTGTGTTTCACTTATTATCCTTTCCTTTATCTGCATGGCACGGTATGCCGTGTCACGTATTGAACGGCTGACCCTCACCGGGTTGTAGTCACGCAGGTATCGGCGTATTTCACCTATTATCATCGGAACGGCATAGGTGGAAAAACGTACGTTCTGATTTATGTCAAAGTTATCAATAGCCTTTATAAGTCCGATACAGCCTACCTGAAAAAGGTCGTCACTGTTTTCTCCCCGTGAGGAAAAACGCTGTATAACCGATAGCACAAGCCGTAAATTACCGTTTATAAGGTTTTCACGGGCCTCTGTGTCACCGTCACGTACTTTTTTCAGCAGCTCTGTTTTTTCCTTTTCTTTCATCACCTTAAGCTTTGTTGTGTCAATACCGCAAATTTCAACCTTGTTGTAATACAAGAAATAACCCCCACAATATATCTTTGCGTTAAAAGTATTGGCAATTTATTTGCTTTTTAGCAATTGAAATAATTGTAATTATATGGTACAATGACAAAAAATGTATCAGGAGGTTAAATATGAAGTACAGCATTAAAAAGCTCAATATCAATAATATTGAAATTTATGAAGAAAACAAGCTTTCTCCGAGAAGCTATTTTATCCCTTACAAAAGCAAGAATAAGCTTGTGAGAACCGATGTGCTAAACAACAGATATAAGAGTGATACCGTAAAGGTAATTTCAGGTCAATGGGATTTCTGCTTTGTAAAAAAGCTTTCAGAGCTTCCAGCTGAAATTGACACAGATACCCTTGCCTTTGATAAAATAATCGTACCTTCAACATGGCAGAGAACAGGTTACGCAAGTCCCAAATATATTAACACCCGTTATGAATTTCCTATGACCCTTCCTAATGTTCCCGAGGAAATGGAAGCAGGTATTTACAGAAAGAAATTCACAATTTCAAAGGATTGTGTTAATCCCATTATTACCTTCCTCGGTGTGTGCTCAAGCCTTACACTTTATGTCAACGGCAAGTATGTAGGCTACAGTGAGGGAAGCCATAACAGCGCAGAATTCTGCCTTAAGGATTTTGTAAGTGAGGGCGAAAACGAGCTTCTTGCAATTGTAACACAGTGGTGTAACGGTACTTATCTTGAATGTCAGGATATGTTCCGTGAAAAGGGCATTTTCCGTGATGTTTATATTACCGAAAACCCTGCACAGTACATATATGATTATCAGGTGAACACAGAAAAGGTTGACGAGGGCTATATCCTTTCCGTTGACTGTGAAATAAAGGGAAGTGACCTTTCAGGTAAAAAGGTTTCAATCGAGCTTCTTTACAACAAAAAGGTTGTAGGTAAGGTTGAAGCTGCTGCCGCTTCAAAGGTAACACTTGCACTTGCACCTATTGATGCAATCGAATGGAATGCAGAAAAGCCCGAGCTTTATACCCTTTACCTTTCACTTTCCGATGCGGAGGGTGATATTCAGGTTACAAGAAGCAAAATCGGCTTCAGAACAGTTGAAATTGACGGTGAACGCTTCCTCTTCAACGGAAAGCTTATTAAGTTCAAGGGTGTAAACCATCACGATACACATCATATCAACGGTTATGTTATGACTGCCGAGGAGCTTCTCAAGGATGTTCTTCTTATGAAGGAGTTCAACTGTAACGCTGTCAGAACATCACATTATCCTCCCGATCCCATTTTCATTGATCTTTGCGATGAATACGGTCTTTATGTGATTGACGAGGCTGATATTGAAACTCACGGCACACAGTTCAATGCAAAGCTTCAGTTTACCGGTAAGCCCAATATTATCAGTAACGGTAAGCAGTGGCTTGCCCCGATGAAGGACAGAGTTCTCCGCCTTTATCATCGTGACAAAAACCATCCCTCCATTACAATGTGGAGCCTTGGTAATGAGTCAGGCGGTTGGAAGAATCAGGATGCCTGCTACGATATGCTCAAATCACTTTCGGATATTCCCGTTCATTATGAGGCTGTAATAAGAACACCGAGAGGCTCTTATGATGTTATCTCCGAAATGTATCAGTTCCCCGGCGGTGTAAAGCGTATCGGTGAGCACAAGCTTACAAGAAGATACAGAAACAAGCCCTATTTCCTTTGTGAATACTGCCACGCAATGGGTGTTGGTCCCGGCTCCCTTGAGGATTACTGGCAGCTTATTTATGCTCACGAAAACCTCACCGGAGGTTGCATCTGGGAATGGGCAGACCACAGTGTTTACGATGAAAATGCAAAATATAAGTTCACCTACGGCGGTGACCACGGTGAAGAATACCACGACGGTAATTTCTGCGTTGACGGTCTTTTCTATCCCGACAGAAGACCTCACACAGGTGCTTTTGAAATGAAGGAGGTTTACCGTCCTATAAGAAGTGAAAAGGTGAGTGAAAACCTTTATAACTTCCGCAATACAAATCTCTTTACAAATGCAAATGAATATGAGGTTACATATGAGCTTCTTTCAAAGGGTGTTTGTGTAGAAAGCAAAAAAATTGATCTCGACATTGAGCCCGGTGCTGCAAAGAGCATTGTTCTTGCACATAAGACTCTTCCCGGAAACGCCGACTGTCACATTAACTTCATTTACCGTGATAAGAATGGCAATGTTGTTGCTAAAGAGCAGCACGCTCTCTCCGAGGTTGTTGAAAAGCCTGAAATCAGTAAAAAAGGTAACCTTTCAGTTGAAAAGACAAGGGATATTATTAAAGTAATCTATGATAACGGTTGTGCCGAGTTTGATAAAAAGACAGGTATGCTCACAAGCTACGTTGTAGACGGTAAGGAGCTTCTTGCAAACAAAAAAGGCCTTGTTCCTCAGCTTTACAGAGCTTTCCTTGATAACGACAGAAACATCGTCAAGGGTTGGAAGAAGAAGGGCTACGATAAGGTAGAGTACAAAGGCAAGCTTGTTTCCTTTGAGGATAAGAAGGACAAAAAGGTTGAGCTTGAAAGTGAAGGCTGGCTTTATCTTAACGGCAAAAAGACCTTTGAATTTGAATGCAAGTTCAAAATCTATCCCGACGGCATCATGAAGGTCAAGTGTGAAATTGAAAAGAAAAAGCTTGATCTTACAAATTATGAGCTTCCCCGTTTCGGTGTGAATGTTGAGTTTGATCCCTCGCTTAAGAATGTTAAATACTACGGCCTTGGTGAAAAGGAAAATCTTTGTGACTTCGATGCACAGAGCACACTCGGCATTTATGAGGGTACAGTAGGTAAAATGGACGAGGATTATATCAAGCCCCAGGACAACGGTAACCACGGTAAAACACGTTGGATGAAGCTTACCGACGATGATGGTAAGGGTGTTGAAATTGCCGCTTGTAAGGACTTCTTCTCCTTCGGTGTTCATGATTATACCGAGGAGTGTATCGGTAAGGCAGAGCATATTGAGGACATTGTACACGGTGAGGTTACAAGCCTTAATATTGACGGTTATCTTCGCGGTACAGGATCAAACAGCTGTGGCCCAAATGCGCTTCCTCAGTACAGAGTTGTGCTTAAGGATGAGCTTGAATTCTCCTTCTGGATGAAGCCTCTTCTGTAATTTGCTAAATTGTACAATATTTTAACTTAATATTCGTAAAAATGACCAACCACATTTCTCTTGAATATGGTTGGTCATTGTGTTATACTGTGTAATGAATAGTGTGGCTTTATGCCGTACGGTAATTTTAAAATATGGAGGAATTCCTAATGAAACAGTTAAACATTGGCATTATCGGTGCAGGTCGTATCGGTAAGGTACACATGCAGTCAATCACTTATAATGTACCCGGCGCAAAGGTGCTCGGTATTACAGACGTTTTCAAGGACGGCTTACAGGAGCTTGCTGATAAGTACGGCATTGAAAAGGTTTATGCAGATTACAAGGAAATGCTTGCCGATAAGGATATCGACGCAGTTCTTGTCTGCTCATCAACAGATACACACGCTGACATTTCAATCGAAGCAGCTGAGGCAGGTAAGCACGTTTTCTGTGAAAAGCCCGTTGACCTTACACCTGAAAAGGTAAAGGCTGTTATTGCTGCAGTTGAAAAGGCAGGCGTTAAGCTTCAGGTAGGCTTCAACAGACGCTTTGACCATAACTTTGCTCACGTTCGTTCACTTATCAACGAGGGTAAGGTTGGTGACCTTGAGCTTATCAAAATCACATCACGTGACCCGGCTCCTCCGTCAGCAGAATACGCTGCAGTATCAGGCGGTATGTTCCTTGATATGACAATTCACGATTTCGATATGGCACGCTTCCTTGCAGGCTGTGATGTTACAGAGGTATATGTAAACGCTACCTGTCTTGTTGATCCCGCTATCGGTGAAGCAGGTGACGTTGATACCGCTATCATCAACCTCAAGTTTGAAAACGGTGCTCTCGGTGTAATCGACAACAGCCGCCGTGCAGCTTACGGTTACGACCAGAGAATCGAAGTATTCGGCTCACTCGGTGCTGCAATGGCTGCAAATGATACTCCCACCAATGTTACTGTTATGAACGCTGACGGTGTTACAACCGACAAGCCTCTCTACTTCTTCCTTGAAAGATATATGCAGTCATTCCGTGACGAAATGATTCAGTTTGTTGGTGCAGTTCAGAACGACAAGCCCACACCCACAACAGGCCTTGATGGTCTTAACTCAATCCTCGTTGCTCTTGCAGCAAAGAAATCAGTTGCAGAGGGCAGAGCAGTCAAGATTTCAGAAATCGGCTAAATCTTTACAGGAGTGCTTTTGCCGGCACTCCTTAAAGTGTTTTATAAGAAAGAATTTAACCACGAAAGGATGATATACAATGAAGCTTACAATGGCTCAGGCTCTTGTAAAATTCCTTGACAATCAGTACATTTCCTTCGACGGAAAGGAAACAAAGTTTGTTGACGGTATCTTCGGCATCTTCGGTCACGGATGTGTTGTAGGTATCGGTCAGGCTCTTGAACAGGGCGGTCACAGCCTTACTTATTATCAGGGTCACAATGAGCAGGGTATGGCTCATTCCGCTATTGCCTTCGCAAAGCAGAATAACAGAAGAAAAATCATTGCCTGCACATCATCAATCGGCCCAGGCGCACTCAATATGGTAACTGCCTGCGGTACAGCTACTGCAAACAGAATTCCTCTTCTTGTGCTTCCCGGTGACACCTTTGCGTGCCGTCAGCCCGACCCCGTTCTTCAGCAGATTGAACAGTTTGACAGCTGCGCAATTACCGCTAACGATTCCTTTAAGGCTGTATGCAAATATTGGGACAGAATCAACCGTCCCGAGCAGCTTATGACGGCCTGCATCAATGCTATGCGTGTGCTTACAGACCCTGCTGATACAGGCGCTGTATGTATTGCAATGCCCCAGGATGTTGAAGCGGAGGCGTTCGATTATCCCGACTACTTCCTTCAGAAGAGAGTATGGTACATCGACAGACGCCTTCCCTCTGAAAGAGAAATTGATGCCGCTTGTGAGCTTATCAGGAACGCAAAGAATCCTATGATTATCGTAGGTGGCGGTGTTACATATTCAAACAGCTACGAATCAGTTCTTGCAATGGCTGAAAAGTACAATATCCCCATCGGTGAAACCCAGGCAGGTAAGGGTCAGGTGCCCTTTGCCCATCCTCTCAACATGGGTGGCTGCGGTGTAACCGGCGGTCCTGCAGCAAATGCAGTTGCCAAAAAGGCAGACCTTGTAATTGCAGTAGGTACAAGACTTACTGACTTTACAACCTGCTCAAAGTGGGGCTTCCACAATCCTGATGTAAAAATGCTTTCAATCAACGTTTGCTCCTTTGACGCATTCAAGATGGATTCAACTGCAGTTATTGCCGATGCAAAGGCTGCCTGCGATGCAATTACCGCAAAGCTTGACGGCTATAAATCAGCATGGGGCAATGAGCTTGCAGAATTCAAAGCAGACTACGTTGCTGAAATTGACCGTTGCCACAATGAAAAGCTTGACGGTGTTCTTTCACAGAAGAGAGCCCTCGGCATTATCAATGAGGTAGTTGCTGACGATTCAATTGTTCTCGGCTCTTCAGGCTCACTTCCCGGTTGCTTACAGAGAATCTGGAAGTCAAAGGCTCCCTACACATATCACCTTGAATATGGCTTCTCCTGTATGGGTTATGAAATCTGCGGTGCACTCGGTGCAAAGATGGCTTGTCCTGACAGAGAGGTTTACTCAATGGTTGGCGACGGAAGCTTCCTTATGCTTCACAGTGAGCTTTATACTGCAGTTCAGGAGAATATGAAAATCAACATAATGCTCTTTGACAACAGCGGTTGGGGCTGTATTGAGAACCTTCAGAATAATCAGGGTACTGATACCTTCGGAACACGCTTCACAAGAAGAAACAACGAAAGCGGACTTCTTGACGGTGAAGTAATTATGACTGATTACGCAAAAATTGCTGAAGGCTACGGCTGTAAGGCTTACCGCGTATTCACCGAGGAAGAGCTTTATGCCGCCCTTGAGGACAGCAAAAAGCAGACAGTTCCCACTCTCTTTGATATTAAGGTTGGTCACAAGTCAATGACTGACGGCTATGATTCATGGTGGAGAGTAGGCGTTGCCGAGGTTTCCGAAAGTGAAACAGTTCAGGCTTGCTACGAGGATATGAAAGCTAATATTGAAAAGGCTCGTTTATATTAAGTTTAAAAGGAGAAATAAAAATGCTTAACAAAGAAAAAGTAAATCTTGCCTGTGCTCCCATTGCATGGACAAACGACGATATGCCCGACCTCGGTGCAGAAAACACCTTTGAGCAGTGTGTAAGTGAAATGGCACTTGCAGGCTTTACCGGTAGTGAAATCGGTAACAAATATCCCAAGGATGTTGAAACTCTCAAGCATAAGCTTGAAGTAAGAGGTATGAGAATCTGTAATGCCTGGTTCTCCTCACTCCTCCTTTCAGAGGGCTATGAAGCAACAATCGAAGCCTTCATTAAGCACAGAGATTTCCTTCACGCTCTCGGCGCAAAGGTTATTGGTGCTTCTGAGCAGGGAAACAGCATCCAGGGTAAGGATTTAAGCATCTTCGGTGCAAAGCCTGTTTACACTGACGAAGAGTGGGCTCTTATCGCAAAGGGCTTTAATGAAATGGGCCGCCTTGCAAAGGAAAAGGGTATGTACTTCACAGTTCATCATCACATGGGTACAGGTGTACAGACCGAGGAAGAAATTGACAAGCTTATGGAGCTTACCGACCCTGATCTTGTTTACCTTCTTTTCGATACAGGTCACCTTTCATTCAGCGGTGAGGATGTTATCGGCGTACTTAAAAAGTATGTAAACAGAGTAAAGCATGTTCACCTTAAGAGCATTCGTCAGAGCGTAATTGATGACGCTAAGGTTAAGGGTTACAGCTTCCTTGACTGTGTTCGTGCAGGCTCATTCACCGTTCCCGGTGACGGCGACTTTGACTTCACACCTGTTTTTGATATTCTTGACGAAGCAGGCTATGAAGGTTGGGTTGTTGTTGAAGCAGAGCAGGACCCTGCAATTGCAAATCCCTATGAATATGCAGTTCTTGCAAGAAACTACATCAGAGAAAAGACCGGTCTTTAATAAAAAAGTCACAGCATAGGGGGAATCCTTATGCTGTGCTGATTTTGAGGTGAAATATGAAGAACTTAAAGTTTTACCATTTAACCGACCTTCATTACTATGCTAATGAAAGAATCGGTTCAAGCGGTGCGGCATATAAGCTTAAATGCGAGCTTGACCAGAAGTGCATGGCTGAAAGCGGTGCAATTGTAGATGCCGCTTTCAAAAGCCTTTGCGAGGATAAGGAAATTGACATTGTCCTTATTTCAGGCGACCTTACCTTTGACGGCGAACAGCAGAGTCATGATTCCCTTGTCGAAAAGCTTCAGAAGCTCAAGGATAACGGTAAACGCGTTTTTACCACCTTTGCAACCCACGATTTCTATATGCACGCAAGGAAGTACACCGATGAGGAGGGCGAAACCGAGCTTCCCAAGTACACTAGGGCTGAGCTTCGTCAGCTTTATAACGATTTCGGCTACGGTGAAGCAATTGCAGAACACGAAAATTCCTATTCATACTGTGTTCAGCTTTCCGATGATGTGAGAATGCTCGCACTTAACGATGACGGTGATTTTGACGAATTCTGCGGTTATTACAACGATTTGCTCGAGTGGATAAAGGAGCAGGTTGAGGATGCAAAAAAAGCAGGCTGTGAAATTTTCGCAATGACACACCATCCTGTTGTTGAGCCTTCACCTGTTTATCCCTTGTTTTCACACAAGGCGATGCTTGGCGGTTACGAATTCACAACACCTTACCTTGCTGACCTTGGTATAAGATATGTGTTTGTGGGCCACACTCACATTCACGATATTGATTATATCGAAAGTAAAAAGGGTAACCGCCTTTATCAGATTAACACCGCCGCTTTAACTGCTTATCCTCTTGCTTACCGTAAAGCTGAGTTTTCCGATGAAGGAATGGACGTAAAGACAATTCAGATTAAGGAAATTGATTTTGACCTTGGCGGTAAGGATGTGCTCGAATATGCAAAAGAGCATTTCAATTACATGATAAAGAGCGTTTTTGAATCTATCGAAAACGATTACGAAAAGTTCATCGTTCTCTCACAAGGGTTCAGCGGAGAAGGGGAGAAGCTTCGTAAGCTTCAGCCTGTTGTACAGAGAATCGGTAAATTTGTAAACCGACTTACCTTCAAAAAGCTCTGCGGATTTGTCGGCTGCGGCAAATATGTTGCTCCTGAAATTGCAAATGACAGTATAATTGAATTTATCTGTCAGGTAATTTTAAATATGTACAGCGGTAATGAGATTTATTCTCCCGATACACCGCAGTATAAGGCATTTGTTCCCTTCTGCAAAAGACTTGGCAAAATAGTTAAGCTTAAGGATTTCCAGGGAAATCCCGTAGCACTTGATAAGCTCATTGCAGATGTGCTTTATGATGATAACGGTATTGATGACTGGGATGCAATGCTTAAATAACTTATAAAAACAGCCACGGAACCTGAATTCCGTGGCTTTGGTATTTTATTTTTCCCACTTCATAACTGTTTTGCCGAAAGTATTCTGAATATCAAAATCAAAGGCTTCGGTTATGTCTTTAATATTTCTTACGGGTCTTACATGACCTACCATTCGTGAAAGATGCTCAACAATTTCAGGATACTCTGCGTACATGTCAACGGTTTTCTGGAAGTCTTCGCGACCGCTTCGGCTTGAACCGAAAATGCGAAGTCCCTTTTCAAGTACCATTCTTGTGTTGATGGGTACGGGATATTCACTTACACCGAGGATGGAAATTGCACCTTCGGGGTTGATGTAGTCAATTATCTGATTGATAGCAATCTGTGAGCCGTTACCGCCAACACATTCAAATGCATGGTCAACACGAAGGTCGTCGGGAATCTGTGTTGTAAGATAGGTTTCATCAGCAAAGGTGAAATCCGCAAGCTTTTTGGGAACAACACCGAAAATGCAGATTTTTGTTTCGGGGTAAAGCTTTTTAAGGAAAAGGCTTGTCATATAGCTTAAAATGCCGTCGCCCCAAATGCCAATGGTGTTTCTTCTTGAATGGGCAATTTTGTCAAATCGTGAAATTGCGTGAACGCTTACGGAAACAATTTCCGTAAAAGAAGCAACAGTGGGATCTATTCCTTCGGGGAGAAGAACAAGTCTGTCAGCGGGCATCTGTACATATTCCTGCATAAAGCCGTCAAAACCGCTTGCACGGAACTTACTTGATCTTAAGTAGTTTTCTGCAATGATATCGTCATTTTCCGTGGGGGTATTGGGAATCATAACAACTGTATCACCGGGCTTGAAGGAGCCGTCAGGAGCGTGTACAACCTCACCCACAGCCTCGTGAATAAGAGCCATAGGAAGCTTTTGTGCAAGCACCTTTGCATCACGGTTACCCTGGAAATATCTCTGGTCTGCGTGGCAGATTGAAAGATATTTGGGGCGTACGATAACGTCGGAGCTGAAAATATCAATTTCAGAAAACTCAATTTCAATTTTTCTAGGTTGAGTCAACCTGTAAACAGTATTAAGCATTTACTTTACCTCTTCAAATTCTTCGTCAAGCAAAGCCTTTGCCACACGAAGATCGTACGGATAGGTGATTTTGATGTTGTGAACCTCACCGTCAATCATGTGTACATCGTAGCCCTTCATGCTGAAAATTTTGCATGCATCGGTAAGGATGTCCTTCTCTTCCTCTGTAAGGCTGTAGTAAAGCTCCTTAAGAGTCTTTGCCTTGAAGGCCTGAGGAGTCTGTCCCTGATAAAGCTTGCTTCTGTCGGGGATTGAGCTGATGGTTTTGCCGTTCTGACTTTCAACGATTGTATCTGTTGCGGGAACAACTGTATCAGTTGCACCGTACTTGAGTGCTGCTTCAATGTTTTCGTCAATGATTCTTGCTGAAACAAAGGGGCGTACAGCATCGTGAGTTACAATGATTGTGTCATCGTCAAGTCCGTCGGTTTCCTCAATGTACTTGATAGAATTCATAATGGTTTCGTTTCTTGTGTCACCGCCCTTGAGAACAATTACCTTGTCGTTCTTGGGGAGATACTTTGCAAGAACTTCCTTTGTGTAGCTTACCCACTGGTCAGGACAAAGGATGATAACCTTTTTGAAATTGCTGTTAATATAAAACTTTTCAACTGTATGAACAATGATAGGCTTATCTTTGATTTTAAGGTACTGCTTGGGCTTTTCCATATTACCCATTCTGCTTCCGATGCCACCGGCAGCGATTACTGCATATGTCATAAAATATCACCTCGTGTAAATATTTATTCCATTATATTATACCTTATATTTGCTTTTTGTCAACCTTGACAGCCGTAAGTGTTACAAAAAGGGAAGGGGTGTAAAAAATGGGTGTGTTAAGTTGACAAAAATCCGGCATTGGAGTATAATTACACTCAATCATAAAGAAAAGGATTGTAAATTTATGAATCAGTTTTTTATTGATGAATTAAGATGCGTTTCAACCGATCTGCGTACAGGCGGATATAATCCGCGCTTTTACTGCGGTAATGAAATCAACGTTATCGGTGATGAAAATGCTCTTTCAGCATACATCGCAGGCTTTAATATGTCCGTTCTTACTCCGAAGGACGGCGGTGCTGTAAACGTAATTCTTGAAGGAGAATGCCGCAATAAGGTTCTTTACGATGAAATTAAGGCGGAGTACAGAAATAAGAAATGCTTTAACATTTTCGATAATTTCGATGCATACCTTTCAGCAACCGATTCAAAACGGATCAAGCGCTTTTATTATGTTGCAAATCTTCAGCTTGAAGAATATAAGGATGAGAAATTTGTTGAGGCAAAGCTCGAGAATCTCAACAAATGGCTCGACTATGCAATGAAAAATAAGGGCAGATTTATTTTTGTGCCTATATTCAATTTTGCTCATCCCTTCCCTGACGGAATAGCCGCTTGCTCGGAAAGAGAGCTTGAAGCCTTCTGTGAGATTGATAAGGATTTTTATCAGGGTAGAATTCTCGGCAAAATGGAGGATGCCTGCAGAAGACATTTCAAGGGGAAAAAGAACTTTATCAAGGTTATCCGCTTTGATAATATTTTCGGTCCTCTTGTTCCCAATACATCAAACCTTAAGCTTGACGAAATCATCGATGAGCTTATAAACGAAAATAAAATCACTATCCGCACCTCTGATGCTGTGACTTACCACACCGGCTGTTATATCAGACAGGCACTTACCGGTATTTTCGTTATAGATTATATGGGTAAAATCGGTAATATTTATAATGCCGCTAACTACCGCTTTACTGTTCACGATGTCAAAACAATGCTTTACACCAAATTCCGTATGAAGAATCCTGATGTCAGCTTTGTTAATGATACAGACGGTACAGTCCCTGAAAATGACTACGACTGTCTTGGTAATATAAAAATCAAAAATCTCGGATGGGCAATTATCACTCCTCTTGAGGAAGCTGTTTACAGAACAGCTCTTGCAAAAAGCGGCGATGAATATCTTGCAGATTTCTATGTAGCCGTTTACCAGGGCAAGCTTGAAAGAATCAAGAAGCTTGAAATGGACATTATGGCTGAAATTGACCGTATCTGTAAGGAAAATGACATCACCTACTTCCTTGTAGGCGGTACACTTCTCGGTGCCGTAAGACACAAGGGCTTTATTCCTTGGGACGACGATATTGATATCGGTATGCTTCGTGATGACTACGATAAGTTCAGGAAGGTTTGCCCCGATTCTCTCAAGTCACACCTCAGCTATCAGTCACATCTTAAGGAAACAACCTCTCACTACATTTTTGACAAGGTAAGACTTAAGGACACCTATTTCAACACAAAATTCTCCAACCGCTTTGACGATATCCAGAACGGTATATTCATTGACGTTCTTGTTTTTGATAAAACAGGTAATAACAAAAAGCTGCAGAAGGCACACATCAAGCTTGTTAAAATCTTCCGCAGACTTATCAATATCCGTTGGGTAAACGTTGCGAGAAGGGGTATTCACTATAACGCTTCAAAGCTTATGCTTCCTCTTATGCGTCTTGTACCCTATAAGTTCTACCACCGTTGCCTTGACCTTGCTCTTACTCTTTTCCATAAGGATAAGAAGGCACAGTACCTTATTGACGGTGTAGGTCTTAACCTTGACAGAGGCGCTTTCCCTGCTGAATGGTTCGGCGATTTTATCGATATGCCTTATGAGGATATGACCTTCAAGGTGCCCGTAGGCTATGATAACTATCTCCGAATGTGGTACGGTGACCGTTACATGGAGCTTCTTCCCTTGTCGGCACGCTTCTCGGGACATTTTCTGTGTCGTCTTGACCTTGGTAAGTATATACTTCCCGAAACCGAAAATATGAAGGCTCACGAAAACCATCTTCTCGGTGAGCTTTATGAAAAGCCTCTGGATTAAGTTGATTTTCAGTAAACAAAACCTTTCTGTTAACGGATTGTTTCCGTGCAGAAAGGTTTTTTTGCGGTTTTAAAGCCGTATTTCTTGACATAGGTTTTAAAAAATAGTATTATATCCTATAATACCATTATTATGGGTAAGTGTCGATTGAATAATTATTATACGGAATATATAAAAAATAAACAGAAAAGGAGTGTACGGTAATTAAATGAGTGAAAACAAACAAAACAACTCAAAGACAGTCAAAAAAAAGCAGAATAAAGCTGCGGTGAATAAAAACAATAACGCTGTTAAAAACGATAAAAAAGCCCCTGCGGTTACCGGCGAAAAAAAGAAAACCAAGGGTAATGTTCAGAATAAAAAGACGAACACCTCTTCTAAAAATCAGCCGAAGACCGCCAAACAGCAGACCAAAATGACAAAGAAATCAAACACTTCTGCCGAAAAGCAGAACAAGAAAAAAGGCTCTTCAAAAAAGAAGATTAATGCACAGCCCGTTAAAATTGCTTTTCTCGGCGGACTTAATGAGGTCGGCAAGAACATAACCCTTTTCGAGTATAAGGACGATATTCTTATTATCGACAGCGGTCTTGCATTCCCTGATGAGGATATGCCCGGTATTGACCTTGTAATTCCCGATTTCACTTATCTTGAAAGAAATGCCGACAGAATCAAGGGTATATGTATTACTCACGGTCACGAGGACCATATCGGCTCACTTGCTTACCTGCTTAAAAAGGTTAACATTCCTGTTTACAGCACAAGGCTTACAAACGGACTTATTGAAGGCAAGCTTAAGGAGCACGGACTTCTTAACAGTACAAAGCGCAATGTCGTAAAAGCAGGGGACAGCGTGAAAATCGGTGAGTTCACCGTTGAATTCCTTCACGTTAACCATTCAATCCCCGACGCAGTAGGCTTTGCAATCAAGTGTGAGGGCGGTACAATCGTCCATACGGGTGACTTTAAAATTGATACAACTCCCATTGACGGCGGAATGATTGACCTTGCAAGGTTTGCAGAGCTTGGCAAGGAAGGCGTCCTTTGTATGATGGCGGACTCAACCAATGCGGAAAGACCCGGCTATACGGAGAGTGAAAGCAAGGTCGGCGCATCCTTCGAAACACTTTTCAGAAAGGCTGAAAAAAGGCGTATTATCGTTGCAACCTTTGCTTCGAATATTCACAGAGTCCAGCAGATCATAAATGTAGCCGCAGAGCTTGGCAGAAAGGTAGCTCTTTCGGGAAGAAGCCTTGAAAATGTTGTTGCTGTTGCTTCGGAACTCGGTTATCTCAAGGTTCCCGATGGAATACTTATCAAGCTTGATATGATCAACAGATACTCTGATCATGAGATTGTCCTTATTACAACGGGCAGTCAGGGAGAGCCTATGTCAGCTCTTACAAGGATGGCTTTCTCCGATCACCGCAAGGTATTCGTCGGACCTAATGATTATGTAATCATTTCGGCAACTCCCATTCCCGGTAACGAAAAAACCGTAAGCAGGGTTGTTAACGAACTTATCAAGCTTGGTGCTGAAGTTGTTTATGAAAAGATGTATGATGTACACGTTTCAGGTCACGCCTGCCGTGAGGAGCTTAAGCTTATGCTCGGCATTGTAAAACCGCAGTACTTTGTTCCCGTTCACGGTGAGCAGAAGCATCTTCTCAAGCACGCAGAGCTTGCTCAATCGGTAGGAATCCCTGCAAAAAACATTGTTATTGCAGATAACGGTGTTCTTCTTGAGGTTTCCGAAAAACAGATAAGAAAAGCCGGAGCCGTTCCTGCCGGTAAGGTATTTGTAGACGGTTACGGAGTAGGCGATGTAGGTTCTGTTGTCCTCAGAGACAGAAAGCACCTTGCCGAAGACGGTATAATCATTGTGGTTGCAACCGTTGACAGTGTTTCAGGCGAGCTTGTTTCAGGACCTGATATTGTTTCAAGAGGCTTTGTTTTTGTTAAAGAGAACGAAGCTCTCATTGAAGAGGCTAAAAATACTGCTTACGAGGCAGTTATGCGTTGCTTCGACAGGAATATAAATGATTGGGGAACAATCAAAAGCAAGGTGCGTGACGACGTTTCACGACTTATGTATGAAAGGACAAAGAGAAGTCCCATGATTCTCCCCATTCTTATGGAGATTTAAAATGAAAAAGTTATGGAAAATTTATGATTTTTCCCTTCCCTTTGCCTTGGTGGCTTTCTTATTGTCAGTACTTCTGATTTTTAAAGACAGAAACCTCGGCATAATCGCAATGGTTCTTATTGGTGGTTCACTTGCCGGAAAATTCATCTACTACAAGCAGAAAAGGGAAAAGCTTCTCTGCCAGATTGATGCGGTTTCCCGCGAGCTCGACTTTGACCAGGGTAAGGCTTTTCAGCAGCTTACCGTTCCTTGCTGTGTGATTGAAGAAGACGGCAGCTTTATATGGTTTAACGGCAGCTTCAAGGAGTATTTCAATATCACTCCCGAAAGCAAAATGAAAAGCATCGGTGAAATCGTAAATCGTGAAAGCATTGAAAAGCTTCTTATCGGTAAAGGTTACAGAGTAAGAATCGGTAATCAGTATTTTTCCGTTTTCTCAAGCGAAATACTTGCTGTTGACGAAAACGTATATCTGCTATATTTCTTTGACGAAACAAAGTTAAGGCTTACGGAAAGGGAATACTACGATTCAAAGCCGTCAATTATGCTTTGTGTAATTGACAATGCCGATGAAATTTATCAGAATTTCAAGGATAGTGAGTGTACAGCTATAATCGGTGCCATTGAGCAGATGATTGAGGATTGGGTTTCCTCTTACGGAGGCCTTTGCCGTAAATATTCAAGTGACAGAGTGCTTGTTTTTGTTGAGGAGCGAGGTTTACAAAGGATGCTTGCCGATAAGTTCAGCATTCTTGACCGTGTACGTGAGTATACCTACGAGGGCAAGCCTGTTGATATCACGCTTTCAATCGGTGTAGGCAAGGATGACAGAATGCCCGAGGCACACAATTCAGCCAAACAGGCACTTGATATGGCTCAAAGCCGTGGCGGTGACCAGGTTGCCGTAAAGCACGAGGTGCAGTATAAATTCTACGGCGGTGTGTCAGCAGGTCATGAAAAAAAGAACAAGGCAAAAACAAGGCTTATTGCAAAAACAATTGCGGAAATTATCCGTGAAAGTGAAAATGTTGTCATTATGGGTCATCGTTTTTCTGACTTTGATGCCTTTGGAAGTGCTGTCGGAATACACGCAATTGCAAACCATTTCGGCAAAAAATCCAACATTGTCCTTGATAAAAAGAATTCTCTTGCAATGCCCCTTGTTGAACGCTTTGAGGCACATTACGGTAATGAAATTATTGTCCAGCCTGAAAAGGCGGCGGCTCTTATGAGCCCGAATACATTGCTTGTTGTTGTTGATACTCATAAGCAGGATGTAACGGAAATGCCGGAGCTCATTGATAAAACTGAAAAAGTTATGGTTATTGACCATCACAGAAAGAGCGTAGGCTTTATTGAAAACACAGTAATGTTTTATCATATGCCCAACTCGTCCTCGGCAAGTGAAATGGTTGCGGAGCTTGTGCAGTATGTTGATACAAAGCCGATAATCAATCAGTTTGATGCCCTTGCACTTTTTGCAGGCATTATGCTTGATACAAGGAATTTTATTATAAGAGCAGGTGTACGCACCTTTGAAGCGGCGGCTTACCTTCGTTCAAGGGGAGCAAACACCGTTGAAACCAAAAAGCTTTTTTCAAACGATATGGAAATTTTCCGTAAGCGTAACATTATAATCGATTCAGCCAGAGAGTACAGAAATTGTGCAATATCTTTTTATGAGGATAAGGATGAAAATATCCGCCTTATAACCTCTCAGGCGGCTGATGAGATGCTTAACATTGAAGGTGTCAAGGCTTCCTTTGTGCTTTACGTTAACGGAAGCGGTGTCAACATCTCCGCAAGAAGCTACGGAGAAATCAATGTTCAGCTTATAATGGAAGCTATGGGTGGCGGAGGACATCAGACAATGTCTGCCTGCCAGCTTGCAGATTCAGATCTTGAAGAAGCACTTAATCAGCTTAAAAAAGCAATTGATGATTTTATTGAAAACAGTTAAGTAATTCGAAACGGAGGAATAAACAATGAAAGTAGTATTAAAGCAGGATGTAAAAGGTCTTGGTAAAAAGGGTGAGCTTGTAAATACTTCAGACGGTTATGCAAGAAATTTCCTTTTCCCGAAGGGACTTGCAACGGAAGCAAATGCACAGAGTATGACAGAGCTTAAAAACCGTGAGCAGTCACAGAAATATAAGATTGAAACTGAAACCGCAGCAGCAAAAAAAGCAGCTGCCGAAATTCAGGGAAAAACAATCAGAATCAAGGCAAAGGCCGGTCAGAACGGCAAGCTTTTCGGTTCTGTTACAAGCAAGGAAATTGCAGAAAAGCTCAAGGAAGAATTCAAGCTTGACGTTGACAAGAGAAAGGTTGTTGTAGAGGACATCAAGCAGTTTGGCACCTTTGAATTTGAAGTTAAGCTTTATCAGGGAATTTCCGCAAAGCTTTTTGTCAGCGTAGGAGAATAAGTAATATAATTTCGGGGTGAGGATTATATTCCGTTCCCTGAATTTTTGGAGTGAAAGAAATGGAAAGAGTAAACACATTTTCGCCTCTTGATGATGTGAATATGCCTTACTCCCTTGAGGCTGAACAAGCTGTGCTTGGTTCGGTGCTTATTGATCCTTCATGTATAACTCAGGTGCTTATCCTTGTCAAGCCGGAGTATTTTTACCTTCCTCAGCATAAGGCTATATTTACCATTATGCAGGAAATTGATGCTCTCGGTGGTAAAATCGACCCTCTTATCGTTCTTGAAAAGCTCAAGAATGAAAAGGTTTACGATGATGCAAACGGTAAGCAGTATCTTCTTCAGCTTTCACAGCTTGTGCCTTCAACAGAAAATGTTGAAGCATATGCGAAGATTATCAGGGAAAAGTTTTACATAAGGTCCCTTATCAATGTTTCAAAGTCAATCATTGATGAAGCTTCATCCTCAACGGAGCAGGCAGACATTCTTCTTGAATCTGCAGAGCAGAAAATTTATGATATCCGTCAGGGCAGGGTAACAAAAGGCCCTGCAAAAATCGGTGACATTATTGTTAACGAAGTTTACGATAAGCTTCAGAAGCTGAGTTCACCTGATAAGGATAAATACAAGGGCTTTACAACGGGCTTTGTTGATCTTGACAAGGCTATTACCGGTCTTAACAGGTCAGACCTTCTTATTATCGGTGCCCGACCTGCAATGGGTAAAACAAGTCTTGCGCTTAACCTTGCAAGAAATACCGCAATGATGGGACACAAAAAGGTGCTGTTCTTCTCCCTTGAAATGACAAAGGAACAGCTTGCACAGAGAGTCCTTTCAACGGAAGCAAGAGTTGAAAGTACAAAAATGAGAACAGGTAACATCTCAAGCGATGAGTGGGCAAAGCTTGCAACGGCAACGGGTCTTTTAAGTGGCTGTGAGCTTTATTTTGACGATACATCAAACCTTACTGTATCGGAAATGAAATCCCGAATCAGAAGACTGCGTGACGTTGATGCTGTATTTGTCGACTACCTTCAGCTTATGAAGAGCGGTTCAAGAGCAGAAAGCCGTGTGCAGGAGGTTTCCGAAATTACACGAAACCTGAAGCTTATGGCAAAGGACCTGAACATTCCTGTTGTTGTGCTGGCACAGCTTGCCCGTTCAACGGAAGGTCGAGGCAAATCCCACAGACCCCAGCTTGCCGACCTTCGTGAATCAGGCTCAATTGAACAGGATGCAGATATTGTTATCATGCTTTACAGAGATGAATACTACGCAACGGAAAAGGAAGGCGATGCCTACGAGGAAAGGCCTGCCGTCAACGAAGCTGAATTCATCATTGCTAAAAACAGACACGGTCCCACAACAACCGTAAAGGTTGCCTGGAACGGTGACTACACCTTGTTCTCAAATCTGGAGACAATTAGAAATGATATGTAAGGTTAAAGATACCGTAAAAAAATACGGGCTTATTACAGATAATATAAAAACCGTTGCAGTCGGACTTTCCGGCGGTGCGGATTCCGTTTGTCTTTTGCATCTTTTAAGTTCATTAAAGGATGAATATGGTATTATTCTGAAAGCAGTTCACATTAACCACAACATCCGCGGCAAGGAAGCTGATTCCGATGAGGAATTTGTACGCTGTTTCTGTAAAGAACTTGGCGTTGAGCTTCTTGTGTTCAGTGAGGATGTTCCCACTCTTGCAAAGGAGCGTAAACTGAGTTTTGAGGAGTGTGGCAGGCAGGTGCGTTACGAGTGCTTCAAAAAAGCAGACTGTGATGCCGTTGCTGTTGCTCACACCCTTTCTGACAGTATTGAAACAATGCTTTTCAACCTTGCGAGAGGTACGGGTGTTAAAGGCCTTTCGGGTATAAGTCCCAAAAGAGAACCGGGTATTATAAGACCGCTTATCGGTTGCACAAGAAGCGAAATTGAAGCCTACTGCAAGGCACATTCATTGCAGTATGTTACAGATTCAACCAACCTTTCCGATGATTATACAAGAAATCACATAAGGCATAATATTGTGCCTGCCTTTGAAAAAATCAACGGTGATTTTGAAAACGCTTTTCTTCGTGCTATGAACAGCGTCAGGGAAGAGAATGGCTTTGTTGAAAGCTGTGCTGTCAGGCTTCTCGAAGAAAGCCGTTGCAAGGAAGGTTATCTTGTAAAAAAGCTTTCTTCTGCTGACGATGTGCTTTTAAAAAGGTGTGTCCTGCAGATGCTCAAGGAAAAAATGGATAAGCCTCCCGAGGCAAAACACATTGAACTTTGCTTTGAGGCCGTAAAAGCAGGTAAAGGTAAAATCGAAATCGGCAAAGACTTGTATCTTTGCGTGAGCGGTGATATAATTTCTTTCTGCAATCCTGAAAGTACAAATTGCACCTGGAAGGCTCTGTTTGAAAACGGAGCTGCACATACATCCTTCGGCTCATTTGTTCTTTTGAATGATGGGATAAACGGTAAGGATTCATTTGATGCAGATAAAATTAAAAATGAGCTTTTTCTTTCCTCCAGGCTTGAAGGGGATAAGTTTACCTTTTCAAAAAGGGGAGTGACAAAAAGCTTGAAAAAGCTTTTTAATGAGCTGAAAATTCCTTGCGGAAAAAGGAATGAAATTGCCGTTTTGCATGACGGTGAAAATGTGGTATGGATTGAAGATATTGGAGTCAATGCTATGTACATACCTGACAAAAACTCGCAAAAAATAATCACGATAAAAAAGGACGGGTAAAAAATGCTTAACGATATTAAAGAAATTCTTGTTTCAGAAAAAGAGATTGATGAGATAGTTACAAGAATAGCCGGACAAATCAATGAGGATTACAAGGACAAAAATCTTTTACTTGTTTGTATTCTTAAGGGCTCAATATGCTTTATGGCAGACCTTATGAAGCAGATCAAGCTTCCTTGTGCTATTGATTTTATGGTTGCAAAAAGTTACTATGCAGGTACAGAATCCAAGGGTGAAATCAAGATTTACAAGGATCTTGACGTGGATATCAGCAACTATGATGTTCTTATTATCGAAGATATTTTTGACAGCGGCAGAACCCTCAACCTTCTTGTTAAAAAGCTCAGCGAAAGAAATCCCCGTTCACTTGAATGCTGTTCATTGCTCGATAAGCCCGAAAGAAGAGATCCTGATATCAGCCTTGAACTTAAGTACACAGGTAAAGCTGTACCCGACGAATTTGTTGTAGGCTACGGACTTGATTATGATGAAGCTTACCGTAATCTTCCTTTTGTAGGTGTTTTAAAGCGTGAGGTTTACGAGAAATAAGGAGCTGTTACCTGAAAAGGAGTTGTTTAGTATTGGAAAATAACAGTAATAATAATTCACCCAAGGCACTTGCCTCCCGTTGGGGCAATCTGCTTTACATTCTGGTTGCCGTAGGGTTTATTTTCGGCCTTACGTTTTTAATGGGTGAACAAACAGAGAAAAAAGAAACCAGATATTATGAGGTAGTTGAACAGTTCAAGGGCAGTGTAACTGAATTCACCCTCAATCTCGGTAGCGGAGTTGTAGAGTATAAGCTTATAGACGGAACCGAGAATGAGTATGTTGTGCCGAATGTTGAGATTTTTCTTAATGATGTGCATGACTATATAACGGAATTTAACGAAGAAAATCCGAACACTCCCATTAAATACGATTATAAGCGTGGCTCTAACAGCTCTATATGGGCAAGTATGTTACCCACAATTATTATGAGCCTTCTGCTTGTTGCGGCTGTATTTTATATGTACAGAAAAACAGGTCAGAGTATTGCAAATGAAAATAACAGAACTCTTTCCTTCGGTAAGGCAAGAGTTAAGCTTGGCAAGGATGAAAAGAGAAAGACAACCTTCAAGGACGTTGCCGGTGCCGACGAGGAAAAGGCAGAGCTTGAAGAAATTGTTGAATTCCTCCGCAGGCCCGAAACTTTCCGTGAGCTTGGTGCAAGAATCCCCAAGGGTGTGCTTCTTGTAGGCCCTCCGGGTACCGGTAAAACGCTTCTTGCAAGAGCTGTTGCAGGTGAAGCAGGCGTTCCCTTCTTCTCAATTTCAGGCTCTGATTTTGTTGAAATGTATGTCGGTGTAGGTGCTTCACGAGTAAGAGATTTGTTTGCCCAGGCAAAGAAAAATGCACCTGCAATCCTTTTCATTGACGAAATTGATGCTGTAGGTCGTCATCGTGGCGCAGGTATGGGCGGCGGACACGATGAAAGAGAGCAGACACTTAACCAGCTGCTTATCGAAATGGACGGCTTCGGTGAAAATGAAGGTGTTATCATTATTGCGGCAACAAACCGCCCTGATATTCTTGACCCTGCGCTTTTAAGACCCGGCAGATTTGACCGTCAGCTTACCGTCGGTTATCCTGATGTAAAGGGCAGAGAGGAAATCCTTAAGGTGCACGCAAGGAATAAGCCTCTTGCTCCCGATGTAAAGCTTTCAGTTATTGCACAGTCAACGGCAGGCTTTACCGGTGCAGACCTTGAAAATCTCCTTAATGAAGCGGCTCTTCTTTCTGCAAGAAGAAAGAAGAAGTCCATCACAATGGAGGAAATTGAGGAAGCAACAATCAAATGTGTTGTCGGTACCGAGAAAAAGAGCAAGAAAATCAGTGATAAGGAAAAGAAGCTTACCGCTTACCATGAAGCAGGTCACGCTCTTGCAACATATTTCCTTCCCGGTCAGGATCCCGTTCATCAGATTTCAATTATCCCCAGAGGTATGGCAGGCGGATTTACAATGTCACTTCCCGCTGAAGATAAGAGCTACCGTTCAAAGGGTGATATGCTCGAGGATATCGTTGTTCTTCTCGGCGGTCGTGTTGCAGAAGCAACTGTGCTCGGTGATATTTCAACGGGTGCATCAAATGACATTGAAAGGGCTACCGATATTGCCCGTAAAATGGTTACACGCTACGGTATGAGTGAAAGCCTTGGCCCCATCGTATATGGTGGCGGTGACCACGAGGTATTCCTTGGCAAGGACTACAACAATGTCCGCAACTATTCCGAAGCAGTTGCCGCTGATATTGACAGCGAGGTTAAGCAGATTATTTCTTCCTGCTATAAAAAGTGTGAGGATATTATCAAGGGTAATATTGATAAGCTTACCTGCGTTGCCGAATACCTTATCGTTAACGAAAAGGCAGACGGTCCGGTTTTCGAAAAGCTTATGAAGGGTGAGCTATGCAATAATGCAGAGTCCGCTGAAGCAGCAGAAGAAAATATCTCCTCTGAAGAATAATCAAAAGCCGAAAAAAGATGTTTCTTTTTTCGGCTTTTTTTCTGTTTTTGCTTGTTCAATCAGTAAAAATGTGGTATAATTCAAAATGTATATTTATAACTATGTTCTTTTGGAGGCAATAAAATGATTGAGTATCTTAAAATGGCTTTAGTCGCAATCATAAGCGGTATAACATTACCTTTGCCCGTTTCCTCTGCGGCGCATTTTAATTTCTTTTCAAATGTAGCCGGTCTTTCAGGTGACAGTCAGAGATTTTCTTTTTATTATAATTTCTTTATGCTTGTGTTCTCTCTGGTTGTACTCTTCACCTTCAGAAAAACTGTATTAAGAGGCTTCAAGCTTGCATTTTCTTCAAAGGAGAAAGCAAAGGTAAGGGATAACAAGTACTTTGTTAAAAATGTTCTTTTCTCAATTTTGCCTTCCCTTGTTCTTTTTGTTCCGGTTTCAAAGGACAAGCTTCTTATGGATTACCTTGATAACTTCTTTAACACCAACGGACTCATTCTTGCAGGTATTGCTTGTGTGGTAACGGCATGTGTGCTTATAATTGCTCTTTGGTATACATCAAAAAACAAAAATCCTTTAAGAAGAGCTGTTGACAAAAAAACAGTTTTAAGAATGTCGTTTTATCAGCTTCCCTGTTATGTGATTCCCGGATTTTCACACATTGCTTCCGGTGCGGTAAACCTTTTTATCAGCGATATCGGATCGAGAAACCTTGTCGGACAGCTTTATATTTACCTTGCACCTTCCATGTTTTTCGTAAGTATTGTAAAGGTTATAAGAGAGATATTTGCAGGTGTTGTATTTGACCCTGCCGTGCTCGTTGCAGGTATAGTTGTTTGTGCTGTTGCTTCGCGCCTTGTGATAGCACTTACTTCAAAAATCAACATTCGCAGGACCTTCACCTTCTTCTGCGGATATTCAATCATTTTCGGTATTTTCATTACCGTAATTTCATTCTTTATCTAAATTAACGGAGAGAATTTTTCATGGCTGAAAACAAGAAAAAAACAAGCGGTCAGAAGAGTAAATCAAAGACCGCTGATAAAAAGAAAAAATCAAATGTAAAGCGTGTAGGTAAGGACAAGCAGATTACCCTCAGCTTTTACGAAAAGTATACTAATGCAATAATGCTCGGTTACATTATTGCATCGGTTCTTCTTGCCTGCATTGCATTTATTCCCGGCTATAATCTCTGGCAGAAGCTTCGCGCTTGCTTCTTTGCAACCACGGGCTTGGGCTTCTATCTTGTTGTTGCTGTACTTATCGTTATCAGCGCAAGAATGTGCCTTAAAAATCTCAGAAGAAGTCTGCTTGTTACAAACCTGTCAGCTTTTTCCATCGTGGCAAATTTCTGCGGTATACTTCATCTTTTTAATTTCAAGGTAACAAACGGTGGCTTTGAGGAGTGGAGATTGCAGTTTGTTGAGGCATCCAAAGAAGGTTGGGAAATCGGTATGGGTACCCTTAGCGGTAACGGTGGCTCACTCGGTGCAATTTTCGGCGGTGTTCCGCTTCATCTTTTCGGTAAGGCAGGTGCTTTTATCGTTATTATTCTTGTGTTCCTTGTAAGTCTTTTCCTTTACCTTAACACAGATATCAACCATCTCGGTGAAAAGCTTTCAGAGTTTGCGCTCAACGGCAGGGATAAGATTGAGGAATCAAACGAACAGAGAAAAATTCGTCTTGAAGAGAAGAAACGCATAAAGCAGGAGGAGAAAATCCTCAGAATGCAGCAGCAGGACGATGAGGAAGAAGCCAAGGCTGATGCCGAGCAGGAGGAAAGTGATGAAGCAGAGGGTGAAGTAAGCCTTTCGCTTCCTTATGTCAGCTTTGCGGAAGAGAAAACTGAAGAGGTTACTGCTCCTGTAAAGGATGCTTTTGATTTTGATAAAACCGAAATCGAATATGATCCCATAAGTAAAGGCACCGCTTCCTTCAGCCGTAGTGAAAAGCATACTTACCCACAGAATAACGTTTTCACTTATCCTGAGGGTAAGATGCCTGAAAAGGCAACCGAAAAAACTGCATCAGCAAAAGCCTTTGCTGATGATCTTATTTCGATGGGCGGGGGAGTTTCAAAGGTTAAGCCTGCCTTCAACGCGAGTAACCTTCCTGATGATTTTGAGGAAATTGACGACGGTGACGACTTTGATGCAGCTGCTCCCGAAGCAGTAAAATCCGATGACGTAAAGCTTTCTGATAATGACAAGGCTGTTGTTAAGGAAGCGGTAAAGGACGCCGAAACAAAACTTGAAAAAAACAAGTCAGATGTTAAAAATTACAAAGAAACAAGAAAGCCGCAGAAGGCATATAAGCTTCCGAGTATTGAGTTCCTCAACAAGCCTTCTTTCGGATCTGATCTCGACAGTGAAACCGAAATGCGAACAACTGCAAAAAAGCTTGTTGATATTCTCAGAAGCTTCGGCGTTGAAACTACACTTATCGGAGCTTCAAGAGGTCCCTCTGTTACACGTTATGAGCTTTCGCCGGCTCCCGGTGTAAAAATCAGCAGAATTACAAGCCTTGCAGATGATATTGCCCTCGGACTTGCTTCAACTGATGTAAGAATTGAAGCACCTATTCCCAATAAAGCGGCTGTCGGCATTGAGGTGCCCAACAAAAAAAGTTCAATGGTAACTCTCCGTGAGGTTATCTCCTCAACGGAATATAAGGACAGCCAGGGTAAGCTTCTTACCGTAGCACTCGGCAAGGATATTGCAGGTAATATCCGTTGCGCAGACCTTGCAAAAATGCCCCACTTGCTTATTGCAGGTACAACCGGCTCGGGTAAATCTGTTTGTCTTAACTGTATGATTGCAAGCGTGCTTTATAACGCAACTCCCGATCAGGTCAAGCTTCTTATGATTGACCCCAAGCAGGTTGAATACAGTGTATATAACGGCATACCTCACCTTCTTGTTCCTGTTATTACCGACGCCCGTAAAGCTGCAGGCTCACTTGCCTGGGCTGTTGGTGAAATGGACTCCCGTTACAAGACCTTCTCAACCTGCGGAGTACGTGATATCAAGTCCTATAACAACTACATCAAGGAGCACCCCGAGCTTCCCTTTATGCCTCAGGTTGTTATCTTTATCGACGAGCTTAATGACCTTATGATGGTTTCACCCAAGCAGGTTGAAGATTCAATCTGCCGTCTTGCACAGAAGGCGAGAGCCGCAGGTATGCACCTTGTTGTTGCAACACAGCGTCCTTCGGTTGATGTTATCACAGGTATCATCAAGGCAAACATTCCCTCACGTCTTTCTCTTTCTGTATCATCTCAGGTTGACTCAAGAACAATCCTTGACTCCATCGGTGCTGAAAAGCTTCTCGGTAACGGTGATATGCTCTTTAATCCTGTTGGTGTGTCAAAGCCCGTTCGAATTCAGGGTGCATACCTTTCCGACGGCGAAATTGAAAAGATAGTCGGATTTATCAAAAATCAGGCTACTGTTACCTATGACGATGAGATTATGCAGGAAATTGAAAAGAACGCAACGTCCGAAAAGAAAAAGGGTGGTGCAGGTGCTTCTTCAGACGGAGAGGACAGTCAGCTTGACGCTCTTATCGAAGAGGCAATGAATGTTGTAACAGAGCTCAATTCTGCTTCAACTACCGTTATCCAGCGTAAGCTTTCCGTAGGCTATGCAAGAGCGGCAAGAATTATGGATCAGCTTGAACAGCTCGGTTATGTAAGTGCTGCCGAAGGCAATAAGCCCCGTAAGGTGCTCATTACAAGGGCACAGTTCCTTGAAATGAAGGCAAGGGGAGAGGACGGCAGTGAGGATTACGATGTTCTTTCAGATTAAGGAGTAACTATGACTTACGAATACGAAAAACAAGCCATTTCCGAAGGCTTTAAATGTGTATGCGGAATTGATGAAGCAGGCAGGGGACCTCTTTGCGGTCCCGTGTGTGCCGCCGCAGTTATATTACCCGTTGACTGTGAAATTCCCGGTATAAATGACTCGAAAAAGTTAAGTGAAAAAAAGCGAGAAGCTCTTTATGATGTCATTACCGAAAAGGCAATTGCCTACAGCGTTTTTATGGTAGGTCCCGATGTGATTGATGAAATCAACATTCTTCAGGCAACCTTCCTTGCAATGCGTACCGCAGTTGAAAACCTTGATGTAAAGCCTGATATTGCCCTTATTGACGGTAACGGCAAGCCGGGGCTTGACATTGAGGAAAGGACAGTCATTAAAGGTGACGCCAAAAGCGTTTCCATTGCCGCCGCATCAATCCTTGCCAAGGTTACAAGGGACAGATATATGCTTGAAGCTGATGCAAAATATCCCGAATATCAGTTTGCAAAGCACAAAGGCTACGGCACAAAGCTTCACTATGAGATGATTGCCGAGCACGGAATCTGCCCCGAGCACAGAAGAAGCTTCCTTAAGAAAATTCTTGGTGAATGAGAATGGACAAAAAGGAACTCGGAAACAAAGGGGAAAGCTTTGCTGCGGAGTATTACAGAAGGCTCGGTTACAGTATAACGGCAAGGAATTACTCCTGCCGCGGCGGTGAAATTGACATAATTGCCGAGAATGACGAATATATTATTTTTGTTGAGGTTAAAACACGCTCGGAAAATGCTCTATATCAGCCTTCAGAGGCGGTAGATTTCAATAAGCAGAAGAGACTAACTATTGCCGCAACAAAATACCTTGCAGAAACTGAAAATGAAAAACAACCGCAGTTTGATATTTTTGAGGTTTACACTACAAACGGCAGGATATTCAAAATCAGAAGAATTGAAAATGCATTTGAAGCTTTTGATTTTGGAGGCAGGTATGATATATTCTGATTTGCATTGTGATTCCGTTACGAGATGTTATGAAAAAGACGAAAGTCTTTTTGACTCTAGGGGACACATCAATTATTTTAAAGTCAAACAACTTACAAAGTATAAGCAGTGTTTTGCTCTTTTTATTGACGACAGTAAAAGAGGAAATGCTGCTTTTTCATATTTCAAAAAACTTGTAGAATTTTATGAAAGGGAAATTGAAAAAATAAGGTGCGAAAATTTAACTGCGGTGCTTACTGCCGAAAACGGAGCTTGTCTTGGCGGTGACAGTGATAACATACATTTTCTTGAGGAAAAAGGAGTACGGATGCTGACCCTAACCTGGAACGGCGTAAACGAACTAGCTTCGGGTTGCTCGGACGATATGGGTGGACTGAACCCTTTTGGCAAAGAAGTGATAAGTAAAATGGAAAAAAGGGGAGTGCTTGTTGATGTTTCTCACCTTAATGAAAAAAGCTTTTATGATGTAGCGGCTTTTGCACGGACTCCCTTGGTTGCATCACACAGTAACTGCTTTTCTCTTGTCCCTCATAAACGAAACCTGAAGGATGAGCAAATAAAACTGATCATAGAAAGCGACGGTCTTATCGGTCTTTGTTTCCATATGCCTTTTCTTTTAAATGGGGATGCAGGCAGCTTTGAAATGCTGTACCGCAACATTTATCACATACTTTCAATGGGCGGTGAGAATTCCGTTTGCTTCGGTAGTGACTTTGACGGAGGCAATCCCGAAAGCGTCCTTGACAGTCTGCAAAAGGTGAAAAATCTTTATGCTTATCTTAAGGGCAGGGGCCTGGATGAGAAAATTCTCCAAAAAATATTTTATACTAATGCAGAAAAAGTGTTTTTAAAAGCGACTTAATCAGTTTAATACTTTACTTTTTTGTTTTGATGTGTTAAAATATGATGATTATATTGGTATCAATGTATGGAGGTATAAAATATGCTTTACACAAGTACAAGAGATAAAAGCGTGCAGGTGAGCTCAGCTCAGGCTATTGCTCAGGGTATTTCAACTGACGGCGGACTTTTCGTTCCTACCGAAATCCCCTCAATCGACAAGGCTTTTGTTGATTCACTTGTTCCCCTTGATTATATTTCAAGAGCTAAAAAGGTGCTTTCACTTTACCTTACCGATTACACAGAGGAAGAAATTGCTTACTGCGTAGAGGGTGCTTACAAGGCAGGTAAGTTCTCAAGTGAAAAGGTTTCTCCCATTAAGAGAATTGAAGGCGGTGCCAACGTCCTCGAGCTCTGGAGAGGTCCAACCTGTGCATTCAAGGATATGGCTCTTCAGCTTCTTCCTTATCTTCTTACAACTGCCGCAGGCAAGACCGTTAAGGATAAAACAATCGTTATCCTTGTTGCAACATCAGGTGATACCGGTAAGGCTGCCCTTGAAGGCTTCAAGGACGTCCCCGGCACAAAGATTATGGTCTTTTATCCCAATGATGGCGTAAGCCCCATGCAGAAGCTTCAGATGACAACTCAGGCAGGTGAAAACGTAGCTGTATGTGCAATTAACGGTAACTTCGACGATGCACAGAACGGCGTTAAGAAAATCTTCACCGACGAAGAGGTAAAAGCTAAGCTTGAGGCAAACGGAATGATGTTCTCTTCAGCTAACTCAATCAACTGGGGCAGACTTGTTCCTCAGATTGTTTACTACATTTCCGCTTACTGTGACCTTATCGAAAACGGCACAATCAAAAACGGTGATGAAATCAATGTTGTTGTTCCCACAGGTAACTTTGGTAACATTCTTGCTGCTTACTATGCAAAGAAAATGGGCATTCCCGTAAAGAAGCTTATCTGCGCTTCAAATGCGAACAACGTTCTTACCGATTTCCTCAAAGAGGGTGTTTACGACAGAAACAGAAGCTTCTTCACAACAACCTCTCCCTCAATGGATATCCTTATTTCCTCAAACCTTGAAAGACTTCTCTACCACCTTACTGACGAAAGTGATGAAACAATCCGTAAGTGGATGGGCGAGCTTTCAAGTCAGGGTAAGTACGAGGTATGCGATAAGGTTAAGGCACAGATTCTTGACCTGTTTGATGCGGGCTGCTGTGACGATGAGGAAACCGCTGCTACAATCAAGGCAACCTATGATGAAGGTTACCTTTGCGATACACATACCGCTGTTGCTGTTAAGGTTTACGAGGAATACAAAAAGGCAACTGGTGATGTGACTGAAACAGTTATTGCTTCAACCGCTAACCCCTACAAGTTCTCTGCTGCCGTTCTTAAGGCAGTAAAGGGTGAGGTTCCTGCTGACGCTGATGAATTTGAGCAGGTTGACCTTCTCAGGGAAGCAACAGGTGAAATCTGTCCCGAGCAGCTTGCAAATCTCAAGGGAAGCACACCCAGATTTACCGCTTGTTGTAACAAGGAAGAAATGGTTGACACCGTTTACGGAATGCTTGGTATATAAATTATCTGAAAGGAGGGTATCGGCTTGTCAATATTTGTAATAGGAGATACCCACCTTTCATTAAGCTGTGATAAGCCGATGGATGTTTTCGGCGGATGGCAGGACTATGTGACAAGACTTGAGAAAAACTGGCGTGCAATTGTCAATGATGAGGACACGGTGGTTATTCCCGGGGATATTTCCTGGGCAATGAGCCTGGAAGAAGCGGAAAAGGATTTTGCTTTCCTTCATTCGCTTCCCGGTAAAAAGCTCATTATGAAGGGCAATCACGACTATTGGTGGACAACTAAAAGGAAAATGGATAAATTCCTTGAAGAAAAGGGCTTTGACTCCATTGAAATCCTTCACAACAACGCTTACAGAGTAGGGGATTTTGCACTTTGCGGTTCAAGGGGCTGGTTCTACGATGCACAGACGGGTAACGATAAAAAGGTAATTTCCCGTGAGGCAGGCAGGATTGAAATGAGCCTTACACAGGCTGAAAAGCTCGGTGGAGAGATTATCTGCTTTCTCCATTATCCTCCCGTTATGAACGGTGAAAAGTGTGAGGAGATTATGGATGTTCTTATAAAGCACGATATCAAGCGTTGCTATTTTGGTCATCTTCATGGCAATTTTTCCTCATTTGTCAATAATAAAACTGTTGACGGAATAAAATTTTCCTTAATTTCTGCCGATTTTCTTGAATTTTGTCCCAAATTAGTGGAAAAAATTTGAAAAAAGTATGGAAATATTCAGTTAATGCTGATATAATATACAAGTTAAAATGTAAATTGGGTAGTTTCGGTTAAGTCAATTACCCAAGGATAGGAGTTCAGAAATGAGTTTAAAATCATCAAACAATGTTGAAACAAATGTATACGCTCTTGAAATTGCTATTTCAGCAGAAGATTTCGAAGCTGCACAGAACAAGGCTTTCAACAAGCAGAAAAACAAGATTCAGCTTCCCGGCTTCCGTAAGGGTAAGGTAACACGTAAGATGGCTGAAACCTTCTACGGTAAGGGCTGGCTTTATGAGGATGCACTTGATATGCTCTTCGGCAAGGCTGTTGAAGACGCTGCAAAGGAAGCAGAGCTTGAGGTTGTAGGCACAAAGAGTGCAGACGTTAAGGAAATCGGCGACAACGGTGTTGAAATGGTTGTTGAAGTATTTGTAAAGCCCGAAATCGAGCTTACAGAGTACAAGGAGCTCAAGGCTTCAAAGAAGAAGGTTGAAGCAACTGAAGAAGAAATCAATGACAGAATCAATGGTCTTCTTGAAAGAAATGCAAGACTTGTATCAGTTGAAGACAGAGCAGCACAGGACGGTGACATCACAGTAATCGACTTTGAAGGCTTTGTTGACGGTGTTGCATTCCAGGGCGGTAAGGGCGAAAGCTACGAGCTTACACTTGGTTCAGGCCAGTTCATCCCCGGCTTCGAAGCACAGGTTGCAGGTCACAACGTTGGTGAAGAATTTGACGTAAACGTTAAGTTCCCCACAGAGTACACACCCGAGCTTGCAGACAAGGATGCAGTTTTCAAGGTAAAGCTTCACGAAATCAAGGTTAAGGAGCTTCCCGAGCTTGATGACGAATTTGCTCAGGACGCAGCAGACTGCGATACAGTAGCACAGCTTAAGAAGAACATTGAAAACGAAATCAAGGAGCACAAGGAAGAAGAAAACGAAAGAGAAATCGAATCTCAGCTTCTTGAAAAGCTCAGCGAAAATGTAAAGGGTGAAATCCCCGAGTGCATGATCGATACAGAGCTTGACAATCAGATCAGAGACATCGACTACAGACTTTCAATGCAGGGTATGAACTTTGAAACCTACCTTCAGTACACAGGTATGACTGTTGAACAGTACAAGGAAAACTCAAAGCCCTCTGCTGAAAAGAATGTAAAGGTACGCCTTGCTCTTGAATATGTTGTAAAGGCTGAAGCACTTGAAGTAAGTGACGAGGACCTTGAAGCTGAATACGATAAGTTTGCAGAGCGTTATCAGATGGAAAAGGATAAGATTAAGGAGCTTGTTCCCGTTGAAGGTCTCAGAAAGGACCTCCTCAACGAAAAGGCAATCAAGTTCGTAAGAGATAATGCAAAGGTTACAACTGCAAGAAAGCCCAGAGCTAAGAAGGAAGAAGCAGCTGAATAATCTTGATTATTTCACGACCTACGGGTCAACAATAATATGAGTAAAACAGAACCGCATCTCGCGTGCGGTTCTAATTTTTAAGATAAACAGGAGGCATTATTATGGCACTTGTACCTTATGTTGTTGAACAGACAAACCGCGGTGAAAGACAGTACGATATTTATTCCCGTCTTTTAAATGACAGAATTATTGTTCTTTCAGATGAAGTTAACGATGCAACTGCTTCACTTGTTGTTGCACAGCTTCTTTTCCTTGAAAGTCAGGACAGTGAAAAGGATATCAGCTTTTATATCAACAGTCCCGGCGGATCTGTAACAGCAGGTATGGCAATTTATGACACAATGCAGTACATCAAGTGTGATGTTTCAACAATCTGTATGGGTCTTGCAGCATCAATGGGTGCATTTTTGCTTTCATCAGGCACAAAGGGTAAGAGATATGCTCTTCCCAACAGTGAAATTATGATTCATCAGCCTTCAGGCGGAGCAAAGGGTCAGGCAACAGATATCAAAATTGTAGCCGACCATATTCTCAGAACCAAGGCAAAGCTTAATAAAATCCTTGCGGAAAACACCGGTAAGGATGTAGAAGTAATCGCACAGGATACAGAAAGAGATAACTTTATGACTGCTGAAGAAGCTCTTGAGTACGGCCTTGTTGATAAGATTCTCTACAAGAGATAAGTTTACCCAAAGGAGTAGATTATATGGCCAGAGATGGTGATAACAAGGAAAAGTCAGTAAGATGTTCCTTCTGTAATAAGGCACAGAGCGATGTCAAGACTCTTATTGCCGGTCCCGGAGTTTACATCTGTGACGAGTGTATCAGCCTTTGTCAGACTATTGTAAACAGTGAAGGCGACGCAGTAAAAGAGAATAAGGCTTCAGATTTTGCTTCTCTTAAAAAGCCTGCGGAAATCAAGGCCTTGCTCGACGAGTATGTTATCGGTCAGGATGAAGCAAAAAAGGCTCTCAGCGTTGCGGTTTACAATCATTACAAAAGAATATACAGCGGTGCGGACAATGATGTTGAGGTTAGCAAGAGTAATATTCTTATGCTCGGCCCCACAGGTGTAGGTAAAACAATGCTTGCACAGACCCTTGCCAGAATTCTTGATGTTCCCTTTGCAATTGCCGATGCAACCACTCTAACGGAGGCAGGTTACGTTGGTGAGGACGTTGAAAACATTCTTTTAAGGCTCATTCAGGCAGCAGATTTTGACATCGAAAGAGCTGAGAAGGGTATCATCTACGTTGACGAAATCGACAAGATAGGCAGAAAGAGCGAAAGCACCTCAATTACCCGCGACGTAAGCGGTGAGGGTGTTCAGCAGGCTCTTCTTAAAATCCTTGAGGGTACCGTTTCAAATGTACCTCCTCAGGGTGGAAGAAAGCATCCCCAACAGGAATTTATACAGATTGATACTTCAAATATACTTTTCATCTGTGCAGGTGCTTTTGTAGGCATTGAAAAAATTGTTGAAAAAAGACTTGGCAGCGGCGGTCTAGGCTTCGGAGCGGAGATAAAGAGCAAGAAGGACTTTGAACAGGCAAAGGTAATGCATAAGGTAATGCACCATGACCTTGTAAAGTTCGGTCTTATTCCAGAGCTTGTTGGTCGACTTCCCGTAATTACCGCGCTTGATGACCTTGACAAGGATGCCCTTATCAAGATTATGACCGAGCCTAAAAACTCCCTTGTCAAGCAGTATAAGTATCTTTTCAGTATTGATAAGGTTGACCTTTACTTTGAGGATGAGGCTCTTGAGGCAATTGCTGAAAAGACTCTTGAGGCAAAAACCGGTGCACGAGGCTTACGCTCAATCATTGAAAAGCTTCTTCTTGACTATATGTACGAGGTTCCTCAGAGTGAAAACGGCGGTAAGCTTATAATAACAAAGGCAGCCGTTGAGGGTACAGAAAAGGCAATTTTTGAAGAATAAGGATAAATAAGAGATTATTTGTGCTTAAAGTACAAAAAAACCACATACAGCTATTGACTTTTAAATTGCAGTTGTGTTAAAATGCTTTAGTACAAAATTTTCGGAGGTTTATAAAATGACATTTGTTCAGTATTTATTAGCAATTCTTGTTATAGTTGTTTCAGTTATAATTATTGTTCTTGTAGCACTTCAGGAAAGCAAGCAGCAGGGTCTTTCAGGCGCAATCGGTGGCGCAGCTGAAACATTCTTCGGTAAGAACAAAGGCAGAACAATGGAAGCTCAGCTTTCAAAGTTCACAAAGGTTGCTGGTGCAATCTTCTTCGTGCTTGCACTTGTTTCAGCACTTCTTGTTCTCTTTACTGCTAAATAAAAAACTTTATAACCAAGCAGGTGAGTTTTGCGTATGCATTTCTCACCTGTGTTTTTTTATTATTATTTATAAACAAAATATTGATAAATGTTTTATTTTATGATAAAATTTAACAAACACTGATTCAGGAGGACGCCATGAATATTTTACACCTTAAATACGCAACCGAAATAGCTGAAACCAAATCCATCAGCAAGGCGGCGGAAAATCTTTATATGGGTCAGCCTAACCTCAGCCGTGCTATCAAGGAGCTTGAGGAGCATATCGGTATCACTATTTTCAACCGCACCTCAAAGGGTATTACCGTAACTGATGACGGTGAGGAGTTTTTGCGTTATGCAAGACGCATTATTGCTCAGGTTGAGCAGGTTGAAAATATGTATGTTCACGGCAAAAGGAAGATTCAGCAGTTTTCATTGTCCGTTCCCAGAGCGGCATATATCTGTGAGGCTTTTACCGATTTTTCAAAAAGCATAGGACTCGATTCTCCCTGCGAGTTCTTTTATAAGGAAACCAACTCAAATAAAACTATCATCAACGTCTGCAAGGAGGATTACAACCTCGGTATTGTCCGTTATCAGTCAGCCTTTGATGACCACTACCGACAGATGTTCAATGAAAAAAAGCTTGTAAGTGAAATTGTAACAGAGTTTTCTTACAGACTTCTGACTTCTGCTGATTCCGTGCTTGCAAAAAAGGATGTTGTAACCGCAGAGGACTTGTCCTCGTGTATTGAAATCTGCCACGCTGACCCCTATGTACCCTCAATGCCTCTTATTGATGTTAAAAAGGCAGAGCTTTCCGAGAATGTCGACAAGCGTATCTTCGTTTTCGAAAGGGCAAGTCAGATGGAGCTTCTTTCAAAGGTCAAGGACAGCTTTATGTGGGTTTCACCTAACCCTGAAGAAAATCTTGAGCGTTACGGTCTTATAGAAAAGAAATGCGATATCACCGATAAAACCTATAAGGATGTTCTTATTTACAGAGAGGACTACAGACTTACCGATTTTGATAACCGCTTTATTGCCGAGCTTATCAATTCAAGAAGCAAATATTTTAAACAGTAACATAGTAAGGAGTGTATACCTTAGCGTATACACTCTTTTTTTATTTCTCTTCAAATTTTCGACAGTAAAATCATAACCGTAAATTTATAATGATTAACGGGTGATGAAAATGTCGGGTGTAGTTTACGCCGATGTGCTGGTTGTTGTCAATATTTATATTACATACTTGCTTCTGAAATCAACTGCTTTACTTTTGCGGGAAAGGCCTGATAAAATCAGGCTCTTTTTAGCCTCATTTTCGGGTGGGCTTTATTCACTTACTGTGCTTTTGCCGGAAAGTTTTTCCTTTGTACTTGCATTGTGCAGAGTTTTAGCGGCAGGGCTTTTTGTTTTTATTGCCTTCGGTTTCAGATCACTTAAATTATTTTTAAAGCAAAGTCTTTGCTTTCTCTTCTGCAGCTTTATTTTTGCAGGGCTTATGTTTGCCCTGTGGTATTTCATTTGTCCGTCAGGTATGTATTTTAACGGCTCGGTGGTTTATTTTGATATCGATATTCTTACCCTTGTTGTTCTGACTGTGGTGTGCTACGGCTTTTTGAAGCTCGTAGATTTGATTTTCAGAACACGGTCACCCGTCAACACAATTTATTATCTTACCGTTGAGCTTCAGGGGGAGGAGCTCAGGCTTAAAGCTTTTCTTGATACGGGTAACCGACTTTGCGACCCTTTTACAGGTTATCCTGTAATTATTGCAAATACGGATAGCTTTGAAAGACTTTTGCAGGGGAGAGAGCAGAGTGAATATTTTGCAGAATTCAAGATGAGCTATATTTTTTGCAGTACTCTTAACGGTAAAAGTATGTTGCCTGCATTTTTACCTGAAAAAATCAATATTAAGGGTGCAGATGGTTATTTTTGTTCCGATAAGGTAAAGATTGCTCTTACGGATGAGAAGCTTATTCAAGGGCAGTATGATGCAATTTTACCTGTTGGTCTGTTTGATAATTATTATGAGGGAAAGGATGAAAGAGAAAATGAAAAGACTGAAGCACTTTATTGAAAAAATCAAGTTGAAAATAGGTGGACTTTTTTATTCGCAAGAGGTGTTTTATGTCAACGGCTCGGATAATTTACCGCCTCCGCTTACAAAATCCGAGGAGGAAAAGATATTCCGTGAGCTTGAGCAGGGTGAGGAGAAGAACAGAGAAATGCTTGTTATACATAATCTCCGTCTTGTGGTTTATATTGCAAAGCGGTTTGAAAATACGGGCGTCGGCATTGAGGATTTGGTTTCCATCGGTACAATAGGCCTTATAAAGGCGGTGAAAACATTTTGTCCCGGCAAAAAAATAAAGCTTGCTACCTATGCATCCCGTTGTATTGAAAATGAGATACTGATGTACCTTCGTAAAACGGCAGGCAGAAAAAACGAGTTTTCCATTGATGAGCCCCTTAATGTTGACTGGGACGGAAACGAACTGCTTTTAAGTGATGTTCTCGGCTCGGATAATGATGTGGTTAACCGTAACATTGAAAGCAAGGATGAAAAAAATCAGCTTTTGCGTCTTGTCAAGGAGCTTGAAGAACGTGAACGGCAGATTATGACTATGCGTTTCGGCTTGTTCGGCTCAAAGGAGTACACACAAAAGCAGGTTGCGGATATGCTCGGAATCTCCCAAAGCTATATTTCACGCCTTGAAAAAAGGATAATTGAAAAATTGAAGGTGCAGATGGAAAAGCTGTCATAAATTTAATATTGTATTGACTTTTCATTTTTCTTTGTTTAAAATATAATAGTATTAAAATGTGAGGAATGATAAAATGAATTTTGCAGCAGGCTACGGCAAAACAAACGTCGATTTACTTTTTGATAAAATGCCCCGACTTCCCGACGAGGGTGAGGAAATTTATACCGATAAATTCTCTCTTTGCATCGGTGGAGGAGTGCCCGGAACTATGATAACTCTTTCACGTCTTGGCGTTCCTACCAAGACCGTTACCGAGCTTTCAGAGGATATGTTTTCTCGCTTTGCCAAGGAAGAATTTGAAAAGGCAGGTGTAGAGCCCGTAAACGTATTCAAGGGCAAAAATATTGCCGTTAACATTACTGCGGCTGCAATTACGCCTAAGGACCGTACCTTTGTTTCCTACGGTAATGAAGAGAATGCCGTTGATGCCGAAGACGTTTATAACGCTCTTAAGGGTGCTAAGGCTGTTGCTATGCATACAGGCTTCCCCGAGGTTTACGAAAGGCTAAAAAATGAGGGCACAACCGTTATTCTCGATACAGGCTTTTATGATGATATGACCCTTGAGGGCTATGAGAGAATTCTCGGCATTGCCGATTATTTCCTTCCCAACAGAACAGAGGCTCTCAAGCTTACTAAAACCGATGATCCTCGTGAGGCTGCAAAAATTCTTTCAAAATATCTCGATACAGCAATTGTCAAGCTTGATAAGG
>JAZRFT010000019.1:0-15621 GCA_045643805.1 Acutalibacteraceae bacterium
GAACTCCGACAAGCTCATCAAACACCTTGATTGCGTACTCAACAAGAGCCTTTGACTTAACACCGTCATTTACGTTGAGGTTGATATCCTTAACAAGCTCAAACAACGCACCGAGAGCCTCACCTGTGTTAAGGTCATCCTCCATAGCTTCAATGAACTTATCCTTCTTACCGTCGATAAGAGCAATGATTTCAGCATCCTTCTCCCCTGCCTCGTCCTTTGCATTCTTAAGAGCAAAGTCAAGGTTATCACGGCAGGTGTAAAGTCTTTCAAGTGAAGCCTTGCACTGTGCGATAGCGTCGAAGCTGTAGTTGATGGGACTTCTGTACTGGCAGGAAATCATAAGGTAACGGATCGGCTCATAGCCGAACTGCTCAGCAACATCACGTACTGTGAAGAAGTTACCGAGTGACTTTGACATCTTAACCTTGTCAACGGTGATGAAGCCATTGTGCATCCAGTAGTTTGCAAAGGGAGCACCGTTGCAGCACTCACTCTGTGCAATTTCGTTTTCGTGGTGAGGGAAGATAAGGTCCTGACCGCCGCAGTGAATATCAATTGTTTCACCGAGGAACTTACGAACCATTGCAGAGCATTCGATGTGCCAACCGGGACGGCCGTGGCCCCAAGGAGACTCCCAATAGGGTTCACCGGGCTTTGCGCTCTTCCAGAGAGCGAAGTCCATAGGCTCGCGCTTTACTTCACCTACATTGATTCTTGCGCCTGCTTCAAGGTCTTCAAGAGGCTGATGTGAAAGCTTACCGTACTCATCAAACTTTTTTGTGCTGAAATAAACGTCACCGTTTACCTCATAAGCAAAATTCTTCTCAACAAGGCCGTTAACAATGCTGATGATTTCATCCATTGTTTCTGTTGCCTTGGGATGAGTTGTAGCCTCACGCACATTCATACCCTTTGCGTCAACCCAGAATTCTTCGATGTACTTTTCGGAAATATCCTTAAAGGTTACACCCTCTTCGTTTGCACGGCGGATGATTTTATCATCAATATCGGTAAAATTCTGAACGAAATTTACTTTGTTACCTCTGTATTCAAGGTAACGGCGAAGAACGTCAAATACGCAGAGAGGTCTTGCATTACCGATGTGGATGAAGTTATACACGGTAGGACCGCAGGCGTAGATTTTATATTCGCCTTCCTTTATAGGAATAAGCTCCTGTTTTTCTCTTGTGAGTGTGTTAAAAACTTTCATTGGTTTTCCTCCAGTTCTTTTATATGTTTTTCAAGTTTTTCTATTTTTGCTTTAAGCACACACAGCTCCTGCGCAACAGGGTCGGGAGTGTGTACGTGGTCAAGCTTATCTACTCGTTTACCGTTTTGTTTAACAACTCTTGCAGGCGATCCGACTGCTGTTGAGTTTTCAGGAATTGCCGAAAGAACAACGGAACCTGCTGCTACATTTGAATTGTCACCGATGGTAAACGGTCCGAGCACTTTTGCTCCGCAGCCTACAAGAACATTGTTGCCGAGGGTAGGATGTCGTTTACCGTGGTCCTTACCCGTACCGCCGAGGGTAACGCCCTGATAAATTGTACAGTCGTCACCGATAATTGCCGTTTCACCGATAACAACCCCGGTTCCGTGGTCAATGAAAAAGCGTCTGCCAATCTGTGCACCGGGATGAATTTCAATATTAGTCTTTTTTACGCAATGCTGTGAAATGGCACGGGCCAGAAAGTACATTTTATGATTATAGCACCAATGCGCCCTTCTGTAAGCCCTTACGGCTTTATACCCAGGGTAAAGAAGCATAATTTCGACGTTGCTTCTTGCCGCAGGGTCACGGTCCTTGACACATTGCAAATCTTCTTTTAATCTGTCGAACATATATTACCACCTTTTAGCTGCAAATACAAACAAAAAAAGCCTCTGCACCGAAAGCTCCGGTACAGAGGCGTCAAAACGCGGTTCCACTCTGACTTATAACTCATCAGCTACATTAAAATAGCCTTGCCGTTAACGCCGACCTACGCCCTCGGATACTAGGTTTCCCCTCGGGTGCTGACGGGTGCATTTCATCACTTCTTCAACGGAACACTTTCACCTTACAGTTCCTCTCTTGGATGAAGGGTGTGTGATTACTTCTCCCTTTAAACGCATTTGAATATTTGTTTAGTACATTATACACAGCGATTTCAGTTTTGTCAACAGATTTTTACTCCACAACCTCACCCACAAGGTCGCAGTCATCAACGCCGAGAATTTTAATCTTAACAAACTGTCCTTGCTCAAGCTCATCCTCGGTTGAAATAATAACACTTGAGTCAATTTCAGGTGCATCCATATAAGTTCTGCCCATGTAAAGCATATTTTCTTCATCAAATCCGTCAACAATAGCGGTCATAACCGTTCCTACTCTGCTTTCCTGCTTGTCGGAAAAAATCTCATACTGCTGCTGCATTATGATTTCACTTCTGTGAGCCTTGACTTCATCGTCAAGCTGATTATCCATCTTTGCCGCAAAGGTTCCCTCTTCGGGTGAATACGCAAAGCAACCGAGACGGTCGAATTTTACATTGTTAATAAAGCGTGAGAGTGTTTCAAAATTCTCCTCGGTTTCACCGGGGAAGCCCGTAATAAAGGTTGTGCGGATTACAACATCAGGGATTTTTGCTCTTACCTTTTCAATGAGCTCAGTAAGACTTTTCTCGTCACCCGTTCTGTTCATTCTTTTGAGCACATCACCGTCAGCGTGCTGTAAGGGTAAATCAATATAGTTGCAGATTTTATCCTCACTTGCCATTACATCAATAAGCTCATCGGTAAGGCACTCCGGATAGCAATAAAGAAGTCTTATCCATTCAATACCGTCAATTTTGCAAAGCTCTTTAAGGAGTGCAGGCAGTTTAAGCTCACCGTAAAGATCAATACCGTAACGGGTTGTGTCCTGGGCAACGACAACAATTTCCTTGATGCCGTTTGCGGCAAGACTCTTTGCTTCTTCGATGATGTTCTCAATTTCACGGCTTCTGAACTTACCGCGGATAGAAGGAATTGCGCAGTAGGTACAGCAGTTTGAACAGCCCTCGGCAATTTTAAGATATGCATAATGAGAAGGCGTTGAAAGAATTCTGTCACCCTCAAGAGGCATACAATATTTTGAAGGAAACTCTGCAACTGTGTTACCTTCGAGGACTTTTTTGCAGATTTCAGCAATTTCACCGTTTGCACCGATGCCCACAACGGCATCCACCTCGGGGATTTCGTTTATGATTTCCTGCTGATAGCGTTCAGCAAGACAACCCGTTACAACAACACCTTTAACAAGTCCCTCCTCTTTAAGAGAAACAGCATAAAGAATGTTATCGATGGCTTCTTGTTTTGCGTCGTCAATAAAGCCGCAGGTATTTATTATAACAAGGTCAGCTTCAGTAAGCTCACCGATAATTTCAAAGCCGCCGTCAACAAGACGGGACAAAAGCATTTCACCGTCCACCTGATTTTTAGGACAACCGAGTCCTATCATTGCAATTTTACTCATCGTACACCTCGCAGGTAATTTCTTCATCAAGACTTATGAGTGCCTCACGGATTTCACTGTAAGAATAACCAAGGCGCATAAGAGCATTAAAGATCCTTTGCCTGCCCTTTTCATCAGTCATTTTTGAAAGATACTTCCTTTTAATTATATCACTTAATGTGTCTGTGTCAAATGAAATTTCTTCTAATACACTATTAATTATTTCACGGCTGACACCTTTACGGTAAAGCTCCTGTTCAACTCTTTTTTTGCCGTAGCTCTTAACCCTTACAAGCTCCGAAGCATAAAGACGACAGAAGCGTTCATCGTCAATGTAACCGCTGTTTTTAAGCTTTTCAACAGCCGACTCAGCTCCTTCTGCATATCCTTTTTCCTTAAGCTTACGCAAAAGCTCCTTTTCACTGTGGTCACGCCTTGAAAGTAAGGAAACGGCACAGTTATAAGCACGACGGATGTTCACCGTCTCCGAAAGTGCGGTGAATTCCTCTTCACTTATTTCCTGACCGTCTTTTAAATACAACGAGGCAAAATACATCTCATCGACGGTGAGAGCGTACTCACCGTCGATGCTTATGTGTATTTTATCGCCTTTTCCTTTTTTATATGTCAGCTTCATTATTCGTCATCGTCAACAGCAATGTCAATTCTTGCTCTGAGGCTGCTTGAAGGTCTTTTAGGAGTAACGATTTTTGCTTCCTTAGCAGCTTCAGCTTCCTTTTCTACAACTTCGCCTGACATAATTTTGCGGATTTTGTCCTCGATTTCGGCTGCAAGTGCTTTTTCTCTTTCGAAAAGAAGCTTTACATTATCTCTACCCTGGCCGAGACGGGTTTCACCGTAGGAGAACCACGCACCGCTCTTATTGATAACCTCAAACTTAACACCGAGGTCAACAATTTCACCCACACGGGAAATGCCCTTGCCGTACATAATATCAAATTCAGCCTCTTTGAACGGAGGTGAAACCTTATTCTTGACAATTTTTGCTCTTGTTCTTGCACCGATAAACTCATTACCGGGAGCCTTGAGCTGCTCGGTTTTTCTTACATCAATTCTGATTGATGAATAGAATTTAAGTGCACGGCCACCGGTTGTAACCTCGGGATTACCGTACATTACGCCAACCTTTTCACGAAGCTGGTTGATGAAAATAACAAGTGTATTTGACTTTGCAATAACGCTTGTAAGCTTACGAAGTGCCTGTGACATAAGTCTTGCGTGAAGGCCGACGTGGCTATCACCCATTTCGCCTTCGATTTCAGCTCTGGGTACAAGTGCCGCAACGGAGTCGACAACAATCACATCAAGAGCGCCTGAGCGTGCAAGAGCCTCTGTAATAGAAAGAGCATCCTCACCGTTATCGGGCTGTGAAACAAGAAGTGAATCAACATCAACACCGAGTCCCTTTGCATAAACGGGATCAAGGGCGTGTTCAGCGTCAATAAATGCAGCCTCTCCGCCTGCCTTCTGTGCTTCGGCAATACAATGAAGAGCAAGGGTTGTTTTACCTGATGATTCGGGACCGTAAATCTCAACGATTCTTCCCTTAGGAAGACCGCCGATACCCGTTGCAAGGTCAAGGCCTACTGAACCGGTTGAAATAGCTTCAACATTCATTTCCGTATTCTGACCAAGGCGCATAATTGCACCTTTACCGTACTGCTTTTCTATCTGGGCAAGAGCCGCTTTCAATGCACTTTGTTTATCTGACATGATTTTACCTCCGAGCGTACAAATGTTCGTTGTTTGTATTATACAATATGAAAACCGAAAAATCAACTGTTTTTCTGATTATTTTTCTATAAATATACCTGATTTTCATTTTATTTTTCCTAAAACGACTAAGCTTGCAAAAAAATAGTATTTTTTTATTGACTAACATAATAAAATATGATAAATTTAGTGTACTAAACTATTTGAAAAGGAGAAACAAAATGGCAACTCAACTTAACAAAAAATACGGTCTTATGACAGCCATCTGTACTGTTGTCGGCACCGTAATCGGCAGTGGCGTTTTTTTCAAGGCTGAAAAAATCCTTACCGAAACCGGCGGTAATCTTCCCGTTGGTATTTTAGCATGGATTATCGGCGGTATCATTATGGTCGCTTGTGCATATGCATTCTCAATCCTTGCAACAAAGCACGAAAAGGTCAGCGGTATTGTTGACTATGCAGAAGCAATGTGCGGTAAGAAATACGCTTACTTCATGGGATGGTTCCTCGCTGTGTTCTACTATCCCACCCTTACATCCGTTCTTGCATGGGTAAGTGCAAGATACCTCTGCGTTTTCATTAACGCATTCCTTCCTGCAGAGTCACAGCTCAGCATTGCAGGTCCTCAGTGTATGACAATTGCAGGTGCTCTTCTCATTTCTGTGTTCTTTATGAACTCAATCGCTCCCAAGATTGCAGGTAAATTCCAGGTTTCCGCAACCTTTATCAAGCTCATACCTCTTTTCCTTATGGCAATCGTCGGAACAATCAAGGGTCTTTCAAACGGACTTCTTGTTGAAAACTTCACAACAATCGTAAATGAAGACATTTCAACTTCAAGCGGTCTCTTCAAGGCTGTTGTTGCTACTGCTTTCGCATACGAAGGCTGGATTTGCGCAACATCACTTAACGCCGAGCTTAAGGACGCAAAGAAAAACCTTCCCAAGGCTCTTGTTATGGGTACTCTTATTATCGTAGCTGTTTACATTACTTACTATATCGGTCTTGCAGGCGGCATCAAGAATGAAGTTATCATGGCAGGCGGCGAAGCAGGTGCGAGAATCGCTTTCTCAGCAGTATTCTCAAACATTGCAGGTACAGGTCTTTTCCTCTTTGTTGTTATTTCATGTCTCGGCACTCTCAACGGTCTTACACTCGGATGCTCAAGAGCATTCCATGCTATTGCAGCTCGTAATGTAGGTCCCGCACCCGAAATCTTCAAGCAGGTTGACCCTGCAACAAATATGCCCGGTAACTCATCAATGATGGGACTTTTCATCAGCGGTCTCTGGCTCCTCTATTTCTACGGTGCTAACCTTGACACTCCCTGGTTCGGTCTCTTCTCATTTGACTCATCAGAGCTTCCCATCATCACAACCTACGCTATGTACATCCCTATCTTCATCAGCATGTTCATCAAGAGTAAGGATCTTGGCGTACTCAAGGGTAAGATTGCTCCCCTTCTTGCAATTGCGGGCTCAATCTTTATGGTTATCGCCGCTATCTTCGCACACGGTGTTTATCCCTATCAGGCTGCACAGGCAAACGGAACATTCTCACTTCCTGTTCTCTTCTATCTTATCACTTATGTAGTGCTTATGATAATCGGTGCATTCTTTGCAAAGGAAAAGAAAGCGAAGAAATAATTAAAATTAAAATAACGGCTCATTGTGAGCCGTTATTTTTTTGCCTTATGTAGTAACATTTGTTCCCGAAAGACCAAAGCTTACGGATAAGGCTTTATCGATTTTGTACATATCAGTGGGGTCAAGGTTTCCCATTTTTTCACGGAGTCTTTTTTTATCAAGAGTTCTCACCTGCTCTAAAAGTACAATGGAATCCTTGGCAAGTCCGCAACCGTCAGCGTTGACCTTGATATGAGTAGGCAGATTGGTTTTAAAGCGTTGACTTGTTATTGCAGCTGCAATTACCGTCGGGCTGAATTTATTTCCCACATCGTTCTGCACTATAAGAACAGGCCTTATTCCACCCTGCTCTGAACCAACAACGGGACTTAGGTCGGCATAATATATTTCTCCTCGTTTAATTGACATATCGGCCTCCGAAAAGTTTACTGTATATTTCAATCTGTCAATAGTTTTACCTTTTGACTTTGGTTTTAAACAACGGAGTACTAATATTTTATGCCGTAAAAACATTTAAGTTAACAAAGAAGCAGATATCTTTTTCGATATCTGCTTCTTGAATTTAAGGCTTATCTAATCCGATTACCGCGACCTTAATTTTCAAACTGTGCAAGAGTGTAAGCAAGCTCATTTACGACATCCATAGGTAACATACCCGATTTTGATGTACGTTCACTCACAGCATCACCTGTATATCCGTGAACAAATACTGCGGATATACAGGCATCAGAGAGCTTGAAGCCCTGTGCAACAAAGCCACCTATAAGACCTGCAAGAACATCACCGCTACCGCCCTTTGAAAGCCCTGTGTTGCCGGTGTTGTTTACATAAACCCTTTCCTCACCCGGAGCAGAAACAATGGTATTTGAGCTCTTTAAGGCAACATAAATGCCGTATTGCTCACTGAACGCTCTTGCAACACGTGTTTTGTCGTTCATAATTACCTCTTTGTCAAGCTTTGTAAGGCGTTGCATTTCACCGATATGAGGTGTAATAACAACATCACTTTTCTTGTTCGCAAGAATTGAAATTTCCTTGGAAATGATATTTAGCGCATCGGCATCAACAATAACGGGAGCCTTTGAATTTTCAATAACCGCTCTTACAACCGCCTTAGTATCCTCATTTATACCAAGTCCGCAGCCGATAACAACAGCGCTGTATTTATCAATTTCGGAAAGCAGCTTGTTGAGGCACTCTGCAGAAAGCGTTCCTTCCTCATTTTCGGAAAGAGGCATAAATAATGCTTCAGTAAGCTTTGCCGAAACGGTACCGTAAAGGTTTTCAGGGAATGCAAGAGTAACGAGTCCTGCTCCGCTTCTCAAAGCGGCTGAAGAAGCCATTACAGCCGCACCCGGCATATTTCTGCTGCCGCAGATGCAAAGGACATGACCGAAGGTGCCTTTATGAGAATCACTTTCCCTTTTAGGGAAAAGCTTTTTGATTTCAGCTTTGTTATAGGTATAAAGACCGTTTTTAACTATATTGTAGCTTTCCTCGGGTATACCGATGTTTGCAATGATAATATCACCGCAACAGCCTGCCGCAGGCTGAATAATATGTGCAGGCTTAAGCGATGAAAGAGCGATTGTGAAATCAGCCTTGAAGCTGGCCTCATCACAGCTTCCGCTGTCACAATGCGCACCGCTCGGAAGGTCAACAGCAAACTTGACAGCCTTTGTACTGTTCATTTCATTTAAAAGCGCTTTCATCTCAACATCAAGCTCACCACGGAAGCTGAACCCGAACAAAGCATCGACTATTACGTCAGCGCTTTTGATTGTCTGTAAAGCTTTGATTTTATCAGTATCGTACCACAAGGTAGGAATACCGTTATCAAGCACAAGCTTATACATATAAGTTGCTTCCTGGCTTGTGGGATATCCCATTGCAAGTATAACACAAACATTGTATCCGCTTTCAGAAAGCTTTCTTGCAATTACAAAACCGTCACCGCCATTATTACCCTTACCGCAGACAATAACAACACGTTTTGTAAGCATAGTGTCCTTTTCAATTTCATTACGGATATTACGTGCACAGGCGACACCTGCATTTTCCATCATAATTTTATAGGAAATGCCAAACTTTGCAGTATATTGCTCAACGAGCTTCATTTCTTCGCTTGTTAAAAGTCGCATAATAATTACCATGCACCACGCATATTACATATACGTGGCGCACCTTTCACAAATTATTTTTCAAATGTAATTGTTGTAATGCTCTTTGCGGGAATCTTAACACTTGTAATTCCACCGCTTTCATGGGTAAGCTCAAGATTTCTGTCAGCATCGGTTGTGTAAGCCTTTACATCGTAGAGCGGCATACAGAGTTTAACATTCTTAGCATCGCCCTGATTTACAATTACAGCAACATAATCTCCATCGGGAGTTTTGAACGCAGATACGTTCATCTTGTTTTCTATAAGGTAAACGGGATATTCTCTGCCGTTGATTTCCTGCTTCCACCAAGCTTTTTCAGAAGTAATATCTGCAATGCTTACATCAAAGTTAACCGCCTTACTACCTACGGGTACAAACTTTGAGAAGTGAGCCATTGAGTAGTATCTCTTTGCAATTTCATAGTAGTTACAGTCGAAATCTGCACCAATCATACTGTCAGCGTATTTAACATCTTCATTAACAGCAACCCAGGAAGTCCAGCTGTTAACACCGGTAAGAGAAACATCCTCGCTGATTGTACGAGCCATAATAAGAGCGCCTTCAATATCATCAGTTGTGTGCTGACAGGGAAGCTCACACCACTCACTCATTTCAAGCTCAACATCCTTGTAGTTTCTGCGGATATATTCGCCGTATGCCTTTTTAAGAGTGAAGTTGTTATCTGTCCAATAGCTGTGATATGCATATGTGCCGAGAACATCAACGATATCCTGATTTTCATAAATTCTGTCAATGCAATCCATTGCGTGGTCGCCAACCTGACCGCTTTCGGCAAGTGAAAGCTTAACGTCAAGGCCTCTTTCCTTGATTTCAGCCGCAAAAGCCTTACCTACTTCGATAACCTCGTCAATCTCATAGTGACAGCCTTCCTGACCGACCCAATCACCACCCCAGTCCCACTGAGGCTCATTGATGGGACTGATATACTTAACGGGAATACCCTTACCGATAAAGTATTCCGCAATGTCAAGCATATATTCTGCAAAATCATCGTAGCAATCCTTTTTAAGGTTACTCTGTGCAGGCTGAAGTCCGCCGGAAGCCTGACCGGAAACACACATAGAATAATGCGGAGAGTTAGCAAAAAGAACAACTGTATCAATACAACCGTAGGAAAGGCACAAATCAAGCATATTCTGTGCTGCAGCATCTTTTGACCAGTCATATTCGTATTCGCCGGTTGCCTCATTGTACACAAGGAAGCTTTCAGTACTTCTCCATGAATCCCTCCAGAGACGGGTGTTCGGATTATCCTTTTCACCTGCACCTACATTGTAGCGGTAAATGTTAAGTCCAAGGCCTTCTTTTGAATAAAGAAGCTTTGCGTAGTCCTCAGCCTTTTCGCTTTTTCCCGCAACCTGAGCCCACCAGGCAGCAGAGGTGCCCCAACCGGTAATTTCCTGCTGTGTGAAAATTGTATCAAGCTTGAGCATAATACATTCAGGCTTGATGTTAAACCAACCTACAATGGTACTCATAACGAATAAAAGAGCCGAAATTCTGAAAATAAGCTTCTGAATAAAAGTTGTCCTATCCATAATCTTCTCCTTATAATTATATTTTGGATTATTGTACCACAAAACACTTTGAAAGGTCAACAATTTTATGAATATAAACTTAAATATATGTTTAATTATTTATGATTTTCTTGATTTTTATATACCATAGTGATATAATAATTTAAAATGGCTAAAACGGAGGAAGTATTATGGCTAAAAGTCTTGTAATCGCCCACAGAGGCGCAAATAAATATGCTCCGCAGAACACTCTTGCTGCTTTTAAAAAGGCTTACGAGCTTGGTTGCGACGGCTTCGAAACAGATGTGCATATCACAAAGGACGGCAAGGTTGTAATCTGCCACAATTATACAATTGATGAAACTTCAACAGGTAAAGGCAAGGTTGCTAATATGACTCTTGACGAGCTCAAAAACTATGATTTCGGGTCATATTTCAGCAGAAAATTTGAAGGCACGGAGATACCCACCCTTGACGAATTCCTTTCATTCGTTGAAACAACAGATACTTCCGTACTCAATATCGAAATCAAAAGTCCCAAGGAGTCCGAGACAGCTATTGTAAGAGAGACTATCAGAGCCGTCAAGGAGCACAACCTTTTTGACAGACTCCTCATCTCCTCCTTTGACCCCAAGCTTCTTATTGAAGCTAAAACGATTGACAGCAAGTGTAAAACAGGCTTCCTCTACTCCCCCAAGAGCCCTACTCTTTTACAAATGGCATGGCGCCAGATTCCGTTTACAAAATCCTTAGGCTGTGATGCGATTCATCCCCACCACATTTTTGTGAGCCAATGGTTTGTTGATTATGCTCACAGGATGGGCTTGAAGGTTAACCCATGGACTGTTGACGGCGTATTCACTATTGACCGACTTTTAAAAATCGGCTGTGACGGTATTATCACCGACCTTCCCGATGTTGTAGGCGGTATGAGAGAAAGATATATTACCGACTGATAAAACTTAATAAAACTAAAAGGTGTGACCCGCAAAGGTCACACCTTTTCTTTGTTTTATCAGCCTGCAGGCCAACCGAACTGTCTGCCGCCCATCATATGGAAATGAAGGTGATGTACGGTCTGTCCGCCGTCTGCTCCGCAATTATTCACAATTCTGTATCCGTTATCAAGACCGAGCTCCTTGCCGAGCTTAGCGGCAACCTCAAAGATGTGAGAGATTACTGCACTGTTCTCCTCAGTGATTTCAGCACAGGAAGCAATGTGCTCCTTGGGAATGATAAGAATATGAACGGGTGCCTGGGGCTCAAGGTCGTAGAAGGCTACTACGCTTTCATCCTCATAGGCTTTTTTTGCAGGAATTTCCCCTGCTGCAATTTTACAAAAAATGCAATCCATAATGTTTCCTCCTTAAGTTGTTAATGTTAATCAAACATATTTTTTCTATCTCTACGCTCTTTTTCAAGCTCCTGCTGAGCAAAGTTATCGTCACGCTTACCGACGGTGAATCTTTCATTTAAAGCATTGATATTCTTGCCGTTAAGCTCGAATTTCGTAAATGAAGGCTTTTGAGCAGAAGCATCGGTAGCGTTCTCCGACTTTTTACCTCTGTTTGAACTGCTTTTTGATTTAATTATAACACTTAAAACACCTGCAACAGAAACAAAGACAACAAATAAGATACTGTACATATCTTCAAAATCAGCATTATACTCATCCTCTTCACCGATGTAGGAATCGAAATCAGTGATATAAATTGAGTTGACAATCTCATCGATAAGACTGCGAGCCGATTCGTTGTAAATTAAGAACTCAAAGCCGTAAAGATTGCCGGCTGTAGAAAAAGCATAAGTTTCAATGGGTACATCTTTACCTGACTTATTCACAATGCCTTCAAACATAATACCGTCACTTAAACCGTTACCGTGCCAGGTCTGCACTGACTGAAAGGTGAAATCACTGTTGTCAAAAGCCGAAATATTGTCAAAAAAATATTCCACCGCTTCAGTCAGATTTGTAAAGAAGAATGACATTTCGTCGGTATTTTCAAGATGATAGCACGAAAGCTCAACACTATTATCCTCGGCAACAAATCTGAAAGCCTCCGTTTCATGCATATATTCTTCACCGTAGAACACCGAAAATTCATCCGGTATATCAAATTCAGCCTCAAAAACGGAATAATCATAAGCCGCCGCGGAATATACAGTTAAAGATATAAACAACAAAATTGTTACAAAAACTGCTGAAAGCTTTTTCATTTTTATCAGACCCTTCATTAAAGCATAGCAGAAAGAATTTCCTCTGCCTTTCTGATTGCCTCGGGAAGTGCATTTACGTCCTTTGCGCCTGCCATTGCGCTGTCGGGCTTACCGCCGCCTGAGCCACCTGCAAGCTTTGCAACCTCTCTTGCAAGGTTACCTGCGTGTGCACCGCAAGCAACTGCATCCTTACCGCAACAAGTACAGATGTTACCTGTACCCTTTGCTTTCTGCACACCGCCGATTACGCCGACGTAGTTGTCGCCCTTGCTCTTTACAAGGTCGCACATTTTACGAAGTTCGTCCACGGTTGTATCTTCAAGGAAAGCGGTAACAAGCATTACATCGCCGACTTTTACAGCGTTTGAAAGCATTGATTCAGTCTTAATGTTTGCAAGAACGCCTGAAAGCTTTTCAATTTCCTTTTCCTTTGCCTTAAGGTCACCCATGAGAGCATTTGCCTTAACTGCAAGGTCGTTTGCGTTTGCTACCTTAATTGCAGATGCGGTATCAGAAATAAGCTTAAGCTTTGAGTCGATATACTTCATTACGTTTTTGCCTGTAACAGCTTCGATTCTTCTTACACCTGCGGCAACAGAGGATTCATTAACAATTTTGAAAAGACCGATTTTACCTGTATTTTCAGCATGAGTACCACCGCAAAGCTCGGTTGAGAAATCGCCAACCTTTACAACACGTACAACGTCTCCGTACTTTTCACCGAAGAGTGCCATTGCACCCATAGCCTTTGCTTCTTCAATAGGCATTTCTCTTACATCAACATCTATTGCAGAAAGAATGATGTCATTAACCTTTTCTTCAACAAGGTTAATTTCATCCTGAGTCATAGCGGCAAAGTGAACAAAGTCAAAACGGCAGACATCCTTATCAACAAGCTGACCTGCCTGCTCAACATGTGAGCCGAGAACCTCTCTCAAAGCTGCCTGAAGAAGATGGGCTGATGTGTGATTTCTTACAGTAGCCTGACGGGCCTTTTCACAGTAAGCTGTAACAGCGCTGTCACCAACCTTAACGGCATCACCTGAAAGTGTACCATGGTGAAGGACTACACCATCTGCGTCCTTTGTTGTCTTTGCAACCTCAAAGATGCTTTCGCCGATTGTAATCTTACCGCAATCGCCTACCTGACCGCCGCTTTCAGCATAGAAGGATGTTCTGTCAAGAACAAGTGATGCATCAGCACCGTCCTCGAGAACTTCCACTCTTTCACCGTCAGCAACAATTGCGAGGATTTTTGATTCTGTGTTGTTTTCGGTATAGCCTGTAAATACAGTTGCGGGAAGATCCTTAAGTGATACACCAGAATTTCTCCAGTCAGAGTCAGCGGCATCACGCTTTGCACTTTTTGCAAGAAGTCTTGCTTCCTGAACAAGCTCTCTGAACTTTTCTTCATCAACGGTAAGCTTGTTTTCCTCGGCAATTTCCTTTGTAAGGTCAATAGGGAAGCCGTAGGTATCCTGAAGCTTGAAAGCATCCTCACCGGAAAGTACACCGTTTTCAGCCTTTGCCATCATTTCGTTAAGAAGGCCAAGACCTGAATCGATGGTCTTATAGAAGCTATCCTCTTCCATTGAGATAACCTTTTTGATATAATCCTTCTTCTCAACAAGGTTGGGGTATGCGTTTGCATTTTCAGCAATAACAGTTTCACAAACCTCTGCAAGGAAAGGTCTGTCAATACCGATAAGACGACCATGTCTTGCAGCACGGCGGAGAAGTCTTCTTAAAACATAACCTCTGCCGCTGTTTGAAGGAAGAACACCGTCACCAACCATAAAGGTTGTGCTTCTGATGTGGTCAGTGATAACACGGAGTGAAATATCCTTGTTTGCATCATCGTGGTAGTTAATGCCTGCGATTCTGATAATGTGCTTCATAATGTTCTGCACAGTGTCAACCTCAAAGAGGTTGTCAACGTCCTGCATTACGCAAGCAAGTCTTTCAAGACCCATACCTGTATCGATATTGGGATGAGCAAGGCGTGTATAGTTGTTGTTACCGTCATTTTCAAACTGTGTGAAAACAAGGTTCCATACTTCAATGAAACGGTCACAGTCACAACCAACCTTACAATCGGGACTGCCACAGCCCTTCCCGGGACCTCTGTCAAAATAGATTTCGGAACAAGGACCGCAGGGACCTGCACCGTGCTCCCAGAAGTTATCCTCCTTACCGAAGCGAACCATATGTGAGGGATCAACGCCTACTTCCTTTGTCCAGATGTCGAAAGCCTCGTCATCCTCAAGGTAAACGCTGACATAAAGAAGCTCTTCGGGGATTTCAAGCACCTTTGTGAAGAATTCCCAAGCCCATGCTGTGGCTTCTCTCTTGAAATAATCACCGAAGGAGAAGTTGCCGAGCATTTCAAAATAAGTGCCGTGACGCGCAGTTTTACCTACATTTTCAATGTCAGGTGTACGGATACACTTCTGACAGGTTGTAACTCTGTTACGGGGAGGTGTAACCTCACCTGTAAAGTATTTTTTCATCGGTGTCATACCTGCGTTGATAAGAAGGATACTCTTATCTCCCTGAGGTACAAGTGAAAAGCTTGGGAGCCTTAAATGGTCCTTGCTTTCAAAAAATGAGAGATATTTCTCTCGGATTTCGTTCAAACCCATCCACTGCATAGTTTATACATTCCTTTCATATTTGAAATAAATTGCTTATAAAAAATAAAAACTCGTCCCGATAAATCAGGACGAGAATACTCGCGGTACCACCCGAATTGCACAAATGTGCCACTCTTATGCCTTTAACGCAGGCCACACGGTTACCCTTTCGGGAACTGCTCAAAAAGTAGCGGCATTATTCCCCCGCCT
>JAZRFT010000020.1:0-72916 GCA_045643805.1 Acutalibacteraceae bacterium
TAAGGTTAAGATGTCAAAGTCACTCGGCAACTTCTTTACAGTACGTGACGTTGCTGAGCAGTATGGATACGAGCCTATCCGTTACCTTATGATTTCATGCCAGTACAGAAGCCCCATCAATTACAGCTTTGATGCTATTGCACAGTGCAAGGCTTCTCTCGAAAGACTTTATACATGTCGTGACAATATGGATTTTGCTCTTAAAAATGCAAAGGATGAAGCAGGGGATAAGGATACAGAAATTATTGCACTTATTGACGGCAAAAAGGCAAAGTTCATAGAAGCTATGGAGGATGATCTCAACACAGGTGAGGCACTCGGCGCAATCTTTGAGCTTGTCCGTGATATCAACACTAACGTTAATGACGGCGTTCAGTCAAAGGCTCTTGTTGAGTACGCAATCAAGGTGTTTGATGAGCTTGTCGGAGTTCTCGGTCTTCTTTACAACCGTAATGCCGCTTCAAATCTTGACGATGAAATCGAAGCACTCATTCAGCAGAGAAACGACGCAAGAAAGAACAAGAACTGGGCGGAGGCTGACCGCATCCGTGATGAGCTCAAGTCTCAGGGAATTGTTCTTGAGGACACTCCTCAGGGCGTAAAGTGGCACAGAGCATAAGACTTCAATTTTAAAAATGTAAAAAAACCGCAGAAACTTGTAAAATAATAGGCTTCTGCGGTACATTTTTATAAAAAGTGTGTTATAATACCAATGATAAGGTTGGTGAAATTATATGAATAAAAAATCTGATCCTATTGCAGTTATCGATTCAGGTATGGGCGGTATAACCGTTCTGCGCAAGCTTTATAAGCTTATGCCTGATGAAAATTATATTTATTTCGGTGATTCGGCAAACGCTCCTTACGGTATTAAATCCAAAGAGGAGATAAGACAGCTTACCGTTGACGGTGTTGAAATGTTGATGGAAATGGGTGCAAAGGCTGTTGTAATTGCCTGCAACACGGCAACAAGTGCGGCAGCTGCCGTGCTTCGTGAAAAGTATCCTGATTTTCCGATTATCGGTCTTGAGCCAGCAGTAAAGCCTGCGGCACTTTCAATGGAGCAGCCCATTGTTCTTGTGCTCGCAACACCGCTTACCTTGAAGGAAGAAAAATATCTTAAGCTTGTTGAACGCTTCGAGGGTGAGGCTGAATTCATTCCTCTGCCTGCACCCGAGCTTGTACGCTTTATCGAAAGCGGTACACTTGACAGCAAGGAGGAAATCGAATACCTCGAAACAATCCTTGCACCTTATGCTGACAACAAGGTTGATGCCGTTGTGCTCGGATGTACACATTTCCCCTTTGCCCGCAAGCAGATTCAGCGCATTCTCGGTGACGAGGTGCTTGTTTTTGAAGGCGGAAAGGGTGCCGCGAGGCATTGCAGAAGACTGCTTGAAAACCGTGGTCTCCTTGCCGAAGAGGGTCAGCAGGGCATAATTCAGTTTATGAACAGTGATAAGAGCAAGGTTGATCTTTGCAAAAAGATGTTCTTCTATAAGGGATGATAAAATGAGTATACAGGACGAATTAAAGGAATACCTGCTTTCACAGGGAGCTAGTGATGTTGGCTTTTGCAGTATTGATGACGGTGATTTCGGAAAGTGCAATTATGCGGTAAGTATTGTTGTTGCACTTTCAAGGGCAATCGTTGATGAAATCGGTGCAGAGCCGACCCACACATATTTTAATCATTACCGAAGCGTAAATGCTTTTATCGATTCTCTTTTACTCAAGGCAGGTCTTTTCCTTCAGAAAAAAGGCTATAATTATATTACTGTTGCCGCTTCACAGTCAATCAATAAGGATGGGTGGAATTACAAAGGCAGATACTCTCACAAAAAGATTGCGGCATTGTCAGGACTTGGAACTGTCGGCAAAAGCTCAATGTTCCTTCACGGTAAGTACGGCTCTGCGGTGAGACTCGGCACAGTATTTACTGACTGTCCCTTTGAGGTTAGCAATACTGTTCCTGTTTCACCTTGTGAGAACTGTAACGCTTGTGTAAAAGCTTGTCCGAGTGGTGCAATCAGCGGAAATATGTGGACAGCCGACTGTGAGCGTGAGGATATTTTTGATGCGGAAAAGTGCAGCACTTATATGAAAAATCACTTCAAGCACATTGGCAGGGGAGCAGTTTGCGGTATCTGCATGAAGGTTTGCCCCTACGGTGAGGAATAAATTCAGCTTTTTACATATACATATTATATAAAATTATTCCGTTAATATCTTATAAACCGACACCTTGCTGAAATTCCTTTTAAGCTATTGAATTTTTCTGAGTTTTGTGCCATAATGACAATATAAATTTGATATAAGAGGAGCTAACTATAATGAAAAAGATTATATGCAAAGTTACTTACGATACCGATGCTTCAGAGCTTGTTGCAAAGAAGACAAGCGGTGAGTTCGGTGATCCCGCAGGCTATGAAGAGAGCCTTTACAAGACTGCTGACGGCAAGTTCTTCCTTTATGTAAACGGCGGTGCAGATTCAATCCACCCCAAGGAAGATATCAAGAGAATGGCTGCAAAGAAAGCAGAAGAGTGGCAGGCTAACGCATAATTTCAGAAATGGCAAAATTTCCGGCTACATTATGTAGCCGGCTTTGTTTTTTTATATGAAAACACTTGACTTTATTGTGTTATCGTGCTAAAGTATTAAAGCAAATACATTTTAGGGGAAAATATAATGAATATCGAATCAAAAATCTTAAAGCCTGATGAAAAAGCCGCATGTGTTCTTCGTTCGCTTTACAGCAATCTCGGCTATTGTCAGTATAAAATGAGCAAGTTTGAGGAATATGCTTTATACATAAGGAACAAGGATTTTCTTGTTTCCGACGGCATTATTTCCTTTACCGATACAAACGGACGCCTTCTTGCTCTTAAGCCGGACGTTACCTTGTCAATTATAAATAACTCCAAGGATATTCCCGGTCAGGTGCAGAAGCTTTACTACGATGAAAATGTTTACCGTATTTCAAAAAGCTCACGCTCTTATAAGGAAATCCGTCAGACGGGACTTGAATGCATTGGCGACGTAGGTTTGCTTGAAATCTGCGAGGTAATGCTGCTTGCAGTCAGAAGTCTTGAAAGTATAAGTGAAAACTATATTTTTGAGCTTTCTCATGAGGGAATTGTTGAATCGGTTTTTGACGACTGTAAAATTGAGCCGTCAATCCGTGGAAAATTGCTTTCCGCTGTGAGCAGAAAGAGCAATGCTGAAATTGATCTTATCTGTTCAGAAAACAATCTTTCCGATAATGTAAAGGATACCCTTTCTGTGTTTACGGAAAACTATGTGTCAATCAACACAGCAATTAAAAAGCTTGAGAAAATCTGCACCTCTGAAAAGGCGGAATCAGCCTGCAGGGAATTTTCTTTCCTTGTAAAATTCCTTCTTGATGCAGGTTTTGAAGATAAGATTAAAGTTGATTTTTCTCTTACAAATGATATGAATTATTACAGCGGTGTTGCATTCAAGGGATATATAAAAGGCATCCCTGCAAGCATTCTTTCAGGCGGTCAGTATGATAAGCTTATGCGTAAAATGGGCAGAAGCTCCGGTGCTATCGGATTTGCCGTTTATCTTGACGCACTTGAAAGATTTAATCTTAAAGAAAATGAGTACGATGTTGATATTGTGCTTTTGCATTCAGGTAACATTGCAGATACTCTTAAAACAGCGGAATCACTTTCATCAGCAGGTAATACCGTAAGGGTATGCACCGAAATTCCGAAAGGCTTGCGTTACCGTCATGTGCTTAATGTTACACAGAAAGGGGATAACTGAAATGGAAATGCTTGACATTGCCCTTCCTAAAGGAAGATTAGGTGAAAAGGTTTACTCTATGTTTGAAAAAGCAGGATTTCCCTGTCCCTCAATCCGTGAAGAAAACAGGAAGCTTATATTTGAAAATGAAGAGCTTGGAATCAGATTTTTCTGGGTAAAGCCCTCCGATGTTGCAATTTATGTTGAACGAGGAGCCGCCGATATAGGTGTTGCAGGTAAGGATATTCTGCTTGAATATGAGCCTGACGTTTATGAACTCCTTGACCTCAACATAGGTAAATGCCGTATGGCTGTTGCAGCTAAAAAGGATTTTCGTGACAATGTTAATACAACCTTGCGTGTTGCTACAAAGTTTTCAAATATTGCAGAGCATTTCTATGCTGAAAAATGTCGCGATATCGATATAATTCACCTTAACGGATCAATTGAAATTGCTCCTATACTCGGTCTTTCCGATGTAATAGTTGATATTGTCGAAACAGGAAAAACCCTTTATGAAAACAATCTCGAGCCAATTGAAACAATCGTGCCCATAAGTGCAAGGCTTATTTCAAATAAGGCGAGTTATCAGTTCAAAAACGAGATTATCGAAAAAATCAGAAACGGACTTTCCGAACAGGTAGGTGTGTAAAAATGATAAGTATTTTAAAATATGGTGAGGTTTCAAATGATGAAATCTTTGCCCGTGGAACTGCCGTTACCGATGTATCTGATATTGTTGCGGATATTATTTATAACGTAAGAAAAAATGGTGATAAGGCTCTTTATGAGTATTGTGAGAAGTTTGACAAGGCAAAGCTTATAACTCTTGAAGTCAGTGAAGCAGAAATTGAAGAAGCATTCAATACTGTTGAGCCCCGTTTTATAGAAATTCTCAAAAAGGCCGCAGAAAATATCCGTAACTTCCATGAAAAACAGGTAAGAAACAGCTTTACCATTAACGATAAGGATGGAGTGGTGATCGGTCAGAAGGTTATTCCCGTTGAAAAGGCAGGTCTTTATGTTCCCGGCGGTACTGCGGCTTATCCTTCAACTGTTCTTATGGACAGTATCCCTGCAAAAATTGCAGGTTGCGGTGAAATCTGCATCACTACACCTCCTAACGCTGAGGGCAAGGTTAATCCCGTAATACTTGCCGCTGCTAAAATTGCAGGCGTTGACCGCATTTTCAAGGTTGGTGGAGCGCAGGCGATTGCTGCCCTTGCTTACGGAACGGAAACTATTCCCAAGGTTGACAAAATCGTGGGCCCCGGTAACGCTTTTGTTGCGGAAGCTAAAAAGCAGGTTTACGGCATAGTATCAATTGACATGATTGCAGGACCTAGTGAAATTCTTGTTGTCGCTGACGGTAAAAGCAATGCAAAATTTGTTGCCGCCGATCTTCTATCCCAGGCAGAGCACGACAAAATGGCAAGTGCTGTGCTTGTTACCGATTGCGAGAAGTTTGCAAAGGCAGTAAGCGATGAACTCGAAAGACAGATTCCCTTGCTTCCCAGAGAGGAGATTGCAAGAGTTTCAATTGACAACAACGGTAAAATTATTGTAAGCGATGACCTTATGAAGGCGATTGATATTGCAAACGAAATTGCACCCGAGCATCTTGAGCTTTGTGTTGATAATCCCTTTGATTATCTTGATAAAATCAAGCATGCAGGCTCAATATTCATGGGTCGCTACTGTCCCGAAGCTTTGGGTGACTACTTTGCAGGACCTAACCACACCTTACCCACAACGGGCACGGCAAGGTTTTCAAGTCCGCTTTCTGTTGACGATTTTGTTAAAAAGACACAGTATACATATTACACGAAAGAGGCCCTTTCAAAAGTTGCTGATGATGTCGCTTTCTTTGCTGAAAAGGAAGGACTTTCAGCTCATGCAAGAAGTGCCACAGTTCGTTTTGAGGATTAAAAATGAGCAGATTTTTAAATGAAAAATATCAGAAGCTTGAAGCTTACACTCCCGGTGAACAGCCAAGGGATATGAAATACATCAAGCTTAATACAAATGAGTCACCCTATCCGCCTTCGCAGGGTGTACTTGATGCCGTAAACGCCCTTGAAGCGGCAAATTTACGCCTTTATTCCGACCCTGAATGTAAACACCTTAAACAAGCAATTACCGACCTTTACGGTGTTCAAACAGAGAATATTTATCTTTCAAACGGTTCGGACGATATACTTAACTTTTCATTTATGGCCTTTGCAGGCAACGGTGTCAAGGCGGCATTCCCTGAAATCAGCTACGGCTTCTACAAGGTTTATGCCGAGCTTTACGGTCTTGACTATGTAAAAATTCCTTTAACCGAGGATTTTTCCATAAACGCAAAGGATTATAACGGACTTAACTGCTTTATTGTTATTGCCAATCCCAATGCTCCTACCGGCAAGACTATTTCAAAAGCGGATATAATCGGTATACTCGAATCGAATCGAGATAATGTGGTGCTTATTGATGAGGCTTATGTTGATTTCGGCGGCGAGTCGGTTTATCCGCTTATCAAAGAGTATAAAAACCTCCTTGTTGTGCAGACTTTTTCAAAGTCACGTTCCATGGCAGGTGCAAGACTCGGCTTCGCCTTCGGTGACAAGGAGCTTATAAGCGACCTTAACAAAATCAAATATTCCACCAATCCCTATAATATCAACAGACTTACCCTTGTTGCAGGTGAAGCGGCTATAAAAGAAAATGATTATTATATGGATAACTGCAAAAAAATCATTGCTACTAGAGATTACACAGTTATGGAACTAAAAAAACTCGGCTTTGATGTAATTGATTCCAAGGCAAACTTTGTTTTTGCAAAAAGTGATACTGTTGAAGGTCAGAGGCTCTACGAAAACCTAAAATCAAGGGGTATACTTGTAAGGCATTTCAGTGATGAAAAAATCAAGGATTATGTCAGAGTAACAATCGGCGCAAGAGAAGAAATGGAAGCTTTTATCACTGCGGTAAAAGCCGTTCTGGAGGAATTAAAATGAGAATTGCAGAAATTAACCGCCAAACTGCGGAAACAGATATAAAATTAAAGCTTAATGTTGACGGTACAGGTAAGTCAATTATCGGTACGGGATGCGGATTTTTTGACCATATGCTCACTCTTTTTGCAAAACACGGCAGATTTGATTTGCAGGTTGAATGCAAGGGTGACACATATGTAGATTATCATCACACAGTTGAGGATATCGGTATAGTGCTCGGCAAAGCCTTCAATCAGGCACTCGGTGAAAAAAGAGGTATTGTCCGTTACGGTAACTTTATTCTTCCTATGGATGAAAGCCTCATTATGACTGCTGTTGACATATCAGGCAGAGCCTATCTCGGTTACGCACTTAATATTCCTACTCAGAAGGTCGGTGATTTTGACACGGAGCTTGTTGAAGAGTTTTTCATTGCATTTTGTCATAATGCCGGACTAAATCTTCATATCCGCCAGCTTGCAGGTTCAAATTCACATCATATTATTGAAGGTACATTCAAATCTGTTGCCCGTTCGCTTAAGGCGGCTGTCAGCATTGACGAAGCCTTCCGTAACGAAATTCCCTCAACAAAAGGAGTTTTATAATGATAGCTATTATTAACTACGGTGTCGGAAATCTCTTTTCCTTGTCCTGCTCTTTAAAGGCTGTCGGTGCCGATGTTATTGTTACCGGTAAAAAAGAGGATATTGAAAAAGCCGACAAGCTCATCCTGCCCGGTGTGGGTGCATTCAGAGATGCGGCGGACAAGCTTTTCTCCTCGGGTCTTGCCGAGGTTGTTATTGAACAAGCAAAAAAAGGAAAGCCGCTTATGGGGATCTGCCTCGGTATGCAGATGCTTTTTGAAAAGAGCTTTGAATACGGTGAATATGACGGTCTCGGACTGCTTGAGGGCAATGTTGTCGGTATGGAAGGAAGAATCCCTAAGGAACTCAGCATCCCTCACATCGGTTGGAATGCACTTAAATTTAAAAAGGAAAGTCCTTTGTTTAAATACATAAATGAGGGCGACTGTGTTTACTTTGTTCACTCATATTTTGCGTACGACTGTGATGACAGCGTAACTGCAACCGCTGAATACGGTGCTGAAATTACTGCTTGCGTTGAAAAGGATAATATTTTCGGCTGTCAGTTCCATCCCGAAAAAAGCGGTGACGTAGGTCTTAAGATTTTGAAAGCATTTTGTGAAATGGGGGAGTCAGAATGAATATATTTCCTGCCATTGACCTTGTAAATGGCTGTGCTGTCCGACTTTTCAAGGGCGACTATGATCAGATGACCGTTTATAGTGAGCATCCCGAAGAAATTGCTGTTGACTTTGAAAAAAGCGGTGCAAAGTTTCTTCACCTTGTTGACCTTGAAGGTGCGAAGGATGGCACAACACCCAACATTGAAACTGTAAAGAAAATAAGAAACGCCTGCAGTTTATTTATCGAAATTGGCGGCGGAGTCCGTAATATGGAAACGGTTGAAGCCTATCTTGATGCGGGTGTTGACCGAGTGATTCTCGGAACGGCGGCTGTTAAGGATGAAGACTTTCTTAAATCTGCTGTTGAAAAGTACGGCGAAAAAATTGCAGTTGGTGTTGATATAAAGGACGGCTTTGTTGCAATAAAAGGCTGGACGGAAAAGTCAGAATTTGACGGCTTTGAATTCTGCAAAAAGATGCAGGACATTGGCGTAAAAACAATTATCTGTACCGATATTTCAAAGGACGGCGCTATGATTGGCACAAACCGTGAGCTTTACAAGGAGCTTTCCGAAAAGCTTAACATAGATATTACTGCTTCGGGCGGTGTTTCAACTCTCGATGATGTTAAGGCTCTTGCTGATATGAAGCTTTATGGTGCAATTATCGGCAAAGCCTACTATACCGGTGCAATTAAAATTAAAGATGCTCTGGAGGTGGCTGGATGATTACGAAAAGAATTATTCCCTGCCTTGATGTTAAAAACGGCAGAGTAGTAAAGGGTGTTAATTTTGAAGGTCTTAACGATGTTTCCTCACCTGTGAGCCTTGCTGAATATTACAGCAATAACGGTGCCGATGAGCTTGTTTTTTACGATATTACAGCATCCTTTGAGGAACGTAAGCTTTTTACAGATATACTCACAGAGGTAGCATCAAAAATTTTTATTCCGCTTACTGTCGGCGGAGGTATAAATACCCTTGACGATTTTGAAAGGGTACTCGGTTGCGGTGCTGATAAGGTAAGTGTAAATTCAGGCGCAATAAAAAATCCTGCCCTTATTGAGCAGGCGGCAAAGCGTTACGGTGACCAATGCGTTGTTCTTTCTGCGGATATCAAGCGTGTTGACGGAGTTTTCCGTGTGTTTGCCAAGGGTGGCAGAGAAAACACGGGCATGGAAGCCATTGAATGGATAAAGCGATGCGTTGGTATGGGTGCCGGTGAAGTTGTTGTAAACTCAATTGACACTGACGGCGTTAAAAAAGGTTTTGATCTTGATATGCTTAAAGCGGTCTGTGATGCCGTAAAGGTACCTGTCATTGCTTCGGGCGGTGCAGGATGCATTAACGATTTTACAACTCTTTTCAATGAAGTACCGACAGTTTCGGCAGGTCTTGCGGCTTCAATTTTTCATTTTGGTGAGGTTGCCATCAAGGATCTTAAGGCAGAGCTAAATAATAAGGGAATTACTGTGAGGTTATAAAATGATAAATATTGACGAACTTAAATTTGACGAAAAAGGTCTTATCCCTGCAATTGTGGTTGATTCACTTACGGGCAAGGTACTTACTCTTGCTTACATGAACAAGGGAAGCCTTAAAATTTCCATGGAAAAGAAGCTTACATGTTTCTTCAGCCGTTCCCGTCAGGAGTTGTGGCTTAAGGGTGAAACAAGCGGAAATTATCAGCACATTGTTTCAATTACCGCAGACTGTGACAAGGATGCCCTTGTTGTTGTTGTGGAAAAGGACGGCCCTGCATGCCACACAGGTACGGATTCCTGCTTCACAGCTCCCGTTTTTGAAAGTGATGAGCTTTCACAGTTTACCATGGACGGTCTTTATGAGCTTCTCCTCGGCAGAAAGGAAAACCTTCCCGAAGGCTCATACACAACCTACCTTTTCCAAAAGGGTATTGATAAAATCCTTAAGAAAATAGGTGAGGAGTCAACTGAGGTTATCATCGCAGGTAAGGCTGATGACAAGAAGGAGACAATTTATGAAATTGCCGACCTTGCTTATCATATAATGGTAATGATGGTTGAAATGGGCATCAGCGTTGACGATGTCAGAAAAGAGCTTGCTTCCCGTCATGTTATTGACCACAAGGTCAAGCAGGAAAAGATGACGAAATAAAAGCAAAAGCTTTCGCATTTGTTTTTATGTTCACTAAATAACTAAATTAAAAGCGTCGGCATTGCCGACGCTTTATCTTATTTAAGATTGTACTTTTCGATATAATCGTTGATCTTCTGAATGGGGTTAAGGAAGGGGCTTACTGATCTGTCGTGGTTGAGAGTGTCAATGATGAGTGCAACATACTTTGACATATCAACTGAATAGTACCATTCCTTTTCAAGAAGAGCAGGAGTCTGATAGATAAGGTTAGTTGTGAAGATTCTGTCGAAGATGCCTTCTTCAAATGCCTTGTCAAATCTTTCAAGACCTGATGAGAAAAGACCGAAGGAGGAGAATACGAAGATTCTTCTAGCCTTAAGGCTCTTGAGCTGACGGCATACGTCGAGCATTGAGTCACCGCTGGAAATCATATCGTCAACAACGATAACATCCTTGCCTTCAACATTCTGACCGAGGAATTCGTGGGAAACGATGGGATTTCTGCCGTCGACAATCTTTGAGAAGTCTCTGCGCTTGTAGAACATACCAAGCTGAACGCCGAGCACCTGTGAATAGTAAACACATCTGCCCATACCGCCTTCGTCGGGTGAGATCATCATTGTTGTTTCGGGTGAGAACTTAATATCGTTGTTAAGGCTCTTTGCAATTGCCTTAATCATCTGATAAGTGGGGGAAACACTTTCAAAGCCAATTCTGATTGAGTTCTGAACTCTGGGATCGTGTGCATCAAAGGTGATGATGTTGCTTACGCCCATGTTTTCAAGCTCCTGAAGTGCAAGTGCGCAGTCAAGGGATTCTCTTGCTGTTCTTCTGTGCTGTCTGCCTTCGTAAAGCATAGGCATAATTACTGTAATTCTCTTAGCCTTACCTGCACAAGCGGAAATAACTCTCTTAAGGTCAGCAAAATGGTCGTCGGGACTCATGGGAACCATAAGAGGATCGCCGTTTGCATCCTTAAGGTCGTACATCTTGTACTTAACGTTGTAGTTGAAGCAATCGGTGATAATAAAAAGGTCATAACCGCGGATTGATTCGTTGATTACGGCTTTACCTTCACCGGTTGAAAATCTCGGGAAAGTTGCTGAAAGAATGTAAGAATCTCTGTGATAGCCCTTAAGGTGAAGGTTTGATTCGTTTTCGGACTCAAACTTTGCACGGCATTCAACAATCTGGTCACTGACTCTCTGTGCGAGCTCCTCGCAACCTTTCATTGCAATAATTCCGAGACGACCCTGTGGAATAGTGTCAAGATACTCTGTAAGTGTCTGCATAAAATGTACCCCCGTTTTTTACTATATAAAATATATTTATATTTTACTTATTTCGACAAAGATTTTCAATAGCTTTATGATAATAAAAGCATAGAATTAAATCAAAGTTTCACACAATATTTTGTGCAGTTTTACTTTTTGATAACATCATATATTAAACATAACAGCTGTCAATAGTTATTACACATCGGTAGGAGCTGTTTAACTCGTTGGCTTTTTCATTTATCAGTCTCTTGAGCTTTCTTGATTCCATTTCGAAGCCGTGAGGGACAACAACATCAAAAACGAGGTTTGTATGTGTCGGACCGTCAACCACTCTGAAATCGTGAAGGGTAAGCTCCTGGTCAATATTTTTGATAATTTTTACAAACTCCTGTTTGAGTGTGTTTACCTTTTCGTTATTTGATTCAACAGGATCCATATGGATAACCAACTCAATACCAAAACGTTTTTTTACTTGCTGCTCAATGTTATCAATTGTGTCGTGAGCATTGAGAATGTTTTCATCAGCTGAAATTTCGGCGTGAACGGATGCAAAGGTTCTTGAAGCACCGTATGAGTGCACAACAAGATCGTGTACTCCGATTATTTCCTTATGAGAGAGAATGTATTCAACAAGTTCGTCAACATCTTCCTTTTCCGGAGGTGCGCCGAGAAGTATGCCGACAGATTCCTTTAGAATACCGAAGCCCGACATAATAATGAAGCCTGATACGATAAGACCCATATAGCCGTCAAGCGGAATATCGGTAAACAGGGAACAGATAAGTGAAACAGCCGCAACAAAGGTTGCCGTTGTATCGCTTAAGCTGTCCTTTGCAACTGCGAGCATTGCAGGTGACTGAATTTTATTTCCGAGCTTTCTGTTGAAAAGGAAAAGCCATACCTTGCCGAGGATTGATAAAAGAAGCACAGCAATTGCAGGGATTGAAAATACAACTTCCTGAGGATTTCTGATTTTATCAATTGATGATTTGATCAGCTCGTAACCCATAAGCTCAACCAGGAAGCCTACGGCGAGGGCGGCAATGTATTCGATACGTCCGTGGCCGAAGGGGTGTTCCTTGTCGGGCTTTCTTGCTGCAAGCTTGAAGGAAACAAGTGTAACTATACAGGAAGCAGCATCAGCGAGGTTGTTGATTGCATCAGCGGTGATAGATACGCTGTTGCTGATTACGCCAATGGCGTATTTGCCTGCCGATAAAATTATGTTGACTAAAATGCCGACGATACTTCCCAGTAAGCCGTATTTTTCTCTGATGTCGGGATCCTTTACATTTTCATTGTTTTTAATAAATATTCTCAATAATAAGCCAGTCATTGTTAAAATCCTTTATTTGTCGTTTTTAATATGTACATCAAGCTGATTAAAGGGAATGCAAATACCGTTTTCGTCAAAGGCAAGCTTAACCTGCTCCTGCATCTGATAGTAAACTGTCCAATAATCTGCACCCTTGCACCATATTCTTGCCACAAGATTGATACTGCTTGCCTCGTGTGAGCCCACATATACCTGAACCTCAGGATCTTTGAGAATCAGCTCATTGCATTCGGCAACATTTCTTATAACATTTTTAGCCTTTGTCATATCATCGGCATAACCGATTGAGTAGGTGAGGTCGACTCTTCTGATGTCTTCGGCTGAATAATTGATGATGTGGTTTGTTGTTATGTGTGAATTAGGTACGATAATGCGCTTGTTGTCGGCGGTTGTAATAACCGTGTTCATAAAGCGTATATCTGAAACATTACCCTGAACGCCGTTTACTTCGACAAAATCTCCGTTTTTGAACGGATGATTAAGTAAAATCTGAATACCGCTTGCAAACTGAGCTACGCTGTCCTGCAAACCAAGGCTGGCTGCAACACCTGCAGCGCCGATTGCGGTGACGATTGAGCCGATATCAAAGAACATTGAAAGAGCGGAAAGAATAAAGACAGCTTTGATTGCGACCGAAACAAAGCGTTTTATAAAATTGTAAACAGAAGCATCAACATTTCTTGCTTTCATGGCTTTTACTATAAGCTTTGAAACAAGGCGTGAGAGAAAGATGCCTGCAAAAATCATTATAACTGCAATGATAAGAGAGGGAATTTTTTCTGTAATTTTGTTGATTATATCAAGCTTTTCCCACCATGATGCCACATTGTCAATTGCTTCGGACGGGTCAACAAACTGACCGTTTTCATCAAGCAGAATATTGCCCGGAGTTACTAATCCGAACAGGTCTTCGGTTGCTTCTGCTGCTGAAAGAAGAATGGGTTTGAAATTCATAGTTATATTCTCCTTAATATTTTTTAACATAATATCACATTATTTAATTTTTTTCAATTACAACTTTCCGCTTGACAAAAAAAATATTGTAATTATAATTTGAAATTGAAATTCATTTTCAATTTGGAGGTTTTTATGTCTTCGTCTACATATAACACAAAACAAAAAAAGCTTGTTTTTGAGCTTGTGAAAAACAACAGCCAAAAACAGCTTTCATGCGATGAAATCACTTATCTGCTTTTACAGCAGGGTACACCTGTGGGCAAAACTACGGTTTACCGACAGCTTGAAAAGCTTGTAGCTGACGGTATACTAAAAAAATACAACTTGCAAAATTCAAAATCCTTTTTATATCAGTATGTTGATTCTGATCTGCACTGTGAGGAACATATGCATCTGAGATGTATAAGATGCGGTAGATATGAGCATCTGAGCTGTGATTTTATGAAAAAGGTTGCCGAGCATATTTCACAGCATCATAATTTTGCAGTGAACAATTCGCAAACAGAAATCATGGGCATTTGCGGTAATTGTCGCTTGTAATCTGAGGAGAATATAAATGTCACTTATAAGTTGTAAAAACATATGTCTTAGCTATGAGAACAACAAGGTTATAGATGACCTTTCATTTACGGTTGAGGCAGGGGATTATCTCTGCATTGTCGGTGAAAACGGCAGCGGTAAAAGTACACTTGTCAAGGCTATGCTCGGACTTAAGGAAACCTCATCGGGTCACCTTCATTTCGGAGAGGGACTCAGAAAGGGCGAAATAGGTTATCTGCCGCAGCAGACAACCGCACAGAAGGATTTTCCTGCCTCTGTTTTTGAGGTAGTAATATCAGGTTGTGCCGCCGATAAAAAAAGCATTTTTTATACTAAAAAGCACAAAGCACTTGCTTATGAAAACATGAAAAAGCTAGACATACTTGCGCTTGAAAAAAAGAGCTTCCGAGAGCTTTCCGGCGGTCAGCAGCAAAGAGCTTTGCTTGCGCGTGCTCTTTGTGCAACAAAAAAGCTTCTTTTACTTGATGAGCCTGTAACGGGACTTGACCCAGTTGTTACAGGTGAGCTTTATTCACTTATACGCTCCATCAATAAGGATTACGGAATTACCGTAATTATGGTTTCACATGATTTGCATTCTGCTTTAAAAAACGCAAGTCATATTCTTCACCTCAGCAAAAATAAGGAGTTTTTCGGTACTACTGAAGCTTACCTTGAAAGCGATATTTATAAAAGCTTTTCGGGAGGTGCTGACTGTGATTGATGCATTTAACATTCTTTTAAGTCAAAGCTTTCTTACAAGAGCGCTTGTAGTGGGTGTGCTTGTTTCACTTTGCTGTGCCTTACTTGGTGTTAGCCTTGTGTTAAAGCGCTTTTCTATGATTGGTGACGGACTTTCTCACGTGGGCTTTGGCGCAATGGCTATTGCCGCTGTTTCAAATATAGCACCGTTATATTTTGCACTGCCGATTGTACTTGTGGCGGCGTTTCTTCTTTTGCGGATGAATGAAAGAGGTAAAATCAAGGGTGATGCCGCAATAGCGCTTATTTCCACAGGTGCACTTGCTGTCGGTATTATGGTAACCTCAATGACAACGGGAATGAACGTTGATATTTATAACTATATGTTCGGCAGTATACTTACGATGAGTAGTGACGATGTTGTTATAACGGGAATTGTTTCCGTTGTTATTATAGCGTTGTTCGTTCTGTTTTATAATGAAATTTTTGCCGTTACCTTTGATGAAAGCTTTGCCCGTGCCACAGGTACAAGGGTTTCTGTTTATAATATGCTTATTGCCGGTCTTACTGCAGTTACAATAGTAATCGGTATGAGAATGATGGGTGCGTTGCTCATTTCGTCACTCATAATTTTCCCTGCAGTTACCTCAATGCGTCTTTGCAAAAGCTTCAGAAGTGTAATAATTTCAAGCACGGTTATATCTGTTCTGTGCTTTATTGCAGGTTTGATTTTCTCCGTTGAGTATGAAGCTCCGACAGGTGCAAGCGTTGTATGTGTAAACATCTGTGTGTTGCTTCTTTTTATGCTTATCGCAAAAATAAATTCAGCTGCAAAAAGTTCGGCTTTAAGAAAGATCCTTACTGTATTATCCGTTGCGTTATTCGTTTTGATTTTTGTATTAACTCCCTTATTTTCTCACGTGCAGATAAAACAGAAGGATAGGCTCACCGTTATTACAACCAGCTTTGCATCCTATGATTTTGCAAAACAGATAGTTAAGGATAAGGGTGAGGTGATGATGCTTCTTTCACCGGGTGAGGAAAGCCACACCTATGAGCCGACTCCGTCAGATATTGTTGCGATTAAAGAAAGCGATGTGTTTATCTGCGGCGGCGGGGAATCCGAAAGCTGGGTGGAACGAATCCTCGACGGGGCTGAAAGTGATACAACGGTTATAAGAATGATGGACCTTGTGCATCTTGAAGGACACGAACACGAGAGTGAAGAAGCGCATAACGACGAGCACGAACACGGCGAATATGACGAGCATGTATGGACATCTCCCGTTAATGCAAAGCTAATAGTAAGCGCAATTTGTGAAGCAATTTGTTATGCTGACAGTACTAATGAAGCCTTTTACCGTCTTAATGCGGATGGATATATTTCTCAGCTTGATAAGCTTGATGAGGAATTCAGGGCACTTGGTGAAAAAGCCGAGGGCAAATACGTAGTGATAGGTGACCGTTTCCCTCTTCGTTACCTTATGTTGGAATACAGCATTGATTATATTTCCGCCTTCCCGGGCTGTTCTGCTCAGGTTGAGGTAAATCCAGTAACTATTGCCGACATAAACAACAGCGTAAAGGCGGACGGTGTTCCGGTTGTGTTTAAGGTTGATCTCAGCAGCGGAACAGTTGCTTATTCAATAAGCGAAGAAACCGGTGCAAAAGTTGATACGCTTTATTCCTGTCACGTTATTTCAGCAGATGATTTTGAAAACGGTGAAACATATATTTCACTGATGACCCGCAATCTTAATTCATTAAAATCAGCTCTTGAAGCTTAACCCTCTAGTATATTTTCAAAGAATACTTCCGTGGAAACACCGCTTGGTCTGTTATATCTTCCGAGATTGTACAGGCATTCGGTGTTTCCTTTTGTTATAAGGTTTATTCTTTCTTCACAGAGCATGGTACATTCAAAGCCGCAGTTTTTTACCGCTTCAAGAGTATTTTCGCTGTAAGCACCGTAAGGATAAACAACTGCCGTAGGCTTGATTTTGCAATTATTCCACATAATTTCCTGCATTTTATCAAGGTCATTTTTCAGCACGAGGGCGTAATCTTCCTCGGCTTCATTTTTCTTTTTGCTCATACCCTTGCGTCCGTTGGGATGATTATGATGCATATCGTAGCTGTGGTTCTGTATTTCAACAAGACCGTTTTCGTTAAGCTCTTTTATTTCATCAAAGGTAAGGTTTGAATAGTTGATGTTGTGGTCGTTTATCTTTGAATATTTTTCTGTAATACTTCCGATTACAGAAACAACAGCTTTCACACTGTGTGCTTTCAATAACGGAAATGCAAGGCAATAAAAGCTTTCAAATCCGTCGTCAAAGGTTATCATTATTGGCTTTTCGGGAAGGCTTTTGCCGTGGTTAACGAAATCAATAAGGTCCTGCACCGTTACAGCGGTGTATCCTTTGGATAAAATATATTCGAGGTCACTTTCAAGTTCCTCAGCAAGCACCGTATATTTACCTGTTTTGCTTTCATCTTCGGTTATATGATGGTACATTACAATCGGAAGCTTTACTGATTGAGCCTGAGAAATCGTAGCGGTGCTTTTATTTTCATAGCTTATTGCACCGATAAACGAAAAAAATATAATCAAAGCACAGAATATTGTTACTTCAAATTTACCAAGGCGTATAATCATAAAATCAACTCCGCATAAAAGTGTTAAATTATATGATTAAGCAGCAAAAATTATAGCATTTGCTTACGCAAATCTTTCTTGACATTTGTATAATTTGTGCTATAATTAGCAGACGTTAGGCGGGTATGGTGAAATTGGCATACACGCAAGATTTAGGTTCTTGTGCAGCAATGCGTGCAGGTTCGACCCCTGTTACCCGCACCAATAAAAAAGAGCAAGTCGGAAGACCTGCTCTTTTTTTATTCAGTTGTTTACGACTAAAAGCTATCATTTATCATTTGCACAAAGTCTGACTTTAATATCAAACTCCATATTACCGTTATTTACGTAGTTGACCGTAACCTTATCGGAGTCACATACAACTGTAAATTTAAGCATTACACAATCAGAAAAGATTTCAATCTGAAATCCGGATTTTTTATATTTATAATACATAGAGTTGTTTCGTCTGTTTATATCTTGACAAAGCATAGCGTTAATAGTATAATACGTTTAGCGAACAAATGTTCTTTAAACGTAGGTGTTAATTTTGGAAAGAATTATAATACACTCTGATATGAATTCCTGCTACGCTTCCATTGAGTGCAGTCTTAACCCTGAATTAAAGGGTAAGCCGATGGCAGTAGGCGGTAATGAAGAAAGCCGTCACGGTATAATACTTGCTAAAAGCGAGGAAGCAAAAAAGTACGGAGTAAAAACCGGTGAGCCTCTTTGGCAGGCAAGGCAAAAATGCCCGGGACTTATTATAGTTGAGCCTCATCACGAATTTTATAAGGAATATTCACGCAGGGCTCACGAAATTTATTCCCGTTATACCGACCTTATTGAGCCTATGGGTCTTGATGAGGTGTGGTGTGATCTTACGGGAAGTACAACGCTGTTCGGCTCTGCCGAAAACATTATCCGTGAGATTATGGAAAGCTTCAAAAGGGAGCTTGACATCACCGTTTCTATCGGCTTGTCTTATAACAAAATCTTTGCAAAGCTTGGAAGCGACCTTGCCGGCAAGGATGAATTTTTTGAGATAAGCAAGGAAAACTACAAGGAAAAAGTGTGGAAGCTTCCTGCTTCTTCACTTTTTGGCGTGGGTAAAAAAACGGCGAAGCAGCTTGAACGTTACGGTATAATTACAATCGGTGAGCTTGCAGGCTGTTCCGAGAATTGGCTTAAGGCTCTTTTTGGTGTATGCGGAAGTGAAATGTGGCTTTCGGCAAACGGCCTTAACCGTGACAGAGTTGCTCCTGATAATTACAGCGCAAAATCAAAAAGTATAGGTCATGGCGTTACGTGTAAAAGTGACCTTGAAACAAACGAAGAGGTGTGGAAGGTGTTTCTTTCGCTTAGTCAGAATGTATCAAAAAGATTAAGAGAGGAAGAACTGTTTTCTACCGGAGTGCAGATAGGTGTTCGTGATTCGTTTTTTACAACAAAGCAGTTTCAATGTCAGCTCGAAAATCCGACTCAGTCAGCCTTTGAAATTGCAAAATCCGCTACAAGACTTTTTGAGGAAAATTACCAATGGGGAAACAGCGTCAGGGCACTTACCGTAAGGGCCATAAATCTCACGGAGGAAAATATGTCAGGTCAGCTCGATTTTTATACGGATTACCGCAAAGCCGAAAGGCAGAAAAGCATAGACGATACTGTTATGAAGCTTCGTGATAAATTCGGTGATGCTGCAATTTTCAACTGCTGTCTTATGGATGAGGAAAAAATGCCCGTATTTGCCGATGAAGAAAAGACACCCGCGCACTTTAAAAGCTTTAAATAAAAGGTTTTTAGGTGTGTAACACTTGATTTTTTCAGAAAAATAGTGTAAATTATAACTATTGTGTTCATTTTGTTGAAGGACACAATATTTTGTATAATTTGTATTTTTAAATTTCATTTTTATGAAAGGGATATGATAAATAATGGCTAAAAAAGCAGGATATTCCGATAATGATATTGAAATGCTGGAAGGCGCCGACCGAGTAAGAAAAAGACCGGCGGTTATTTTCGGCTCAAACGGTATTGCCGGCTGTGAGCATTCGGTGTTTGAAATACTCTCAAACTCCATCGACGAGGCCCGTGAAGGCTACGGCGACAAAATTGTTGTAACCCGCTATTCCGACGGCTCCTTTGAAATTCAGGACTTCGGTCGCGGTATTCCCGTCGGCTACAATGAAAAATATGACAGAGAAAACTGGGAAATCATTTTCTGTGAAATGTACGGCGGTGGTAAGTACAACACCAATTCAAGCGGTAGCTACGAATATTCTCTCGGTCTTAACGGTCTCGGTCTTTGCGCTACTCAGTATGCAAGTGAATATATGGATGCCGAAATCAAAAAGGACGGCATGAAGTATAACCTTCACTTTGAAAAGGGTGTAAACATCGGTGGCCTTTCATCAGAGCCCTACGGAAAAAAGGATACGGGTACAAGAATCCGTTGGAAGCCCGACCTTGAGGTTTTCACCGATATTGATATTTCCCTTGATTATTTTCAGAACATTATGCAAAAGCAGGCTATCGTTAACCCTAAGGTGCGTTTTGAGCTGAAAAATCAGATTAAGGGCGGCTTTGAAACCTTTGTTTATTATTACGAAAACGGTATCAGCGATTATGTGAAGGAAATCGCAGGCGAGGATGCTATGACTTCCGTTCAGTTCTGGCAGACAGAAAGAAGCGGTAAGGACAGAGCCGACCTTCCCGAATACAAGGTAAAGCTTAATGTTGCCCTTACCTTCTCCAATAAAAAACAGCTTATTGAATATTATCACAACTCAAGCTTCCTTGAGTTCGGTGGCTCACCCGATAACGCAGTTAAAAACGCTACCGTTGCGCAGATTGACGCTTACCTTAAGCAGTCAGGTAAATATACAAAGAGTGATGCTAAAATCAAATTCCAGGATGTTGCCGATTGCCTTGTATTTGTTTCCTCATCCTTCTCAACGGAAACTTCTTATCTCAATCAGACAAAAAAGGCTATTACTAATAAATTCATTCAGGAAGCAATGACAGAGTTTCTCCGTCATCAGCTCGAGGTTTACTTTATTGAAAATAAGCTTGAAGCGGACAAAATTGCCGATCAGGTGCTTATCAATAAGCGTTCCCGTATCAAGGCCGAGTCTACAAGACTCAACCTTAAAAAGACGCTTACCACTTCAAACGACCTTGCAAACCGCGTGCAGAAATTTGTTGACTGCCGCAGTAAGGATATTGACAAGCGTGAGCTTTTCATCGTGGAAGGTGATTCAGCATTGGGCGCTTGTAAGCAGGCAAGAGACTCCGAGTTCCAGGCAATTATCCCTGTAAGAGGTAAAATTCTTAACTGTCTTAAGAGTGAATACGAAAAAATCTTCAAGAGTGAAATTATCACTGATCTTCTTAAGGTTCTCGGCTGCGGTGTTGAGGTGCATGCAAAAGGAATGAAAAACCTTTCTACCTTCAATATGGATAATCTTCGTTGGAGTAAGATTATCATCTGTACCGACGCCGATGTCGACGGTTATCAGATCAGAACTCTTATCCTTACAATGATTTACCGACTTATACCCACGCTCATTAAAGAGGGTAAGGTATTCATCGCCGAGTCACCTTTATACGAAATTACAAGCGGTAATCAGACCTGGTTTGCCTACACCGAAAAGGAAAAGGCAGACGCTATTGAAGAAATCGGCAAGGCAAAGTATACTATTCAGCGTTCAAAGGGTCTTGGTGAAAACGACGCTGATATGATGAGCCTTACAACTATGAATCCCGCAACAAGAAGACTTATCAAAATTGATCCCGACGAAGCACAGGCTACTGCAGAAAAGTTTGACCTTCTTCTCGGTGACAACCTTTCAGGCAGAAAGGACTATATTGCAAATTACGGTCATCTTTACATTGATATGACTGACGTAAGCTGAGGTGAAAATAACAAATGGCAAGAAAAAAGAAAACAGAAGATACCAATACACCTGAAAATCTTCTTAAAAATACTCACATTGCAAATGCAGGTGAAATGATTGATCAGAGAATTACTGACACTCTTGAAATCAACTATATGCCCTATGCCATGAGTGTTATTCTCTCCCGAGCAATCCCTGAAATTGACGGCTTCAAGCCCTCTCACAGAAAGCTCCTTTACACGATGTATAAAATGGGCCTTCTTAACGGTAACAGAACAAAGTCTGCAAACATTGTCGGTCAGACCATGAGACTCAATCCTCACGGTGATGCTGCAATATATGAGACAATGGTGCGACTTTCACGCGGTAATGAAGCTCTCCTCAATCCTTTTGTTGACTCAAAGGGTAACTTTGGTAAGGCTTACTCCAGAGATATGCATTACGCCGCACCGAGATATACCGAGGCAAAGCTTGAAAGCATCTGTGCAGAGCTTTTCGGTGAAATTGATAAGAACACCGTTGATTTTGTTGACAACTATGACAGCACAACAAAGGAGCCTACGCTTCTTCCTGTTACCTTCCCGTCAATACTTGCTAACAACAATCTTGGTATTGCTGTCGGTATGGCAAGCTCAATCTGTTCCTTTAACCTCAAGGAGCTTTGTGAAACAACTATTGAGCTTATCAAAAATCAGGAGCATAACTGCATTGAAACTATGCCTGCTCCCGATTTCGTAGGCGGCGGTACAATTCTTTATAACCGTAACGAAATGGAAGAAATTTACAGTACGGGCAGAGGCGGAATAAAGGTACGTGCAAAGTATACTTACGATAAGAATTTCAACTGCATAGACATTACTGAAATTCCTCCTACAACTACTGCAGAAGCAATTATCGACAAAATTATTGAGCGTGTAAAAGCGGGCTCAATCAAGGAAATCACTGACATCCGTGATGAAACCGATAAGAACGGTCTTAAGATTACTATTGACCTTAAGCGCGGCACCGATGCGGATAAGCTTATGCAGAAGCTTTATAAGCAGACTCCGCTCGAGGATAGCTTTTCTTGTAACTTCAATGTACTTGTTGATGGCTATCCCAGAGTTTACGGTGTCAAGGACCTGCTTATAGAATGGATACGCTTCAGAGGTAAGTGTGTTTACAGAAGAGTAAGCTTTGATCTTGATAAGGCAAAAAGCAGACTTCATCTTCTCAAGGGTCTTGAAAAGATTCTTCTTGATATTGACAAGGCTATTACAATTATCCGCAAGACAGAGGAAGAAAGTGACGTTGTTCCAAATCTTATGATTGGCTTCGGAATTGACGAAATTCAGGCGGAATATGTTGCTGAAATCAAGCTTCGTCATCTCAACCGTGAGTATATTCTCAAGCGCTTGAAGGATATTGAAAACCTTGAAAAGTCAATTGCCGATATGGAGGAAATTCTTTCATCAAAGGCGAAAATCAGAAAAATTATCATTGCTGAGCTTAACGATGTAATCAAAAAGTACGGCAAGGACAGAAAGACAGACCTTCTTTACAAAAGTGAGCTTGAAGAAGAGTCGGCCGAAGAAGAGATACCAGATTATCCCGTAAATCTTTTCTTTACAAAGGAGGGCTACTTCAAGAAGATTACACCGCTTTCACTTCGCATGGGTGGCGACCACAAACTTAAGGATACTGATGAAATCACCCAGAGCTTTGAAACAACAAACAACAATGACCTTCTCTTCTTTACCGATAAGTGTCAGGTTTACAAGGCAAGAGTTTCTGATTTTGCTGATTCAAAGGCAAGTGTTCTCGGTGAATATATTCCTTCAAAGCTTGAAATGGAAGAGGGCGAAAACGCCATCTTCATGGTAGTTACAAAGGAATATAAGGGTTATATGATGTTCTTCTTTGAAAACGGAAAAACAGCAAAGGTAACTCTTTCATCCTACGCTACAAAAACCAACCGTAAAAAGCTTATCAAGGCTTACAGTGATAAATCACCCCTTGTTTCTCTTCTTTATCTTCCCGAGGATAAGCAGCTTGTACTTGAAACAACAGGCGGAAGATGTCTTCTTATTGATACATCGGTAATTTCAGCCAAGGCCATGAAGGACACCCAGGGTGTAGGCTGTATTACTATAAAGAAAAATCAGAAGCTTTCTGTTGTAAGAGATTACGTTGAAGGCGAATTTGTAAAGCCTTCACGCTACAAGGCTAAAAATCTGCCGTCGGCAGGTGCTGTTCTTTCAAATGAAGATGTTATGAAAAAGAATAACATCACCTTTGAAGGCTTCGAATAATATATTTGCCCTTTTTCTAATATTATTTTACAGGTGATGTTATGAAAAAGGGCTTATATTTAATTTTAAACATAAAAATCCTTGCAGGATTAACTGCTTCGATCTTTGCTTTTATTTTTATTTTGACTGCTGTTTCGGCAGGTAAAACTGTTGCTGTCAGTAATTTTAAAGCTACGTCAAAGCCTGTGATAATTATTGATGCTGGTCACGGCGGAGAGGATGGAGGCACACAGTCAGCAGACGGTGTGCTTGAAAAGCATATAAACCTTGCAATTTCAAAAAAACTGAAAAAAATTCTTAATCGTTACGGCTTTGAAACCGTAATGATACGCGATGCGGATAATATGATTTATGATGAAGGCAGTGACACTGTACGTAAGCGCAAATCCTCTGACTTGCATAACCGTATGGATATTATGAAAAGCTATCCCGGATGTATATTTTTAAGCATACATCAGAATCATTTTTCTGAAAGCAAGTATAGCGGTGCCCAGACGTTTTACTGTGAAACGCAGGTTGGCAGCAAGCAGCTCGCTGATTGCATTCAAAAAAGCATAGTGAACAGTCTGCAAAAAGAAAACACAAGACAGATAAAGCCGTGCTCGTCAAGTGTATATCTTATTCACAATGCAGTAAGCACCGCAGTAATGGTTGAATGTGGATTTTTATCAAACAAAGAAGAAGCTGAAAAGCTTTCTGATAACACTTATCAATACGAAATGGCTCTTGCGATTGCAAAAGGCCTTGTAAATTATGTAGATATAAAAGGAAGCTGATAATATGGCAGCAAAAACAAAAAGCGTATATATCTGTTCAAACTGCGGATATGAAACACCCAAATGGCTCGGTAAATGCCCCGAGTGTAATGAGTGGGCAACCCTTGAGGAATCTGTAAAGGAAGTTCAGACCGGTCCAAAGTCAAAGCAGGGTTCGATGTCTGCTAAAAGTGTAACATCATTTTCACTTAATGATATTAAGCCTGATAATGAATTGAGATACAAAACAGGTATGAAGGAGCTTGACCGTGTGCTCGGTGGCGGCATTGTAAAGGGATCACTTGTGCTTTTAAGCGGTGACCCCGGTATTGGTAAGTCAACCCTGCTTTTACAGATTTGCTCCGAGCTTGGTAAAAAGCTTAAGATACTTTATGTTTCAGGTGAAGAGTCATACAGTCAGATTAAGCTTCGTGCCGACAGATTAAAGGTTAAAACTGAAAATCTGTTCATTCTTTGTGAAACCGATGTTCAGGCTATCTGTGAGCATATAAAATCAACCGAGCCTGATATAGTTATTGTTGACTCTATTCAGACTATGAATTTCACCGAGCTCAATTCTTCACCGGGTTGCGTAACACAGGTGCGTGAAAGCTCAAACTTGTTTATGCGCACGGCAAAAAGTCTTTCAATTCCCGTTATTATGGTAGGTCACGTTAATAAAGACGGCAATATTGCAGGCCCTAAGGTGCTCGAGCATATAGTTGACGCTGTGCTTTATTTTGAGGGTGAACGCAATCTTTCCTTCCGTATTCTCCGTGCCGTTAAAAACCGTTTCGGATCAACAAATGAAATCGGTGTCTTTGAAATGATGGAAAGAGGACTTTGTGAGGTCGAAAATCCCTCTGAAATGCTCATTTCGGGCAGACCGAAGAATACTCCCGGTAGCTGTGTCGCCTGTGTTATGGAGGGCACAAGACCGCTTCTTGCTGAAATTCAGGGCCTTGTTACAACCACAGGCTTCGGTAACCCCAGAAGAATTTCCAACGGCTTTGATTACAACCGATTTGCAATGCTCATTGCCGTACTTGAAAAGCGCGGTGGCTACTATTTTTCAAATATGGATGCTTATATCAATATTGTCGGCGGTATGAAACTCGATGAGCCTGCACTTGACCTTACAATCGCTATGGCACTTGTGTCATCCCTTAAGGATTACGCACTTCGTGATGATGTACTTGCTTTCGGCGAAATCGGTCTTGCAGGTGAAATACGCGGCGTTTCCCATTGTGAGCAAAGAATCAAGGAAGCGGCCAGGCTTGGCTTTAACAAATGCATTATCCCGAAAAGCAACTACAAAAACATTTCTGCTTCAATCAAAAAAGAGATTGAAATTATCGGTGTCAGAACAATAAGAGAAGCGTTTGAGGCGATAATTTTATGAGCAGTTTCATAAAAAACTCAAATTTACCTGAAGGAAAAGTAACTTCCTTGATTTGCGGCACCGATGATAAGCTAATACTTGACTTCTTTGAAATGAATGATATTGAAGCGTTGAAGAACGAGGCTAATCCGCTTGTTGACCCTTCTGTTTCAACTCACTGTGATATGGCGGCTGTTTATCTGGGTGAAGGTAAGGTTTTAATTGACAGTAATCAGCATAAATTAAATGAATCTCTCGGCGTAATCGGGTGCAATATTACAAAAGCCGATACAGCTGTAACAGGTGAATATCCCGACGATATAAAGCTGAACTTTGCCATAGCGGGGGAGCATATCATAGGAAATTTCCCTTTTGCTGACAGTAAACTGATTGAATTAACAAAGAATTTTAAAAAAATTCAGGTTAAGCAAGGCTACAGCAAATGCTCAACGCTTATTGTGAGCAAAAAAGCTTTAATTACCGATGACAATTCAATTTATCGTAAAGCTTCAGAAAACGGCTTTGATTGCCTTCTTATATCGAAGGGTGATGTTTATCTCGAAGGTCACGAATACGGCTTTATAGGCGGTGCTTCGGGTAAAATCGCAAATGATACGGTTGTGTTTTTCGGTGACATAAAAAAGCACCGTGACTTTGAAAAAATCAACTCGTTTCTTATAAAGCACAACTGTAAGTATATTTGTACGGATGATTTACAGCTTCGTGATATCGGAGGAATAATTCCTGTAAAAGAAATAATTTAAATCATATTGATTTATGAAAAATTTAGTTGTATAATTAAATCACCTGACATGAAGATGGTTTTACCCTCTGAAGATAAGGTGACAGTAAAATAATCAGTTTCTGAATAAAATTCTGTTACCATACCTTTTTCGGGGTATGGTATTTTTTATAAGGAGAAAAACTATGGAAACGAGAGTTGCCGTAATGAGCATTATAGTTGAAAAAAACGAGGCTGCCGAACAGCTTAATTCAATTCTTCACGACTACGGAGAGTATATAATCGGCAGAATGGGTATACCTTACCGTCAAAGAAAAATAAATATAATCAGCATTGCTCTTGATGCGCCGCAAAATACAATTTCAGCTCTTTCGGGTAAAATCGGCAAGCTTGACGGAGTAAGTGTTAAAACTGCATTTTCGGGTGTGATAAGCAATGACGAATGAAGTAAAAAAACTTTCAGACAAGCTTTTAAATGAGCATAAGCTTTCCGTGAATGAGTATGAAGCTTTACTGCTTAACCGTGATGCTGAAGTGTTTGATATATTAAAAAATAAAGCGGTAGAATTAAGAAAACGGATTTACGGTAATAAAATTTACATACGCGGTCTTATCGAAATCAGCAATTACTGTAAAAATGACTGCTTTTACTGCGGTATAAGACGAAGTAATAAAAACTGTGAGCGTTACCGACTGAGTGCTGACGAAATACTTGCTTGCTGTAAAAACGGTTGTGAGATCGGCTTTCGTACCTTTGTGCTTCAGGGTGGTGAGGATGCTTATTATAACGACGATAATCTCTGTAATATCATAGCCGATATCAAATCAAGGTATCCTGACTGTGCGGTTACTCTTTCGCTCGGTGAAAGAAGCAAAGAATCCTACCTTCGTCTTTTTCAGGCAGGTGCTGACAGATATCTGCTTCGGCACGAAACTGCTGACGGTGAGCACTACAGCAGACTTCATCCCGAAAAAATGAAGCTTGAAAGCAGACTTGATTGTCTTAATACGCTTAAGGATATCGGTTATCAGGTCGGTTGCGGTATGATGGTCGGTTCACCCTTTCAGACATACAGAAATCTTGCAGAGGATTTGAAATTTATCGAAGAATTTCAGCCTGATATGTGTGGCATTGGTCCGTTTATTCCGCATAAGGAAACACCTTTTAAGGACTGCAACAGCGGTGATGTTGAGCTTACTTGTTTTTTACTTGCAGTTATCCGTATTATTAAACCTGATGTTTTACTCCCTGCAACAACGGCTCTCGGTACATTAGCAAAAAATGGCCGTGAAATGGGCATAGAGGCTTCTGCAAATGTTGTGATGCCTAACTTGTCACCCTTTGATGTAAGGGATAAATACAGTCTTTATGACAACAAACTGCACAGCGGTACAGAGTCCGCTGAAAGGCTCGAGGAGTTAAAACAAACAATGAAGGCCATCGGTTATGAGGTGGTATGTGACCGCGGTGACATAATAAAGCAAAAGGAGAACATTTATGGCAATATATAATCCGAAATCATTAAAAGCTGAAGAATTTATAAATCATGAGGAAATTCTTGAAACTCTTGAATATGCTAAAAAGAACAAAAATAACATAGAACTTATCGACAGTATTCTTGAAAAAGCACGTCCTAAAAAGACAGAAAACGGAACAGTCTGCGCAGGTCTTACACACCGTGAGGCTTCGGTGCTTCTTGCTTGTGACATTCCTGAAAAAAATAAAAAAATATACGAAATTGCAGAGGAAATCAAGCTTGCCTTTTACGGTAACAGAATTGTGATTTTTGCTCCTCTTTATCTTTCCAATTACTGTGTAAACGGTTGTGTTTACTGTGCGTATCACCTTAAAAACAAGCATATACCAAGAAAAAAGCTTACACAGGAAGAGGTGAAGGCAGAGGTAATAGCTCTTCAGGATATGGGACACAAGCGCCTTGCCATTGAAGCAGGGGAGGACCCTGTGAATAATCCTATTGAATATATACTTGACTGCATCAAAACAATTTACAGCGTGCACCACAAAAACGGTGATATCCGCCGCGTAAATGTGAATATTGCCGCTACCACAGTTGAAAACTACCGCAAGCTTAAGGATGCGGGTATCGGCACTTATATTCTTTTTCAGGAAACCTACCATAAGGACAGCTACCTTAAGCTTCATCCTACAGGTCCAAAGCACGATTATGCCTATCACACAGAAGCTATGGACAGAGCAATGGAAGGTGGCATTGACGATGTAGGTCTCGGTGTACTTTTCGGTCTTGAGCTTTACAAATATGAATTTGCAGGCCTTATAATGCACGCGGAGCATCTTGAAGCTGCACACGGTGTAGGCCCTCACACCATAAGCGTACCCAGAGTTAAAAAGGCTGACGATATTGATCCTGATGCTTTTGATAATTCAATCTCCGATGAAACCTTTGCAAAAATCACAGCCTGCATCCGTCTTGCTGTGCCTTATACGGGTATGATTATATCCACAAGAGAAACCGAGGAGGTAAGAACAAAGCTTCTTCGTCTTGGCGTTTCACAGGTAAGCGGCGGCTCGAGGACCTCTGTTGGAGGTTATACCCAGGAGGAAAGGCCTCACGACACCGAGCAGTTTGATGTTTCCGATCAGAGAACGCTTGACGATGTTGTTGCCTGGCTTATGGAAAACGGTCATATTCCTTCCTTCTGTACTGCTTGTTATCGTGAGGGGAGAACAGGTGACAGATTTATGACCCTTTGCAAAAACGGACAGATTCTCAATTGCTGTCACCCCAATGCTCTTATGACGCTCACAGAATACCTTGTTGACTATGCATCCGAACGAACAAAGGATATCGGCTTTGAAATGGTTAAAAAGGAGCTTGAGAGAATACCCAAAGAAAAGGTTCGTCAGATTGCAAAGGAAAACATTGAGGATATTAAAAATTCCAACAGAAGAGATTTCAGATTCTGAGGCTGGTGAAATTATGAGTTTTAATTCCATTCCTTCCTCCGAAAGAATACATATCGGTTTTTTCGGCGTGAGAAATGCAGGCAAATCAAGCCTTGTTAATGCACTCACGGGTCAACAGCTTTCTGTTGTATCTGATATTAAAGGTACGACTACTGACCCTGTAAAAAAAACAATGGAACTTTTACCTTTAGGGCCCGTTGTTATCATTGATACTCCCGGCTTTGACGATGAAGGTACTCTCGGTGCTTTGAGAGTGCAAAAAACCAAGGAAATTCTGCAAAAAACAGATGTTGCAGTGCTGGTTACGGATATTCAGGCAGGCTTAAGTAAAGCTGATAATGAGCTTATTTCAATGTTCAAAGAATCGAATATTCCATATGTTATTGCTTATAACAAGCTTGATACCGCAGACGCTTTTGTTACGCTTAATAATAACGAAATTGTTGTAAGTGCAAAAGAAAACATCAATATAGATAAGCTTAAAGACTTGATTTCAGAATTTGCTAAAAACACAAAGAAAGACAAGCTTTTGCTTGATGACATCTTAAATGACGGTGACCTTGTTGTGCTTGTAACTCCTATTGACGAAGCTGCACCCAAGGGCAGGCTGATTCTTCCTCAACAGCTTGTGTTAAGAAATATTCTTGATAACAAGGCTACTGCTGTTGTATGTAAAGAAACCGAGCTTGAAAGCACTTTAAAAATGCTCAACAGAGAGCCTTCGTTGGTTATAACCGATTCGCAGGTTTTCTCTTTTGTATCAAAGCTTTTGCCTGAAAGCACAAAGCTTACCTCTTTCTCGATTGTTATGGCCAGATATAAAGGTGATTTGAAAGAGCTTGTAAAAGGCGCTTACGCGCTTAAAAATCTTTGCGACGGTGACAGGGTGCTTATATCCGAGGGCTGTACTCACCACAGACAATGTAATGATATCGGCACCGTTAAAATTCCCTGCTGGATAAGAAGTTTTACCCGCAAGGATATACAATTCGATTTTACAAGTGGTGGAGATTTTACAAAAAATCCCGAAGAATATAATCTTATCGTTCATTGCGGCGGCTGTATGCTCGGTGAAAAGGAAATGAATAACCGTATTGATTTATGTATAAAATCATGTGTGCCCATTGTAAATTACGGAGTTGCTATTGCAATGATGAACGGAATACTCAAACGTAGCATTGAGGTGTTTCCCGAGGTGTCAGATTTGCTTTGATTAACATAAAAGGAGGTCTTTTAATGGTATCCCGAAAGGAAAAAGTGCGTAAAATCTGTGATAAAATTATAAGACTTCTTTATCCTAAATACTGTCCTGTTTGTGATAAAATAATTCCTATTCGTTATGATTATTGCATCTGTTCACGAGCTGAAAACATACGAGTAAAAAATGATTATTGCAGACATTGCGGTTATGACGCTGATGACTGTGCATGTAATGGTAAATACTCCGTATCCTTACCTGATATTACCGCGCCATATATTTACGCAGGCAAGGTCAGGGCTGACATTCTTAATCTTAAGTTCAACAATAACAAATATCTTGCTGTAAAGCTTGGTACAGATATGGCAGAGCGTGTTGCATTTTCCTATGCTGATGTTGATTTTGATTTTGTAACTTTTGTTCCTATGAGCGACCGTTCGAAAAATGTAAGAACCTATAATCAGAGTGAATTACTTGCAAAACAGGTTGCTGAATTACTCTTTTTACCGACAGAGGATATTTTCGTTAAAACAAGAGAAACTCAATCACAGCACACTCTTGGCGGCAAGGAAAGACGCACAAATCTTACCGATTCCGTTGAAATCAAAAATACGGCTTCAGTCAAGGGTAAAACTGTGCTTTTGTGCGACGATATCAAAACCACAGGATCTACCTTAAGTCAATGTGTTGCAGAGCTTAAAAAAGCAGGTGCGGAAAGAATTTGCTGTGTTTGTGTTGCATTATCACAGTTTCATACAAAATAAAATAATAATCACCGATTATATGGAAAAAATATAATCGGTGATTTATTATGCAGACATTTACAGATAATTACGGAGAAAATCTCCATATGGTTAATACGCTTTTAAGGACAGGAGAAAATTTTGATATCATCGTTAAACGTATTTTGCTCGGAGGTAAAAAGGCTACATTGTTTTGTATAGACGGTTTCGTGAAGGATGTAATGCTTGAAAAAATGCTTGAATATCTCACACAGTTAACCGAGGAAGAGATGAAGCAGGCAACGGATGCCCAGGCGCTTGTAGACAAGTATATAACTTATATCGAAGCAGATACCGCTGAGAAAACCGAGGATTTTATAACATTAGTGCTTACAGGTGCAGTAGGAATGCTTGTTGAAGGCTATTCAAGAGCAATTATTATTGACAGCCGCACTTATCCTGCGAGGGACGTTCAGGAGCCTGAATCCGATAAGGTGCTTCGCGGCTCACACGAGGGCTTTGTTGAAACGATTATCTTCAACACGGCTCTTATCAGAAGAAAAATCAGAAATCCGAATCTCACTATGAAAAGCTTCCAGGTAGGCAGTGGCTCAAAAACCGATATTGTTATATCATATCTTGAAGATAAGGTTGACAAAAAGCTACTGAAAAAGGTTGTTGACAGACTCAACTCAATTGATGTTGAAAGTCTTACAATGAGTCACGAAAGCCTTAAAGAATGTCTTGTACCGGGGCAGCCATTTAACCCTTTCCCGAAGTTTCGTTACACTGAAAGACCGGACGCTGCTGCGGCTTGCATTTATGACGGTAATATAATTATCCTCACTGATGGTTCACCTACGGCTATAATTTTACCTACAGGCATTTTTGATTTTGTACAGGACATAAACGATTTTTATTTTTCACCTTTTGTCGGTTCTTTTTTAAGATTAATACGGAGCACTGTTTTTCTATTGACCCTGTTCCTTGTGCCTGCCTGGTATTTGTATACAGAGTATCACGAAAGTCTCCCAGGTCATTTTAAATTTATGCTTATTGAAGAGCCGAATTCTGTGCCGATTATCGTTCAATTACTTATAGTTGAATTTGTAATTGATACATTAAGACTTGCTTCGTTGAACACACCGAATGCCTTGAGCAATTCCTTCAGCGTTGTCGGTGCCTTGGTGCTTGGTGAGTTTGCTGTCCGTTCAGGCTGGTTTGTATCAGAGGTTGTGCTGTTTATGGCCTTTGTTGCCATAGCAAACTTTACGCAGCCAAGCTATGAGTTGGGTTATGCAATAAAAATCTCGAGAACATTTATTTTGATACTTTGTGCCTTTTTCAAAATATGGGGCCTGCTGATTGGCACGATAATTGTTTTTGCTGTAATTGCTACAACAAAAACAATCAGCGGCTACACATATCTGTATCCGCTGATTCCGTTTAATAAAGATGCTTTGAAAAGCCTTATATATCGCAAACCCTTAAAATGCAATTATAAATAAATTACAGTTCAAAATCCTCCGGCTTAAAATCCGTATCAAGTATGGGTTTTGCCGGAATTCTTTTTAACGGGTCGTATTTATAATGTCGGCATGAGCCTTCGGGGTCAACAATTCCTTTTTTCTCGCAAAGCACGGATGCCTTATCCATAGGAGTGCGTCCGTAAAAACAGTTTGCACATTTTTTAGGATATTTTTTGCTGTCGATAATTTTCTGCTTCATAATTTTTCACCTGTCCGTTTATTCTTATAATATTCTATCATACAAAATAAAAAAATTCAATATCAAATTATCCTTGCCAAAGTCAGAGGTTTGTGATAGAATGAACTGAATTAAGTGAGGTATAAAATTATGAAGCAGGTTACGATATATACAGACGGTGCTTGCTCGGGTAACCCCGGCGCAGGCGGATGGGGGACTATCCTCGATTATCAGGGCAAACGCAAGGAGCTTTCAGGCGGTGAGGCTCATACAACAAATAACAGAATGGAGCTTACTGCCGTCATCGAAGGATTAAAGGCACTTAAAGAGCCTTGTGAGGTTACGATTGTTACCGATTCACAGTATGTTTCAAACGGCATTACTCTCGGTTGGGCAAAATCCTGGAAGGCTAATAACTGGCGTAAAAAGGATAAAAAGCCTGCATTGAATCCCGAGCTGTGGGATGAACTGCTCACACTCGTCGACAAGCACAGTGTTAAAATTGAGTGGATAAAGGGTCACGCAGGCCACCCTGAAAATGAAAGATGCGACGAGCTTGCCGTAGAGCAAAGCAGGAAATATCAGGAGAATTAAAAAACAGAGGGTCAACCCCTCTGTTTTTACTTTATCAGGTCTTTAATTATTTCACCTGCAATTATAAGTCCCGCAACAGGAGGCACAAATGAAATACTTGCAGGAGTTCTGCTGTCCTGCTTTACAGGATTTTCTTTCGAATAAAGCACCTTTAGTTTTTTTATTCCTCGCTTTTTAAGCTCGTATCTCATTACACGAGCCAGAGGACAGACACTTGTTTTATAAATGTCGGTAATTTCAAATGCGGTAGGGTCAAGCTTATTGCCTGTACCCATTGATGAAATAACGGGAACGCCTGCCCTTTTACAGTTTTCAATTATTGCAAGCTTGCCTGAAACTGTGTCGATGGCGTCTGCTACATAATCAAAGCGTGAAAAATCGATTTCACCGCAATTTTCAGGAAGAACAAATAAATCGCAAAGATTTACCTTGATTTCAGGATTGATATCCTTGAGGCGTTTTTCAAAGGCTTCTGTCTTTTTATCTCCGACGGTTGAGGTCAAGGCTATTATCTGTCTGTTGATATTACTTTCCTTCACGGTATCGTTATCGATAAGAGTAATTTCACCGATACCGCCTCGAGCAAGTGCTTCAACAATATAACCGCCGACTCCGCCTATGCCGAAAACAGCAACGTGAGAGCTTTTCAGCTTTTCTAGCGCATCGTTACCTATAAGTGCTTCTGTCCGTTTAAAAAAATCAGTCATTGTCTTTACCTTTCGGTTTGCTGAAACCGTAGAAAATAAAATAAGTTGCAGGAATTATGCTTAACACAAGAATTACAAAGCTTGATATATTCTGTGTGAAGTACACATACATAGCCTTGAAGGCCTCGGGCTGAAACATAATAGCAATTCCTGTGAAAACAGCAAACAAGGCACTAACAAGCACCGCGCCGGCGGCTGCATCCTTTGAGATTTCAGCATATTTGTTATATTCTTCACTTGCAAGATTTACCGCGTTTTCAATAGCAGTATTTACTATTTCAGCCGCAACTACAATTCCTGATGTAAGAATCAGTATTGCCCAGTCTGTACGGCTCAATGTAAACCAATCAGTCAAACCGAGGATGGAAAACATATAAGTAAGGCAGGTGATATGTATTCTTAAATTACGCTCCGCCTTTACTGTTCTTATAATCCCGCGGAAGGCATAGTAGAAGCTTTTGAATAATTTTTTATATTTATCCATTAAAAAATTATTCCTCCATTGTGTAATAGCTGCCGCTTCTTACAAGTCCGAGCTGTGTGAGAACAGCCTCTTCCTTTTCTCTCATGCGTACAAGCTCAAGCCCGCCCGGCTCGTGATCATAGCCGAGAAGGTGAAGCATTGAATGAACGGTAAGAAAAGCAATTTCTCTGTCAAGTGAATGGCCGTAAAGGTCAGCCTGCTTGATAGCATGTTCAATTGAAATAACAATATCACCGAGAAGGAAAGCACCTGTATCCTGGTTTACATCATAAACACCGTCTGCACCGAGAGGGAAGGATAACACATCCGTTGAACGGTCAATGCCACGGTGCTTAAGGTTAAGCTCGTGAATAGCATCATCGTCAACAATTGTAACGCTGATTTCAACAGAGCCCTTAAATTCTTCAGTTATAAGCACAGCGTTACAGCAGCGGCGTATAAGCATACGTACACCGGTGGGGATTTTTACTGCATTCTGATCATTTGTAATAATTACCTTTATTTTGTCCTTCATTTTCTCTTTTTAACCTCCTCATATTTTTCGTAGGCTTTAATTATATCCTGCACAAGTCGGTGTCTTACGACATCCTTCTGTGTGAATTTAACAGTTTCAATATCTTCAACTGATTTGAGGATTTTTATAACCTCAACAAGACCTGATTTCTTACCGTCGGGAAGGTCTATCTGTGTTATGTCACCCGTAACAACAATTTTTGAGCCGAAACCAAGTCGAGTGAGGAACATTTTCATTTGCTCGGGAGTTGTATTCTGCGCTTCATCAAGGATTATAAAGCTGTCATCGAGAGTTCGTCCTCTCATATAAGCAAGGGGAGCAACCTCGATATTGCCGCGCTCCTGGTATTTCTGGAAGTTTTCAGCTCCGAGCATATCAAAAAGAGCGTCGTACAAGGGTCTCAAATACGGGTCGACCTTTTGCTGAAGATCACCGGGGAGAAAGCCGAGCTTTTCACCTGCTTCAACGGCAGGGCGGGTGAGGATAATTCGGTTGACCTGCTTTGACCTGAAGGCATTGACTGCAAGTGCAACAGCAAGGTAAGTTTTACCTGTACCTGCAGGGCCGATACCGAAAACAATAGTATTGTTTTTTATTGCTTCAATATATTTTTTCTGTCCGAGAGTTTTTGCTTTTATAGGCTTACCCTTTGCGCTTATGCAAATACAGTCGGAGCCCATTGAAGCAATTTTGTCATCGTTTCCGTCGTTGACAAGTGAAATTACATACCGTATGTTCTGCTCGTTGAGGGCCTCGCCTTTATTTATAAGCAACAGCAGGTTGCTGATAGTACGTTTTGCTTTATCGACATTTTCTTCAGAGCCTTTTATTTTTATTTCGCTGCCCCTTGTTATAAAAGTTACATCAAAAGCTTTTTCAATAAGCCTGATGTTTTCGTCAAAGGAGCCGAAAAGACTTACCGCGTGCTCCATTCTGTCAATACTGAAAATTTCTTCAACCAATAAATTACACCTCGTTTTGTCATATTACACATAACTTTGTTGATTATCCCATAAATTTTAGCACATATTTTCAAAATTGTGAATACCTTTTACAAAAAATTAGTGCCTTTTTTCAATTTTCTTTTATTATTGCTGATTTTACACCTATAAAATCAATGCAATCATATTTTCCTGATAAAGACAGCTCCTTTTCAGTAGGGGATATAACATAATCCGCTTTTACTACTGTGCTGTTTTTTAGCCTTATGTATTCATCGCAGGTGAATATGTCAACAAGCTCAACAGCTGTTGCGTTTTTCGTCACATCGGATTCTTTCTGATAACTGATAAGCTTTTCTATTCCGATTGGAATTATATTGTTGTCAAAGGTAAGATATTTCGTGTAGGAAAATGTTTCGCTGCCTTTTGATGTAAAAGTTAAGGGAATATCTAAACTGAAAAGCTTCAAACGATAACCGCTCTTCAATGGCTTCATTTTATTTGTTGAGGTGTGGAGCTTAAATGTTGCTTCACTATCGACCGTGCGCAGAGCTGTTATTTCACCGTCAGCACAAAGATAATCTACGGCGCCGTTTTCGTTTTCGGCAACACCGCTTATAAGTAAATCTCCTTTTTTTACCGCTGTTCCGTTATGTGAAACGCAAATTCCTGAATGTGTATATGAGGACAAAATAACACCGTCAAAACCGGCAACAATATTGCAGGGGTTATCTTTCTTTTCGGTTTTATCTTCTTTAATATAATCTCTTACTTCAACGGTGGCTTTACTGCCCTTGATATTTACTGAAAGCCATAAAATTTTCCCGTCGGAAAGATTTACTGCGGTTCTTCCTGCTTCGCCTTCATCAAAGGAGGGCACAAAGGCGCCATAATCAAGGCCCGTCGACTTCATAATTTCAATAACTTCTTTTTCGCCGATATTTTCCGTACCGACTATATCTATACTCCACACAAAGTTGTTCATTATCACCATTACAATCAATGCGGTAATCATACCAATAGCCAAAACTTTTCTTTTTCGGTTTTCCTGAAGCCGGAAGTGCAAACCGTTTTTTTCAATTATCTTAACTCTGACACCTGATTTTCTTCTGATTCCGGTAAGCTTTATGAAATCCTTGCAGTACATTTTTGCGGTCAATTCCCCGTTATTATAAACAGTGTCCCAGAAATATACGTTTTCTTTGTTACACAGATTTATAAACCTTTCCGTGAAGCCGCCACTTATACTTACGGTTATGTAATTTTGTAAATAACGGTATATATTAAGAATGCTCATTATTACCTCACAGCATTGAAAAAGATATATTCGTAAATGTGCCTGTAACCTCAACAATATCACTTGCAAGTGTTTTCAGATTTATATCCGCACCTTCGATGGAAACTGTGATTTTTTTACAGTTAACAGTAACAAGCGTATCGTTGTATTCTACAATACCTGAGCAACCTTCAATCATTGCTTCTTTATTGGAAATCAGTTCTACCGTAGGCTCAAACGCACTGTCAGGTAGTGCTGATGTGTATCTTTTTCTTAAATCTTTTTTTGCCGCCAAGAATATCACACCTTTCATAATATTTTATGTTCACTTTATAACGTAAATACTAATATTATCCTTGTTAATCAAATAAACTTTTAACGGTGATTTGAATGAAAATTAAAGGTAACACCGTTACAGAAATATATCAAAGTAGATTTTCTAATTTGAGGTATATGCCTTCATTTGCTGTGCTGTTTATATGGGGATATTTATTGGTTGCTTATCCTGAAGCCTCCGCCGAAGGTGTATCTAACGGTATCAGGCTTTGTATTGAAAGTATAGTTCCGTCCTTATTTCCTTTTTTGCTTTTTTCATCGGTGCTTTCAGGTACGGGGGTTTTAAACTCATTGATAAAAGCAACTGATAAGCTGACTCGTTTGATTTTTGCATTGCCCGGGGATTCGTTACCGATAATAGCAATGTCTTTAATCGGCGGATTTCCTGTAGGTGCTTTTTTGATAAAAAAAGCAGTTGAAAAGGGAGCGTTAACTCAATCGCAAGGAAAAAGAATGCTGTTGTTTTGTGTAAATGCCGGTCCGGCTTTTACGATTTCAACAGTAGGCAGTATGCTTTTAAGTTCAAAAAAAGCAGGAATAATTATATATTGTTCAACGGCCTTTTCATCACTTTTGCTTGGCATAATCAGTCGTTTTACAAGCTTGAATGACGATGCTTATGCAACAGAACGAAGTGATGATATCAGCCAAAAAACAGGCTTCTACACAGTCATAACTGAGTCTGTAAACTCAAGCTCACAAGCAATATTGAACACCTGTATCTGGATAGTTGTGTTTTCTTGTCTGTACAGTCTGATCGAATTATTGCCCTTAAATGACAGCTTCGTTTTGTTTTTCAAATGCTTTTCAGAGGTGACCAACGGTGTAATAACAGTTCTCGAGCAATACCCGTTGCCGCTTGTAAGCGGAATAATTTCCTTTGGCGGATTTTGTGTTCATCTTCAACTTATGCCGTGCTTAAGTGCACTAAAAATGAAGTATAAGCATTTCATTACAGCACGCATTGTTTCAGCGTCTTTTAGTATTGCAGTAGCTTATGTGCTTTTTGGACTGTTTCCCGTCAGTATAAGCACAGTTTCTTTAGGTGATAAACCACATGCTGTATCACTTGGCGGATCAATACCTGTATGTGCATGCCTGCTCATTTTAAGCGGACTGTTTATAATCGGGGATAATTATATTTTCATAAGAAAAACACGAAAGCAAACGCATAATTAACACTTGTAATTGTTGATTTTTTTGCCTATATAAGTTATAATATATAAGATTGTAACTACATTTGGAGGTTTAGTTATGAACTTGAAGGAATTATGCTTTGATCTTGCTGCGCAAAACGGTACATCAGGAGATGAAAAAGCCGCCGCAAGGGTTGCAGCAGATTATCTCAGTAAATATATGAACACAGAAATCGACAGACTCGGAAATGTTATCGGCAGAACCAAGGAAGGTAGATTTCACGTTATACTCGATGCACATCTTGACCAGATTGGTCTTGTTGTTCGAGGCTTTGATGAGAAGGGTTTTGTGCTCTTTGACAAAGTGGGCGGTGCCGATGCGCGTGTGCTTACGGGTGCAGAGGTTATACTCCATGGTAAAGAAGACATTTTCGGTGTAGTCTGTTCTGTCCCTCCTCATCTTGCTAAAAACGATGACGGCAAAAAGCTTGATGTAAAGCAGATGGCCGTTGATACAGGCTTCAGTAAGGATGAGGTTACAAAAATTCTTTCCATCGGTGACAGAATAACTCTTCGAAATTTCCAGTACGAGCTTCTCGGTGATAAAATCTCATCAGGGGCCTTTGACGACAGATGTGCAATTGCGTCAATTCTTTATGCTCTTGAGCTTGTTGAAGGCAAGCTTGATAATGTCGGCTTAACCGTTATGTTCTCGACACGCGAGGAAACCGGCGGAAGCGGTGCGAAAACAGGTGCCTTTGCAAGTGATTGTTATTGTAATTCAATCGTTGTTGATGTAGGCTTCGGCGATGACCCTTATACTTCAAAGGAAGAAACAATCAGGCTTGGAGGTGGACCTTCAATCGGTATTGCGCCTATTCTTGATGATTTATTCACCAAAGAGCTTGTTGCCCTTGCAAAGGAAAAGGATATCCCTTATCAGCATGATGTTATGGGCAGAACAACAGGTACAAATGCCGACGGCATTACCGTAACAGGTTGTGGAATAAAAACAGTTTTGCTTTCAATTCCCTTAAGATATATGCATACCGCAAATGAAATTATCAGCTTAAAGGATGTCGAATACACCGGCAGACTTATTGCGGAATATCTTCTCAAAAAGGAGGCAATATTCAATGCTTAATTATCTTCGTGACCTTTGCCTCATTAACGGAATTTCCGGCAGAGAAAAGGATGTAAGAGGCTACGTTATAAATAAAATAAATTTATCCGATGATACTGATTGGTTCGCTGAGGATCAGATAGGTAACTTCATAATATTCAAAAAAGGCAAGAAAACACCGAAGAATAAGGTTATGCTTTCGGCCCACATGGATGAGGTTGGCTTTATTGTTACCTATATCTGTGACAACGGATTTTTAAAATTCACCAATGTCGGCGGTGTTGACAGCAAGGTTGCCTGCGGACGAGCTGTTTCAGTAGGTGATAACAATGTAACAGGTATTATTGGCCAGAAGGCTATGCATCTTTGTCAGGGTGACGAAGGCTCAACCTGCAAGGATCTCGGTTCACTTTACATTGATATAGGTGCTGATAGCAAAGAGGACGCCGAAAAGGTCGTTTCAATCGGTGACAGCGTTCATTTCAAGTCGGATTATGTTGAGTTCGGTAATAATAAAATCAAAGCAAAGGCCATTGATGACCGCTTCGGTTGTGCAATTATGCTTAAAATGCTTGAGAGCGAGCTTGAATACGACACATATTTTGCATTTCTTGTTCAGGAGGAAGTCGGTTGCAGAGGTGCGGGTCCTGCGGTTTACAGAGTAAGACCTGACTATGCAATTGTTCTTGAGGCGACAACTGCATCGGATATAGCTTTTGTTGACGACGAAAACACAGTTTGCCGTCAGGGTGAAGGTGCCGTAGTTTCCTTTATGGACAGAAGCACGGTTTATGATATGGATTTGTTTAAGGGTGCCTTTGCACTCGCAAAAGAAAAAGGAATAAAAATTCAGCCTAAAACAACGGTTGCAGGTGGCAACGATGCAGGCACAATTCACAAAAGCTGTGAGGGTGTCCGCACAATAGCAGTTTCACTTCCTTGCAGATACATTCATTCGGGTACGTGTGTTGGTGATAAAACCGATATGGATGCTTGTTATCAGCTTGCAAAAGCACTTCTAGAGGATTATGCCAATGCTTAAGCGTGCTTCTTGTGAAAATTTGCCTCAGATTAAGGAAATCTGCGAGGGAAGTATAATCGGAACAAAAATACTTTGCCTTGTTACTGCCTATGGCTTTGAGCGTGATTTTCTTGAATGCTGGGTTATGCTCGACGGTGGCAAAGTAACTGCTGTTCTTACGAGGTTTTATGATGATATTACTCTTTTAAGCTCGGATAACGCAGATAGAGAGCAGCTTTTATCCTTCCTTGGAATGTTCGGGTATAGCACCCTTTGTTGCACAAAGAAATGCTGTGATGCTTTTGGAATGGTTGCCGATACTGTAAAAAACGGTTATGTGTACACTGCGGACATATCAGACTATTGTTGTGACGCACTTGAAGAGGATGATTACAGAAAGGCATACGAGCTTATTTCTACTGAAATTCCCGGTTCCTTTAGGAGTAACCGTGAGGCTTATCTGTCTTTTCTTTCGGATTTCACGTTCAGAAAGAGACGGAATCTTGCAAGGGGTGTATGTACTCATACTGACGGCAAGGTTTCTTCAGTTGCCTTAACAAGCAGCGAAACCGACAAATCTGCAATAATCAGCGGTGTGGCTTGTGACAACACCCTGCAAAAAAGAGGACTTGGCAAAAAAACTGTGCTTTCCCTTGTGAATAGTCTGAAAAAAGAAAATAAAAGCGTGTATGTTATTGCGCTTAACGAAAAAGCCGAGGGCTTTTATGAGCACATCGGTTTTTCAAAGGATGAAAAAATAGCATTTATCGAAAGGAAATAAGATGTTTAATTTTGATGAGAATTTAAAAGCTCTTGCTGACAAAGCTTTAAAAAAGGCTGAAGGTGAGTTTAAATATATTGATGAAGTAACAGAATACAATCAGCAGAAAATGCTCAAGGCATTTATCGATAACGGTGTTTCCGAAAACATTTTTGCAGAAAGCACAGGTTACGGATACAATGACCGAGGCAGAGAAATTATCGACAGAGTATTTGCTCAGGCTGTTGATGCTGAAGATGCTATGGTAAGACATAACTTTACCTGCGGAACTCACACACTTGCTGTGGCGCTTTTCGGCGTTCTTCGTCCCGGTGACACTATGCTTTCTGTTTCAGGTAAGCCCTATGACACAATTCTTCCCGTGATCGGCATTTCACCTAAAAACGACGAGGAGAACATGGGCTCACTCAAGGATTACGGGGTAAACTACGAACAGGTAGACCTCGATGCAGACGGCAGACTTGATTATGATAAAATTGAAGAAAGACTTAAACAGTCACCCGTAAAAATGGTTTATATTCAACGCTCAAGAGGCTACAGCCTTCGTCCTACCATTTCGGTTGATGAAATTAAGCGTGTTGTTGAAATCACCAAAAAAGTAAGTAATGCCATTGTTATGGTTGATAACTGCTACGGTGAATGGACGGAAAAAATTGAGCCCACAACCGTAGGCGCTGATCTTATGGCAGGCTCACTTATTAAAAATCCCGGTGGCGGTATTGCTAAAACCGGCGGTTATATTGCAGGCAGACATGACCTTGTTGAGCTTTGTGCTTACAGACTTACAACTCCCGGTCTCGGCAGAGAGGTAGGTGCAACGCTCGGTCATTCAAGAGAGCTGTTTATGGGCATATTCAACGGACCTCACGTTGTAGGTGAAGCACTTAAAACAGCCGCATTTACCTGTGCTCTTTTCAATCTTCTCGGCTTTGAAACAACACCTGAATCGGGTGAAATCAGACACGATATCATCCAGGCCGTAAAAATGCGTAAGCCTGAAAATCTCATTGCCTTTTGTCAGGGTTTACAGAAGGGTGCACCCGTTGACTCATTTGTAACACCTGAGCCCTGGGAGATGCCCGGTTATGACAGTAAAGTTATTATGGCAGCAGGTGCATTCACACTCGGCTCTTCAATTGAGCTTTCCGCTGACGCTCCCTTAAGAGAGCCTTTTGCAGTCTGGCTTCAGGGCGGACTTAATTTCCACAGCGGCAAGGTTGCCGTAATGTTTGCTGCAAAGGAAGTAATGAAGGTTATGGCAGAGGGTGAAAGCAATGGCTGAGTTCAAGGGCTTTGACAGAAATATTTTCACCTTGCTTGAGATAAACAAATTCAATGACAGCAAGTCTTTTTACGAATCTGTAAAGGAAGAAATAAAGCAGGGAGCAATCGTACCGATGCGTCAGCTTTGTGCAGATTTAAGCGATGAGCTTTACCGCGTAGATGACAAAATGAATCTTATGCCTACAAAAATGGTTTCCCGTATCCGCCGAGATACAAGATTTTCCAAAAACAAGGATTTATACCGTGCCAATGTATGGTGTATGTTTATGAGGGACAAGCATTTATGGCAAAGACAGCCTTGTATGTGGTTTGAGTTTTATCCCGACAGCTACAACTACGGAATAGGCACCTTCAGAACAGATATTGTTTTTCTTGAAGCGTTCAGAGAGTATCTTGCCACCCATCAGGAGGAATTCAGACGAGCCTTGGTTTCGGCTTCGGTTGCTAATCCTTTTCTTGAAATTGAATGCTTCAAAAAGAATAAGCCCGGTATAGAGCGTGTAGGAGATGACCTGAAAAAGTTTTATAACTGCAAAAGCTTTTTCTTCATTTATTCAAGCCCTGAAATGGAAAGGCTTATTGATGGAAGCGTGAAGGAAGAGTTGATTTATGCAATCAGAGCCTTTACACCTCTTTATAAATTCCTTGCAGAAATTACTGACAAAATCATTGCAGAAGGAGCAGATAAAAAATGAATGCTAATCCTTACAAATCATTAAAAAGCGGTTCAGATATAAGAGGCACAGCCTGTGAAGGTGTACCTGGTGAAAGCGTTGAGCTTACCGATAAGGCTGTTTTTGAGCTTACAGCAGGCTTCTGCCGTTGGCTTTCCCGCGATTTCGGAATTGACGGCGGCAAAATTGCTGTCGGTCATGATTCAAGAGTTTCTGCTGAAAGAATCAAAAAGCAGGTTATTTCAGCCTTAGGTGAATTCGGCTTCGAAATTCTCGATTGCGGTTATGCATCAACACCTGCTATGTTTATGACAACTGTTGACCTTGACTGTGTTGCATCTGTTCAGATTACAGCAAGTCATCACCCCTTCAACAAAAACGGTCTTAAGTTTTTTACCCGTGAAGGCGGATTGAACGGTAGTGATATTGAAAAAATAATCGAATACGCTGTTGAGCCTATTGATGTAAAAAATGTTGCACCGACAGTTACTGCTGTTGATTATATGTCAATTTACTCAAAAAGGCTTTGCGATATGATTTGTGAGGGTGTAAATGCACCTGATTATGACAAGCCTCTTAAGGGTTTTAAAATCGTTGTTGATGCAGGTAACGGTGTAGGCGGATTTTATGCTACACAGGTGCTTGAGCCTCTCGGTGCTGACATTACAGGCAGTCAGTTCCTTGAAAAGGACGGTATGTTCCCGAATCACATACCTAATCCCGAAAACAAGGAAGCAATGAAAGCTATTTGCACAGCCACACTTGAAAACAATGCTGACCTCGGTATTATTTTCGATACTGACGTTGACAGGGCAGGCTGCGTTGACGAAAACGGCAAGGAAATCAACCGCAACCGTCTTGTAGCTCTTGCGGCAATTATTGCTCTTGAAAATAATGACGGCGGCACGATTGTTACTGACAGCGTTACTTCAACAGGTCTTACCGATTTTATCAACAACCATCTTGACGGTGTTCATTACAGATTCAAGCGCGGTTACCGTAATGTAATAAATGAGCAGTTAAGATTGCAGAGTGAAGGCGTAAACTGTCCTCTCGCTATAGAAACATCAGGACACGCCGCATTCCGTGATAACTACTATCTTGATGACGGTGCGTATCTTATAACCAAAATAGTTATCAAAATGGCACAGATGGGTAAAGAAGGCAAAAAGCTTGATTCACTCATCTCAGCCCTGAAGGACCCCGTAGAAGAGAAAGAGCTTCGTTTTAAAATAAACACCGAGGATTTCAAAGCTTACGGAAACGGTGTTATTGAAGCTTTTAACGAATATGCTTCAAAAAATCCCGAAATGCGTATTGCTGACGATAACAGAGAGGGCATACGGGTTTATTTTGACAGCGAAGATAAACAGGGGTGGTTGCTTCTTCGCCTGAGCGTCCACGATCCTATAATGCCCCTTAACATTGAAAGTGATGTCAAGGGCGGAGTGAAGCTTATCGCAGAAAGCTTTATGTCATTTATAAGTCAGATGGATAAGCTTGATATTTCTTCTCTTGAGGCTTTTCTAAATTGAATCAGACAATATCAGGTATTGCAAGAATCAAAAAATATGATAGAATATACCTTGTTCTGAAAATACAGGACATATAGTTGCTGATGTAATTGAATCACAACAGCAATTAAATATATGAAGTGAATCGTCAAAAGGGGAGTGCTTATTCACCGCTCCCGAGGATTTGCTTCGCGGAGGATTAACTATGTCACAGAAAGAAAATATTAAAAATAAAGCTTCGGTAGGCGGTCAGGCGCTTATCGAAGGCATAATGATGATGGGACCCGAAGGGGCCGCTGTTTCGGTAAGAACACCTGACGGCAGTATTGATACGGAAAAAGTTCCCGTAAAACATCTTAAGGATAAATTCAAGTTTTTCGGCCTTCCTATTATCAGAGGTATTGTAAATTATGTTGAGTCAATGGTTTTCGGCTACAAATGTCTTATGATGTCCGCTGAAAAATCAGGTCTTGATGATATAGAAGCATCTGACGAAAATCAATCAAAGCTTGATAAATGGCTTAGTGACCACCTGAACGAAAAATTTATGGCTGTGCTTACGGGTATTGCATCTGTGCTCGGTATGGGACTTGCTTTCGTGCTGTTCTTTTACCTTCCCACAATCAGCGTTAAATTTCTCAACGAGCTTACCGGTGGCGCTCTGACAAACTTCAAGGCTTTGTTTGAAGGCATAATCAGAATGTGCATCTTTGTTGCATACATTGCTCTTGTTTCTTTAATGAAGGATATCAAGCGTACCTTTATGTACCACGGTGCGGAGCATAAAACAATTTTCTGTTATGAAAATGATCTTGAATTAACAGTGGAAAACGTTAAGAAGCAATCCCGCTTCCACCCCAGATGCGGTACAAGCTTTATATTTGTCATTATTATTATCAGCGTAATTATTTCATCGGCTATTTCTGTTCTGTTCAAAGGTATTCACGATAATACAGTACTCTGGATGGCGGTAAAGCTTCTTATCTTACCGCTTATTGCAGGAATCAGCTATGAATTTATCAAATACGCAGGCAAGCACGATAATCTCCTGGTTAAAATTCTTGCCGCACCCGGATTATGGATGCAAAGACTTACAACCAAAGAGCCTGATGACGCCATGATTGAGGTTGCTCTCGAAGCGTTCAAGGCTGTTATACCTGAAGAAACAAAGGATGAAAATATTTAAATGAAGGTCCGTGAACTTTACGAAACAATATGTGAAAAGTTAAAAAACGCCTGCATTGAATCACCTGAAGCCGAAGCTCGTTTTATGATTTGCGATGCTCTTGACTTTACTGCTACGGATTATTTTATGAAATCCGATTGCGAGGTCTGTGAAGAAGATTATACAAAGCTTGCCGAAATGTGCGAAAGACGTTCATCAGGTGAGCCGTTACAGTATATCCTCGGCAAATGGGATTTTATGGGCAGAACCTATAAGGTCGGTCCCGGTGTGCTTATTCCGAGACCTGAAACTGAACAGCTTTGTGAAGCGGTAATCAACCACCTCAAGGATAAAAAAGAGGCGGTGGTTTACGACCTTTGCTCTGGAAGCGGCTGTATCGGACTTACATTAAAGCGCGAGTGCCCCGATATTGATGTTTACCTTGTAGAGAAAAGCGGACAAGCAATTAAATACCTCATGGATAACTCAACAGAAATTTGCAAAAACACCTTTCTTACCATTGTCAAAGGTGATGTTCTGCAATATGAGTTATTCGAGCTTTATCCACCTGCCGATGTTATAGTAAGCAATCCGCCCTACATAAAAAGTGAGGAGGTTCCTCTTTTACAAAAGGAGGTTACCTTTGAGCCTTCAATGGCACTTGACGGCGGTGACGACGGTCTGGTATTCTACCGTTATATTGTTTCTCAATGGTCGGATAAATTAAAAGCCGACGGTGAAATATTTTTTGAAATCGGAGAAGATCAGGGCGAAGAGGTAAGTGACTTGTTCAGAAATATAGGCTTTGACAGCCGTGTAATTAAGGATTATAATAATCACGACAGAATTGTAAGAGGAAGGAGAATGCCTTATGATATTTGATCTTTTTAACGAAGGCCTTACAATTACAACTATAATAAAGCTAGGAATAAGGCTTATGATTATATTATTTTTCCTGCCCGTGCACGAATATGCTCACGGTTATGTTGCCTGTAAATTAGGTGATCCCACTGCAAAAAACATGGGCAGATTAACCCTTAACCCCGTTGCACATGTTGACCCCTTCGGCTTATTGTTAAGTGTATTAACAGGTGTCGGCTTCGCGAAGGCAGTTCCTGTCAATATCAGAAATTTCAGACCCGAACACAGAAAACGTAATATGGCCCTTGTATCAATCGCAGGTCCCTTATCTAACGTTTTCCTTGCATTTCTGCTTATTCTTGCCGCTTATATTTTCCAGGTAAGTGGTATTGCATATAAAAGTGATTTCGGAAGCAACCTTGTTACAATCTGTATGTTTGGTGCAAACTGCAATACAATGCTTGCCGTATTCAACCTTTTACCCGTTCCGCCGCTTGACGGCTCAAGGATTTTAAGCGTTGTACTTCCTGACAGACAGTATTATAAAATAATGCAATACGAAAGATATATCGGTATCGCATTTATAGTTCTTATGCTTACCGGTGCACTTGACGGAGTTATAGGTTTCTTCTCTAATCTTTTGTATTCAGGAATAGTCAACGTAGTTTCTATACCGTTCAAACTTTTCTTTTAAGGTGTTATATGGAAAAATTACAGTATAAGCTTGATGTGTTTGAAGGTCCTATGGACTTACTTTTACATCTTATCAACAAACATAAACTTAATATTAACGATATTCCTATCTTTCAGCTTGTTGAGCAGTACATTGAATATGTGCGCCTTATGGAAGAAGCAGATATGGAAATTGCAAGTGAGTTTCTTGAAATGGCAGCAAGGCTTGTGTATATCAAATCTGTATCACTTCTGCCCGTTCACGAGGAAGCACAGGAGCTGAAAAAAGAGTTGACCGGTGAGCTTATTGAATATCGTGACTGTAAAATAATGGCAGGTAAAATTGCCGAACAGACTGACGGCTTCAATCATTTTTACCGCGAAACCATGGAGATAGAGAAAAGCTCAAAATACGAGCGTCTGCACGAACGCGATGAGCTTATACGGTTTTATCTTTCGGCAGTCGGCAGAGGAAACAGAAAGCTTCCTCCGCCCATTGAATCCTTTACGGCTATTGTCACCAAAAAGATTATTTCCGTAAGTTCGAGAATCGGCGGTATATTTTCAAGGTTAAAACAAGGCAAAAAGCACAGCTTCAAGGAGTTTTTTACTGATGCAAAGTCACGCTCCGAGATGGTCGCAACCTTCCTTGCTATGCTTGAACTGATTAAGGCAAACAAAATTAAAGTCGGTGACGAAAGCGAAAACCCTGAGGTTCTTCAGACAGGTGAATTAAATGAGGAAGAATTGATATTTGAATACGGAGGTGAAGAAAATGCTTGACAATCAGCTTCTCCCTTGCCTTGAGGCAGTACTCTTTGCAACGGGTGAGCCCATAGAAATCGAAAGACTTGCACAAGCATTACAGGAGGATGAAACAATCCTTGAACAAGCATTACAGAAGCTTCACGACAGATACTCTGCAGATGAAAGCGGTATTTGCTTATTGAAGCTTGATAATAAATATCAGATTTGCACTAAAAAGCAGTACGCAGATAATATACGCGCTGTAATTGAGGTTAAGAAAAATGCACCTCTTTCACAAGCGGCATTTGAGGTTCTTGCAATCATTGCTTACAATCAGCCTGTTACAAAAGCATTTGTTGAGCAGGTGCGAGGTGTCGACTGTTCAGGTGTCATTGCAAACCTTTGCCAGAAATCTTTGATTGAGGAAAAAGGCAGACTCGAGCTTCCCGGCAGACCTCTTATTTACGGTACAACATCTGATTTCCTGCGTTGCTTCTCACTTTCTTCATTGAACGATTTACCTCCCGTACCGCAGAACAAAGAGGGTAAAGACAGTAAAAATGAAGAAAATAACCTTGATGATTTACAAATTACTGTTGACGAAAGTGAAAATATAGAGTAAAATAAGATAGATGTTTTGAAAGGAGTGAAGGAATGACGTTTTTATACATAATTTTAGGCATAATTTTCTTTTTTACATCCATTCTTTCAGTTCCTTTGCATATTACTGTCGGTTATGATGATAAAATCCACTTAAGCATCAGGTATCTTTTCGCAAAGATCAATCTTTTGCCGGCAAAAGCTAAACCTAAAAAAGAAAAGCCGAAAAAAGAAGCTGCGACCAAAGAAGAAAAGCCTAAGACTGAATCTCCGAAGGAAAAGAAACCTAATCCCTTATTGGAAATGGTTAAAGCGAACGGATACGACGGTATGATGACTGTTCTTTCTAATCTCGCACGCATTTTCAAGATATACGGCGGCAAGCTTTTTAAGAGTGTTGTTTTTGATGAAATCTATCTGTATATCTGTGTAGGTACGGGTGATGCGGCTGCGACAGCTATCAAATATGGACAGATCTGTCAAAAGGTATATCCGATAATGGGCTTTTTGTGCTCTAACAATGTTGTAAAAAAATATGACATTGATGTTGATTCAGATTTTCTTGCAAACAAAACAGAGGGTGAATTTTTCTTTGATATGCATTTGTGCTTAAGAAAAATTTGCAACGCTTCCATTGCAATGGTTATAAGACTTATTTTCGGAGTGGTTATAACCTTCATAAAGGGTGGCAAAAAGAAACCCGTTGAGCAACAGACTGTAAATACAGCAAATAAATAATTCCATCAAACACAATGAAAGGATGAAAATAAAATGGCAGAAAAATCAGCAGGTGCAATTCTCTCTTCAACAATTGAAAAAATCCGTGACCTTGTAGACACAAGCACAATTATCGGTGAAGCAATTTACGCTGAAGGCGGCACAACAATTATCCCTGTTTCAAAGGTTACCTATGGCTTTGCTTCAGGTGGTGCAGACTTTCCCTCAAAGAGCTCCAAGGAGCTTTCCGGTGGCGGCGGCGGAGCAGGTGTAACAATCACACCCGTTGCTTTCCTTGTAATCAGTAACGGTGAAGTTACACTCAAGCACATCACAGCTTATGACAACGCAGCTGAAAGAGTTGTTAACCTTGTTCCCGAAATGTTCGATAAGGTTACCGGCTTCATCAACAAGACAAAGGCTGAGCCTGTTGTTGCAGATACCGAAACAAATGCATAATCAATAATTTTAAACCAACCGCCTGCATATTATTTATTGGCAGGTGGTTGATTTGTTAATTATATTGAAAAAAATTCCCGTTATATTACTGCTTTTCTTTTCGTTTTCCTTTGTTTCACACGGGTTAAGTGAAGGGGACATAAGCGCCTCTTCAGCTATACTCATCGACGGAGACACTAATGAAATCCTTTTCGAAAAGGATGCCTACAGCAAACGGTCAATGGCAAGCACAACAAAAATTATGACGAGTCTGCTTGCAGTTGAATCCGGTAAGCTTAACGATATTGTAACGGTAAAAGAAAAAATATATATCGAAGGCACCGCTTTAGGCCTGAAGGAAGGCGATCACCTTACCCTGGAAGCATTGTGCTACGGTATGCTGCTTGAATCGGGCAATGATGCTGCTGTGCTTACAGGTATATACTTGTCAGGTAGTGAGGAAAAATTCAGTCGGCTTATGAACAAAAAGGCGGCTGAAATCGGTATGAGTAACACCAGCTTTGTAACTGCATCGGGGCTCGACGACCCTGAGCATTATTCAACAGCTTATGATATGGCATTGCTTGGCTCTTACGCTGTAAAAAACAGTATTTTCAGAGAGATTTGCAGTACGTCATCATATAAAGCCGAATACATATCCTCGGAAAAGGTTCAGTATTTTTCAAACCACAATAAATTACTGAAATACTGTGACGGTGTATTCGGGATTAAAACAGGCTTTACAAAGAAAAGCGGACGGTGTCTTGTCAGTGCCTGTGAGCGTGACGGCAAGGTGCTTGTTGCTGTAACGCTTAAAGCACCTGATGACTGGAATGACCATAAAAAGCTTTATGAATATGGCTTTTCATTTTATAAAAAAAAGATGGATGAATTTCCTTTGGTTGATAACGCTTCAATATCTGGCTCCTACAAAAACAGCGTAAAAATCAGATATCTTGAAAACGATACGGTGACGGTTAAAGCTGATTCGGATATTCAGTGTAAATTTTTCCTCAAAAGCTTTTATTACGCACCAATAAAAACCAATGATATACTCGGTAAAGCCGTAATTTATCAGAACGGCATTCCGATAAAAGAGCGAACAATAGTTGCGGCAGAGGATGCCGTTGTAATCAAAGAAACAGAAAACAAAAAACGAAGTATCAAACAGCGTTTTTATATTTTTATAGAAAATTTATTTAAAGGATGGTAAATAATATGACAGACGGTAAAGTCAGGCTTCAGAAATTCCTTGCAGAATGCGGTGTAGCATCAAGAAGAAAAAGTGAAGAGCTTATTGACCAGGGCAAGGTTAAGGTAAACGGATATGTTGCTTCTATCGGTGACAAAATCAACCCTAAAAAAGATACCGTAACCGTGAACGGCAAAAAGATTGTTAAGCAGAAAAGCAACACTTATATTATGCTTCACAAGCCCAGAGGCTTCATCACAACAATGAGTGACGAAATGGACAGAAAATGTGTTGCAGAGCTTATTAAGGATGTACCGGGCAGAGTTTATCCCGTAGGACGCCTTGACAGAGATTCAGAGGGAATGCTTCTTTTTACAAATAACGGTGAATTTGCAAACGCTATGACTCATCCTACACGTCATGTTCCCAAAACCTATCGTGTTACTGTACGTCCTTCTATTTCCGAGGATCAGATAACAAAGCTTGCAACCGGTGTTGTTGTTGACGACAGAATGACCGCTCCTGCTGATGTAAGAGTTATTACAAAGGAAGAGGGCAGAGTAGTTCTTGAAATCATCCTTTATGAAGGCAGAAACAGACAGATAAGAAAAATGTGTGAAGAGGTTGGTCTTGAGGTTGCAAGACTCAAGAGAACTGCAATCGGCTCAATAAAGCTCGGTATGCTTAAGCAGGGCGATTACAGAGAGCTTACAGAGGATGAGGTAAGAAAACTTATGATTGCAGCAGGTATGGAAAGGAAGAAGAAATGATTTATTTCAAGCCTTGCGTAAGCAGTGAAAATTCAGCAGAAATAAGCTTTGAGGCTATTGAAAACGAAATGTCCTGTGGCAAGTGTAATATGACCATTACCGAAGAAGGGGCTGTTGTTGACTATATAGCTTACGATAAGAATAAATCATATCTTGTTGAAGGTTTGCTAAAGTCCGCTTTCAATTATGCGGTTTCCCAAAATATTTATATGGGTTACTGCAAATGTGAAAATATCACACATTTTTTAGATTGTATGAATTTCGAAAGGGAAAACGGTGTGTATTACAACGACATACCGTCAATTCTTCAGGGAAATTGTTGCAAAAAACCGTGATAATATTTGACAAAATCCCTTTAAATATGTATAATTTATTAGATAACCTTATATTGAATATCTGAGTTAGTAAAATCCCATTCAGGAGGCTCGTTAAATGATAAGAAGCATGACCGGTTTCGGTAGAGCACAGGAAACAGTCAACGGCATCACAGCAACCGTTGAGGTTAAAAGTGTAAACCACAGATATTTCGATTTTTCTTGCAGAGTGCCGAGAAATTACGGCTTTCTTGAAGAAAAATTAAAAAGCTATATTCAGTCAAGAGTTACACGCGGTAAAATTGAATGCTATGTGCAGATTGAAGCCCAGGAGGCTGAAGAATGTATCGTTAAGGTGAATCATTCACTTGCCAAAGGCTACATTGATGCACTCAATGAAATCGGTAGTACTTATTCACTTGAAAACGATGTAACGGTTTCTTCTGTTGCCAGAAATCACGATATTTTCTCCGTGCACAAAAGCGAAGCAGATGAGGAGATTATCTGGAACGCTGTTAACACAGTTGCTTCTATGGCTATCGATTCATTTGTAAGCATGAGAGAAAAAGAGGGTCAGAAGCTTAAGGATGATATCCTTTCACGTTGTGATACAATTCTTGGAAATGTGTCATTTATCGAAAAGAGATCTCCCGAAACTGTTATTGAATACAACAACAAGCTTCTTGAAAGAATGAAGAATGTTCTTGCTGATGTTCAGGTGGACGAGCAGAGATTACTTACAGAGGCTGCGATTTATGCTGATAAAATTGCCGTTGCTGAAGAAACTGTAAGACTCAGAAGCCATATAGAACAGATGCACGAATTTATGAACAGTAATGTTGCAATCGGCAGAAAAATGGACTTCCTTGTTCAAGAGTTTAACCGTGAAGCCAATACAATCGGCTCAAAGGCACAGGATGTTGAAATTGCCCGTAGGGTAATTGACATCAAGGCTGAGGTTGAAAAAATAAGAGAACAGGTGCAGAATATCGAATAAACGGAGTTGTAAAAATGAAGCTTATAAACATTGGCTTTGGTAATATGATAAATGCACAAAGGCTTATTGCAATAGTAAGCCCTGATTCAGCCCCGATAAAAAGACTCATTCAGGAATGCAAGGAAAGAGGCACTCTGATTGACGCAACCCAGGGCAGACGCACCCGTGCCGTTATCATAATGGACAGTGATCACGTTATTCTTACCTATCTCCAGTGCGAAACCGTTGCTAACAGACTTGACAGTGAGCAAGGGGAAATTTTGGAGGATTGTGATGATGAATAATAAAGGACTTTTAATTGTTGTTTCAGCACCTTCGGGCTGCGGCAAGGATACCGTAATTTCAAGGGTTCTTGATAAGCTCGGTGATGAAGCGGCTCTTTCGGTATCAATGACAACAAGAGCAATGCGTCCCGGTGAAGCAGAAGGGGTCAACTACTACTATGTAAGCGTCGATGAGTTCCAAAAACACATTGAAAACGGAGATATGCTCGAATACGCGTGCTACGGTTCAAATTATTACGGAACTCCCGTAAAGCCCGTTAAGGACAAGCTCAATGAGGGTAAAACAGTATTCCTGATAATTGAGGTTGAAGGCGGCGGAAACGTTAAGAAGATTTTCCCCGAAGCAAAAAAGATTTTCATTGTTCCGCCCTCAATGGCAGAGCTTGAAAGCAGATTAAGAGGTCGCGGAACAGATTCCGAGGAATCAATTTTCAAGAGAATGGAAATTGCAAAAACAGAACTTGAAAGAGCAAGCGAATACGATTATATAATCGAAAACAACGTTATAGAAGAGGCTGTCAGCGATGTAATGTCAATAATCAGAGCAGGGCAGCTTGAAATAAAAAACATGCAAAATAAATTAAGAGAGGTAATCACAAATGCTTAATCCCGATTTAAGAGAATTACTTAAAGACAACACCAGCCGTTATTCACTTGTAACCGCTGTTGCAAAAAGAGCAAGAGAAATTGCTGAAACACCTGAGCTTAACGAAAAGTGCGGAACAACAAAGCATGTTTCCTACGCTCTTGATGAATTCCTTTCAGGTAAGCTTGAAATCAGCGAGCCCGAAGAAATCAGAAATATATAACTTATAAGGATGTGAAATGATATGGAACAGTTTCTTGCTTTTGTAGCGGTAGAAAATGTTGCATATCATTTTGATATTTTTTACGCTTATTCCTTTAATGAAAGCCTGAAAAACAGTATGGTGCCCGGAATGAGAGTGCTTGTTCCTTTCGGCAGAGGTAAAAACACCAACAGACAGGGCGTAATTTTCGAAATTAAGCCCGCTGACGACGTTTCTTCATACAAGCAGATTATTTCAGCACTTGATGAAAAGCCTGTTATAACTGAAGAAATGCTTGATATTGCACGCTTTCTTAAGGAACGTACATTCTGTACTCTTTTTGATGCAGTAAGAGCACAGCTTCCGTCCGGTCTTTCTTACAAAACCGCTGTAAGCTATTTTGCCGTTGCTGATACCAAACACACACCGCTTACACCGATGGAGTCCGAGCTTTATAAGCTTATGCTCAGTTTTGACGGCTTCTGTGACAGAAAAAATCTGTACGATTCCCTCGGCTTTGATCAATCATCCGATGCAATGGAAAAGCTTGTAAGCAAGGGGCTTGTCACAAAAAGCTATGATGCGCTTTCCAGAATGGGTAACGCAACCCATAAAAAGGTCTTTCTGCTTATGAGTCCCGAAGAAATTGAAGAGCAGTTTCCGAAGCTTACTGCAAAGCAGAAAAGTGTTGTAAAGGTGCTTGGCGATATCGGCAAGGCAGACCTTAATGAGGTTTGTTATTTCACAGGTGTAACAACATCTGTTGTTGCCAACCTTTGCAAAAAGGGCATTGCAGATATAATTGACGAGGAATATTACCGTATTCCTAAAACTTATACAACAAACAGTAATGCATCTGCCGAATTGACTTTGACAGAAAAGCAGAACAAAGCCTTTACAAATCTTGTCGATAAATACAAAAACGGTGGGGGAGTGTCACTTCTCTATGGTATCACAGGAAGCGGAAAAACATCTGTTTTCCTCAAGCTTATTGATGAGGTGATTGCAGATGGGAAGCAAGTAATTGTTATGGTGCCTGAAATTGCACTTACACCGCAGATGATGAGCATTTTTAAAGGCAGATACGGTGATATGGTTGCAATTTTTCACTCTGGGCTTTCTGCGGGTGAAAGACGCGATGAATACAAACGTGTTTTTGATAAAAAAGCTTGCATAGCCGTCGGTACCCGTTCTGCTGTTTTTGCCCCTTTCGACAATTTAGGTCTTATTGTAATTGACGAAGAGCAGGAACATACCTATAAATCAGAATCCTCACCTAAATATCATGCCCGTGATGTGGCTAAATTCCGTGCTGCAAAGCATAAGGCTTTGCTTCTTCTTGCTTCAGCTACTCCGTCGCTTAATTCCTTCAGCAATGCTCAAAGCGGCAAATATTCCCTTCAGGTGCTTGACGAAAGATACGGTGACGCCGTATTACCTGATGTTACAGTTGTTGATATGAAGCAGGAAAGAAAAAGCGGCAATAAATACAATATCAGCTCTCCGTTATTGGAGATGCTTGAAAAAAATCTTAACGAAAAAAAGCAGTCAATTCTGCTTATCAACCGTCGAGGCTTCAACACCTTTGCGGCTTGTGATGATTGTGGAAAGGTGCTGACTTGTCCGTCCTGCAGCATATCGTTGACATATCACAGTGCCAACAACAGATTGATGTGTCATTATTGCGGTTATTCGACTGTGTTTACCAAAACCTGTCCTGAATGCAACAAGGATGCAGTCCGTTATGCAGGCTACGGCACACAGCGAATTGAAAAGGAACTTCAGGAGCTTTTGCCTGAAGCAAGGGTTGTACGACTCGATACCGACTCCACCTCAACAAAGCACTCTTTTGAAAAAGCGCTTTCGGCTTTTGGTGCAGGGGAATATGACATTATGCTCGGCACGCAGATGGTTGCCAAGGGGCTTAACTTTGAAAATGTTACCCTTGTAGGTGTTATAAACGCTGACCAACAGCTTAATAATGACGATTTCAGAAGCGGTGAACGTACCTTTGACCTTTTAACTCAGGTTGTAGGCCGTTCAGGCAGAGGTAAATTCAAGGGCGACGCTGTTATTCAGACGCTTACGCCTGAAAATAACGTTATTAAGCTTGCAGAAAAGCAGGATTATAACGGTTTTTATAACTCTGAAATCATTATCAGAAAAGTGATGGTTTATCCGCCATTCTGTGATATTTGTGCTTTAAGCTTTGTTTCTAAAAATGAAATCAATGCTCTTAATGCCTCAAAGGATTTTCTTTCACTTCTCAAAGAAAAAACATCAACTGATTATAAAAATGAAAAAATTATAGTTCTCGGACCAATGCCTCCGCGGATTTCCAAAATAAATAACAAATTTATATACAGAATAATTATCAAATGTAAAAATTCAAAACGCTTTCGTTCTATGATTTCCGAAATGCTTATACACTTTGGAAAGGATAAAAAATATTCCGATGTATTTGTCGGTGTCGATATAAATCCCGAAAGCCTTGTTTAAAGGAGATATCTTATGGCAATAAGAAAAATTGTAACAGTCGAAGATCCTATTTTAAGAAAAACAAGCCGACCCGTTGAACGCTTCAACGATAAGCTTTGGGAGCTTCTTGACGATATGAAGGAAACAATGTACAAGTCCCAGGGTGTAGGCCTTGCCGCTGTTCAGGTCGGTATGTTAAGACGTGTTGTTGTAGTTGATGTCGGTGACGGATATCTTGAGCTTATCAATCCTGAAATTGTTGAAATGTCTGGTGAGGAGCTTTCTGAGGAAGGATGCCTTTCTCTTCCCGGTGAAAGCGGAAATGTGAAACGCCCCACTTATGTAAAGGTGAAAGCACAAAACCGTAACGGTGCCTGGCGTATGCTTGAAGGCACGGGTCTCAAGGCACGTTGCTTCTGTCACGAAATTGATCACCTCGACGGAACTCTTTATATTGACAAGGTAATCCCTACTTCGGCAGAGGAAATACTTAAGGCGGGTGACAATAAATGAGAATAGCTTTTATGGGTACACCTGATTTTGCAGTTGACTGCCTTCGTGCACTTGCTGAATCAGAGCATGAAATTGTAGGTGTCTTCTGTCAGCCGGATAAGCCCGTCGGAAGAAAACAAGAGCTTACACCTCCCGATGTAAAAGTTGAAGCTTTAAAGCACGGATTCAAAGTGTTTCAGCCTGAATCACTCCGAAACGGCAAGGGTGTTGAAATTCTTGAAGAAATCAAGCCGGAATTAGTGGTGGTGGTTGCCTACGGTAAAATTCTGCCACACGATTTTCTTGTTTACCCCAAGTACGGCTGTGTTAATATCCACGCTTCAATTCTTCCTAAATACAGAGGTGCTTCACCTATTCATTTCGCTGTTCTCAACGGCGATAAGGTAACAGGTGTAACTGCACAGCAGATGGATGACGGTCTCGATACCGGCGACATCCTACATGTCGGCACAACAGAAATCGGTGAAAATGATACTACCGAATATATGTACGAGGTGCTTGCTCCTCTCGGTGCAAGGGTGCTTATGGAAACTATCGAAAAGATAGAAAATAACGATCTTAACCCTATAAAGCAGGATGAATCACAGGCAAGCAAGGTCGGTCTTCTTACAAAGGAAATGAGCCTTATTGACTGGAATAAATCAGCATTTGAAATTCACAACAAAATCCGCGGACTTTATTCATGGCCCGGAACAGTTACAAAATTCAATGGCAAAAATTTAAAAATACACAAAAGTATTTTATCCGATGTAAAAGGTAAAAATAATCCCGGTGAGGTTGTTGACAGCAACGGAAGAATCGTTGTTTGCTGCGGTGACAACAACTGCATCGAGCTTCTCGAAATCCAGCTTGAAGGCAAGAAAAGAATGGACAGCGTATCCTTCCTTAACGGTTACAAAATAGAAAAGGGTACTCTACTCGGTAAATAAAGCAATACTTAAAGGATGTGCTTATTATGTTCTGGTACGATTATTATTATCTCATACTTGTTGTACCTGCTCTTATAATTTCACTTATAGCGCAGGCAAATGTAAAAAAAGCCTATTCATCAATGGCTAAAATACAGAATAAAAAGCGCCTCACCGGTGCTGAAGCGGCTTTTCGTGTGCTTCAGTTTTACGGAATTAACAATGTTCAGGTGCAGATGACCCAGGGCAAGCTAACTGACCATTATGACCCGCGCGCTAATGTAATCAGGCTTTCACCCGAGGTGTTTTCAGGCTCATCAATCGCAAGTGTAGGTATTGCGTGTCACGAAGCAGGTCACGCCGCACAGCACGCACAGAATTATGCTCCTATTAAAATGCGTAACGCCGTGCTTCCCGTTGCCAATATCGGCTCGTCGGCAGGCTTTGCAATTGCGATACTCGGTTATTTTATGGGACTTGATATTGTTGTAAATATCGGTGTTATCCTTTTTGCGGCTGTTGTTCTTTTTCAGCTTATCACCTTACCCGTTGAATTCAATGCAAGCTCAAGAGCACTGAAGGTTATTGGTGAAACCGATATGCTTTATGAAGAAGAAATTCCCAAGGCACGTAAGGTTTTAAGAGCTGCCGCTATGACTTATGTGGCATCACTCCTTGTATCAGTTATGTCACTAATAAGACTAATATTACGTACAAACAGAAGAAGATAAAGGTAAATTTATGCAAAATCCAAGGCAATTAGCGTTTGAAGCATTAACAAAAACAGAAAAGGAAGGGGCATATTCCAACATTGCCCTTGACTTTTTGCTGTCAAAATCAGATTGTGACACAAGAGACCGCGCTTTTGTGTCTAATTTGTTTTACGGGGTAATTGAAAGAAAGCTTACCCTTGACTATCAGATATCTCTTTATTTATCAAAGCCGATAAATAAGTTGAAAAAAGATGTGCTTACCGTGCTTCGTATTGGCGCTTATCAGCTTCTTTTTATGGATAAGGTGCCTTCTTCAGCTGCTGTTAACGAAAGTGTTAATATCACGAAGAAAAACGGCTTATCATACGCTTCAGGCCTTGTTAATGCAGTTTTACGAAAAATCGATAAAAACGGCTTAAAATTACCTTCAGAAGAAGATTTCACTGAATATTTGTCGGTTAAATATTCTTGTCCTCAATGGCTTGTCAACAAATGGCTCAAGGAGCTCGGCAAGGAAGACACTGTAGGCATCCTTGAAAGCTCAGTTAAGGTCTGCAAGAATTACATAAGAGTAAATAATACACTTACAACATCACAGGAGCTTATCAATGAGCTCGAAAATGAAGGTATAGAAGCTGTTGAAACACATCAGGAAAACTGCCTTGAAATAACACTTGGCGGAAGAAGTGTAGAATCACTTAAAAGCTTTAAAAAGGGCTTATTTCATGTTCAGGATGCCGCCTGTCAGCTTTGTGCAAAGGCGCTTGATGTAAAGCCCGGTTACCGTGTTTTTGACCTTTGTGCCGCCCCCGGAGGTAAAACCTACACCATTGCAGAAGAAATGAATACCGACGGTGAGGTTTTAAGCTTTGATATTCACGAGCACCGAGTGAAGCTTATTGAAAGCGGTGCTGAAAGATTGAAGCTTACCTGCGTTAAAGCCAGGGTAGGGGATGCAACTGAATTTTATCCCGAGCTCGGCAAGGCGGATGCAGTTTTATGTGATGTTCCTTGTTCAGGCTTCGGAATAATCGGCAGAAAGCCCGAAATCAAATATAAGGACCCCGATGAAATAAAGCAATTGCCCGCATTACAGCTTCAGATACTTAAAAACGCCGCTGAATACGTAAAGCCGGGAGGAAGACTTGTTTACTCGACCTGCACTGTTTCACACAGTGAGAACAAAAAGGTTTGCAGTAAATTCCTTGAAGGTACAGATGAATTTGAGGTTGTTTCGCCCTTTAAATATTTAAGCGAGGAAGAATACCTCACCCTTCTTCCTCATAAGCACGAAACGGACGGCTTTTTTATTGCATGTTTTGAAAGGAAAAAAGTATGACGAAAACTGATATAAAATCCTTAAGCCTTTCTGAACTCAAGACAGAAATGGAAAAACTCGGAGAAAAATCATTCAAAGCCAAGCAGATATATTCGTGGTTACATAAACGCGGTGCTGAAAGTTTTGATGAAATGACGGATATTTCAAAAAAATTAAGAGAAAACCTTGAAAATTCCTACGATATTTATAACTGTAGTATTGAAAAAAAGTTAGTTTCGATGTATGATGATACAGTTAAGTATTTATTCAAGCTTCACGACGGTGAGCTTATCGAAAGCGTTGTAATGAAATACAAATACGGCTATACTATCTGTGTATCAAGTCAGGTTGGCTGTAAGATGGGCTGCAAATTCTGCGCATCGGGTATTGCAGGCTTTGTAAGAAACCTCAATGTATCAGAGATTCTTTCCCAGATTTACACCGCACAGCGTGATTTGGATATCCGCATTTCCCATATAGTTATGATGGGTGTTGGAGAGCCGCTTGACAATTTTGATAATGTTATGAAGTTTTTGTCTATGATTTCTGATGAAAACGGACTTAACATCGGTATGAGAAACATTTCACTTTCAACCTGCGGTGTTGTAACGGGAATCTATAAGCTTCTTGAAAAAAGACCTCAGTTGACCCTTTCAATTTCCCTGCACGCCCCCAATGATGAGATTCGTTCCCGTACTATGCCGGTTAATGACCGTTGGAATATCGATCAGCTTCTCAAAGCGTGCCGTGATTACACAAAAGAAACATCACGACGCATTTCATTCGAATATGCTATGATTGACGGTGTAAATGACAGTGACGAATGTGCAAGAGAGCTTGCTTCAAGACTTAAAGGTATGCTTTGTCACGTAAACCTCATTCCCGTTAATGCAGTTAAAGAAAGAAATTTCAGAAAGAGCAATGACAACAGAATTGCCTCTTTTATTAAAATCCTTGAGTCAAGGGGTATAAACGTAACTGTCAGACGTACTCTCGGCAGTGATATAAACGCCTCCTGCGGTCAGCTTCGCAGAGGTGAAAACAATCAGGATAACTAACAGTACAAGGAGATACAGCTTATGCAAATCATTGGTAATACTGATGTCGGAAGAACACGAATTGCAAACGAAGATGCGTTCAAATTCGGTAAATTTGATGACGGAACAAGCTGGGCAGTAGTTTGTGACGGTATGGGCGGAGTTCACGGCGGTAAGGTTGCAAGCTCTACTGCGATCGATATTGTCAGCCAGAAAATTACAAAATGCTATAACCCTTCAATGGATATAAATTCAATTGAAAATCTCCTTTTATCTTCTATCACCACTGCAAACTGTCTTGTTTATGACAGAGGGGCCGGAGACAAGGAGCTTGAGGGTATGGGCACCACCATTGTAGCAGCAATCTGTAAAAATGGCGAGGTTTGCATTGCCCATGTAGGCGACAGTCGCGCTTACCTTATCAGCAATGAAAAAATTCGACTTATAACAAAAGACCACTCACTTGTACAGGAAATGCTTGATATGGGTCAGATTACCGAATCGGAATTTGAGCATCATCCCAGAAAAAACATTATTACAAGAGCTATGGGTGTTGATGAAAAAATTGATATTGAATTTGACACTGTTGAATTCAATGAAGGTGATGCACTTATTCTTTGTTCAGATGGGTTAAGTGGATTGCTCAACAAAGAAAAAATGCTTGAAATGTATAAATGCATTGATTTTAATTTGCTTGCAGATAAATATATCGAGGCTGCAAATGACAATGGCGGTGTTGACAATATTACCGTTGTTGTTATGAAAGGTTAAGGTGATTTAAATGGAAAATTACGTTGGCAAAAGACTTGATGGCAGATACGAGATTATGGAAATCATCGGTGTCGGCGGTATGGCTGTTGTTTACAAGGCCTTTGACAATATGGACCAGAGAATTGTTGCTGTCAAAATTCTTAAGGATGAATACATTGCAAACGAGGAATTCAAGCGTAGATTTAAAAACGAATCCAAGGCCATTGCCGTTTTATCACATCCCAATATTGTTAAGGTTTTCGATGTGAGCTACGGCGATATGCTTCAGTATATCGTAATGGAATATGTTGAGGGTATCACTCTTAAAGAGTACACACAGCAGCAGGGCAAGGTTAACACAAGAGAAGCTTTGTATTTTGTTACCCAGATACTCCGCGCACTTCAGCACGCTCACGATAAGGGTATTGTTCACCGTGACGTTAAGCCGCAGAACATAATGCTTCAGTCTGACGGTACAATCAAGGTTACCGATTTCGGCATTGCACGTTTCAGTCGCAGCGAAACAAGAACTATGACCGACGGTGCAATCGGCTCTGTTCATTACATCAGCCCTGAGCAGGCAAAGGGTAATATTACTGATGCAAAAACAGACCTCTATGCAGTTGGCGTTGTGCTTTATGAGATGCTTACCGGCAGTCTGCCCTTCCAGTCAGACAATGCTGTTTCTGTTGCTCTTATGCAGCTTCAGAAGGAGCCTGTTATGCCCAGAGAGCTCAACCCCGAAATCCCTGTAGGTCTTGAGCAGATAATTATGAAGGCAATGCAGAAGAATGTTATTGACAGATATCAGTCTGCTTCTGAAATGCTTTACGATATTGATTGTTATAAAAGAAATCCTAACATAAAATTCAACTATACATTCAATTCAACAGGCTCTCCCGAAGCACAGAGAGCTGCCATGGGACAGCGTCCCGCCGGCAGACCCGTTGCTCCTAACGGTCAGCAAAGGCCTGCACCTCAGCAGAGAAGACCAGCTCCCACTGCTAAGCCTACTGTTGAAGATGACGATATCGATGAAATTGACCAAAAAACAAAAATGAGAACACTCGGTATACTTTCAGGTGTACTTGTTGCTCTTGTTGTTTTTGCTGCGTTCCTTTTCAACTTCTTCAAGGGAGACAGTAAAAAAATTGAAGTGCCTCAGCTTGAGGGTTTGAACTATTACGAAAATGTAGTTAATAATATTGAGTACTCAAACTTCAAAATTACACCCAGCTTTAAGGAAGACAGCACAGAAGAAGAAGGTAAAATTATTCTTCAGGAGCCCAAGGCAGGGGAAAAGGTTGATTACGGAACCGAAATTATTATTTACATTTCAGGCTCTGCAAAGGGAATCGAAATTCCCGTTAACGTTGTAGGAAAGAATTTTGATGAGGCTGAAACCCAACTTAAGGCCCTTGGCTTTAATGTAACCATCATTAAAGAAAAGAACGAAAAAATTGCAGTCGGAAAGGTTATAAGAACTGAACCTACAGCAGGCCAGAAGGCACAGCCCGGCTCAACAGTTTCAATTTATGTTGCAACAAATCAGGATGTTGAACCCGTCGAGGTTCCTGACCTCCTCGGCAAAACAATAGCCGAGGCAAAAACTGCACTTGAGGCTGTAGGTCTTGTGCTTAACACAGAGGACAGTGAATACCGTAACAGTTCAGCTGCAGCGGGTAAAATTATCGGCTATGAAAAAGCAGGTGAGAAGGTTCTTCCCGGTACAAGCATTGCTGTTTATATGAGTAACGGTAAGTCTGATGCAACAACAACCACAACTACAACAACCACAACTACAACAACTACAAAGGTTGTTACAACATCCAGGATGACTACGTTACCGCCTACAGCTCCGACTACAATTTATATTCCTACCGAGGCTCCAACAACCGCAACTCCCACAACCGAGCCTACAACTGTTCCAACAACAGTTCCCGAGCCCGAACCGGAGCCTGAACCCGAGCCCGAGCCCGAACCTGAACCGGAGCCCGAGCCTGAACCCGAAACTGAAGTAACTGTACAGGCAATTCAGGAGCAGGCAGAATAAAATGGCTGAAGGTATTATTTTAAAAGGTATCGGAGGTTTCTATTATGTAGAAACCTCCGAAGGAATTTTTGAATGCAAAGCAAAGGGTAAATTCCGTAAGGATAAGCTCAAGCCTCTTGCAGGGGACAAGGTAGAAATTACAGTCAGAGATTCTCAGGAAAATACAATAGACGCCATTATGGAGCGTAAGAACAAGCTTATCCGTCCGCCTGTTGCAAATATCGATAAGCTTATGATAATCGTGTCTGTTGTTTCTCCTATGCCCAATACTGTAATTGTAGATACACTTACAGTCATTGCCGAAAAAAGCGACATAGAGCCTGTTATTGTCATTACAAAATCAGACCTTGAGGAAGAAAAAGCTAAAGAGCTTTTTGACATTTATTCTTCGACAGGCTACAGAACATATATGTTCTCAAGTAAAGATAAGCGCAATATCGATGCTATCCGCAACGAATTTTCAGGTTGTCTTACTGCTCTTACAGGTAATTCAGGTGTAGGAAAATCCACCTTACTGAATGCCATCGACAGCACACTTGAGCTGCCTACCGGTGAAATCAGTAATAAGCTCGGCCGAGGCAGACATACAACAAGGCAGGCTGAAATTTTTCATGTTGCAGACGGCCTTGTAATAGATTCTGCTGGCTTCTCCAGTATTGAATTTTCCGGAGAAAATCTCTTTCTTGCCAATGAGCTTGACAGTTATTTCAAGGAGTTTTCAGAATACACCGACAACTGCAAATTTAATGGCTGTTCCCATATAAATACAAAAGGATGTGCTGTTATCGAGGCTGTTGAAAAAGGCGAAATACATCAAAGCAGATATGACAGCTATATTTCTATGTTCAATGAACTCAAGGATATAAAAAGCTGGCAAATATAATACAATTATTCACAAAATAAACCCCTTTCCGTATAATGTTAGTGTGACAGATACACCGGTTTAACTGTACAGGGAGGATGATTTTGCGTGACACATCACCGTGGTTGCCCGAAGGGGCTTGTTTTTACGGCATTCGGAGCAGGATTGCTTTTAGCAATGTGTTTACCTGTAAAAATGATGATTTTCATCCTCGCGGTAATGCTTGTTGTCTTAGGATTGATTTCCAGTCAGAAATAAGACGAACTTTTTAGGGGGTATTTTTGTGAAGGTTGTTGTTTTTAAAAGTCCGAAGGCTCTTAAAGGTATACTTAAACTGATTTTCAAAATCAACGATAAAGACTGATAAAAGCAAAAAAGACTGTCCCGTTTGAGATGATAGACTTACGGACAGTCTTATTTTTAAATCTGAAAGGATTGCATTCAATGGAAAAGCACATTGAAGTTGAAAGAAGTATTTATAAAAAATACAGAAAAAATATATGGAAAAGATTTATTGCAGGCATAAATGAGTATGAAATGATTAAGCCTGACGATAAAATTGCAGTATGTATTTCAGGTGGCAAAGACTCAATGCTTCTTGCAAAATGCATTGAACACCTTCAGAAGCACAGTGACTTCCCATTTGAAGCAAAATATCTTGTGCTCGATCCCGGTTATTCGCCTGAAAACCGACAGCGTATAATCGACAATGCAAAGCTTCTGAATATACCGATTGAAATTTTCGACGCCGGTATATTCGATTATGTTGACGATATCGAAAGCTCGCCTTGTTATATGTGCGCCAGAATGAGAAGGGGATACCTCTACAAATACGCCAAGTCTATGGGGTGCAACAAAATCGCTCTCGGACACCATTTTGACGATGTTATCGAAACCGTTCTGCTCAGTATGATATACGGCGCTGAAATCAAAACGATGATGCCGAAGCTTCACAGCACTAACTTTGAAGGTATGGAGCTTATCCGTCCGTTATATATAGTCAGAGAGGCTGATATTATAGCCTGGTCAAAATACAACGGCTTAAGCTTTCTTGAGTGTGCTTGTCATTTTACAAAAAAGAACGAGGAGCAGTCCGATAAGGAAATGACCTCAAAACGAAAAGAAATGAAGGAGTTGATTTCATCTTTCAGAAAAATCAACTCCAACATCGAAATGAATATATTCAGAAGCGTACATAATGTAAACCTTGAAACCGTAATCGGTTACAGAAAAGGTGACATGAAATACAACTTCCTTGATGATTATGACCTCAGATAAATAAATCTGAGGTCATTTTTTATATAATTGCAGAATGTTTTTTTATAAATTTTGCAACGGAATCTTCGTTGTTTGATCCGATTATGCCTGTTGCGATTTTTTTCAGCTCTTCATGTGCGTTTGACACAGCGTAGCATTCGTCAGCTGCGAGAAACAAGGGGATATCGTTAAGATTGTCGCCGAATGCTATTATTCTGTCAGCGCCGGTGAACTTCTTAATTTCTTGTGCAGCTGTTCCCTTAGAAATACTTCCATTCATAGTTTCAAGGAAATTGCAATCAGTATAATTATCGGAGTAAAAGCAGGATACTACCTCGTCAAGGTCTTTAATTTCATTATAAATCGGCTCTAATTCTATAGGTTTATCAAAGCTTACTACGTAAAGCAAATCGTTATTGTTTTCAAGATTATATTCATTTACTTTAACAAATTTTTTTAGCTTTCTGTTATTTCTGTCAGTAATATATTCCTGTTGATGTTTGTTGTCTATTTCAGTATATACTATTTCAAGGTAGTCACCTTTATCAAAATAAAGCATAGGATGTTTGCCGTACTTTGAATATATTCCAAGTATTTTCGCAGCAACATTTTTGTTTATGCTGTGGTTGACTACACTTTTTTCTCCAACAGTATCGTAAATGCTGACGCCGTTCATTAATGCAATCGGCATATTTAAGCCGACATTTTCAAACATATTAAGAACTGTTGCTTTTGTTCTTGCTGTTGCAACGGAGAACATCACACCGTTTTTAATAAGTTCACTTATGATTCCGACACTTAATTCAGTAAGCTCGGCGTCTGAATTAAGCAATGTTCCGTCCAGGTCGGTTATATATAAATTCTTCATTTCAGATTATCTCTTTCTTTAAATTTCTTTTGTTTATTATAGCATTGTCATACGGAAAATACAACTATGCAATGTATCATAGGTCGCTAAGTGTAGATTTTTATATTTTTTTATTAAAAAATATATTGAAATATATCTTGAAATTTAGTATAATATGTTACATATTATTCTGTGCAACTGTATTTAAGGGCTACCCTTTTGTTGTGTACGGTTGCATTTCGTTAAAGGGGATAAGCATGTTAGGTAAATTCGTTAAAGTACGTGTTACCGCCCCTATGCACTCCTACAATAGCCGTTTTGGATTTAAATATCAGCTCAATTACGGCATAATTGAAGGCTTTAAAGGCAAAAAAAATTCTGTTCAGAGTGCTTATATTATGGGTATTGACCATCCTGTAAGAAATTTTGACGGAAGAGTTATTGCAGTTGTTAAGCGCAAAGCCAACAAGGGGATTGTGTGGGTTGTAGCACCTAAAAGCACAAGATTTATAGTTAATGACATCAGAAAGGCAATTGATTTTGCTGAAGGACAAAATGACTACACAATTGATTGTCTTTATGAGAGCTCATGCGGCGCTGTTGTTTACAGAATCGATCAGGGCAGAAGAAAGTTCCTTCTCATCCGCAACAGAAGAAGCGCCCATTGGGGCTTCCCGAAAGGTCATGTTGAACCCGGGGAAACCAATGAACAAACAGCAGTCAGAGAGATTTTTGAAGAAACCGGTCTTCGTGTTAAGATTCTTCCTGATTTTGTGAAAAAATCAGACTATACCATTCAGGGTAAAATTGAGAAATCAGTTTTGATTTTCCTTGCAAAAACCGAAGAATCAGAGTACACGCTTCAAGAGGAGGAAATTGAAGAGTGTGGCTGGTTTACCTACGAAAAGGCTCTTAACACATTGAATTACGAAAACGACAAATATATTTTAAACGAAGCAATGAATTATTTCATTGTCAACAGAGTTTAAAAGGGGGGAAGTTAAAAATGGCAGAAAGTTTAGCTGAATTTTTTGTAACTGCACTTGAAGGCAAGGTTTCTTCTGAAATTATTGCTTTCATTGTATCATTATTGCCCATTCTTGAATTAAGAGGCGGTCTTATTGCAGCAAAGCTTATGAATGTTGAATTTTTCAGAGCCTTCATTCTTTGCTATATAGGCAATATGCTTCCTATTCCTTTTATACTTCTTTTTATCAGAAAGATTTTTGATGTGCTTAAACGCATAAAAAAAATCGGTCCTATTATTGTTAAGCTTGAGGAAAAATCACTTTCAAAGGCTGATAATGTTCGTAAATATAAGCTTTGGGGTCTTTTCCTTTTCGTAGCAATTCCTCTTCCCGGAACGGGTGCGTGGACCGGTGCGTTGATTGCCGATTTGCTTAGTATGAAAACTAAAGAGGCATTACCCACAATTGCAGCAGGTGTATTTGTGGCCGGATTGATTATTTCCGCTCTTTCATACGGTCTTTTCGGACTTCTGGGCTTTTAAGTATTTATTAGGTTGAAGCTTTAATCTATTTCTGGAAATAAGAGGTTATCTGATTTTCAGAAATAGATTTTTTATATTTTATCGGAGGACTTATGAAAAAAGTAATTGCATATTTACTTGCGGCCTGCATAGTTATTTCATGTGCTTATTACAGATTCGTAATATACAGACGTGATGAAAATATAATACCCGCTGATGAAATGATTCATAACATATCAGATTTTATGATAACGGGTAGTTATAACTACGATGATAATGTTGAATTGCTTTCAGAAGAGTTGAAAAAGCAGGCAGACAGCATATGTCAGAAATACAATTCCGTGGCAGTTCAGGTTGCTGTAATTGAAAACTGTGAGCTTAAATATACATATGAATACGGATATGCAGATACAGCCTCAAAAATACAGGTAGTGTCTGACACTAAATTCAGAATCGCTTCACTTTCAAAGTTCGTTACAGATGCTGTATTTATGAAGCTTTGTGATTTAGCAAAGGCTTCTATTGATGCTGATATAAGCGATTATCTTGGCTTCAAAGTAAGAAATCCGTATTATCCCGATGTTGTTATTACTCCTGCAATGCTTATGTCACACACAAGCACAATTGTCAATTCAGATCAATTCAATTATTCTTTAATGAATCGTTCAGTAACTCCTATCAAGGAAATACTTGAATACGATTCAGCATTTTGCAGGGCTGAACCGGGCAAATATTACTCATACAGTAATTTTGCTGTTGCTATTCTCGGTGCTATTTGTGAAAAAATCACAGGTATGCATTTTAACGACTTAGCGCGTATGTACTTTTTTGATCCCTTGGAAATTGATGCTTCTTACCTCGCGTTTGAACTTCAGTCACCCGAGCTTCTTGCTGATATTTACGGCTGGGAGGGGCTTTCGGTCGATGAACAGCTGAACGTCAGACCTCACGAAACAATTGGCCACACAATTCACCTCGTACAGGGTAATCTTACAGTTTCAGCAAAGGATTACGGAAAGTTCATTTCCATGATTTGCGCAGGGGGATTAACGGAAAAAGGAGAGCGTCTGCTTTCAGAAAACAGCATCAATGAAATGCTTAAGCCTCGTATTTATGATGAAGGACTCGGATCGGGCTTCGGAGCTGAAGAAAACAAAAGTGTTTTTAATGACAGAGTAGTATATACACATACGGGCAACAGCTACGGTCTTTATTCAACATATACCTTTGATTTTGAGACCGGTGATGCTGTAATAATACTGACATCAGGAGCCAATGTTGAGTATCTTGATGCCTATGGTATGTATGACATATGTGTTGATCTTACAAAACTTTTATTCCCCACATAATAATATCACATGAATAAACACCGATATGTTACGACATATCGGTGTTTTTGAATGCTCATATTATCTCATTAAGGCTTATTTCAGCCTTTTCCCATTTATCCATAGCGGTAATCAAATCTTCTTCAATCTGCGCTATTTTGCCCTGAATTTCGGAAAGCTTGACATAATCGCTTGTATTTTCATCCTTCAGCAATTCGTTGCTGTAAAATTCAAGCTCCTGTTCAAGCTTATTTACGGTTTCTTCTGCTTTTTTCAAAGCTCGCTCACGCTTGCTTTTCTCTTTGGCAGGAGTGGTATAAGTGGTTTTTGACTGCTTTTTGATAGCAGCAGAGGAGGGGAGTGCAGTTTCAGCTTCACTCTGCAATTTCTGCTGATACTCCATATATTCATCAAAGCCGAACTCGAACCATTTTACTGTTTCTTTTCCTTCAAAGGATAAGATATGATGCGCTGCTTTTTTTACAAAGTAACGGTCATGGGAAACAAAAAGAAGAGTGCCTTCAAATTCACTGAGCATCGTTTCAAGAGCCTCTTTACCGATAATATCCATATGGTTCGTCGGCTCGTCAAGAATAAGGAAATTAGGCTTATGTTTAAAAATTTTGCAAAGTGCAAGTCTAACCTTTTCGCCGCCTGAAAGAACATTGACATTCTTGAACACGTCTTCACCGCTGAACAAAAATGCACCAAGGGCACTGCGTGCCTCAAAATCGGTAAGTGAAGGGAATTCATCAAGAAAATCGGCAAGAACAGTTTTATTACTTGTATACTGCGCCATCTGCTGATCAAAGTAACCTATTTTAACATTGCCTCCCACAATAAAATTACCGCTGATTGCAGGAACAACACCAACAATTGTTTTAAGCAGAGTTGACTTGCCTAATCCGTTGCCACCAAGTATACCAACGTGTTGGCCTCGCTTTATATCAAAACTGACTTTTGACAGCGCTTTTTCATAGCCGATTTCAAGATCGCGTACGGTAAGCACATCGTTTACTGATTTGTAATCAGGCTCAAAAGCTGCTTTAAAAGCTTTTGAATCATAAGTTTCGGGAGGTTCAATCAGCTCCATACGTTCCAACGCTTTGATTTTTGACTGAGCCATTGCAGCTTTGTTCGCTTTGTATCTGAAGCGCTCGATAAGTTCCTCGAGTCGGGCAATTTCCTTTTGTTGTGCTTCGTATTCTTTGGCCTGATTTTCTCTCAAAAGCTTCTTCTGTTCAACAAAATCAGAATAATTACCGTTATATTTGTATGTTTTTCCACGTTCAATTTCATAAATAATATTGACTGTTTTATCCAGGAACATACGGTCATGGGACACGATTACAACAGCGTTTTTATAGCCAGCAAGATAGCCTTCGAGCCATTCAACTGCATCTATATCAAGGTGGTTTGTAGGCTCATCAAGAAGCAATAAGTCAGGCTTTGATAAAAGCAACTTCAAAAAGGCGATTTTAGTTCTCTGACCTCCCGAAAAAGCTGATAAAGGCTTAATTTTATCAGCATCAGTAAATCCGAAGCGCTTAATTGCAGCTTCATATTCTTTTTCGAAATAAAATCCGCCAAGATTGGTAAACAGGTCAAGCAGCGACGTGTATTCCTCAATAAGCTCCTCGGAAGGGGAGTGATCGATTTTTATTCGCAGTCTTTCAATGTCATCTTTCATTTTTATAATGTCGGCATATGCACTGCGGATTTCTTCAAGTAAAGAAACGTTATCGTCCTTGAAGGCGATCTGACTCAATGTACCGATTGATGGTTTTCCTGAAACTGTGTGTATCGTCTTTATTTCGGGGTTATCTTTTGAAAGTTGCAATTCACCGGCAAGTAAGCGTAAAAGGGTTGTTTTGCCGCAACCGTTTCGTCCAACAATACCGATTTTACTTTGGGTATTAATTTCAATGTTTATCCGTTTTAGAATCGGCTCGCCCGAAAGGTCAACAACACCGTCCTGTATTTTTATCTGCATAACGCACTTCCTTAAATATTTGTTGTTATAAATCATAACACGAATTGATATATATAGCAAGTGCATTTGTGTTTATCTGTGTTATATTTAACAATATTGGTAAGATAGGTGATTGTGCAACTTAAACAAACAACTATACAAAATAAATATTTTGTATAGTTGAGGGGAGTTGATTAAGTTAAATTAGAATTATTTTACGATATATCCATAATACTTTTTTAAAATTATGTCTCTATATTATTCAGCCAAAGGCATCCTGTGGATTGCTTGCTATAT
>JAZRFT010000021.1:0-49368 GCA_045643805.1 Acutalibacteraceae bacterium
TTAAATACTTATCATTAGGTTTAATTATTAAACCCAATCTCACAAGATTATCAACATAGTTTTCATGTTCTCCTATATCTTCACATTCACAAAGTTCTGTAATATTTGTAAAAGATTCAAAAAACGAAAGATATCCACCAGTTTTCTTGTAAACCTTTAACCCCATAGTGGGAACATAAGTATTTGTATATATATATCGAAGCATTTTAGCCTCATCAGGAGAAAGTTGCTTTATGATTTCTACAAATCCTGGATGCACACCATTCTTAACAACTTTATTCATCGAATTAGCAAGAAGATTTGCATACATATCTCTTAATTCATCATTATCCATACAATAGCTGATATATTGTAATGCAGGCACAGCAATATATGGTTCTGGAGCTTCTATCAAATCAGGATCTGTGTTTTGATGCTTTACCTCAAGCAACTGTTTTACTTCAGCAAGATTATATTCTCTTTGTAGTGTCCACTTTTCTAAAGGAAATAATGCCGCCTTTATAGCACGTGGAATTAAACCAACTAACTCACCCGCTGGCTTTATAATTGGTCTACCACCATCTACATAAACATCTTTAGCTACTTCTTTTACTGTTTCTTTAGCTATTTCTAATCCGATATTTTCTTCGTTCATCATCTTTTCACCTCACCCGAAAGATTTTATACTATTACTTTTTACGACCAAACTTTTCAGCTTTTTCTGCTAACTCAAAAAGTTTCATTATACCATCAGGATTTTCTATCATTTTCATAAGCATATCATTAGAAACTTCTTCATTCTTGTTAACTTGTTCAGTCCCCTCATGTTCACTTTCTCTTTTTATCTGTGCCAGTCCCGTATCTATCTGTATCCTACGCAATATTGTTTCATCTCGTTTTCTATCCGAAAGCCCCACTGGATAATAATACTGTTTGATATCTTCCCACTTTATTTCTTTATATCCTATGTCTTCTGCTATGACTTCTAATAATCTAAGATGTTTATCACTAATAGTTTGTTGTTTTGTTCCAGTTTCAGGGGCTTTAGTTGCATCGTTAAATTCTTTCCAAATAGATCTAACTTTTTCCGAATTATAAAAAACAACATCAATCATGTTCAACGCTTCAACGCTTTCCTCAGCTGATATATCATAACGTTTAGACATCAAAATAGTAAAAATTCTTTTTTTATCGGATTTTTGTTGATTTCTCTTCTGCCACCAAATTGTAACAAGTGTAGCAACAAGACCAGAACATAAAGCTGTAATAACTACTAAAATTGTATCTTTCATATTTTTAAACTTCCTTTCACCCGAAATATTCCTGCATTAAGCTGTCAAACAGTGTTTGAGCTTCATCAAGTGCTTTTTGCACTGCAACTTTTGATTTGTCGATTTGTTTGACGAAAGACACAAACTTTTCTTGAAGAGTCTTGGGTGGGATAATTATTGGATAACTTCCAATCAAAGATTTGCTTAATGCTCTCTTATCAGTTCCACCCTTACTTGTTCGTTTAATGTATGACTGATAATCATCAAGATTTAATAAGACATTAACGAATTGACTATTAACACTATCATTTAATCGAACACGCATAATATTATTGCTATAATTAGCACAATCATCTTCACCACGATAAACTGACACTCGACCTAAACTACTATCCTTTGTGTAATATCTTCCTATTTTCGTAATTAACAAATCTCCTGTTTTTAGCGATGTATCATAATAATACTTATGATTGATTTCCTGTGTTATATAGACCGAATCATCTAATCTAAACTCATTCCGCCATACGTTTTGAATTCTCAAAAACAAAACATCTCCTTGAAGTTTGTAAAAATCAGGATTGACATTACTTCCATCAATCATAGATTCGGAAATATCTTTTAATTTTTTTACAGCCCACTTGGTAGTGTCAAATGGGTCGCCAAACATCTCGACAAATCGGGCTTTTACTAATTCGTCAAGCTGTTGGAGTTGTTGTTTGCGAAGTGTAATGATATTATTTATCGAATCTAATGTTTTTACAATTAGCTCTTGTCGTGTAATATTAGAAGTAATATCAACCTCAAAATCTCCGAATTGTGTTTTATTTATAATTGGAACTACAGGAGCATTTGCTATTGCTTGTAACTTCTTTCTATTTGCAAAGATACAATACGCTAAATATTTTGAGACAATATCACCATTGGGAGTTATAGCATTAATTTGCTGATTAAAAGCTAATTCTTTAGCCTTTACTATACCAACTTTTCCAATGGTACCAATACAAGTTACAATTATCGCATCTTTTTTTACTATTCTCGCTTTTCTACGAGCTGCTTCCGACAAGTATTCTTGTGTTATTTCAACACTATCAATTTGTGAGTCAGAAATCACATCTGGTTTAACAAAACCAATATCCTTTGAATTATAAAATTCAGGTATATTTTTACTTGGTGTATTGCCAGTACTTATTACACCTAAATCCTTTAATTTTACTTTCATATTTTATCCCTACAAATCCGAATTTATTTTATCAGAACTCAAAAAAATCAGTCTAAACCAAGCATTCTTTCAAGCTCATCCATCGCTGACCCGATTTCCATTTCCAACTCACGAAGATTTATCATAATCTCCTGCGTGCTCGGATACTCAACAGGTACATACTCTGTCTTTTTGTACTTGTTGATTGACAGGTCGTAGTCGTTTGACACGATTTCATCCTTCGGCACAAAGAAGGACTTCTCTGTTCTCTCTCTGTCCTTTTCACCGTCGAGATTGTTAAACCTCGCAATAATATCGGGAATGTCATTTGCCTCGGTGGGTGTTCTCTTATCGTCAAGAGTGAAGCCGTCAGCGGTCATATCATAGAACCACACATTGTCTGTTCCGCCGTGTCCTGTCTTGGTAAAAATAAGTATACCTGTTGAAACCCCGGCGTAGGGCTTGAACACACCAGAGGGCATAGAGATAACAGCTTCAAGGCGGTTGTCCTCAATAATTGCCTTGCGGATAGCCTTGTGTGCAGTTGATGAGCCGAAAAGCACACCGTCAGGTACTATGCAGGCACACCTTCCGCCGACCTTAAGCATACGAAGGAAGAGTGCGAGGAAAAGGAGCTCCGTCTTCTTGGTCTTGCAAACCTTAAGCAAATCAGCAGAAACGGTATCAGCGTCAAGGCTTCCCTTGAAGGGCGGGTTTGCAAGAATAAGGGTGTGCTTGTTCTTGTCGGGATTCTGATCGGAAAGGCTGTCACGGTACTCGATAATGGGGCTGTCAACGCCGTGGGTCATCATATTCATCGCACCGATGCGAAGCATAGTTCTGTCCATATCATAGCCATGGAACATTGTGCTCATATAGTGATTCTTCTTAACAGCGTTGAAGAAAATCTCTTTTTTGTACTTTTCCTTGAGATACTCCCCTGCTGAAACAAGAAAGCCCGATGTACCGCAGGCAGGGTCACAGATAACATCGTCGGGTGTGGGAGTCATAAGCTCAACCATCATTCTGATAATATGACGAGGTGTACGGAACTGTCCGTTAAGACCCGACTGTGCAATCTTTGAAAGGAGGTACTCGTAAACATCACCACGGACATCACTTGACTGAAGCTGATTCATCATGCTGTAAATCTCATCAAGAGCAGTTACAACCTTATCAAGCACAAGGGGCGTCGGCAGCTTGAAAATAGCATCATCCATATACTTTGAATAAGCACTGTTCTTGTCAGAGTGGAGGTTCTTAATAAACGGGAACACAAGCTCCTGAACAACGGAGTACATCTTTGCCGCAGGGAAATCGTGGAACACAGACCACTTTAACTGTTGACCGTCAACAACACGCTCTCCGATTGTAACCTCTGATTTGAATATACTTTCAAAGGGCAAGCCTAAAAGCTCGCACTCCTTCGCCTTAAGGTTATCCGAATCATCAAGGTCACGGATAAACATAAGATATGTTATCTGCTCGATAACATCAAGTGGGTTAACGAGTCCGCCCGCAGCGAATATATCCCAAAGTGAATCAATTTTATTTTTAAGTTCTCCTGTAATCATATTTCCTCCAAGTGAATCAAAAAAGTTATAATTATACATAGTGAATTATACTACATAAAACGACTTAATGCAAGGAAATTCAACCATCAGGTTGTTTTTTCAGCGACAATAAAAGGACTTATAATTATATAGTGTAAAAAAAGGTAAAAAGTAACACCGGATTCAGCAATTTCTCACTGAATCCGGTGTGTTCTGTCACATATTATATTTCGCAGGCATTTTCAAAAATCGACTTGCAATAGTCTTCTTTTTCGAGTAAGTTCATACAATACTCACTGATTTCCTCAGCTGTGCCATCTTTCGAAATACAGGTACCCACAATCAAACGAGCGTCACTTTTCGTTGCCTCTAAAATGACATCACCTCTGAGTCCGTGCTCTGTGTCCTGAATGTCAATAATACCTACAAACTCATCGGTGTAGTCGAGCTCAAAGCAAGTTGCCTGATGAAAACAAATAATATTCATATTATTTTACCTCCTTGGATTTTTTGAATTTTTCCCACTGCTCCTTACAGCGTTTTGTGTCTTTCAAGTAAGAATATGCTTCGTTCTGATGCTTTTTTGTTATTTTTCCGACAAACTTTTGTCGGTGTATCACGAGTTCAGGACAATCGACCTGATATTGATAAATCGATGTATCCACCCTTGAAACACCTGAAACATCAGTCCTTTGCCGGACGAATCCTATCAAACCTAATGTTTCATCTAAAGAATATTCTTCCATTGTGATTTTTCTCCTGAATTGCATTTTTAAATCTCCTTTGTATTGTTTTTTTGTGACAGAATGATAATCTCCTGCCGTGGTATTTTGTGCTACAAATAATATGTAAGTTCTAGTAACACAATAACCGAAAATATTCAAAAACCTAAAATTAAGCGGTTATTCCCTCGAATACGCAGGAATAACCGTTAATTTTTTTGAAAAAATGCAAATTTTCTTTATATATAAATTTGTTTTTCTTTTTCAATCTTACATACTTATAGTATAAATTTTATATAAAGGAGAGATAAATCCATGGGACGACTTAAAGAATCACTACCCGATTATGTTTACGAAGGTGATATGGACCTTGACCATTATGCCTTAAAAGAGGAAATCAATTTTTACATTGGCAGAGGGATTTTTGAAGACAAATCTATACTGAGAGGATTTCTTGAAGAGGTCACCCCCTACAGAGGTCCCGACTATTTTGCTTATGTTCAGGAAAACAAGGACAATTATGTTAATCTCAGATTTTGTCGAGAGGATTACATAAACGCTCTTTGTTGCCTGAGTCAATATGAACTCACCCTATACTATCATCTTGCAAGCTTCAGCGAATGGATAACCAACGACAATGCAAAGGCTGTCCGTTGCCTTTATGTTGATATTGATGATATCGGTATGAGAGCAGACGAAACGAGCAAGGAGGATGCCGTCAGATTTTTAAAAGACAACTTTAACCTCAACGAAGACACTATGCCCAACTATATAATTTTATCGGGTAACGGAATGCATATTGCTTACTTAATAGATGAGATTACCCTTGCAGAAGAATCCGTAAGGCAGCAATACACCCTGTCTTTAATAACACACTTCCAAGGCGATTTTGCAGGGCTTCCGATTTCTCATCAGTTCCGTTGCCCCGAAAGCTATAACATGAAGGAAACGCCCATTAAAGGCAAGTTGTTTAAATTAAATGAATCAGACAATAAAGACATACGCCGCCTCGATGTATTTCTAAAATCCGAGGATGAAATAGAAGCATACCGCCGTTCATATTACAAACGCAGAGGAGAGAAGCAGAAAGCAACCATCGCAAAGAATAAAAAGCTGGAGAAGGAATTTCTCGAAAGAATCGGAGATGAATCCTTAACGGACTTTCTTAAGAGACCGTCTTTATCGTCTGAAGAAATCAAGATAGCAAAAAAAGCTACTGAAAATGCAACTAAAAAGAGAAGAGATTTTAAGGCGTGAAAAAGAGATTGCAGAGATTGAAAACAGAATACTTAATTATTCTCCTGAAGACCTTGATTTCTACATCTATTCAGAAAACAACTTGCCTTACCTGCACTTAAGAAAATATGATGGTTATCATAAAAACAACCGAAACATGAACCTTATTCTCGACCTGCATAATTTTTTCATTGCTCACAAGGGCTGCCTTGTTTCAAGAACAATATTCTTCTATATTTTAGCCTGTCTTTTTAAGATCAGAACTTCAGCCGATGCACTTACGGAGTTACTATTAAAAGCGAATCTCCCGGAAGACAAATTAAACGCAATTAAAAATATTATCAATAACTAAAGAAAGAAGGAATTAAATTATGAAAATTTTTACAGCTGACAGAGAAGCAGGAAATATTATTGAACAGTTTGAAACAATCGAGGATGCAATGAAAGCAATCAAGGCATACGAGGAAGAAGACAAGAAGAACGGAGATTACACTCCCGAATTCTATGATATTGTGGATGAGAACAACTGCTCCCTTGAAAACTCTCCTGAAACAGTGTTTTTTGAAACCCGGGAAAATATAAGCGATATTCGAAATAAGCTGTTATCAACTTTAATGTCAGTTTTTGCCTATACTGATTTAGTTAATCAGGATAAAAACTCTCTTGAAAAGCGTCAAAATCTAATCAAGTACAGAAGGGAATATAAAGAGTTAAGTGAACACCTGGACGTGCTTTTAAGTTTAGCTCTTACAAAAGCTGAAGAATGGAAACAAGGATGTTCTTCATATGATAAGATAAGGACTCAACGCTCTATCACTGAAATTAAAGTGTTAAAAGAAGACCTGAAATATTTCAACGAGAAGTTTAATGAGCAAGTTTCACAAGCTGAAATCAAGTAAATCTTTGCCACACAAAACTTTACAAAATCAGCCTCAGACCACTCAAAAATGGGTGGTTTGGGGCCTTGTTTTTTTATAAATCGATTTCTTGTAAAGTTTTGTAAAGTTTTTCGGCCAAAAAACGCAAAAAATCACCCTTCCGCCTGAACGGAAAGGTGATTTAAAATCCTTGAAAAGCTCTTATTTGCTAGCTTCTTCAATAGCAACTGCACATGCAACAGTCATACCAACCATGGGAAACATACTTATCACGAATTAGCCAAAAAAAATATAGCTATAATGATTGCGAAAAAAATAACTATTGCTGTAATACATCCGTCATTTTCAGAATTATTGTCATCTGAATTGTTATTGTTTCCTTGCTTTTTAGCGTTTTTATACACTTCATGTGTCATATAACTACCAAAACTATTATTGTGTTTTCCGTAATTTCTGTATCTCATAAATTCAATACCTTATACATTTTTATCAAGAACCCCTTGTTCAAATAAAAGAACAAGGGGTGTCATTAATAACAATTATTTACTTGCTTCTTCAATAGCAACTGCACATGCAACAGTCATACCAACCATGGGGTTGTTACCTGCGCCGATGAGGCCCATCATTTCTACGTGAGCGGGAACTGATGAGGAACCTGCGAACTGTGCGTCGGAGTGCATACGACCCATTGTGTCAGTCATACCGTAGGAAGCAGGACCTGCTGCCATGTTGTCGGGATGAAGGGTACGGCCTGTACCGCCGCCTGATGCAACTGAGAAGTAGTTTACGCCGTTTTCAACACACCACTTCTTGTAGGTGCCTGCAACGGGATGCTGGAAGCGTGTGGGGTTGGTTGAGTTACCGGTGATGGAAACACCAACATTTTCGAGCTTCATGATTGCTACGCCTTCGGGAACGTTGTCTGAACCGTAGCACTTAACCTTTGCTCTGTCGCCGTTTGAGTAAGCTGTTTCCTTAACAACCTTAACGGTTTCTGAGTAGGGATCAAATTCAGTCTGAACATAGGTGAAGCCGTTGATTCTTGAGATAATCATAGCAGCATCCTTGCCGAGACCGTTGAGGATAACGCGGAGAGGCTGAGTTCTAACCTTGTTAGCGTTAAGAGCAATTTTGATTGCACCTTCAGCAGCTGCGAAGCTTTCGTGACCTGCAAGGAAGCAGAAGCACTCTGTTTCCTCTGAAAGGAGCATCTTGCCGAGGTTACCGTGACCGAGACCTACCTGACGGTTGTCAGCAACTGAACCTGAGCTACAGAAAGCCTGAAGACCGATACCGATAGCAGCAGCAGCGTCAGCAGCCTTTGTGCAGCCCTTCTTGATTGCGATTGCGCAACCAACTGTGTAAGCCCACTTTGCATTTTCGAAAGCGATGGGCTGAGTTTCTTCTACAATTTTGTAAGGATCAATGCCCTTTTCAGCACAGATATCCTTGCACTCTTCAACTGAAGAAATGCCGTATTCCTTAAGAACAGCAAGAATGTTATCAATTCTTCTTGCATAGTTTTCAAATAATGCCATGTCCGTTTACCTCCTTATTCCTTACGGGGATCGATATACTTAGCAGCATCGTCAAATCTGCCGTAAGTACCCATAGCCTTGTTGTAAGCTGTTGTGGGATCGTCGCCCTTCTTGATGAAGTCTGTCATCTTGCCGAGGGATACGAATTCATAGCCGATAACCTGATCGTGAGCATCAAGAGCCATTCTTGTAACATAGCCTTCTGCCATTTCAAGATAACGAACGCCCTTAACCTTTGTGCCGTACATTGTACCAACCTGTGAGCGAAGACCCTTACCGAGGTCCTCAAGACCTGCACCGATGAGAAGACCGTCCTCTGAAAAAGCGGACTGGCTGCGGCCGTATACGATCTGAAGGAAGAGCTCTCTCATAGCTGTGTTGATAGCGTCACAAACAAGGTCTGTGTTAAGAGCCTCGAGGAGAGTCTTACCTGGAAGGATTTCACTTGCGATAGCTGCTGGGTGAGTCATACCTGAGCAACCGATTGTTTCAACGAGAGCTTCCTCGATGATGCCGTGCTTTACGTTGAGGGAAAGCTTACAAGCGCCCTGCTGAGGAGCACACCAGCCCACACCGTGTGTGAAAGCGGAGATGTCCTTGATTTCATAAGCCTTGGTCCACAGACCTTCCTGAGGAATGGGTGCGGGACCATGGTTCGGTCCTTTTTTGACCATACACATTTGTTCAACTTCATGTGAATAATTCATGATGTTCGTTTGCTCCTTTCGGATTTTATTATTGGTTTAGTTTTTACCGCTTAATATAATAACAAATTTTTCGACCCGTTTCAATAGTGAAAGCATATTTTTTTGGAATAATGTTATTATTTTTTTGGATATGGGCGGGGAATGCAAAATGCAGAATGCAAAATGCAGAATGCAGAATGCAGAATGCAGAATGTAGGGGCGGCAATCTGCCGCCCGTTTTGTCCTCAACGGTCAGGATAACCGTGTAGCGCCGCCTCGTGGGCGGCTTGTCGCCGATGCGGCGACGCTACAATAAAAAACGGTGCGTGGATTTTACCGACGCACCGCCAAAGTCACCGTGGATTATTCTTTTTGGTTGTCAATCAGAGAACCGTCCCCTGTCTTCTGGATAATATAAAAGACCTCACAGATTACATAAATGCTATAAACAAAATCAGCCTCTTGTTTCTTTTTATTCAGTAGTAATACCCTTTCTTTTATCTCTCCGTTTCCCAACATTTTAACTGTAACAAAGGTTCTTTTATTTTTTTTAGTTTCAGCCATAATCTGACAACTACCAACTAATTGAGGCAATGGTTCATTATTCGGCAAAAACAAATATTTTATATTGTGCTTATTTAACATTTTATATTTTTCAATAAAACTCTTTTTTTTCAAGATAAAGGCACATAATAAACTTAACACACAATAAAATCCTATGTTAATTATCCCAAATAAACTCGCGAAATAATCATCAATAAAAAATGCACAAAGTGCCAGTATGGAATAAATTATAAACCCGCAAATCTTCATTGTTTCACAAAAATACATTTCTTTGGGTATACCTTTATTTGATAGTTTGTTTAAACTTTTATAGATAAATTTAAACCTTTGCGGTTTTACACAGTCCTCGACAGGATAACTGTCAATTATTTCTAAATAAATGCGTTCATTCCCTGTTTCAAACGACATTTGAAACAGTATAAGCGATATAACCCACATCAAAATCGGCATGCATTGTATTGACCACAAAAACATCACCAATAATATTTCTATAACGACAAGCATACCATACTCCTTTTACAGACCAAAAAAGATTTTGCTTTACTGACAAAATTCGAAAACAAAGTGGCTAACGCAAACGAGTTTGCAGAATCAATCAGGGGACGGTTCTATGTGTTAATAATGCTTTCTGACCAAACAGAAACTAACACCCGTCAACCTGCTCTCCTGACAGTTTCATATTAACACACCCGACAATCATAGTCAATCGTTTTCCCCCAAAAAGCAAACACCGCCTTTTTTAAAAGACGGTGTTCCAATAATTTTCTTTATGCCCTCGGCGGGCAGCCGTTACTTTTCTTGTAAGAAAAGTAACACAAAAGAACTTTACTTTCTTACTGTTCCCCTACTGCCTTTGCAATTTCGTCAAGGCTCTGCTGCCTTCTGTCCTCAAGTGCCTTTGTAATCTCCTTATGCTTCTTACCCGAAAGCTTGTAGAAGAACATCGGAATAATTGCGAATACCGAGAAAGCTGCAGGGAAAATTGCAAACATATAAATAAGACTCTTTTTAGCCTCAATCGGCATAAGCTCAGGAGTGTCCGCAAACTTTGTGTAGCCTATGTAAACAAGGAAAAGGTTCGTCATATATGTGGTGCAGTTGTTGATGATTCTCGTAAGTGTACCCTTGAGTGCACTTACCGTAGCTTCATTTCTCTCACCGAACCTGTATTCACCGTAGTCGTAAACCGCCATCTGAATAAGGTTGGGGATTGTGTTGTAAAAGCCCGTTGTAAGACCGTGGAGTGCATACCAGAAAACAACAACTATGAAAATATGCTGCGGAGATCTTTCCTCGTAGGGGTAAACAGAGAAGAACATTGCAAAATAGCACACCGCCGTGCCTATCTTCATACCGATGTAAAGGATTTTGTCATCAACCCACTTACGGATAATCGGTGCAAGGAAAAGCGAAATACCCGTAGTAACAAAGGAAGCAAGAGAAGCAACTGAAAGAAGAGCTGCATAGTTACCGTCAGTATAGTTGTAGGTAAACTCAATAGCTGTACCCTCAAACAGAGTGATGTGGAAGGTTTCCGATCTGAAGCAGGCAATAAATGCATAGGTCATAAGGCTGTAGCCGATGCCGAAGCCGATACCGAGAATTTCGGAAAGCATATAAAGTACAAGGGGCTTGTTTTTGATAATCTTGCCGTAAACCTCACGAAGCTTCGGTGTTTCAACAACGGGAGGCTCTGCAATTCTCTCCTTGGTAACAACAATGTTCCAGAAGGCAAGAGGAACTGAGGCAACAACCACAAAGCTGTAGCTGTAGAAGTATCTCTCTGCCTCGGAAAGATTCGGCAGTAGCATCGGAAGGAAAGCGGCAATGTATGTACCCGTTGAGCCGATAGCTGAGCCGAGGATACTGTCCATTGCGGCAATATAGCCACGCTCAAGGTTGTTTGTAGTTCGTCTTGCATTAAGTGCGGTAAGTGCCGCATTGTAGAAGGTGCTGAAGGCATCGTTAAGGAAATAAAGGCTTACAAGCCAGATAACCTTAAAGGTGTCACCCGCCTGAGGGAAGAACTGCTTAATCGGCAGGGTCTGTAAAATAAGCACAAGGTTAAAGGGAACAAGCATCATCATTATCCACGGCTTGAAGCGTCCCCATGAGCCGAAGGTTCTGCGGCTTTTGTCAAGGAAGCTCGACACGATAACGTCATTTGCAATATCCCAGAAGCCGAGAACAAATATAATTGTACTGTAGGTAGCAAAGGCACCCTCACTAAGTCCCAGGAAGGTTGAGGCAACAAGGGCACCGAAAAAGCCCGACATTGCGCTGTAAACCCTTGAAACCGCCGTACTTGAACCGTAGGCAACATATTCCTTCAGGGTAATTCTTTCGTTAACATCTGTTGCGATGTTGTTTTTAATTTTCATCATATTTTTCTCCTCCTGTTTTAATATGTCAGAGTACTGTCAAGCACATAAGGCGGATAAAGGTTGATTGTAAAGTAATCGTCAATCAGCCATCTGCCGTTTTCATACACAAAAGTAACGCTTTTGGTGTCATATTTGTAAGGATCTTCACCCTCGGAAACAAAATTACTGCAATCATTTTTGATGATAATATTATATATTGCAGTATTTTCATTCTCCGAAACAAGCTCTGCCCTTGTTTCATCAAGCATATATGTAGGCATCGAATCACCTGCCACAAAGCAATGATGATAAAGCTTGCCGTCCCTTTCAGCATAAGCCTTTGCCACCAGCTCATCAACAAGCCTCTGTGAAAAATATCCGCTCAGGTGCTTTTTAAGTGCGGAAACCGAATTGATTGTATCATGATTTATTCTGTAATAATAATCGTATTCGTTATCTCCTGTAAAATAATCCGATCGATCCCAGTATTCATTATAAAAAGTAAGCCACACAGAAGCCTGAACATAAGCCTTATTGAAAAGCTGTGCCGCATTTTCAGCAGTAAGCACAGGCTTTGCCTTTGTTGTAGGCTCTGTTAAGGCTAATTCTGTTGTAATTTCAGTTGTGCTTTCACTTGTTTCGGGCTTATCAGCATTCCCTGCGCAGGCAGTAAAAAGCATAACCATAAGACAAGCAAGCAGCAATGCAACAATTTTTTTCATATTCTCTCTCCCTTTAGTTTTTTTCACTAAAATATAATATCATACCCGAGCTTAAACTGTCAAGGATATATAAAAAACACGGGTGAATTTAAACAAATTCATAACCCGTGTTCAATATTTTATTTTTTGTCAGGATTTTCTGCCTTTGAACAGATTCCCTGCGAGGGACAACCCGAGCAGCCGCAACCGCAGCCTCCGCCGTTTTTCTTATCCTTCCTTATTTTTAAAAAGGCGAGAACAAGCACGAGGACAAGCACAGCCGCAACAAGAATTGTTCCTGCATTCTGTGTTAAAAATTCAAGCATAGTAAACTCCTTACTTTAATTTTGCAGGCTTTCTCACTGCAAGATAAACAAGTAAGCCGAGCACCGCTGCGGCACAGATAACACCCGCTATATTAAGGTTACCCGTAAAAGCGCTTCCGAACTGGTAAACGATAAGTGCCACCGCATAGGCAAAGGTGCACTGATAACCGATCGCAAAGACAGTCCACTTGAAGTTGTTCATTTCCCTTCTGATAGCACCCATTGCCGCAAAGCAAGGAGCGCAAAGGAGGTTGAACACAAGGAAGGAATAGCCTGCAACGGGAGTGAAGAGATTTCTCATAGCCTGCCAGATTTCATTACCTGCCTCGGATACCTCTGCATTGCCGAGAAGCACGCCGAAGGTTGAAACAACGTTTTCCTTTGCAATAAGACCCGTGAGAGTAGCAACGGCACTCTGCCAGTTACCGAAGCCTATGGGAGTGAAAATCCAGGCAAAGAGATTGCCGATTTTTGCAAGCACGGAGTTGTTGAGGTCATCCGTCATACCGAAGCTGCCGTTTTCAAAGCCGAAGGACTGAAGGAACCAGAGCACAACTGTTGAAAGAAGGATAACCGTACCTGCTTTTTTAATAAAGGACCAGCCTCTTTCCCAGGTTGAACGAAGAACGTTTCTCAACGGGGGCATATGGTATGGAGGAAGCTCCATAACAAAGGGTGCTTCATCACCAAGGAAGGGCTTTGACTTTTTAAGGATAAGTCCCGATACCATAACTGCCATAACACCGAGGAAGTAAGCGCTGGGAGCAACCCATTCCGAACCGCCAAAGAGAGCACCTGCAATCATAGCGATTACGGGAAGCTTTGCAGAGCAGGGAATAAATGAGGTTGTAATAATCGCCATTTTACGGTCACGGTCACTTTCAATTGTTCTTGAAGCCATAATACCCGGCACACTGCAGCCTGTACCGACAATCATAGGAATGAACGACTTTCCCGAAAGACCGAATTTTCTGAAAAGCTTATCAAGCACAAAGGCAATTCGTGACATATATCCGCAGCCTTCAAGGAAAGCAAGGAATAAAAACAGCACGAAAATCTGCGGCACAAAGCCGAGAACTGCACCCACACCACCGACTATACCGTCAAGTATGAGGGACTGAAGCCACGCGGCACAGTTAAGCTCATTGAGGAAAGCCTCAACAATAACGGGGATACCTGCAAAGCTTTTGCCGAAAAGTGTGAAGCCTTCACCGAAAACGCCGTCGTTCATAAAATCTGTCATCCATGTTCCCACGGTTGAAACGGATATATAATAGATAAGGAAAATAACAACAGCAAAAATAGGAAGCGCAAGGAAGCGGTTTGTAAGTATCTTGTCAATTTTATCGGAAAGAGTAAGGCCGTTTTTATTCTTTTTCTTGTAGCAGTCAACAAGTATTCTTGCTACATAATTATATCTTTCATTTATAATAATACTTTCGGAATCATCGTCAAACTCCTCTTCAACGTGGATAATATCCTTTTCAATGTGTGAAAGAATATCACCGTTAAGGCTGAAGCGTTCAATAACTCTGCTGTCGCGTTCAAAAAGCTTGACAGCGTACCATCTCTGCTCCTCATCGGGAAGCTCGTGCAAAATAGCCTCTTCAATATGAGCAAGAGCATGTTCAACCTCACCCGAAAAATTATGCTGCGGAATCTTTCTGCCCTTTTCGGCAACCTTTTTAATCTGTGCAACAGCCTCATCAAGTCCTGTTTCCTTCAAAGCGGAAATTTCAACTATGGGACAGCCCATATGTACAGAGAGCTTTTCGATGTCGATTTTATCCCCGTTTTTCTTCACAACGTCCATCATATTGATGGCAATAACAACGGGAATTCCAAGCTCCGTAAGCTGGCTTGTAAGGTAGAGATTTCTTTCAAGGTTTGTGCCGTCAACAAGGTTTAAAATCGCATCGGGTCTTTCGTCAACGAGGTATTTTCTTGCAACAACCTCTTCAAGGGTATAGGGTGAAAGAGAGTAAATTCCTGGAAGATCAACAACGGTGATGTCGCCGTCCTTTTTCACTTTGCCTTCCTTTTTTTCAACGGTAACGCCGGGCCAGTTTCCCACAAACTGATTTGAGCCTGTAAGTGCGTTGAAAAGCGTGGTTTTTCCGCAGTTGGGATTACCTGCAAGTGCAACTTTAATTTTCATCACTTAATCTCCTCAACCTCAATCATATCCGCATCGGCTTTTCTCAGAGAAAGCTCATAGCCTCTCACAAAAATCTCCATCGGATCGCCTAAAGGAGCAACCTTTCTTACATAAATCTCAACGCCCTTTGTGATCCCCATATCCATTATACGGCGTCTGATAGCACCCTCGCCGCTTACCCTGAGCACCTTTGCTCTGCGGCCTACCTTTATATCCTTTAATGTCATAGCATTACCTCTTTCACGTATTCAAGTTAGTTTTAACTAACTTATCAATCTGAAAAAATCAGTTAGTTTTCACTAACTTCAATATATTTTATTAAATTACTCCCCTTTTGTCAAGAGCTTTATGAAATTTTTTCCATTTTTACAAAACAGTCTTTCAAGTCGTGATAAAATATGTTATTATTGTAAAAAAAGAAAGGCGGTACATATTATGGTAAAGCATATGATTATATGGAAAATAAAAGACGAGTGTGAAAACAAGGAGCTTGTAAAGGAAAATGTAAAAAGAGAGCTTGAAGCACTCACAGGCAAAATTGAAGGCCTCATTGAAATGCACATCATCACAAACGGACTTTCCTCCTCTGCAGGTGACCTTATGATGGATTCACTTTTTGAAAATGAGGAAGCCCTCAAGGCTTATCAGAAGCACCCCTCACATCAGCACGTGGCAAACACCTTTGTAAGACCGAATATGTGTCAGAGGTTGAGTCTTGATTATGAGGTGTGAGTAGTAAATAGTAAGGAACCGTCTTACGTCAAGAACAGTTAAAAGTAAAAGCAGGTGTTTGATAAATACACCTGCTTTTTTGTATCAATTATTATATTGTATCGGCACTCTGAACACCGTCAGGCGTTCCCTGACTACTGACTACTGGCTACTGTAATCACCCTACTACCTTAGCCTTAAACCTGACCGTGTTGTACGGCCCGTAAACATAACCGCCGTCAACCTTTTTGTATCCTCTTACGGCAAAGGTATAATAAACACCGTAGGTGAGCTTTGAAAGCTGAACACCTGTATCGGTAGCCTTGTAATTGCCGAGCTTTTTATAGGATGTGTTATCAAGCTTGAAGTAAACCTGATAGCCTTCGGCACCCTGGGCCTTTGTCCATTTTATTTTAGCACCGAGTCCCTTGATATCACTTACGCTTACCTTGGGTGCGGCAGGCTTGGTTGCTGTTTTGATTGCCTTATAGTCACCCCAGACCGTACCGAGGTTTGTCGTGGTATATGGTCTTACTGCAAGGTTATAGGTTTTTCCCGAGGGAAGTGACTTCAAGGTTGCCTTAGTTGTTTTTACCGTAGCAAGTGTTTTCCAGCCCGAGGCGGTTTTTTCGTATATTCTGTAGCCCGTTGCATTTTTTGATGCAGTCCAGGAAAGCTTTATGTCCGAAAGTGAAGGCGTTGCCGTAACCTTTGACGGAGGAAGAGCCTTTGTTGCCGCAGTAAAGGTTGTATAGGTCTTTGCCCAGGTTGCCTTTTTATTCTGAAGCTTATAGGCTCTTACTGCAAGGGTATAGGTTTTGCCTGCGGTAAGTGATGAAACTGTATGGCTTGTTTTTGTTGTGGTGGCAAGAGTTTTCCATACATTTCCGTTTTTCACAAAAACTCTGTATCCCGTTGCGCCGGGCACGGCTGACCAGGAAAGAGTAATTGAATTACGCGTTGCACTCTGTGTAACCTTTGCGGTTTTTCCGAGTTCACCCTGCTTGCTCACGGTAAAGTGAGCCGTATTTCCCACCGTTTGTGAGTATGCATTTTTTGAAATTATCTTTACAGAGTAATTTCCTGCCGCAAGTGTTACCTTGCCCGAAACAACAGTTACATTACGGTAAGCCTTTACAAGCTTTGTACCTGAATAAATTTCCACATCAAAGGCTGTGGTGTATTTACCCTTACTCCATGAAAGGCTTACATTACCCACACCGCCCTGTGCTTTTATTACGGAAGCCACGGGAGGCTGTTCGGTTTTCAAGGTAAACAACTTACTGTCAGCGGCTGTTTTTGTATCAGAAACAATATTTGCATCACCTTTTACCGTAACCACTCCGTTACCGCTTTCATTTGAAAGGTAAAGCTTTGCAGTCGAGCCGTAAAAGGACCACAGCTGATTTTTACTGTCAGTCTTTGCCATCAGCACAACCTTATTTGAAGCATCAAGGCTCAATGCCTTTGAATCCTGACAGCTTATAATTTTGTATGAGCCGTCGGACTGTCTTGTAAAGCGCCACACCTGGGTAGCCGTTGCCTTGTAGGCCTTCATAACGACCTTTCCGTTTTCGCTTGTCAGCGCCTTACCTGACTTAGTGTTGACAATTGCCCCGTAAAAGCTGTTGCCCTGATTAGCTTTGGCTTCAATATTTTTCCAGTTGGTATCAGCTGAAATCTTATCGTAATTGCTTGCACGCACATAATAGTCAATGTCCGCAATGTACAGCTCTCTGCCCCAGCTGATTTCACAGCCTCCCGTGCGGTTTTCATCAGCAATATTACATTCGGCAACGGTGTACTTTAATCCGCTGACGGAAAGCACAATAGCCGAATGAGTATCATTTTTGATGCGCACAAGGTCACCGGGCTTGATTTCCCAAAGCTTTTTATCTACCTCCGGAAGAGTGGATGACCTTTGACCGAAAATTTTGTAAAAGAGCATTGCCGCAAAGCCGTGACACTGATAACCGCTGTCAAAATAATTGCAGTCCTGACCGCCGACGGGTGTTGCCTTATTATGATCGGTGCAGGGAGTTTTTGACACGCTGTAGGCGTACTTTTCGTCAAGCTTTTCAAGCACACCTTCAAGCCTGTCCGAGGAGGATTTGACCTCGTGATTCCAGTAGTATCCGTCAGGAAATTCCTTTTTCAGCTTTTCAAGGCGCATTTCAATACCGTTTGCCGCAAAGCTGTCAAAGCTTACTACAGGTATCACCGACAAACAGATAACCATAACAAGCAAGGCAGATATTAACTTTTTAAATGTAGCTCTAAGCATTTTATCTGTCCTTTCTTGTTTTCGACACTCTTGAAAGGGCGGCAGATTGCCGCCCCTACATTATTTCACCAGGCACGCTGCCTTTTCGCTTTCAAGTCCTGCCTTGTAGCGTTCAAGGTAAGCGTTGAAGCCGTCGACCTCGTCCTTTTCGGGAGCAACAGTTACGCACTCTGCACCCTTGAAGGCAGTTTCCTTAAGGAAATCCTCAAGGCTTTCGCCATTTTTCTTAACTGAATAAAGTGCAAGCAGAGCCATACCGTAGGGTCCGCCCTCACCTGCTGTTTTCATTACAGAAACGGGAGCACCGAGTGCCGCCGCAGTAATGCTCTGACCTACACGCGGATAAATATAATATCCGCCGTGACCGTAAAGCTCGTCAAGCTCAACCTTTTCTTCTGCGAGTAAATCCATACCCATTTTAAGTGAAGCCATTGCAGAATAAAGCAGATTACGGCTGAAGTTTGCAAAGCTTAAGTTACTGTCAGGTGTGCGAAGAAACAAGGGTCTGCCTTCACTGAGTCCCGTAACAGGCTCACCTGAATAGTAGTTATAGGAAACAAGACCGCCGCAGTCCTTTTCACCCTGCTGTGACTTTTCATAAATAAGGTCAAAAACCTTACCCTTTTTAACATCAACACCAAGAATACCTGCAAACTCGTGAAGGAGTGTTGCCCAGGCATTGATATCACTTGTACAGTTGTTGCAATGCACCATTGCAACGGGCTTACCCGTGGGAGTAGTTACCATATCAATTTCGGGATAAACCCTTGAAAGCATCTTTTCAAGGACAATCATAGCAAATACAGATGTACCTGCAGAGATGTTGCCCGTTTTCTCTCTTACGCTGTTGGTGGCAGTCATGCCTGTACCTGCATCGCCCTCGCAGGGAGCAAAGGGAACACCTGCCTTGAACTCTCCGCTTTCGTCAAGCATCAAAGCACCCTTTTCGGTAAGATAGCCTGCGTTGTCACCTGCAACAAGCACCTCAGGAACAATTTCCGTAAGCTTGTAGCCGAAGCCTTCCTTTGCAGTAAGCTCATCAAATTTAGCCGCCATTTTTTCGTCATAGCAGTTCTTTTCACTGTCAATCGGGAAAATACCCGAAGCCTCACCGATACCGACAGCGTTAACACCTGTAAGCATATAATGGATATAACCTGCAAGGGTTGTAACGTAGCGTACTGAGGAAACGTGAGGCTCCTTTGAAAGGATTGCCTGATAAATGTGAGCGCTTGTCCAGCGCTGGGGAATGTTGAACGAAAGCTCCTTTGTAAGCTTCTCTGCCGCCTCGGCAGTTGTGGTGTTTCTCCAGGTTCTGAAGGGAACAAGAAGCTGACCCTTTTCATCAAAGGCAAGGTAACCGTGCATCATACCTGAAATGCCGATTGCACCCGTAGTGGTAAGGGCACAGCCGTATTTTTCCGTAACATCTGCCTTAAGGTTTTTAAAGCAGGTGCGAAGTGCCTCGTGAATGAGGTCAAGTGAGTAAGTCCAGTAGCCGTCAACAAGCTTGTTTTCCCATTCAAAGCTGCCGCTTGCAAGTGGAAGGCAGTTTTCGTCAATAAGCACTGCCTTAACTCTTGTTGAGCCGAACTCAATACCTAATGCGGTTTTACCCGCTGTGATAATGTCTTTCATATCTGCACCTTATACCTTATACCTTACTTCTTCATAAGTGAGTAGTACATATCATTGAGCTTAAGCTCACGCTTGAAGTCGGAAATGTTGGTGTTCTTTCCGATTACGATTGACTCAATGCCCATTGCCTCTGCCCAGGCTACCATCTGGTCGCTTGTAAGGTCATAGGAGAAGGCTGTGTGGTGTGCACCGCCTGCAAGAGTCCAGGCCTCAATGCCTGTATAGAAATCAGGCTTGGGTACCCAGAAGCTTGTAGCTGTGGGAAGTGAGGGCATTTCCTTTTCTGTCTTAATGCAGTCAACCTCATTGATGATAAGACGGAAGCGGTTACCGAGGTCAACAAGTGAGCAGGCAATACCCTCACCCTGCTTTGAGGTGAACACAAGTCTTGCGGGGTCTTCTCTGTTACCCATTGAAAGAGGCTTACACTTAACGGAGATTTTACCGTCTGCAATTGAGGGGCAGATTTCAAGCATATGAGCCTGAAGGATGCCCTCCTTACCGGGAACAAGGTTGTATGTATAGTCCTCGAGCATTGATGTACCCTTTGCATCCTTTTTGCCCTCGGTCATGATTTTCATAAGTCTTACCATTGCGGCAACCTTCCAGTCACCCTCTGCACCGAAGCCGTAGCCCTTTTCCATAAGGCGCTGAATTGCAAGACCGGGAAGCTGCTTGAGTGCACCAAGGTCACCGAAGTGGGTAACGATTGCCTGATAGTTCTTTTCCTTAAGGAAACGCTCAAAGCCAAGCTCAATCTGTGCCTGAACCTCAACGTGACGGCGGAACTCTGCGGCATCTCTGCCTTCAAGGAGCATTTCATACTTTTCGTAGTACTCGTCGGTAAGAGCCTTTGTATCGGAAGCGGAAACTGCATCAACAGCCTCTGCAATTTCGTTTACGGGGTAAGCATCGATTTCCCAGCCGAACTTGAGCTGTGCTTCAACCTTGTCACCTTCGGTAACAGCAACGTTTCTCATGTTATCGGCAACACGCATAACACGGATGTGACTGCTTTCGATGATACCTACGGCTGTACGCATCCAGGTTGCAATTTTTTCCTGAACAGCCTTCTGTGACCAATGGCCGACAACGATTTCTCTTGCAATACCCATACGTGAAAGAATGTGAGCATACTCTCTGTCACCGTGAGCTGACTGGTTTTCGTTCATGAAATCCATATCAATGGTGTCATAGGGAATTTCCATATTGAACTGTGTGTTGAAATGAAGGAGAGGCTTTCTGTATTCCTGATGGCCTAAAATCCAGCTTTTAGCAGGAGAGAAGGTGTGCATCCAGGTGATAACACCTGCACACTCGTCGTCAATATTTGCTTCGTTAAAGGTTTTTCTGATAAGCTCATTTGTGATAAGGGTGGGCTTCCACACAATTTCAAAGGGAAGGATACCGCTTGCGTTGAGCTCCTTAACAATTGCCTGTGAATGCTCTGCAACGTGAGCGAGGCACTCATCACCGTAAAGATCCTGTGAGCCTGTGCAGAACCAGAATTTATATGCTTTCATTTTTATTTCCTCCTTGAAGGTTAAATTTTTTCATTATAATAATAGCATTTAATTATTTTTGTGTCAACGAAATTTATATTAAAAAAATCCGCCGCCAGACTTTAAGCGGTGTATATGCGACAGTTAGGCAAAGTTTGTAGTTTAAACTACATTTAATAATTCTTTGTTGTTTATTTACAACGCATTTACAATTCAGAAATGGTGATTTTATATAATATCATTATATCTTAAACAATTTTTTGTGTTTAAACGGAGAAATTTTATGAAAAACAACACTAAAAAAGCTAAGACAGTCATTATTACACTTATTAGCTGTGCAGCACTTATCGTTCTCGGTCTGCACCTTGTATCCCACCTTTATTACCACCGTTCACTTATGGCGTCCTTTGCCGAGTGGTATATGATGGCAATTGACCGTGATGCAATTTATTCCGACAGCGACGAATACCGTGAAAACCTTGAAATCCGCAGAGTGGACAACCTTAAGGATCAGACTATTCCCGACGGAGTAAAAGTAGACGCCTCCTACACCTCAAGGCGCGAGCACGGAATGCAGGTTTTCTACTTCAACGAAAACGACCCCTTGCCCGACAGCACCGTAGTTCTTTACATCCCCGGTGGCGGATATCTCAATCCCCCTCTCAAATATCATTGGAGCATAATTGACAACCTCTGCGCAGAAACAGACAGCATGGTAGTTATGCCCGTATATCCCAAGGTGCCCAACTACACCTGTGACTATGCTTACGAGGTTATGATCAAATTCTATAAGGATCTTGTTGCGACCCCGGGAGTTGAAAGAATTGTAATTGCAGGTGACTCCTCAGGCGGCGGTATGAGTCTTGTACTTTCACAGCTTCTGCGTGACAACCACCCCGAGCTGCTTCAGCCTGAAGAAATCATCCTCATTGCTCCCTGGATGGACGTTTCCATGGACAACGAGCATATTTGCGAATATGAGCCCGTTGACCCTATGCTCGACATTTACGGCGCAAAGGAAATCGGCAAAATGTGGGCGGGCGAAAGGGATGTTCACGATCCTATGGTAAGCCCCATTTACGGCACCTTCGAAAACCTCGGCAACATAACAATTTTCATCGGCACAAGAGATATGCTTTGTCCCGACTGCCTTGAATTTTCCGATATTCTCAAGGAAAAAGGCATTGAACACACCTTGGTTGTAAAAGAAGGTCTCGACCATCCTTATCCTCTCTTCCCCACCCCCGAGGCAAAGGAAGCACAGCAGATGATGATTGACATCATCAACAAGAAATGATTAACTCTTTATTTTTCATAATTTCCTCAAGGCAGGCTTACTCAAAAGAGTGAGCCTGTCACTCTTTTTTATTGTAAAATTCCCCTTGCAAAATTCTTTATTTGAGTGTAATATAATAAGGATAATAAAAAGGAGTGTGACAGTTATGTTTGAACAGCTCAGCTTTAATGAAAACGGAGTTAAAACTCTTTGTGAAATCGGAAAGCTTCATCCCGAAATGATGATGACAATCCGTGTAAAAAAATTCAAAAAGGATGAAACAATCACCCTTTCAAGTGATACCCTTGAAACCGCCTTCCTTATTTTAAAAGGAGAAGCTGAAATTTCCTGGTGCGGTAAAACTGAAAAAATCTTCCGTGAAAGTCCATTTATAAAAAAGCCCTTCTGCCTCCATGTACCTAAAAACACAGAGGTTACCGTAACAGGTCTTACCGATGGTACGGAAATTCTCATTCAGCAGACAGAAAACGAACGCGATTTTGAGCCCGTTTTCTACACCCCCGACGATGTGCTTTATCAGCACTTCGGTGAGGGTCAGTATGACGGCACAGCTTACAGAATCTGCTCAACGGTGTTCGACTACGACAACGCCCCCTATTCAAATATGGTTCTCGGTGAGGTGTTCAATCAGCCGGGCAGATGGTCAAGCTATCCTCCCCACCATCATCCCCAGCCCGAGGTTTACTATTATCAGTTTGATAAGCCCCAGGGCTTCGGTGCCTGCTTTATCGGTGACAACGTATTCAAGAGTGTAGAGGGCTCGGCCTGCTACATCACCGACGGCTATGACCATCAGCAGGTTGTTGCGCCCGGTTATGAAATGTGCTACATCTGGATGATACGCCACCCCGAGGGTGACCCCTGGTACAAGACCTCACGCTTCTACGCCAAGGAACACGAGTGGCTTGCAAATTTATAATAAAAGAGGATTCAAATGAACAAAAGCAATATAACACCCAAGGTCTCCGTAACGGAAGCCTCCCTTTTGAAAAGAGTACAGGTGTTCCTTGAAGACGGTGAGTTTGACCGTGCCGATGAATACTGTGAAAGAGTGCTCGACATGAACGTTGAAAACGGTGAAGCTTATCTTTACAAGCTCCTTGCAGGTCTTGGTCTTGTAAAAAAAGAAGAGCTCTCCACCCTTGAAGAACCCTTTGACGGTGAGCTTGCTTACGGAAAAATTATGCGTTTCGCAAGTCCGCAGCTTAAAAAAGAGGTTGCCGACATAAACGCTTCTATACTTGCAAAAAAAGAGGAAGCGGAGAAAAACGCTAGCTTTGAAAAAGCATTACAGCTTTCACAAAGTGACAGCATCACCTCACTCACCGAGGCATACCGCATTTTCACCACCCTTGATGACCTTGACGGTGCAAAGGAAAAGGCTGAAAAATGCAAGGCTGATATAGAACGCATTTACGATGAAAACTACAACAGCCTTTTTATGCTTGCAAAGGAAAAGGAACAGGAAATCAACGATATAAAGTATCAGAACAGCACTGACCTTGCCGAAAGGGACGGCTATGACCAATACATAAAGGAAAACCACGGCAAAAAGCTTTTTGATTACTCATTGCTTGTAGCCATCTGTGTTTGTATAACCTGCATTGTTATTGCAGGCGTTAACGTACGCAACTTTTTCCTTGTTGCAGAGCTTTCCTTTCAGACGGTTGTGCGTTGCTTCTTCACCCGCATCCTTCCCGCCTTCCCCATTACCTGGTTCTGCACCTTCTTAAGTTTTGTCATTTCAAAGGGCATTGTTAAAAAGCAGAAGAAAAACCTTCTTGAGGATATAGGCACAGCGGCAGACCGTGCAAGAGAAATCGCGGGCAAGGTCGGCAGAGCGGAAAGTGAAACCCTTATGCTTCAGAAGGAGCTTGACGAGGCACTTGAAGAACTGAGGAAGCTTAATGCGGAGTATGATGTTTTTCTTGCGGAAAAGGAGTAGTCAACAATAAAAACAAGAAAGAACGTCTTGCGTCGATCGAAAAGAAAAAAACATAATATCAATAATAAAGCAGAGATGTAATTTGTACACCTCTGCTTCAATTATTTTATTTACGACCTCGCCGGTCGGGCGTTACCTTTCTTGAAAGAAATGCAACCCAAAGAACTTTAATTTTTCTGTATTATAAAAGCTCATCAAAATACTTGATATTAGCCTTTTCAGCCTTGAGCTTACCGTCCTGAATCTTCTTGATAATCTCAACAATGCGGTCATTAATGGGTGTGGGCACACCGTACTTTCTGCCGAAGTCACAAACAACACCATTGATTGCATCAACCTCGCAGGGCTTACCCTTTTTAAGGTCCTGAAGCATTGAAGGCTCAATAAGTCTGTGCTTTTTCATTGCAACGGGAAGAAGCATTGTGCCGAAAGCACGCTTAAGAGCACCCTTGTAATAGAACAGACCTACAATGTTCTTACCCTGTACAGGAGCAAACTCTGTGCCTGAAGCGTGACCTACATCAATACACTCCTTCATGCAACGGATTGCAACCTTCTGTGCCGCCTTATCCTCGGAAACGTCACCGAAAACTCCGCCGACAACTGTGCCGAGACCCGAGAATGTTGCGTTGATAAGGAGCTTTGACCAGCGTGCACCCATAAGGTTTGTTTCCTCGTGAACGGGACACATATATTCAAGGAGCTTTTTAACGGTAGCAAACTGCTCATCGGTAATACCCTTCATCTTGCCCATATGGAAGGAAAGGCTGTCCTTTTCGCTTGTAAGCTCGCAAACACCGGGTTCGACAAGTGCTGCACCCCATTCAACTGCACATCCCATTGTGTGATCCTCACCGATGATTTCAGCAATACCGGGCTCGGGGATACCGTTCTGCAATGTTACAATAACACCCTTTTCTGAAAGGAAGGGCTTGAGGAAGGTAACAACATCCTTGTTGAAAAGCTGTTTTGTAAGAAGGATGATAACATCGTATTCGCCTGACATTTCATCAGGTGTGATAGCCTTTACGGGAACTGTCATTTCAACTGTACCCGTAATTTTTGCACCCTTCTCGTTAAGTGCGGCAACGTGAGCCTTGTTGCGGTTAACAAGCTCAACCTCACCGCCGTTTTTTGTAATGAAGGCACCAAGCACCGTACCGAGGGAGCCTGCGCCGTAGATTGCATATTTACCCATAAACTTTTCTCCTTTTATGTAATTTAATTGTTTTTTTATTTTAACACGGCAAAGCCAATATTTCAAGGTCTTGCGAGGAATAATATTTACGGTGATGTATATGACTTCCTTATGGCTTAATGAAAACAGACTTCCATCCTTTCCCTCACTTCACGGCGAACATAAAACCGACGTGCTCATTATCGGCGGAGGGCTTTGCGGAATACTCTGTGCCTATGAAATGAAAAAGCTCGGTGTTGATTACACTCTCCTTGAAGCAGAGAGAATCTGCCGAAAAACAAGCGGTAACACCACGGCAAAAATAACCTCACAGCACGGGCTTATTTATGCTGATATCATAAAAAAGTACGGCACGGAAGCGGCAGAAAAATATTACCGCATAAACCAAAAAGCAATCGAAGAGTATGCCCGTATCTGTGAAGATATCAACTGCAATTTTGAACGCAAGGATAATTACATTTACAGCCTTTCCCAAGAAAAAAAGCTTGACGATGAAATGGATGCACTTATAAAAATCGGTGCCCGTGCAAAGCTCTATCCCTCGCTTTCGGCACTCCCCTTTGATGTTATGGGTGCGGTTATGTTCCCCGATCAGGCACAGTTTGACCCCGTAACCTTTGTTTCGGCAATTGCAAAGGAAATGAATATTTACGAAAGCTCCCGAGTCCTCGGCTTTGACGGTAAAACCTATTACGGTAAGGATTTCAAGGTCACAGCTGACAAGGTGATTGTGGCAACTCATTTTCCGATTTTCAACAAGCACGGCGGTTTTCCCCTTAAGCTGTATCAGCACCGTTCCTATGTCCTTGCCCTTAAAAATGCAGGCGGTATAAACGGAATGTACCTTGATGAAAACGAAAAGGGATTGTCCTTCAGCAGTCACGGTGAATATTTACTCCTTGGCGGCGGCTCACACAGAACGGGTAAAAAGGGCGGCAATTGGAATGAGCTTCGTGCCACTGCAAAAAGGCTCTACCCCCAAAGCAGAGAGACCTTTTCCTGGGTAGCACAGGACTGCATGAGCCTTGATTCCATGCCCTATATCGGACAGTATTCAAAAAACACACCTGACCTTTTTGTTGCAACAGGCTTTAACAAGTGGGGCATGAGCCTTTCAATGGTTTCGGCACTTTTACTCAAGGATTTAATTTTCGGCAAAACCAATGATTACGCCGATATTTTCTCTCCGTCACGGTCAATTTTCCATCCTCAGCTTTTTGCAAACGCTCTTGAAACATCGGTAAACCTACTCACACCTACAACACCGAGGTGTCCTCACCTTGGTTGTGCACTCAAATGGAATGAGCACGAGCACTCCTGGGACTGTCCTTGTCACGGGTCGAGGTTTGATGAGGGTGGCAAGGTGATTGAGGGACCTGCGAACGGAGAGCAAAAGTAGTCAGGGTCAGTAGTCAGTAGTCAGGGACGCCCTGACGGGCGTCTAGAACTAAAAAACGGGCGGCGAATTGCCACCCGTTTTTTATTAGTTGATTTTGAAAACATCACCCAAATTATTTGTTGCCACTTTTTTTAACTTTTCGTAATCCAAAAGCTCATAATCGGCATCTGGAACTTTTTTCAGCTTATCATAAGCTTTATCAGCTACATCAAAGTCTTTACTATCCAATGCAAGAAGTACTAAAGACTCCAAAATAGTTACGTCTTCATCATAATTCAGAACAGATTTCAAAAGAATATTATATGCCTCTGTTCTCTGATTTGCCTTGATAAGAATATAAACATAATAACGTAAAGAATCCAAATCATCAGGATTCAATTCAAATGCCATTCTTGTATGTTCAAGTGCCGAGTGAATATCTCTGATATCATAATAGCAAAGCCCAAGATTCATATGTGTTTGAAAATTATCATCTAATTTCAGTGATGTTTTATAATCTTCTATTGCTTTGTCATAGTTCTTCAGTAGCTCATAAGATAAAGCAGAATAAAAATAAACTTTGGCATCATCAACAAGAATTTCCTTCGCACGAGAAAAATATTCAATTGCCTGTTGGATTTCTTCTTTTATTAAACATGTCACTCCCAAGCTATACCAAGCCTGCCCGAAATCAGGATATATTTTTGTGATTTCCATAAAAACTTCAATTGCTCTATCGCATTTGCCAAGTTTGGCAAGACATATTCCGTAATTATGAAAAGCATCGCAATTTTCTTTTATATTCGATATTGTTTCATATATTTTTTCAGCTTCACTGTACTTGCTTGAAACAAACAACTGTTCTGCTTTTTCATATAATTCAATATTAACCATATACTAACCTCCCCAACAAACAAATACGGTCGAGCTAACATTAATTACAGACTCATTATACCACTAGCCTATTCTTTGTCAACATTTATAGCACTTGACACCAACAAAAAGGACACGGCAAGCCGTGTCCCTACTGTAACATCCACTAAAACCCGCCACGAAATCGTGGCGGGTTCCTGACTACTGACTACTGGCTACTGGCTACTTTATGCGCCCTTATCGTCGTTCTGACTATTCCTGTCTGCCCTTCTGTCCGTAGTATACCCACTGACCGATATTCTCAGGCTTGATGAAAACTCTTGCCCTTTCCTTAAGGTCGTAAAGCTCGGTGCTCTTTGCCGGAATTGCATTTGCACACATAAGTGAGAAGCTTTCAAGCTGCTGTCTCTCATCAAGCTTTTCATCAATTTTCATTGTAACTGTCTTGCTCTCACCGGGTAGAAGATCAAAATAGTTATCGGAAAGAGGTAAGGTTGAAAGGCTGCTTTCAACTCTGACAAGTCTTGCAAAACGGTCACTCTTGACGGTAATTGCAATTTCGTCACCGTTAACCTCTGTCTTAAGGCTCATTTCGGGCTTTGTGAGCTGAAGCTCCTTTTCAGGCTTGAAGAGGTAAGTCTTTTCATTGATAAGCTTTCCGTTCTTGTAAAGCTCTGCCTTTACGCCGATACGAGCAAGGTCAAAATGCCTTGCAAGCTGTTTTTCGTAAAGGGTGAAGCACTCGTAATTTTCAAGGGCATCAACCTCAAAATCACGGTTCTTCTCCTGAAGAATACCCTTTTCAAAATCAAAGATTCTGCACTTAAGGGTAAGGCTCTGCTTTCTGGGCTTATCGTTGAGAATATGAAGCTTAACCTTGCCGTCCTTATCCTCGATTGAAACAGAAACGGGAGCGTTGAACTGCCTTGCGCGGTACTGGAGTGCCTTGTAGTTACCGTAGTAGTCCATGCTTGCCCATGAGCAGACGCCCCAGCAATCGTTGAACTGCCAGTAAATTGAGCCGTTGCAGCGACCCTTGTTTCTACGCCAATGCTCTGTTGCATCACTGATACATTCAAGCTGAGTTACCTGTGAAAGGTAAACAAGGTCCTCAAACTTTTCGGGAAGACGGAAGCGTGATGCTATGTAATAAAGCATTTTATCGTTACCCGAATTACACTTCTGATGAGCCATAAACACGGGTGAGTGAATGTCGTAATCCTCTTTTTCGGCAAAGGTGCGGATTGTTTTGATGTCGGGAAGGGACTCAAAGCCGAACTCACTGCAGAAGCGTGTCATACGCTTACGGTAGTACTTCATATTCTGCAGGCCGTGCCATACTGCCCAAAGGTGAATATCACCATAGTTATCGCTGTCAACCTCCTTCATATGACCCGTACCACAGGGTGAGCCGGGAATGAAGGGTGTGTCCTCGTCAAATTTTCTGACCTCTTCGGGGAGAATGTTATGGAAGAATTTTTCTGTCCACTTAATATACTTGGGAAAGTTCAGCCAACCCATTGCCATGGTTTCAATCTCGTTATTACCGCACCAGAGGGCAAGGGAAGCGTGATGACGAAGACGCTTGATGTTATATTCAATTTCCTTTTTGACGTTTGCAAGGAATGCATCGTCAAAGAAAGGATAAGCCTGACAGGCAAACATAAAGTCCTGCCAAAGAAGGATACCCTTCTTATCGCAAAGGTCGTAAAGGTCGTCGCTTTCGTAGTAGCCGCCGCCCCAGATACGAATCATATTCATATTTGAATAAAGGGCGGTATCAAGGAGATATTCAATCTTGTCCTTGGTAAAGCGTGTGGGGAGTGAGTCACCGGGAATGAAGTTTGCACCCTTGATGAAAAGGGGCACTCCGTTAAGGATAAAGCGGAAGGTTTCACCGTATTCGTCGGGGCTTCTGTCAAGTTCGATGGTTCGAAGACCGATTTTCTTTTCGAGGCTGTGACTTGTCTTTCTTCCATTTTTGAGGGTTGCCTTGACGGTATAAAGAGCCTGATGCTTTTTACCGTTTATTTCCTTTGTCCACCAGAGCTCGGGCTTTTCAACCTTGAACTCACCCTCAAAGCCCTTGAGCTTCATTTCCTCACCGTCGGGTGAAATGAGGCTGATTTCAGCCTTTTCGCCTTCATAAAAATCACCGTCAAGCTTGACTGTTACAGTAAAGCTTCCGTCATCGTTTTTCTTCTGACGGATTTTCATTTCCTCAATTTTGCCTGCACTTCTCATTTCGAGGTAAATGTCGTCACCGATGCCGCTTACAGGAAGCACGGGACCCCAGTCCCAACCGAAGTGACACTGCGGCTTACGGATACGGACAATACCGTTCTGACCGTTACTATTAGGAGGAGTTTTCTCCTTTTCGTAACGCTCCTTTACATAGTTAACGGGCGATTCAAAAACAATTTCAATGATATTTTCGCCCTCTGTGAGATGCTTTTTAACATCAAACTCATAGGCAATAAAGCAGTTATCTCCCTCACCGATTTTTTCACCGTTGATATATACCGTACAGATTGTGTCAAGGCGCTTACAGATAAGAGTAATCTTTTCCGCTTCAAGCTCCTTTGCCGTGAGAGTAAAGCTCTTTTTATAAGACCAGTCTCTCTGACCTACCCAATAAACCTCCTTTTCGTTTTCACCGTAAAAGGGGTCCTTTATGATTTTGGCATCCATAAGGTCAAGGTAATTACATCCGGGCACAGTTGCTTCAAGGGAATATTCACCCTTTGTGTCGGCAAGCTGCCATTTTCCGCAAAGTGATTTAATAACCATAATCCACCTCTGTTTTCTTTTATTTCCTTTATATCATAACATTTTACCTGCTACAAGTCAATAAAGCTGCCTTTTTTATTGGCTCTCACTCTGATTTGAAACAATCGCCTCGGCACCAATACCGATATAGCTTTTTCCCTTGTTGATTTTAAGGGGATTTTTCTGTGCATCAAAAAAACGTAGGGGTGTGTTTTCACTTTCCTTTTCCCAAAGAATTTCTGTCATTGTGCCCTCGGTGGCGTAGTAGCCCTTACCGCCGTGCCAGTCAATTTGCACAAGGCTTGTACCGTTATAGGCAGACACCTCTGCCTCAAGGATAAACACGTTTTCAAAGGAAAGCTGTTCACCGCTTTTTCCGTCAACGTGCTCCTGCCCATTGTGGCTTTTCAGGTACTCTCCGATTTCAGCATCATAGTAAAAATCACTATAGTATGATGAGGAAAACTCTGCGGTTATCTCTGTACAGGGTAAGGCAAAGCTTTTATTATCATCAGCAAAATCAAAGGCGGTTTTACCGAAGGCTTCATCTCTTTCAGCAGAAAATCCGTACTTTTCGAAAATCTCCGCCATATTTTCGCCCTTTAAATAAACTGTATGCTCCGTGGAATAAAGCTCCAGCCTTGCGCTGTCACGTTCAAAAACAAGGCTGTCCCCTTCCTTGTTACCGTCAATGTAATCAATACCGAGCCTTTCAAGGGTTGGCGTTGCAATAGTTTCATTACTGCCATAGCAAAAATAAACAGCATCAAAGCCACGTGCAAAAATCGGAAAATAATATCTGCAGCTTCTCACCGAGCACACATCGGGAACATTTTCATAATCGCCGTAAAGTGCCATCAGCCTTGTTATTCCGCCCTCTACGGGAAACTCCATTATAACATCCGCACCACTTATCCCGTATTGAGGAAGTGAGGCTTCAAGGTTGTTCACGGTGACGGCAACGGGTCTTGTGTAAGGACTTACCTCTGCTTCAATGCCCGTGAGAAAGTTTACAATTTTTTCGAGAACAGGCTGATTTTCAGTTGCTTCCTGCTTTTGATTTTTACCACAGCCTCCAAGAAGAACAACAGCTGTCAGCATAATAAAAAGGATTATTTTTTTCATCACGGTCACTCACCTTTTTCAATATTTTCCTCATTTTATTACAACCGTGAGCAGAAAAAACGAAAAAAAAGGCACAAAAAAACTCCGACCTGAAAAGTCGGAGCTTTATTATTTGGTTTTTATACAATACCGAAAAGCTTCTTGAAGAAATCAGCAATGAGAGTGAACATATAAGTAAGGTCCTCCCAGAACATAAGCACGCCCCAATCGGGCTCGGGTACTACATATGCGTCATCAGCTACTGTTGTGTTTTTAGCCATTTTCATTTTCCTCCTTGCAATATTTAATCTGCTATTTAATTATATATGCTTATTCACACTTTGTCAACATTTTTATTTTTACCGATAAGCTTTAACGCCAACAGAAGAAGCAACGGGAAAACGACGGCAAAGAGTATACCCACCGAAAGCTTACCGTCAAAGCGTGATGTGATTGCTCCTACCGTCCCAGGTCCCGTTGTACAGCCAAGGTCACCGAAAAGTGCAAGCAGGGCAAACATTACCGTACCACCGCGTGGAATTTTTTCCGCCGCAAGTGAAAAGGTTGCAGGCCACATTATGCCCACGGCAAGACCGCACATAGCACAGCCTGCAAGTGAAAGCCACGCCACGGGTGATAAAGCCGTAACAAGGTAACATACCACGCAGAGAATTCCGCTTACGGTCATTGCCTTTGTAAGAGAGATTTTGTGTGAGAATTTAGCATAGCCTACCCTTGCGCTACCCATAAGTGCGGCAAAAAGGCAGGGGCCGAGCAGGTCTCCGACGGTTTTTGACACCTTAAGTCCTGACTCTGCAAAGGCTGATGCCCATTGACTCATTGCAATTTCACTTGCTCCCGAGCATAGCATAAGAAGTGCAAAGGCATAAAACAGCTTTGTTTTCACAAGCCCCTTTACGCCAAGGCTCTCCCCTTTTGCAAGGACGGGTGGAATTGGCACAAGGGTGAAATATATACCGTTGAAAAAAGGCACAAGCGCCCACAAAAAGGCAAGATAACGCCAGTTTTCTCTGCCGAAAAGAACAAAAAACAGTGTTGAGAAAAGCACCACCGCCATCTGTCCCCAACAGTAAAAGGAGTGAAGCAGGCTCATTTGTGCCGATTTCCTTTCACCGGGGCAAGCCTCTACAATGGGACTGATGATAACCTCTATAAGTCCGCTTCCTATAGCGTAAACGACAATTGAAAGGAGTATGCCCGTGTAAGAGCTCATAACAAAGGGTAGTACGCCAAGACCTGCAAGGCCAAGGAAGGCAAATACGTGTGCCGCAATAACACATTTACCGTAGCCGAGCCTGTCAACAAAGGTGGTTGACAAAAGGTCAATAAAAAGCTGAACACCGAAGTTAACAACAATCAGCAGAGAAATTTTATCGTAGCTCAAATCAAAGCTGTTCTGAATTGTAAGAAAAAGCAGGGGCAGAAAATTATTGATAATTGACTGCACAAAATAACCTGCATAGCAGGCAAAAAACGTATGCTTATAATTTTTAAAACGGGACATATCTGTCCTCCTTCTGATTTTTCACCCTTGCATAATATCATAAAGCCTGAATTTCTTCAATATTTTTTCAAATTTAAGCCTTGTAATATTGAAAAAATCAAAAATATAATGTATAATTTATGCAACATTATTCCGAAAAGGAGAATAAACTATGATTAACAAAATAATTTCCGTGTTTATGTCCGTAATTCTTTCACTTTACGCAATCGCAGGATTTACAAGCGGTACCGGCAAGGATTATACCGAAGGTAAATACAAAAACGTTATCCTTTTGATCGGTGACGGTATGAGCTTTGAGCACATTGACGCAACAGAAAAATACAACAACGTTGACCTTGTAATGAACGATATGCCTGTTCAGCTCAAGAGTGATATCGACTCCTTCCTCATCCCTGCAACAGACTCTGCCGCAGGCGGTACTGCTCTTGCAACCGGTATGAGAGTATGGATCAACTCCGTAGGCGTTTATCCCTTTGACCCCTTCTCACCCAATGATATGAACGTACCCATCAGCCTCGGTGAGCTTGTAAAGACTGACGGCAAGGCAACAGGTGTTGTTACAACTGACAAAACTTCAGGTGCAACTCCCTCCGACTTCTCTGCTCATGTTCTTTCAAGAAGTATGGAAGCAGAAATCTGTGCTGACCAGCTCAAAAACGGCTTTGACCTTATCTGGGGCGGTAAGACAGACAGCATCAACGAAGAAAACACCGCTGCAAACGGATGGACTTACATTGACAACCGTGACGATATGAACGCTCTCACCGCAGGCTCACGCTCCTTCGGTCAGTTCAGCTTCGACGACCTTTACAACTGCACAGACAACTACAATACTCCCTCCATCAGCGAAATGACCACAAAGGCTATTGAGCTTCTCAGTGCCAACGAAAACGGCTTCTTCCTTATGGTTGAGGGTGCTTGCATTGACAAGTTCTCACACAATAATATTATGGACGGAGCACTTATGTGCACAGAGGAATTTGACAAGGCTGTTGCCGCAGCACTTGCTTTTGCAGAAGCAGACGGTGAAACCCTTGTTGTTGTAACCGCTGACCACGGTACCGGCGGACTTACCCTTGACAAAAATACCGGCGAATACAAGTTCACTCACGGCACACACAATATGACAGACGTACCCGTTTACGTTTCAGCAACCGACGCAGGCTTCACATCAGGCAAGGAAATTGCAAACCGTGACATTCCCACACAGATTGCACGTGTAATGGGCTACGGCAGTGACCGCTTCCCTGCTACTATTGCAAGCCTGAAATAAGCAGCAATCGACAAGAAAAATAACACAAGCAGATGCTTTTATTTTAAAGCATCTGCTTTTTTTGTTGCATATCTTAACAGCATGCGCAGAACGCCCTTACTACTTACTACTCCCCCAATAGTCATATTGACGAAAAAGTTTTATGTTTTTTATATATAATAGTATAGGCTTTTTTGAATTAAATTGTTGCAAATCCACAATAACTATGTTATCATTTAACAGTATGGATTATTATGCGTTTTTCTTTTCAGAACAGAACGCAGTCCCGTAAGATTAACATAAAATCCGTTTGAAGGAGGATAAAGTTAATGATTAAAAAAATCAGCAAAATTCCGTTCAAGGATACTCCTGAACAGTCTGCAAAGCTCAATGCAGTTATTGCCGAGTGTACAGGTGACCTGAGCAAGCTTATGCACGTTATGCAGGTTGCCCAGGAAATTTACGGCTATCTCCCCTTTGAGGTTCAGCAGAAAATTGCCGACGGTATGAACGTACCCCTTGAAAAGGTTTACGGTGTTGCAACCTTCTATGCACAGTTTGCACTTTCACCCAAGGGTCAGTACTCAATTTCCGTTTGTCTCGGTACAGCCTGCTACGTTAAGGGTGCTCAGGAAATTCTTGACGAGCTTTCAGCACAGCTTGGCATTGCTCCCGAGGAATGCTCCGCTGACGGCAAATATTCACTTACCGCCTGCCGCTGCATCGGCGCCTGCGGTCTTGCTCCCGTTATCACCGTCAACGATGATGTTTACGGCAAAATCACCGCCGCAGATGTCAAGGGTATTCTTGCCAAATACGAATAATGAGAGAGCTTTCACTCAATGTGCTTGACATTGCACAAAACTCAATTTCCGCAAAGGCAAGCCTTATAGAAATTGAGCTGATGCAAAGCACAGAAAAAAATGAGCTTATTATCGGAATTTACGATAACGGCAAGGGTATGACAAAAGAGCAGCTTGAGGCTGTCCGTGACCCCTTTTTCACAACCCGTACCACAAGAAAGGTCGGAATGGGAATCCCCCTTTTCAAAATGTCAGCGGAGATGACGGGCGGTCACCTTTCCATTGAAAGCGAGGTAGGAATCGGAACAAGGGTAAAAGCCCTTTTTAAAACCGACCACCTTGATTTTACTCCCGTAGGAGATATGGCCTCAACAATGGTAAGTCTCATCACAATGAATGAGGATATCGACTTTGTTTACACAAGAAGCGTTGATGAAAAAAGCTTCACCCTTGACACAAAAGGCCTTAAGGAAATTCTCGGAGGTGTCCCCTTCAGCGAGCCTTCAATTTCCGCCTGGCTGAGAGATTTTATTGAAGAAAACACAAAACAAATCACGGAGGTGTAAGAAAATATGAAAACACTTGAAGAGCTTATGGCTTTGAGAGATGCCGCAAAGGCAAAAATGACAACACGTGAGGATTCAAGCAAAATCACACGAATTGTTGTAGGTATGGCTACCTGCGGTATCGCAGCAGGTGCAAGACCTGTTATGAACAAGTTTGTTGACGAAATTGCAAAGCGCGGACTTAACAATGTCACCGTTGCACAGACCGGCTGTATCGGTATGTGTCAGTACGAGCCCATTGCAGAGGTGCTTGTTCCCGGTGAGGAAAAGGTAACCTACGTTCAGCTTACTGAAGAAAAGGTTGCAAAAATCGTTCTTGAGCATATTGTAAACGGAAATCCCGTTGCCGAATATACAGTAGGTGCACTTAAGAAATAAGGAGGAAAACTAAATGTATCGTTCCCACGTTCTTGTTTGTGGCGGTACCGGTTGTACCTCCTCAAACTCACAGAAAATTATCGAAGCAATGGAAGCTGAAATCAAGGCAAAGGGTCTTGAAAATGAGGTTCAGGTTATCCGTACCGGCTGCTTCGGTCTTTGCGCATTAGGTCCCATTATGATTGTCTATCCCGAGGGCTGCTTCTATTCAGAGGTTAAGCTTGAGGATGTTCCCGAAATCGTGGAGGAGCATCTTCTCAAGGGCCGTATGGTAAAGCGCCTTCTCTATAAGGAAACTGTTACCGAAGAAAAAATCAAGGGTCTTAACGACACCGACTTCTACAAAAAGCAAAAAAGAGTTGCCCTTCGCAACTGCGGTGTTATCAACCCCGAGGATATTAACGAATACATAGCCTATGACGGTTATCAGGCTCTTGCAAAGTGCCTTACGGAATATACTCCCGAGCAGGTAATTCAGATTATCAAGGATTCGGGTCTCCGTGGCAGAGGCGGCGGTGGCTTCCCCACAGGCCTCAAATGGAGCTTCACAGCCGCTAACAAGGCTGACCAGAAGTACGTTGTATGTAACGCTGACGAAGGTGACCCCGGTGCATTTATGGACCGTTCCGTGCTTGAAGGTGACCCCCATTGCATTATCGAGGCAATGACCATCTGCGGCTACGCAACCGGCGCAACCGAGGGCTACATCTACGTCCGTGCAGAATATCCCATTGCCGTTGCACGACTTCAGATTGCTATCAATCAGGCAAAGGAATTAGGTCTTCTCGGCAAGAACATTTTCGGTTCAGGCTTTGACTTTGACCTTCACGTAAAGCTTGGTGCTGGCGCATTCGTATGCGGTGAGGAAACTGCACTTATGACCTCAATCGAGGGCAACCGCGGTGAGCCCAGACCCCGTCCTCCCTATCCTGCAGTAAAGGGTCTTTTCGGCAAACCCACAACAGAAAACAATGTTGAAACCTTTGCAAACATTCCCACTATCATCCGTGAGGGTGCTGAATACTTTGCTTCAATGGGTACAGAAAAATCAAAGGGCACAAAGGTATTTGCCCTTGGCGGTAAAATCAAGAACACGGGACTTGTTGAAATCCCCATGGGTACAACTCTCCGTGAAATCGTTGAGGAAATCGGCGGTGGTATTCCGGGCGGCAAAAAGTTCAAGGCCGCACAGACCGGCGGTCCCTCAGGCGGATGTATTCCTGCTCACCTTATGGATACTCCCATCGACTACGACAACCTTACTGCTATCGGCTGTATGATGGGCTCAGGCGGTCTTATCGTTATGGACGGGGACAACTGTATGGTTGACATTGCAAAGTTCTTCCTCGACTTCACCGTTGACGAAAGCTGCGGTAAGTGTACTCCCTGCCGTGTTGGTACAAAGCGTCTTCGTGAAATGCTTGAAAAAATCACCGACGGTAAGGCTACTCTCGAGGACCTTGACAAGCTCGAGGAGCTTTGCAACTACATCAAGGAAAATTCACTCTGCGGCCTCGGTCAGACAGCTCCCAACCCCGTGCTTGCAACACTCAAGTTCTTCCGTGACCAATATGTTGCTCACGTTGTTGAGAAAACCTGCCCCGCAGGTGTTTGTAAAAAGCTTCTCTCATACACCGTTGTTGAGGACAAGTGTAAGGGCTGTACAGCTTGTGCAAGAAAGTGCCCCGTAGGTGCTATCTCCGGTGCAGTAAAGCAGCCTCACGTAATTGATCAGTCAAAGTGTATCAAGTGCGGTGTATGTGTAGATACCTGTAAATTCCAGGCAATTATCAAGAAATAAGGAGGTACGTTAAAATGGAAAACATGCTTAACATTAAAATCAACGGTATGCCCTGTAGCGTACCTTACGGCACAAAGATTATTGATGCAGCAAGAATGGTCGGAATTGAAATTCCCACACTCTGCTTTTTAAAGGAAATCAACGAAATAGGTGCCTGCCGTTTTTGTGTTGTTGAGGTAAAAGGTGCAAGAAGCCTTGTAGCCGCCTGCGTTTTCCCCATTGAAAGAGACGGCACAGAAATCTTCACAAACAGCGAAAAGGTACGTGCTTCAAGAAGAACTACTCTTGAGCTCATCCTTTCAACCCACGACAGAAAGTGTCTTACCTGTGTAAGAAGCGGTAACTGTGAGCTTCAGAAGCTTTGCCTTGAGTACGGCGTTGCCGAAGCTGACAAGTTTGACGGTGACAAGCCTGTTTACGAGCTTGATTACTCCGCCGCACATATGGTAAGAGATAACAACAAATGTATCCTCTGCCGCCGCTGTGTTGCCGCCTGCGATAATCAGGGTATCAGCGTTATCGGCGCAAATGCAAGAGGTATCGACACTCATATCGGCTCTGCATTTGAGCTTCCCCTCAACTCCACATCCTGTATCTCCTGCGGTCAGTGTATTGTAAACTGCCCCGTTGGTGCAATCTATGAAAAGGACGATACTGCAAAGGTATTTGAAGCAATCAACGATCCTGAAAAGTACGTTGTTGTTCAGGCAGCTCCTGCTGTAAGAGCAACCCTCGGTGAATGCTTCGGCCTTCCCGTAGGCACAGACGTAACAGGCAAGATGTTTGCGGCTCTTCGCCGTCTTGGCTTTGACAAGGTGTTTGACACCAACTTTGCCGCTGACCTTACAATTATGGAGGAGGCAACAGAGCTTCTTTCAAGAGTTAAAAACGGCGGCGTGCTTCCTATGATTACATCCTGCTCACCCGGCTGGATCAAATACTGTGAGCACTACTACCCCACAGAGCTTGACCACCTTTCAACCTGCAAGTCACCCATGCAGATGCAGGGTGCAATCATCAAGAGCTACTACGCAGAAAAGAACGGCATTGATCCTTCAAAGATTGTTTCCGTTGCAATTATGCCCTGCACAGCAAAGAAATTCGAGTGCGGACGTGATGACGAAAACGGTGCAGGCTATCCCGATGTTGACTATGTTCTTACAACAAGAGAGCTTGGCAGAATGATTAACAGCGCAGGTCTTAACTTCAACCTTCTTCCCGATGAGGACTGCGATGCTCCTCTCGGTCAGGGTACAGGTGCCGCTGTTATCTTCGGTGCAACAGGCGGTGTTATGGAAGCGGCCCTTCGTACTGCCGCAGAGGTTATCACCGGCAAGGAGCTTGAAAGCCCCGAATTCCACGATGTACGTGGTATGCAGGGTGTCAAGGAGGCCTCCTACAAGCTCGGCGACCTTGATGTTAAGGTTGCTATTGCTTCAGGCACAAAGAACGCAAAGGTGCTTATGGACAAGGTAAAGGACGGCACAGCCGATTACACCTTTATCGAAATTATGGGATGCCCCGGCGGTTGTATCAACGGCGGCGGTCAGCCCGTTCAGCCTGCTTCCGTACGTAACTTTGTTGACCTTAAGAGCCTTCGTGCTTCTGCTCTTTACAAGAACGACGAAAACCGTCCGCTTCGTAAGAGCCACCTCAACGAGGATGTAAAGACTGTTTACGCAGAATACCTCGGCGAGCCCAACAGCCACAAGGCACACGAGCTTCTTCACACAAGCTACGTTGCAAGACCTCTTTTCACAAAGTAATAAATTATAAGGAGTAAGAGTCATGAATAAAAAGACAATTTTAACAGCAGTTGTTTCAATCATCTTATGTATTGTTATTGTTCTTGCACTTCCCACAGAAATCAATGTTGAGGTCAACGGCAGCCTTCCTGCATTTGGTGTTGCTTCCGGCAGCAGCTCACAGTCAGCTCAGCCCGTTGCAACAACAACTCCTGCAACAACACAGAATGCTGTTATTGAATCAGCTTCCCAGGCTGCTCAGAATGTTGCAGACAAGGTTGAAACCGTGCTTACAGGAAACCCCACAGGCAATAAGGAAATCATTGAGCAGTACACGCTCCTTGTAAATAAGTTCAAGCAGGAAAAGCCCGCTTACAAGAAAAAGGAATATCAGGTACTTCCCGAAGAATACCGTAACCTTGGCACAGCAGGTAACCTTATCCTTGAAATTGCTTCAGGCTACATCACCTCCGAAGAGGAATGTGAGGAGCTTGTAAGAGCTGCAGGTGGTGAAGACATCAAGTGGGATATGCCTATCCACAATTCAGATGTAGGCTGTCTTCTTACCAATTACGATGCAGTTGAATGGGCAAAGTGTGAAGATGTAGGCGACGGCACAAAGAAAATCAGCTTCTCCCTTAAGGAAGAAATGAACTGTGAGCCCACTCCCGCTGATACTCTTGTTCCCGTATCAAACCACGGTGCAGTTATGCAGCCCCTTTCAAGACAGTCAATCCTTGACGAGGTCGCAAAAATCACAGAGAAGTTCCCCATTATTACACTCAACGACTTCAGCCTCGGCTACAGAGAATGCGTATTTGAATGCGTGTACAATCCTGACACAAATCAGGTGCTTTCAATCACTCACCACGTTGTTATTGACATCAACGCTGACCTCAAGGTTACACTTGCAAAAATTGCAGGATCAGCAAGACTTTACAACGATATGAAGATTTACGACATTACCTGGTAAAACAAGCAAAGTTCTTTTGGTTACTTTTCTTACAAGAAAAGTAACGCCACGCGGCGAGCGAAAGAATAAATTTACACCGCTTTGGAAACAAGGCGGTGTTTTTTTGTTTGATATTAACATTTTCCGTGGATATTACTCTTAAGCAGTGACGAGACAGCTACTTTGTGCTTACCGAAATAATTATTAAAAACCCTTAAATCTCTTGAATACGCTATATCATTTATGCTAAACTTTTAATATACAATTCACAGCAAAGGGAGAAAACATATGGACAAAAAAATCTATTACAGAGGCTTAATTGCTCAACCTTGGTATAACTTCACAGAAAGCCTTGCCTATATAATCACGGGTAAGCCGATTCCCGACAGCATTGCCTATGGCAAAAAAATCCCCTACGGCAAGGAAAAGAAGCAGTACATAAACACCTTCTGTCTTAAAGAAAACCTTAATAAGAAAAAACCGCTTTTCATTTACATCCACGGCGGCGGTTGGGTTTCAGGCATTACCGAAATGCGTAACTCCTACATCCTCAATTGGGCAAATATGGGCTTTTTCACCTGCTCTATAGCCTATACCTATGCTCCGCAGGCTCCCTTCCCTGCACAACTCAAAGAGGTTTATTCCGCCATTGATTTTATCTTTGACAAGGCAGAGGAATATAATATCGACACCGAAAATATTATCATCAGCGGTGAAAGTGCAGGCGGTTATTTCCTTTCATTCCTTGCTTCGTGCGCAGGTGATCCGACGCCCCTCGACAAGCTCGGTATCACCTTCAAAAACCGTGATAAATTCAAAATAAAGGCTCTTGTATCCCACAGCGGTTGTTACAGCGTGGAAAGACTCTGCGACGAAAGCAAGCCCCAGTCAAAATTCCCCGATATAAAAATGATGCTCCAGTCCTTTACGGGCATGAGCATTGAGGAGCTTCGCGAATTTGTAAAAACCGAGGAAGGAAAGCTTCTTTCCCCAAAGGTTAATGCGGCGTATCCCCCCTGCTACCTTGCCTGGTCAACAGCCGATAAGCTTCGTTTTGACACAATGGATTTTGCAAAGGAGCTTCGTTCCTTTAATGTTCCCTACCGTATGTTCAAGGGTGACGGACTTGCAGGCAACCACGCCTGGACCTTTGTTACAATGCTGAAGAAGGGTAAGGAATGCCTTGCGGACAGCTTTGATTTTGTGCTTCCCCTTATTCCCGATTATTTTGAAAACAAAAACGGCAAGTGGAGCTTTAAGGGCTGATTTAAAATTGCATAAATTTTACACCTCGGGACAAAATAAACCCGAGGTGTTTACATTGAATAATAACGAAAATTTAAAAAGGTCAATCGCCTTTCTTTTAACCTGTGTCCTGTTTGTGGGCATCACCGCCTTTGACAGCATACGCACACAAAACAACGAAGAAAGCAGTATCAGTACCCTTTCAAAGCTCGGCTCAAGAGGTGACGAGGTAAGGAAAATACAACAGAAGCTCCGTCAGCTCGGCTACTACAAGGGTGCCGTTGACGGTGTTTACGGCACAGCAACAAAAAGAGCAGTAATTGCCTTCCAGAAAAACTGCGGTATTACCGCAGACGGAATTGCAGGAGCAAAAACACTTAAGTTTATGGGACTCAGCTCCTCATCATCCTCGTCAAATTCCTCCTACACCAACAGTGATGTACGGCTACTTGCAAAGCTTATTGCTGCAGAAGCAAGAGGCGAAAGCTACAAGGGTCAGGTTGCCGTGGGAGCAGTTGTTTTAAACCGTGTCGAGCACGCTTCTTTTCCCGACAGTATTTCAGGCGTTATTTATCAGAAGGGCGCCTTCTCCTGTGTCAATGACAGCAACTGGAGCATTGCCCCGTCTGCCGAATCCCTCAAGGCGGCACAGGACTGTATCAACGGCTGGGACCCGAGTGGCGGTGCGATTTATTATTATAACCCCGCAAAAACAAGCAACTCCTTTATGCATTCACGCCCCGTTATTACGGTAATAGGCAGGCACACATTCTGTAAGTAAAAAAGCGTAAAGTTTTGGTCAAGCTTTTACAAAAGCTTGTCAGGGGTTTCAGGGGGCGACGCCCCCTGAACTTTTAACATAAGAATAAACGCAGGCGCTTATATAAACACCTGCGTTTTAATATTAACTATTTTTCGCTCACCGCGTGGCATTCTTTCTTGTAAGAAAGAATCAAAGAACTTTACCATTTGGTTGTTTTATGACTCCCAAGGCATATCGTTTTTGGATCCTCCGCCCTCTTTTTCGTTGCTCTTTTTCTTTGTACGCATAAATATAACCGCAACAGTAAAACTGATAACAGCCATTATACCAAGAACAGTAATGGCTATTGTGTTTACGGAAAGCTCTCTTACTGCAACTACCTTTTCGGTATTGTTTTCAGTAACAGTTACCTGAGCTGAAACGCTCGGGATAATTTCCCCAACATTCTCACCGCCGCCGAAAACTCTCTCGGCATAATCGACCACAGTAACGCAGGGAATACCTGTTTTTGCAGTAAAGTTGTTAAGCGCACTATCAACAACATCTGCCGTAAGCTCAAAGCCTGTAAGGTTAACAAACTTTGATTCAGCAACAGCACTTTTATCACTTTCCCCTACAAAGGAGCTTGTAAGACCGAGTGCCTCTATGCTCTTGGTCATTTCATCAATCACACGGGCGAAATCCGTATCAAGAGAGTATCCGAAATAATCGGTGTTTATGTGCTGATAAAGAGCGTCACCGTATTCAGAATATTCACCGAACATTGCATTGATGCTGTAGTCAATGTTGTCACCGACCCACGCAATTGTGTAATAACCGTCAGCTGCCTCATTTGTAAGGAAAACAAGCAGAATGTTATCCTCATAAGCCGAGGAGGTGCCGAAATACTGCTGATACTTTTCGTCGGCATAATCCTGCATAGTACCTTCATCGTAGACTACTCCACTCTGACCTATGTAATTCGGCTCACCGTTAACGGTAACCTGTGAAGGCTCACCGAAAAACCAGATAAGCCCGAAAAATATAAACAAACCGATAACAACCAAACTGAAGCAACCGCCGCCGAAGCCTCCGCCATAGCCGTAAGCACCCCATCTGCGGCCGAAAAACACAGGACCGTGATGGTGATGATGGCCGTGATGATGGTGCCCGCCAAAGGATCCGCCATTGTGATGACCTCCGAAGGAGCCACCGCCGAAGCCTCCACCGCCTCCGCCAAAGGAGCCTCCTCTTGAACCGCCGCCAAAGCTTCCTCCACCGAAGCCTCCGCCGCCTCTACCTCCGCCACCGGGACCGGGCATATAATCACATCCTTTTCTTCATATTCCTTTTATATTATTTTTCTGACTGCTGAGCAATGATACGCTTGATCATAGCCTGAGAAAGAACATCTATCTGACTCTGTGAGGGGTTAGCACTAATTTTGTTAACCTTATCGTCAACCTCTGTTTTTGTGGTTTCATCACACATATCGTAGAGGTAATAGAAGGCATCCGTATACATACCTGTTGTTGAAGAGAAGTTCTTCTTACCCCAGATTGTGCTTCCGTCAGCACCTAGGCCTGTTAAAATAAGACTTCCCTGCTTAAGCTCCCAGTCCCACATAAAGCGGACATGAAGCTTGTATTCAACACCGTCAACTGTCATCTTATAGCAGTCGCCGTCCTCTTTAAGTACACCCTCTGTGTTAAGGGTCTTGTTACCCTTGACAATATCATTTGTGCTGATAACTGCTTCCTTGAAGATTGAAAGACGCTGTGAGGTGCTTCTTGCAACAGCTCTGTAATCGATTTTATCAGCAGAGGAATCAAATACAAGCACATCCCAGATGCCGTAGATGTCATCCTGCTGAACATCCTTTGAAGCAACCTTACCGCTGAAGGCCTCAGGCATTGCTACGGGCCAGCCTGTATCATCCCAGGCAAGCTCTCTGATTTCAAGCGCAGGCTCGGTATTTACTACCACGCCTTCCTGTTCAGCAATAACTGAACCGGTAACAATATCCTTATCAACCTTGTAATAAAGCTGTGACTGTGAAGCCATAAGCCAGGTGCCGTTTGAAGCAATCATAATCTTGGGGCTGCCTACGGAAGCTCTGCCGGTATCGGTATAAGCAACACAGCCCTTACTGCTTGAGGTGAAGTTGTAGCCGCCAACAAGCATATAACCGAGGTCATACTGATTTGCAGAATTATCAATCATTGATTTTCCGTTAAAATCGGTGTAGGGGCCTGCAATATTCTGTGAGCGTGCAACACGGATGTTGTAGTTTGTATCGTCAACACCATAGGTTGTGAAAAGGTAATAATAGCCTGTGTTTTTGTTGTACATGATGTCAGCCGCACTGATGATGCTTGAGCTTCCCTGCTCTAAAGCAGGAGCCTTACCGGGTCTTGCAAGGAGTGTACCAGCTGCTTTTGCGCTGCTGCCGTGAATTGTACCGATTGTTTCACCTGCAGTATTAACTGAGCTTGACTGCTTGATAAGACCGTTGGCTGTATCAAGCTCAAGAAGATAGATGCCGCCGTTGATATTATTACTGCCCTGATAGCCGCCGTATACCATATAAAGGCTTGCGCCGTCATAGTAAACTGAAGGATGTACCGCATTTACAGCATCATACTGTGCGGCTACCGCCTGCTCGGTTCTGTTACCGTTGGCATCGGCTACCTTTTCGGTGCCTGCGTGTCTTCCGCAGCTGCAGATTACCATACCGCCGTCAACCCACTTCTTTTCGCTGATTGACTTTGCAAGGTCGTTTGTTTTAACAACAAAGATTGCAGATTCGTTTGCACCTGCCTGCTTTGAAAGTGAGAAGTAAAGGTAATAAACAGAGCCGATTTTTACAACATCGGGTGAAAGGGGTGTTCTGTCGGAATTGGTATCGGAAACTGCAAGGTAATCATCGTAGCCATGCTCTGTTGCCCATTTTTTCACACTTTCAAACTGTGAAAAGTCCATAATAGCGTTGGTATTGGCATTTTCGGGAGTTCTGAAATAAGTTGTTCTGCCTGACCAGTTAACAAGGTCCTTGGATTTGATTACAACATTGTCAGAGCCGAAGCAGTAAAAGTAACCGCTTTTATCGTCACGGAAAATTGTGGGGTCCTCAACATCGTAAGCCGCATAAGCACCTACATAAGCGTTATCGTAATACTTGCTGATAGAAGGAGCCTTTACTGTAGCTGAAACCTCACTGTTTGTTGAGGCAGAAGGAGCCTTACCCTTTTTGAAATAAGCAAGGATTGTCATTTTGCTTGTAACGGGAGTTCTGTACTGAAGCATGCTTACCTGATCGGTAACATCCTCACCGTTTACAACAAGCTTATCAAGGTTATAGTAAGCCTTTGAGGTTCTTTCGGGGTTAATGTTAATTGTGATAATTTCATCCTTATCCCAGAAAAGCTTATACTTGTTGTCCTTACCCGTTGTCTCCGTGCTGTCAACGGTGAGCACACCGTGGTCAAAGCTTTCGATAAATACGGGATACTCCGAGCTTCTGATATACTTCCAGTAAAGGCCGAAAACCATTCCGCAAAGTATCAGAGTAAGTGTAAGAAACATTAAAAATTTAGATTTCATATTTTTTATTTCTCCCTTCTTATTCAACAGTAAGCGAAGCTATAACATTTGAATAAATGTCCACAGCGTTGCCGTAAAAATTTCGCTTTACAATTTCAATCTGTCTTTCATCCGTTACATAAACGGTAATCTTCAGAAGCTCAGCACCCATGTCCGTAACGGTAAAGGTAACATGAAAGCCCTCACCATGAGGCTCAACAATAACAGTACTTTCCTTTTTAATTCTGTCACGCTGAAGCACATTGAGTGCTGCATTGACCGCTTTTTCGCGGAGTGAACGGGGCAGATCCCTTTCAATTATCGCAACGGAAAGCTCCGTTTTAGCCGTTATTGTGATAAGCTCGTCATCAGCCTCAATTTCACTTGTAACCTGACCTGAGGAAACAAGGTCGCTGATTGCACCGTTAATTTCAAAATAATTGGCAATCCCGTTAAGCTGCAGAATTTCATTTATCTGCGTACGGGTCAGGGATTTGTCAAGGGTCTTTAAAAGGTAACAGACCATAAGCTTGATTTCCGCTCTGTCCTTGAGTCCGCCGGGAGCAACACCCAGGCTGAATGCATCGTTTTCCATATATATCACACCGTGAACCTAAAAGGTACACTACCCTTCCTACGCTATAATTATACAAATATAATTTTACCACAATACTAAAAAAAGTAAATAGTAAAAGTGAAATTTTCTCTAAATAATATGATTGACACAAAAGTTTTTATTTAGTAAAATCTAATCAGTAAAAACTTGAACGGAGAAGCTTATGAAAAAATTCACTACCTTACTTTTTGATGCGGATGATACTCTGCTTGACTTTCACAAGGATGAAAAACAGGCTCTTGTAAAGGCACTTACCCACTTTGGTGTACCCGTAACGGAAGAAAACATAAAAATCTACTCTGAAATAAATCAGGGCATGTGGCGTCAGCTTGAAAGAGGCGAACTCACCAAGCCTGAATTAAAACGTACCCGTTTTAAAAAATTCTTTGATGCAATAGGCTTTGTATGTGATGAAGAGCCCCTAACCGTCAACGAATATTATCTCTCACTTTTAGGTGAGGGCGGTAATACCCTTGAGGGTGCGGTTGAAACAGTAAGAAAGCTTAAGGAAGAAGGCTTTGACCTTTACATTATAACAAACGGTGTTGCACAGACCCAGGCAAAAAGACTTACAAGAAGCGATCTTCTGCCTTACTTTACCGAAGTTTTTGTTTCCGAAACCATCGGCTATCAGAAGCCGAGAAAAGAATACTTTGATGCTGTCCTTAACAGTATAAAAGAAAAGGACAAGGAAAAAATCCTTGTCATAGGCGATTCACTTACCTCTGACATTCAGGGTGCGATGAACGCCTCCCTCCCCTGCTGCTGGCTTAATCGCTACGGCAAGGAGCTTCCCGATAATTATGTTGTTGATTTTGTGATTGACGATGTGAGGGAGGTTGTCGGAGTAGTAAGTAGTAAGTAGTAAGAAACACCTATGCAGTTTTGAACTGCATAGGGGTTTGTTTTGTTTAATAGTGTGCTACACCACAGGCACAGGTTTTATTGTTTTTGAAAAACTTATTAAAGAAGTTGATTATCTTCCAGATAAATTTCATAAAGCCTGACTTATGGCAATTACAGCTACAGTTATCAGTCTTGGTCTTGCCACAATTCTGACAGGTGTTACCACTATAATTATGACCTGTTTTTGAAATATAGTCCTCGTTATAGCTGTCACCGCACTCACAGGTATAAACTGCATATCCATCCTTTTCACAGGTGGGATCAACTACATTTGTAACAGTGTAGGTATGTTCCTTTGTTTTTGGGATATCCTCATCATAAGAATCACCGCAAACAGAACAAGTATAAACTCTCTTACCTACTGAAAGATGAGTTGCAGGTCTTGATACACTTGATGCGTATTTATGTTCGGCAAGTGCGGTATATTCACCGTTGTAGCTATGACCACACTCGCAGGTAAAGGTTGTATAACCCTGAGTTGTACAAGTAGGCTTTGTGACAATCTCTTCATAGGTATGTCCTTCAAGCTTTGCAACGGACTCTGTATATGTGTCACCGCATTCGCAGGTGAAGGTTTTTACACCCTCAGCAAGGTGAGTTGCAGGTGTGGTGATTTCGCCGATGTGCTTATGTTCAGTAAGCTTTGCAATTGATGTTGTATAAGTACTACCACATTCGCAAGTGAAAGTTTTTTCACCCTCTGCAAGATGTGTTGCAGGTGTTGTGATTTCGCCGATATACTTATGTTCAGTAAGCTTTGCAATTGATGTTGTATAAGTACTACCACATTCACAAGTGAAGGTTTCAACGCCCTCTGCAAGATGTGTTGCGGGTGTAGTGATTTCGGATGTGTACTCATGTGTATGATTTAAGTCATCCTGGAAAACAAGAGCAACCGAACGAAGCTCGGGATAAGGATAATCTGCTCTGCCGGCAATTGTCCATACGTTGTCGAAGTCCCAACCGGCATACATAGGCTGAAGCTTCATCTGAGCGTCGGTAAGCTCTACAAAAGCAGATGCCCCCATAGCTCCTACTCCGGTGAGATAACAAGGCTTGCTGGACGGAGTGGATGTTCCGGCATGTTCAGCAATTGCATAGTTTGCATCAACACCTGTAACAGTGCCTATGTTATAACAAGCTGACATTTTATCTCCTATACATGCTATTCCGTAAGAATATGCATTTGTATAAGTTTTTCCTTTTTCGGAACTGATTCTTGCTGTATTGAAGCAATTCCTAATATATCCTCTGTATCCGATACCGGTAACATAGATTCTTGAATAACAGTAACTAGCCCAACCAGCTTCATAACCACCCTCAACAGTAGCAGAAATATCTCCTGTATTCACACAGCGTTCAATATATGAATCATCTGCTGAA
>JAZRFT010000022.1:0-6986 GCA_045643805.1 Acutalibacteraceae bacterium
CGCAGCTGACTGCCGATGCCGAGGCAAAGGGCGGCGAGGATTACAAGCTGATCGTATCGGCTGCCTGCCGTCACACCATCGGCGCACACAAGCTGATTGCCGACGAAAACGGCAATATGATTTTCCTGTCGAAGGAAAACGATTCCAACGGCTGCATCGGCACGGTGGACGTAAGCTACCCGTCCATTCCGCTGTTCCTGCTGTACAATCCTGAGTTTGTGCGCGGTATGTGCCGTCCGGTACTGAAGTTTGCCAAGATGCCCGTATGGAAGTATGATTTCGCACCGCATGACGTGGGTCGCTATCCGCACGCTACCGGTCAGGTATACGGCTATATCTCCGACGGCATTGAGAACAAGGGCGGCAATGCCTATCCGCCGCTGTACACCTATCCCGCAAGCGCAGACATCTATCGTCTGAGAAGTCAGATGCCCGTCGAGGAAAGCGGCAATATGCTGCTGATGATGTATGCTGCCGCACGCGTGGACGGCGACTATACGCTGATTCGCGAAAACATGGATCTGATGGACAAGTGGGTCAAGTATCTGATCGAATACGGCGAGGATCCGGGCGAACAGCTTTGCACCGACGACTTCGCAGGTCACAGCAAAAAGAACGTAAACCTTGCAATCAAGGGCATTATGGGTATTGCCTGCTTTGCAAAGATATGCGACACTCTTCAGATTAAAAACAACTATATGGAAACTGCAAAGGCTTATGCGGATAACCTTGTTTCCCTTTGCGGTGACGGTGATTATCTCCCCTTCAGCCTTGACAAGGAAGGCTCATGGAGTCTTAAGTACAACCTTGTATGGGACGAGCTTTTCAAGTTTGGTCTCTTTGACAGAAAGTATTTCAAGGGTGAAAGCGAGAAATATTTAAGTGAGCTTAACGCTTACGGTGTACCCCTTGATCACCGTAAGACCTTTACAAAGACTGACTGGATGCTCTGGGCGGCTTGCCTTGATGAAACAGGTAAGAATGTAGGATTGTTCTCTGAAAGGATAATGGCTTACCTTGGTATGACAAAGGATAAGAATTGCTTCAGCGACTGGATTGATACAAAGGAAGCAAAGCAGTCAGGCTTTGACCACAGAACTGTTCAGGCTGGCTTATGGATGCCCGTGCTTAAAGAGAAAATGAAATAAAATGTAAAGTTCTTTTGTTTCTTTTCTTACAAGAAAAGAAAGCCCCGCGGCGAGCGAAAAAATAATAATGCAACAATAGGCAGCAAAAAGCAGGTGTAAATCAAACACCTGCTTTTATTATGTTTAAATAAAAAAAGTTAAGGGGGCGTCGCCCCCTTATCTCTCTTGCGGTTCCCAAAATTCACAACGGCTTGGAGCGCCTATGAATTTTGACCGCTACGCCATCCTCACCTCGCTGTATCCGCCATAGGCGGCGCTTCGGTGACGATGCCCCGCAAGCTTTTGTAAAAGCTTGACCAAAACTTTACTTTTTTCTTTGCCTTATTTCTTCATCTCAATGCCCTGTGCTAAAAGGGTATCAACAATGCCGTTAACAACATCCATAACCTCATCCTTGGTAAGAGTCTTTTCAGGATGTGCAAAATAAATTCTTACAGTAATTGACTTGCCGTTTTCATCACGGTAGGTGTCAACAACCTCCATGCCCTTGATAAGAGGACACTCGGCTGCCTTGATAGCCTCACCGATGGGTGCAAACTTTTCGCTAACAAAGGAGATGTCAATGTCAATACCGGGGAACTTTGAAGGCTCCTCATACTTGATAGCATCTGCTTCAATGTCAGAGAAGGTCTTAACATCGATTTCTGCATATACAACAAGACCCTTCTTGTCAACCTTCTTTGCAACGACGGGATGAATCATACCGATTTCACCGATTTCAGTACCCTTAAGAATAATCTTGTTGAGATTCTTCGGGTGCTGATAGGAATGTGTTGCTTCCTTTGTTTCGTATGCAAGGTCAGCGTGCTTGATGTCACCGACAATTGTTGCAATGATGTCACGAAGCTCAAAGTAAAGTGCTTCTGCAGTCTTTATCTTTGAGAAAAGTGTAACTGCAAGCTTCTTTCTTTCGTTGCACATACCGTCTTCCTTAAGGCCATCAACAACTCTGCCTACTTCGAAAATACCGAAGTCGGGAGCAAAGTTTGTATTGATTCTCACCTGACAAAGCTGTGTGGGAACAATTGACTTACGGATTGTTTCAATATTGGGATTGGTTGCACCGATAAGCTTAATGTTATCCTCAACCTCAATGCCTAACGCCTTGCACTCGTCATTATACATCCATACATAGGAATGTGACTCGTGAAGTGAGAAGCGCTTTACAAGTATATCCTTAATCTTATCCTCGATGGTCTTTTCGACATCGGGACGGATGGGATAAACGGGAGTTGCTGTTGTATGAACATCGAAGTTGTCATAGCCGTAAATTCTTGTAATTTCCTCAATGATGTCAGCCTTGATTGTAACGTCCTTTGTAGCTCTCCAGGAGGGAACCTTAACGGTGAACTCGTCATTTTCAAGCTCAACACCGAAGCCGAGGGATTCAAGTGTTTTTACGATTGTTGCGTTATCAATTTCAATACCTGTGTAACGGTCAACAAATCTCTTATCAAAGGAAAGAGTTACGTCGTCGTACTTCTCTGCATATTCATCGGTAAGTGAGGATGTAACCTGCACACCGCCGTCGATATCCTGAAGAAGCTTAACGAAACGTGCAATTGCAGGAACAGTAAGTTCGGGGTCAAGGCATTTTTCATAGCGCTGTGAAGCGTCAGTTCTGTGAGCAAGGCGTACTGTTGACTTACGGATTGAAACTGCGTTGAAGGTTGCACTTTCAAGGGTAAGCTTTGTTGTATCCTCAACAATTTCACTGTCAAGACCGCCCATAATACCTGCAATAGCAACGGGTGTGTCACCGTTACAGATCATAAGTGTGTTTTCGTCGATATCTCTTTGGGCTCCGTCAAGTGTTGTAAATGTGAAGGGCTCATCAAAACGCTTGATGCGGAGCTTTTCAACCTTGCGTGAGTCAAAAGCGTGCATGGGCTGACCCATTTCAAGCATAAGGTAGTTTGTAAGGTCAGCAAGAAGGTTGATGCCTCTCATTCCGCAATAGTAAAGACGGATTCTCATATTTACGGGGCTTACATTCTTTGTGATATTCTCAACCTGAAGGCAGGAGTAACGCTGGCAAAGCTTATCCTCAATTTTAAGGTCAAGCTGAGGAAGGCTGTTATACTTTGAAAGGTCAACCATATCAAGGGGCTTGAGAGGTCTGCCGCAAAGTGCAGCAAATTCTCTTGCGATACCGTAGTGACCCCAGAGGTCGGGACGATTTGTAAGTGACTTGTTGTCAACCTCAAAAACGATGTCCTCGATTTCGTATACATCCTTGATGTCTGTACCGTTTGCAATTTCATAGGGAAGGTCCATAATGCCGGAGTTGTCATCGCTGATGCCGACTTCCTTTTCGCTGCAGCACATACCGTAAGAGGTATAGCCTGCAAGGGCGCGGGGTGTGATTTCAATTTCACCGATTTTTGCGCCGATTTTTGCAAAGGCAGTCTTCATACCAACTCTTACATTGGGTGCACCGCACACAACATCAGTAAGCTGACCGTCACCTGTATCAACCTTAAGAAGGTGGAGCTTCTTTGATTCGGGATGATCTGCTACTTCCTTGATTTCAGCAACAACAATACCGCTGATGTCACTGCCCTTGAAGAAAATTTCGTTTTCTACCTCAGCTGTTGAAAGTGAAAAACGGTGGATAAGGTCAAGCTTATCGATACCTTCAAAATCAACAAAGTCTGAAATCCAATTCATTGATAAAAACATAGTTTACGCTCCTCCTTTCTTATTCGTCGATAAACTGTGTAAGTGTTTTAAGGCTACCGGAATTAAGGTCACGGATGTCCTTGATTCCGTATTTCATCATAACAAGTCTTGTAAGACCGAGACCGAAAGCAAAGCCTGTGTATTCATCAGGGTCAATACCGCCAGCCTTGAGCACCTCGGGGTGAATCATACCGCAAGGGCAAAGCTCAAGCCAACCGCTGTGCTTACAAGAGGGACAGCCCTCACCGCCGCAGATAAGGCAGCTGATATCAAGCTCAAAGCCGGGCTCAACGAAGGGGAAGAAGCCGGGACGAAGTCTTACCTTAAGGTCCTTCTTGAATACCTCGGAAAGCATTGTTTTCATAAAGTAAATAAGGTTTGAAATGGAGATGTCCTTGTCAACCATAACGCCTTCCATCTGGAAGAAGGTGTTTTCGTGGCAAGCATCGGTTGCCTCGTTACGGAAGCAACGGCCGGGGAAAATTGCCTTAATGGGCACTCCGTCGTTAATAAGTGCATCCTTGTACTTTTTGTAGATAGCATTCTGTGCTGCAGAGGTGTGGCTCTTAAGAAGCTGACCGTTATCGAGATAATATGTATCCTGCATATCTCTTGCGGGGTGATGCTTGGGGATGTTGAGAGCCTCGAAGCACTCGTAGTCTGTAACAATTTCGGAATAGTCCTCAACTGCAAAGCCCATTGTTTTGAAAATTCTCTCACATTCACGCTGTACAAGAGTTACGGGATGATAAGAGCCCTCATTGATTGAAGGAGGCATAGAAATATCAAACTCGGGAACGCTGTCAATTTCCTTCTGAATTTCCTGCTTTTTAAGCTCTTCAGCACAAGCAGTAAGCTTTTCTGTAGCATAGCCCTTAAGCTGATTTACTTCCTGACCGAAGGATTTCTTCTCCTCGGGGGAAAGGTCCTTCATTTCCTTCATAAGCTCGGTAATTGAGCCTTTTTTGCCAAGATAGGCAACTCTCAGAGCCTCAAGCTCAGCAGTTGAAGAAGCCTTTGCAGCTTCAGCATCAAACTGAATTTTAAGCTCAGCAATTTTACTGTTCATAATTAACCTCCAAAAGAAGTATTTTTTCATAAAATAAAAAAACCGCCTCATAAAAATGAGACGGAAAATTACCGCGGTACCACTCAAATTGCAAGGATTATCCCCTGCCGCTTTAATGCACCTTAATGCGATGCCCACATCCTGCTTTTAACAGGAAGCTCACGGGTAGAAATTCGGCTTGGGTTTACTGCGACTTCACACCAACTGTCACTCTCTTTAAGTAAAACGTCCCTTGCTTACTTGTTCCCGGTCATTGCTTTTCAAAATATCTCAAAAATTATACCCCATAACTTTAAATAAGTCAAGGGGTATTTTTAAGCTTTTTATTATGTTACGGGTCAGATTACGGCCTTTGCAATTAAAACGAGGATTACAAAGAGAACTACACTTACAGCGCCTGCAATTGCAGCAAACTTCACATCTGTTCCCTTGTTCTTATCTATGTATTCAAGTCTGTAATTTTCGGGAATTTTAAGTGCTTCACGGGCAACCTTTCGGATATGCTCCATATAGATGCCGTTTGAACAAACACCGCAGCCTGCCCAGAGAAGAAGGAAGAGAGGAATACTGAGGATTCTCATACCGGGGAAGAATGCGATTGAAGCTGCAAGGAAAGCAAAGCAAAGAAGGATAGCAATACCCTGCTTGTACATTCTGCGGTAAAGGAACCAGAAAGCTGAAAGAAGAAATGCAGGAGTGTTCCAGGAAAGCTTGAACTTTGCATTTTCCATTTCGTAAAAGCTCTTCATATAAGCGGTGCTTTTTTCAGCAACAAGCTTTTCGGCACAGCCGGCTTCACTGTCGGGAACATGGAAATCACTGCCCTCGGGATAATAAACAAGGTTCATAAGAGGATTTGTAGGTCTGCCACACTTTTTGCAGTAAGCATACTCCTTACGTGTAGGAGTGTGACAATAAGGACACATACCCGTAGGCTTACGGTTATATTCACAGCCCTCTGTTACACAGCCGTCATTTATAAGCCAGCAATCCTTGTGATAATCTGCCTTACAGGTCGGGCAATATACTCTGTAATCTGCCATTGTGATTTCTCTGCCACAATAAGCGCAAATCATTTTATCTTCCATAATACTATCTCCTAAAAGAATAATTTAACATTGTATTTATACATTTTACATTATAATACAATTTATCTGCGGTGTCAAGGAATTATGATAAAAAGGAAAGCACATCGTTTTCACGATGTGCTTATGCGCAATTTACTTAAGTAGATTACTGCTCAACAGCGTAAACGCTTACCTTCTTGCGATCCTTACCGTAACGCTCGAACTTAACCTTACCGTCGATAAGAGCGAAGAGAGAGTCGTCTGAACCTCTGCCTACGTTGTTACCGGGATGGATGTGAGTACCGCGCTGCTTAACAAGGATGTTACCTGCAAGAACGAACTGGCCGTCTGCACGCTTAACACCAAGTCTCTTTGATTCTGAATCACGGCCGTTACGGGTTGAACCCATACCTTTTTTGTGAGCGAATAATTGAATGTTTATCTTAAGCATTTGTTACACCTCCGTATTATTCTTTAAACAGTTTTTCTTTGCAGCAGATGTATTTGTCATACTGCTCTGCCAGGGCGTTTAAATGAAGGGACATACCTTTCAGCAGGACCTGAACACCGTCCGCTGTTTTTTCAGGGATAAATTTCATATAGCCGTCATCAACGGTTATGTCAGCATCCACACCGAGAACTTCCGTTACGGTGTTAGCAGTCATATATGCCACGGATGAAACCGCACTGCATATTATATCTGCACCCTCGTGTGCATAGCCACTGTGTCCGCTGAACTCGAAGCCGGTGAAATCATCACCCTTTCTGAAAAAGGTAACCTTAATCATTTAAGCGTTGATTGATGAAATCTCAACCTTAGTGTAGGGCTGTCTGTGACCCATCTTACGCTTTGCGTTCTTCTTGGGCTTGTAAGTCATTACAACAATCTTCTTACCCTTACCGTTCTTAATTGCCTTTGCGCTTACGGTTGCACCGTCAACGTAGGGAGCACCAACCTTGATGCCGTCTTCTGCGCCAACTGCGATAACCTTGTCAAAGGTAACCTCGGAGTCTGCTTCA
>JAZRFT010000023.1:0-16125 GCA_045643805.1 Acutalibacteraceae bacterium
AGCTTTTTCCATTTCTACTGCGTGAAAAAATGGCAAAGCTCCTGCTAATTTTTCAAAAAAGCCTCCCACAAGCTTCAAATCAAACCACACTCCTGAAAGCCAAGCGGAGAGGTTGGTAAGCAATGCACCGCAAATACCGCCAACTTGCTTAACACCTAATATACTACCGCATAAAAGACCCAAAGCAATGTTGAATATTGCCATAGGTATTATCCCGATTATGGCACAGATAATATTTATGCTCACAGACAATCCCAAAGGTATTGCAAAAAGATAGCATATAACTGTCTGTCCGACAGCAATAGGCAAAAGCGGCAGCATATAGCCAAGTATAAAGTCAAAGCCTGTAAGCGGAGTTGTGTATAATCTCTGCAGCAAAGCGCTTTCACGGTCTTTTGCCACAAGCGTTGCGGAAAAAAGTGTCATAAAGGACAAACCGAACACGGTAATTCCCGGAGTAAGTGTGTCAATTTCAAAAAGATTCACCGGTACATTTGCCTGTATGGCACTTAAAAGAAGCAGTAAAATCAAGGGAAACCCTAAACCAAAAGCAAGATTGATAGGGTCACGTAAAATCTCCTTTATGTTTCTTTTGGCAAAAGTCAACATTCTCATACCACGCCCTCCTTCACAACAGAAAGGAAGGCTGATTCAAAATCAGTTGTTCCTGCTTTTTCTTTTAATTCTTCTATGGTTCCCACCACAAGAATATTACCGTCTTTCATAATACCTATTCGGTCAGAAAGAGCCTCAGCTTCTTCCATATAATGTGTAGTCAGGATAATGGTCGATTTACCTTTCAAAGAACGAATCTCATCCCAAAGCTCGTGTCTTGCAATAACATCCAAGCCAAGGGTTGGTTCATCCAAAAACAGAATTTCAGGTTCACTGATAAGGGCCATAGCAATGCTGACACGACGCTTATAACCACCGGATAACTTGCCGGCCTTTCTGTTTAAAACAGAGCCTAAAGAGAATTGTTCAGAAAGTTCTTTGATTCTTGTTTTCGTTTTTTCTTTAGAAAAGCTATGAATACCGCATATCAGTTCAAAATTTTCTTTAACGGAAAGATTTGGTGCTACTGCGGTTTCTTGCGGAGATACCCCAATTAACTGCTTTACCTTTTCAGGTTCCTTAATTACGCTGTATCCACCTACTAAAGCATCGCCATCCGTAGGTTTTGTTATGCAGGTCAACATCTTTATTGTTGTAGTTTTTCCTGCACCGTTAACACCTAACAAAGAAAACAATTCGCCCTGATAAATTTCTAAATTGAGTTTATCAACAGCAGTAAGATTTTTATACCGCTTGACAAGTTCTATTGTCTTTATTTTTGGCATTTGTGTTGTCCTCCTTTTAGCTTACAGAACAATAATAACAAATTAAAAGGAAGAATTGTTAGTTTCTATCTGTTCGGTCGTTTTTTGCATCTCATCGGTCACGAAGATTCTTTTTCTACCGATTTGCAAGTTGTGATAATCTTTTTGTTAGAATCATTATATCATACTAACACTATGTATTTCAAACTACATACACTTGTTGCTTTAGCTGTATCAGGTGCTTTTTTTATGAAAAAATTAAAGCAAAGGAAGTGAAAAAAATGCTTTAGCAAGCCAACCGAAAAAGCAGTAAAAAAGCATGGGATTAAGTCTTAGCAAGCATTGAATTTGTCCATACAAATTCCACTTGTTAGGGACAAACCTAAAACTCACAAAAAAAGTCGCACTCCGAAAGGAATGCGACGATACATAAAACTATAAAATCATATACAAAACTCTATTTTAAACAAAAAAATTGAGTATTCACAGGTCAAATCCCTTATGAATACTCAATATGGTCGGAGTGACGGGATTCGAACCCATGGCTACCTCTTGCGGTTCCCAAAGTTTCTTTGCACCTTGAAGCGGTGCAGAAACTTTGACCGCTGCGCCATTTCACCCTCCCTTTCTCTGCCACCGGCAGCGGTCGGGTTCAATGCCTGGTCCCTCAGGTTCGGGACCAATCGGCCTATAAAAAAGCACCCACCTTCAAGTGAGTGCTTTTCAAAAATATGGTCGGAGTGACGGGATTCGAACCCATGGCCTCTTGGTCCCGAACCAAGCGCGATACCAAACTTCGCCACACCCCGATATTGCAACGCAAATTATTATACATTATGTGCCTTGAAAAATCAACTGTTTTGAAAAAATTATTCAATAAAAAACTCTATTTTTTATTCAATATCTATTGACAAACCAAAGTATCTTTGATATACTACTCAAAGTCAGCAGACAACAAGGGCCATTAGCTCAGTTGGTTAGAGCAACCGGCTCATAACCGGTCGGTCCGGGGTTCGAGTCCCTGATGGCCCACCAATTAAATATAGGGGTATAGCTCAGTTGGTAGAGCAGCGGTCTCCAAAACCGCGTGCCGAGGGTTCGAGCCCTTCTGCCCCTGCCAACAAAGACATCACAAATGTGGTGTCTTTTTCTTTTACAAAAAAACTGAACCCGAGGCACGCGGAGCGTGTCGGGCATCATCACCGAAGCGCGTCCTGTGGACGAAGCAGCGAGGTGATGATGGCGCAGCGGTCAAAGTTTCTGTGCCGCTACAAGGCACATAGAAACTTTGGGAACCGCAAGAGGGCCACGAAGTGGTTCGAGCCCTTCTGCCCCTGCCAACAAAGACATCACAAATGTGGTGTCTTTTTCTTTTATCCCACACCACACAAAAGCTCAGGTCTTACCGACCTGAACTTCCTTTTATTCATATTCACCTGTTCTTTCAATCACACCGACACCTATACCCATTCTGCCTCCGCCGAGCATATATTTCTTTGCCCGTTTCTGAAGGTCGGTATTTTCGGGATAATTCCTTTTGAAAAGCTGTCTTTTTCCATAAATGCGTTCTATTGCCTGCTTGTCAATTTTCACACTGTAACGGATATTAAAAAGGGACATAAAGGAAACAATATTACTGTCCTTTGCCATAAAATCTCTGTTGCCCTCATAAAGCAGCCAGCTTTCACAGAAGTAGTAATTATACTTGTAGTCGGGGAAGTATCTTTTAAAAAAATCATCAGCGCTTAAGATTGACTCAATGCACCTTGCCTTTTCAAGCTTCTCCCCTCTCGGGATGTGTACATAAACAACCTTTTCACCGCATTCAAAGGGAAGCTTTTTATAAGGCAGCGCTTTACTTTTGCACTCAAAAAGCTGAAACTGCAGTCTTCCGAGTTTGAAAAGATCAAAGCTGACGTGATTTTTAAGCCAGCCGTAATTTTTTAGCCCCCTGTTGCCGCAGTCCTCACACCATATGCGTATGTCGCTCATTGTGTCATAATAGATTTTTTCATCTATGCCCGCTTTATCGTATTTTTCCTTTACCCTTACGGCAAGAGTGAGTATAACAGCAAGTCGGGTAACAGGGCTTTTTCTTCCGAGAAGCTGAAAACCCTTTTCAACACAGCCTTGTGCAATAAGGTCTATGCTTTCCTTGTCCAGATTTTCCAATGCTTTTATAAGCTCAGGTGCAAGTTCAATTCTTTTAGCAAGATTTATCATACCCTTATCCTGCCTTTTAGAAATAACTTACCTTTATCCTCTTGCCCATCTTTTTAAGGCATTCGGAAAGGTCGGAAACAAGGTTCATTTTGATGCTGAAGTTTATAGGCAGATTAGGATTCTGATGAGCAGGGTTGATAGCCTTTCCCACATAGAAGTTAATATCCGTAGCCTCCTCAAAAAGCAGACGGCTTATAAGCGAAGCACCGTCACGCTTGAAGCTCCAATGCTCATAGAACTTGTTTTCATCAAGGTAGTCCTTTGCATATTCAACAACTCTGTTGACAGTAACAACGCCCTCAGTAACAAGGTCAACTCCTTCAATTTCCGAAATGGGAGGAAGGTCACTTTTTTCTCCGTTCAGCACCGGTCTGACGGTTTTGCCGAGGTACTTTGCAGCAATTGATGAGGTTGTACCGCCGCAGATGATGTGCTTTCCCTCCTTTGAAAAGAAAAGTGACATCATACGATCAACATCGTCACGGTCAGCAGGCGGTCCGAAAAGAAGATTCATCGGCACACGCTTGCGGATTCTCACCACGCAGGCAGTTACATCGTCACCCGGCTTACCGCCGTAAAGTCGGTTACATTCATCTACAAGCATTGTTGAAAGATTTTTTGCCGTGTAGCCTGCGGGGACAACCGTTTCCATAAAGTCAATAATATCCTCGCGCTTCCACTCGGTATTATATTCAATCCCCTCACCTGCGTAAGGACAGCCGTCACTCATTGCAAGGAAAACATCGTTTTCCTGAAGGCTTATTACGGATTTGAAAATTCTTTTACCGTCAATGCTCATTTCAGTTTTCGGATAATCAAAATTGACCTCATCGCGAAGAAGTATAACGTGAGGATTGTCGTACTGTATGATTTCAGCAGTTTCGTTATTCTTAAGGTGAATGATTGTAAAGGTAGAATATGCTACTCCCCTTACGGAGCAAACGGGAAGAGTTGCCGCAATTGTTGAAACGCACTCCTCAAGAGGCAAGCCCTCAGCCATCATTGTTGAAATGATTTTTGATGTAAGGGTTGAAAGTATACTTGCCTTTACCCCGCTTCCGAGACCGTCAGCAAGAACAATGACGGTAGAGCTGTCCTTTTCCTCGATGATATCAATATGGTCACCGCAAAGCTCTTCACCAAAATGATTTATACTTTTATATCCGATATCAGCACATAAATCATTCATCAGTTATCGACTCCTTAAGCTTTGTAAGTGCAATTTTTGTTTCTGCCGCAGTTTCACCGAGAAGCGAAGCAATTTCCTGAACAATACGCATCTGCTTTTCAACAACCTTGTCAGCAACCTCTACGGTCTTACGGCTGATGTTTTCTTTTCTCTCACGCTCATATTCCTCATCGGTAACATCACGCATAATACCTACAAGCAGATGTGATTCCTTATCGTAAACCACAGTCTGCTCAACATAACGGTTATATTCGGCAAGATAAACACGCTGGTCCTTTACGTTTTTTCCGCTTGTAAGCACATTCATAAACACACTCGGATCAAGTATACGGATAACCTGATCACCAAGCACGTCGGAAGCACTTCTGATATTCATTATTCTTTGAGCTGCCTCGTTAATCTGCTGCACCTCAAGGCTTTCGTTAAGCACGATAAGACCGTTGGGTGTATTTTTAACAACAGTATCGGAAAAGCTTTCAGCCTTATCCTTAAGGAAGGGAAGGCACATTGAAATTTCCGCCTTGCCCTGACAGATTGCAATTGCCTTTTCACGGCAGGTGTTATATCCGCAGGAGCCACAGTTAAGCTCATCGGAGGGTCTGAATTTACCCATCTGACGAAGAGCGCTGTTTATTTCAAAATCTGAGGGCAAGGGAAGCTTATGCTCAATAAAGGTAAGGTGCTTTTTCAGCTCAACCGCCTTCGGCTGCTCAACCTTAAAGTCCTTATTGCCTGCATAAGCGGCAACCTCAAGATAATCCTTGATGTTTGAATCGTGGTGGTATTTTTCAATAACGGGACCGCCTACACAGCTACCGTTACAGGATGACATTTCAATAAAGCACTTATGTATTTTACCTTTTTCAATGTCCCTTAAAACTGCCATACAGTTTTCAACACCGTCAATGGCAACATAGGTGTAATCGGTGGTTTCCTGCATTGTTTTAAGCACACCGCCCGTTGTGGGGAAGAATCTTGCACGGGTACATTCATCCTTGTCAAGCTCATATTCAAGCTCAACACCTTCCTCCTTCATCCATTTTGTAAGCTCCTCAAAGGTAAGCACGGCATCAACAATACCCGTGTAATAGTCAGCCTCATCCTTTTTGGCAACACAAGGGCCTACAAAAACAGTTTTAGCGTCGGGATATCTCTTTTTAATATCAATGCAGTGTGCCTGCATCGGTGATATAACATCGGCAAGATATTCAAGGCAGGAGGGAAAATGCTTCTGAATAAGAAGGTTGACGGAATGACAGCAGGAGGAAATTACAACATCCCTGTCCTCCTCGGCAAGCATTCGCTCATACTCATTTTTTACAATCGTAGCACCGATTGCAGTTTCCTCAACATCAAAAAAGCCCATATTTTTAAGTGCTTTTCTCATTGAATTTATACCTGCACCGTCATAGTTTGCGATAAAGGAGGGAGCCAGAGAAACAACAACCCTTTCACCGCCCTGAATGAACACCTTTACCTTTTCTGTTTCGTCAACAATCTGCTTTGCATCCTGCGGACACACAACAAAGCACTGACCGCAAAGGATACACTCATTACCGATAATGTGGGCCTGATTGCCCGAAAAACGGATTGCCTTGACGGGACAGTTACGGATACACTTATAACAGTTTTTACAGTTTGATTTTTTTAAAGTAAGACAGTTTGACACTTAAAGTCAACCCCTTTCTACTTTTGTACACCGAAGTATCAGCCTTGAATTTTTTGCTGCATATTTATTTAACTATATCACATTATACGAGCATTTTCAATCTCAATTGAGGTCAAAAAGAAAAAATGTCGGCAAAGCCGACATTTTTTTGAGTTGTTTTTTACATAAGCTTGAGATAAAGCTCCTTGATTTCCTCAACGCTTGTATCTCTGGGGTTACCGGGACGGCAAGCATCGTCAAAGGCTGACTGTGCAAGGAAGTCAATGTCCTCTGCCTTTACAATATCCTTAAGGTCAGCAGGAATGCCTACATCAGCTGAAAGCTGCTTTACAGCATCAATAGCAGCCTTTCTTGCATCCTCAAGGCTCATAGCGTCAACACCGTCAACACCCATTACCTTTGCGATATCTCTGTACTTTTCACCTGTTTCAGGTGCGTTGTATTCCATTACAGTGGGAAGGATAATTGCGTTAGCAACACCGTGAGGTGTATCATAAAGTGCACCGAGAGGATGTGCCATTGAGTGAACGATACCAAGGCCTACATTTGAGAAGCCCATACCTGCAATGTACTGACCGAGAGCCATACCCTCTCTGCCCTCTGCTGTGTTTTCAACTGCACCGCGAAGGCTCTTTGCAATAATTTCGATAGCCTTGATGTGGAACATATCACTCATTTCCCAAGCGCCCTTTGTGATGTAGCCTTCAATAGCATGAGTAAGAGCGTCCATACCTGTTGCGGCTGTAAGACCCTTGGGCATAGATGCCATCATATCGGGGTCAACAACTGCAACAACAGGAATGTCGTGCACGTCAACGCAAACCATCTTTCTGTCCTTTTCAACGTCTGTGATAACATAGTTGATTGTTACCTCTGCGGCTGTACCTGCAGTTGTAGGAACTGCAATAATGGGTACGCAGGGATTCTTTGTGGGAGCAACACCCTCAAGTGAGCGTACATCAGCAAATTCGGGATTTGTGATAATAATACCGATTGCCTTTGCTGTATCCATAGATGAGCCGCCGCCGATCGCTACGATACAGTCAGCACCGCTTACCTTGAATGCCTCAACACCTGTCTGAACATTTTCAATTGTGGGGTTGGGCTTGATATTTGAATAAATTTCATAAGCAATTTCAGCACCGTCAAGAATGTCTGTAACCTTTTTTGTAACACCGAACTTGATAAGGTCGGGGTCTGAGCATACAAAAGCCTTCTTGAAGCCTCTTGCTTTGATTTCGGTTGCAATTTCATTGATTGCACCCTTGCCGTGGTAGGATGTTTCGTTAAGTACAAATCTGTTTGCCATAATATTTTCTCCTTTTGATTAGTGAGATTTAACTCTCTGTTTTTATTGTACAACAAACATTTTACAAGGTCAACTGTTTTCATGTAAAAGAAAAGAAAAAATTGCACCTTAAATTAAAGGCTTATCGGTGTTGTAAAAATTGAATTCTTTTGATATAATTAGTAGAACTTAATCCGAAATAAGGATGTGACAGGATGTTTAACTTTTTTGCAAAAGAAGCAGCCGACCCGAACGGCAAATTTTACATAACCGACTCTGACTTCAACCACATTAAAAATGTGCTTCGAATGAAGCAGGGTGACGAATTCCTTGTAAGCTTTGAAGGAGCAAGTCACCTTTGCACCCTTGAGGAGCTCGGTGAAGGTCAGGCTACGGCAAAAATTATTGTGGAAAATTATCAGAGCACAGAGCTGCCTATATATATCCACCTTTTTCAGGGACTTCCCAAGGCGGATAAAATGGAGCTTATTATTCAGAAATGCACAGAGCTTGGCGTAAGCGAAATCACTCCCGCTGAAATGAATCGCTGTGTTGTCAAGCTTGAGGAAAAGAAAAAGAAAAGCAAAACCGAGCGCTGGCAGGCTATTGCCGAAAGTGCCGCAAAGCAGAGTAAACGCAACCTTGTTCCCAAGGTAAATACTCCCCTTTCCTTTGCAAATGTTATGAAGACAGCGGAGGAATTTGACCTTTTCCTTGTGCCTTACGAAAATGAGGACGGTATGAAAGCTACTGCCGAATGCCTTTCAAAAATCAGAAGCGGTATGAAAATCGGTGTGCTTATCGGTCCCGAAGGCGGCTTTGACGAAAAGGAGATTGACCTTTGCCGTGAAGAAGGCTTCAGTTCAATTTCCCTCGGAAATAGAATACTCCGCACGGAAACCGCCGCCATAACAAGCACTGCTATGCTTATGCTTTACAGCGAAATAAAGCTTGACGGAGGACAGTTATGATACAGCTTCCAAAAGAATACGAAAGCAGAATGAAAAGCCTTTTAGGTGACGGTTTTGACGCTTATGTAAAAGCTCTTTCCGAGGAGCCTGTCAAGGGCTTTCGCGTGAACACGGACAAAATTACCCTTGAGGATTTTGAAAAAATAAACCCCTTTTCAAGTGATAAAATCCCTTATGTCGAAAACGGATTTTACCTTAAAGGTGAAAAAATCGGCAACCATCCCTTCCATCACGCAGGTATGGTTTACGTTCAGGAGCCCGGTGCTATGATGCCTGCCGAATGTGTAGACATTGTAAGTGACTGGAAAATACTTGATATGTGTGCTGCCCCGGGTGGAAAAAGCACACAGCTTAAAAACAAGCTCGGTGAAAACGGCTTACTTGTTTCAAACGAAATCATTCCCTCAAGATGCAAAATACTTACGGGTAACATTGAAAGACTCGGCATAAGAAATGCGGTTACAACATGTATGGACACAAAGCGTCTTGCTGATACCTTCCCCGACACCTTTGACCTTATTATGGTTGACGCTCCCTGCTCCGGTGAGGGAATGTTCCGCAAGGAGGAGCAGGCAGTAAGTGAGTGGAGTGAGGAAAACGTAAAAAAATGTGCTGCCCGTCAGAAGGAAATCCTCGAAAATGCAGTTGTCTGCCTTAAGGACGGCGGTTACATCATTTATGCAACCTGTACCTTCTCCCTCGAGGAAAACGAAATGGTGATTGACAGCTTTTTGAAAGAACATCCCGAATTTGAGCTTGTTCCCGTTAATAACACGGTGAAGGATAACACCTGTAACGGCATTAAGTTTGACGGCTGTGAATGTGAAAACATACACCTTGCAAGAAGATTTTATCCCCATATAAGCAGAGGTGAAGGTCAGTTTGCGGCAGTGCTTAAAAGCACACTTCCCTCTTACGGTAAAGAAGCCACACGTAAATGCTTCAATGAAAAAATTGACCCCGTTGTTTTCTCTTTTCTTGACGATACCCTCGAAAGCTACGACAAAAGCAAGGTGCGTATGTACAACGGCAATCCCGTTTATTTCAGAGATGATTTTGAAATAAAAAAAGGCACCGCCTTTTCCTGCGGTGTAACAATAGGTGAAATTAAAAAGAACTATATTCAGCCGCACCATCAGTTTTTTATGGCAATGGGCAAAGACTTCAAAAGGAAGGTTGAGCTTTCCGCAGAAAGTGACGAGATAAGAAAATACCTTCACGGTGAAGAAATTGAAGCCCACTGCGAAAAGGGGTGGGCAGTTGTTACAACGGCCGGTTGCAGTGTAGGCGGAATTAAAGTGGCAAACGGCAAGGGTAAAAATCATTACCCCAAAGGATTAAGACTAAACTATTAAACAATCAAGTAAAAGAAAAAGCTCTCTTCAAATGAAGAGAGCTTTTTGATTGTTTGTTAACTTATGCAGCTGTTGTTTCGGGAGCTACTGTGGTTTCTTCGGGAACAGTTGTGCCGCCGTTCTGTGCATTCTTGATCATATCAGTGATCGCACCGAGAAGCATATCTGTCATATCCTGATCAACAAGACCGAAAATCTTAGCAACCTTAAGGTAAGCTGAAACAAGCTTGAAAGCAATCTTAGCAAACTTGAGAGCAGGACCTACTGTCCAGAAGGGAAGGTCGAGAAGCCAATCGTATTCGCCAAGAGCACCTTCGGGAATAATGTCTGTGGACCCTGAGTTTTCGGGTGCTTCAGTTGATGTTTCTTCAGCAGAAGCAACTGTCATGAATGAGAATGCCATGAGAAGTGCAAGTAAAAGTGAAATAACTTTTTTCATTGTAATTTACCTCCTGAAATTTGGTAGTTTCAGTATATACAAATCTATAACATTTGTCAAGTGTTTTTAACAATTGGCGTCCTTATTTTCAGCTTCGGTTTTATACTTTTTTATAATCTCGTCAAGCATCTCTTTTTTCATATCCTCCTGAGCAAGGCGGTAGTAAATCAAAAGAGTCTGCTCGTCCTTACTGAGCAAGGCAATGGGGTCAACGGCAGAGCTTACCGCATTTGCCCTGACACGAAGCTCGGGATTGTTCGCTTCCTTACCGATAAGATAGCCGATTGTAACATTATAAATTTTTGCAATGGCACACAAGGTTTCAAGAGAAGGATTGGTTTTTCCCGTTTCATAGAATGAATAAGTGCTTCGGTCAATGCCGATAGCCTCGGAAATATCCTTTTGTTTAAGGTTGTGCTCCAGGCGAACCTTTTTCAGGCTTTCACCGATTGAGTAATCCTTCATACAATCAACTCCTTTCAACTTTCAACATAATACCACAAATTATTACTTTATGCAATATTTTACGGCATTTTATTCATTCTCTGACTGTATGAAAATGCTCGTATATTTTTTTTGCATCACGGCTGCTTATTCCCTTTACCTCACAAAGCTCCTTTACCGAAGCCTCACCTATAGCTCTGACGGACTTGAAATGCTTAAGCAACAGCTGTGCCTTCTTTTCTCCGATGCCCTCAATAGAGGTGAGGGTTGTGGAAACGCTTCGTTTTGTATGCTTTGCCTTGTGATAGGTGATAGCAAAGCGGTGCACCTCTTCCTGAATCTGAGAAATGAGGGTAAATACCGCCCTTGAGGAATTTATTGATATTTCCTCACCTGTACCCGAAATTGCTCTTGTGCGGTGCTTTCCGTCCTTGACCATACCGAAAACAGGAATGTCAAAGCCGAAGGCTTCGATAATCGGCTTAACGGCATTTACCTGCCCCTGACCGCCGTCAAGCAAAATAAGATCGGGCAATACTCCGAAGCCCTCATTTGTATCCTTTTCCTCAACATAGCGGTTAAGCCTTCGTGAAATAACCTCACGCATTGAACCGTAATCATCCTGACCGTCAAAGCCTTTAATAGCAAAACGGCGGTAAGCCTTTTTAAAGGGCACACCGTTTTTGAAAACAATCATACCTGCAACATTGTCACTGCCGCCCGTATGTGAAATATCGTAGGACTCGATATATTCGGGAGTTTTTGCAAGGCCAAGAAGCTTTGCAAGGTCGTCAAGCACGGCGGTTTCTTTACCGCTTCTGCCGAGATACTCACCGAGCTTCTGCGCCGCATTGTTAAGGCACATAGCACTTACCTTTGCTTTTTCACCCTTTTGCGGAACAAAAACGGTAACCTTTTTACCGCGCTTTTGTGTAAGAAGCTGTGAAATAAGCTCACCGTCACTTATTTCACCGTCAAGGACTACAAGTGCAGGAATATCCCTTTCAAAGGCATAAAAGGAGGAAACAAGCTCCCTTCTCATTTCGGGAAGGTTATCACTGCTTTCCACAATAAAGTGCTCCGTAGCAGACAGCAAGCCGTCACGGAAGGATAAAACTGAAAGACAGGCCTTTTCGCCTCTCTGTGCAATGGCAAAAACATCCTCGTTGACGCTGTCGCTTATAACAACCTTCTGACGGGACATAATCCTTTCAATTGCCTTTATTTTATCCCTTACCTTTGCCGCTTTTTCAAATTCAAGATTTTCCGCATAGCCTTCCATTTCACTTTTAAGGCGGTTTACCGTGGCTGTGCTTCCGCCCTTGAGAAATTCAACTGCCTGCTTTAAATTCTCCGCATATTCCTGCTTTGAAATTTTACGCTGACATACACCCGAGCAACGGTTGATATGAAAATTAAGGCAGGGACGCCCCTTTCCTATATCACGGGGAAAAACTCTGTTGCAGGTGGGTAACATAAAAATTTCCGAAGCCTGCTCAACGGCATTTGTAACGGAAAAATTACCCGTGTAGGGACCGAGATATTCGGCATCCTCGTCATCCTTACGAAAGCAAGCAGAAATTCTGCCGTAATCCCCTTTTGTGATTTTTATATAGCTGTAGCCCTTATCGTCCTTAAGAAGGATGTTGTACTTAGGCATATTCTGTTTAATAAGACTGCACTCAAGCACCAACGCTTCAAATTCACTGTCGGTGAGAATGTAGTCAAAATCACGGACATTTTCAACCATTTTACGCACCTTGGTGCCGTGCCCGTTCTGACTGCCGAAATACTGGCTGACTCGGTTTTTGAGTTTTTTTGCCTTACCGATATATATAATTTCACCGTCCTTGTTTTTCATAATATAAACACCCGGTGTAAGAGGAAGCTTCATTGCCTTTTCACGCAAAGCCCTGAGCTTAGGATTGTCAGCCATAATTTCACCTGCCTTCTTTATCTTTTTACCGATTTATTATAACACACTGTACTTTTTCAGGCAAGAAAAAAGTTCAAAAAGATATTATCAACAAATAATTAAAAATTTATTTGTTGAATGTATGAATTGAAATTATTCTTCTGTAATGTTATTATTTACAATGTATAAAAATACATATTAAGGAGAAAAAACATGAGTAAAAACAATCAATCAGTTATCTCTGCAAAGAATGAAAAGCATGTAGGTAACAGCGAGCTTATTATTTTCATCTTTGCCGTATTCTTCTACACAATGATGACAGGTATGATTAACGGCTACAGAAGTGACTATATGGTCAATATTCTTTCTATGCCCGAAGGACACGTTGCAACCTTTAACGGCATTACAGGCGTTGCAGGCTACGTTCTTTCATTCATCTATGCCCTCATCCTCGACAACAAGAAAATCAAAAACAACGAAAAGTTCAAGCCCCTCGGCTTTGCCGCCGCAATCCCCTGCGGTATTATCACGGTGCTTATTTTCCTTGTTCCTGATTTCCTGAGAAACAATCCCACCGTGCTTCTTGCCTATATGATTATGCTCTGCCTTGTTCAGGGTGCCTGCTTCTATTTCGGTAACACAATCAATATGGTTGCCATGGTTATGACTCCTGACCTCAAGGAGAGAGAAAACGTACTTTCATACAGAGGCATCTCCTCTGCAATCGGCAACTCGGCACCTATGGTTGTTGTTCTCGTTATCGGCCTTATCATTGAAGCCGTTCAGGGCAAGGAAAACCCCGAGCTTAACTACATACTTTCCTCAATCCTTTGCAGTATTGTAGGTACAATCACAATGCTGCTTGCGATGAGAATCATCAAGGAGCGCACCGTTTACAGCGAAAAAAGACAGAATCCCCTTGTAGGCTTCAGAGATATTCTTAAGAGCCCCCACGCACGTACAATCATCCTCTCTGAAACACTCAAGTCCTTCAGAGGCATCGCAACCTATATGGAAACCTTTATGGCTATTGCCGTTCTCGGCAGCGCCAAAAACAAGATTATATTCGTGCTTCCCGTCGGTGTCGGCACCTTTGTAGGTATGATTGTTGTAAAGGCTCTGCTTAAAAAGTTCAACTCAAAGCAGCTTTACATCGCTTCAGGCTGCTACTCACTTGTAATCAACTGTGTTTCATTTGCAATCGGTTATACACAGTTCACAATGGAGCATAACGGTCAGAATCCCGGAATTCTCCAGTATGTTTTTGTTGTATGTCTCTTCCTTACAGGTCTTCAGTTCGGTGCTTCAAACCTTCTTCCCACAATGTTCCAGGCAGATGCACTCGACGACCTTGAGCTTAAAACAGGCAAGCGTCTTGACGCTTCACTTCCCTTTGCAATCGGTCTCGGAACAACAATCAGCGGTACAATCGCAAGTACTGTTGCACCCCTTATCCTCTACGGTGAAAATTCAATCATCCAGTATGTTCAGGGTACAGCCGCAGACCCCTATCCCGCACAGAGCTATGAAACGAAAATCAAGCTTCTCTTATTCTACACAATTTTCCACGGTATTATGATGCTGCTTGCAGGCGTTCCCTTTATCACCTACAAGCTTACCGGTAAGGCTAAGGAAGAAATGCACGACGAGCTTATAAAATATCGCGAAAGCCTTAAAGCAGAGCAGTCAGCAAACTGATAAACAACATTAACCAAAATGCAAAAATCTCTTAGGAGGAATATAAAATGAAATTACCCTCATACCCTATTGCAACAATCGACCCTCACTTCAGTATATGGTCAAAAGCTGACCGTATCAATGAAGACGACACCTATCTGTGGTGCGGTATCAAAAAGAGAATCGTAGGTGTGCTTACCGTTGACGGAGAAAGCTATACCTTCCTCGGTAAAAACAAATATGCAGTTATTCCTCAGACCGACTGCATCATCACCCCTTATGTAAGTGATTACATTTTTGAAAATGAAAAGGTAAAGCTGTGCTTCCGCACCTGGACACCCTTCCTTTTTGATGATTTCAAGCTTTTCTCACTCCCCGTTTCATACTTTGAAACAACCGTTACCTCACTTGACGGTGAAAAGCACAATGTTGAGGTTAGCTTCACCTGCTTTGATGAGCTTTGTCAGGGCAAGAAGAAAAAAGCTGTAAACAAGTATACAGAAAAGTGTGCCGGCACCACTCTTATTAAAATGGGTCTTGTTGACCAGAAGCCTCTTAACGATTCAGGTGACACCTATGCTGCTGACTGGGGTTATGTATGCCTTATGGGCGGTGATGTAAAGGCAGTAAAGGAAGGCATTACAGTAACAAATTCTGCTTTCGGCTCAAAGCGTGCTACCTTCACAAGCATCCTTGCTTATGACGATGTTTACTCAATCAACTACTTCGGTGAAAAGCTCAAGGGCTTATGGACTGAAGGCTACAGCTCAATTGCAGAGGGTATGAAATACTGCCTTGACAATAAAAAAGAGCTTTTTGACAGAATCAGAGCCCAGGAAAAAATGATTATTTCCGACGGTAAAAAATTCGGCAAATCTTATACAGATATGCTTTCAGCCGCCGCAAGACAGGTACTTGCAGGACACAAGCTTGTAAGAAGCAGCAAGGACGGACTTTTGTACCTTTCAAAGGAATGTCACTCAAACGGCTGTATCAACACCGTTGACGTTTCCTATCCCGCTGTTCCTATGTACCTCATTTACACTCCCGAGCTTGTAAAAGCAATGCTTGTGGGCATTTTCCGTTTTGCTGAAAGTGATCTCTGGCAAGCCGATTATGCTCCCCACGATATCGGACGCTATCCGATTGCCTGCGGTCAGGTTTATGCCCTTGCAAATCCCCTTTATCTTGCAAACAGAAAGTTCTCTTATCCGAGAATTTATAAGAGCAAATCCTTCAAAATTTACACTCCCCTTTTCCAGATGCCTGTTGAAGAGTGCGGTAATATGCTTATCCTTTGCTGGGCATACTATACTGCTTCAAAGGACAAAGAGTTTTTAAGCAGTTACTATGACACCCTTACAACCTGGGCAAAGTACCTTGTAAACAAGGGCGTTATCCTTGACAATCAGCTTTGCACTGACGACTTTGCAGGTCACAGCAAAAAGAACGTTAACCTTGCAATCAAGGCTATTATGGGTCTTGCTGCATTTGCAAAAATTTCTGATGAGCTCAAAATTTCAACCGAATATTTCGACACAGCTAAAGCATATGCAAAAGAGCTCGTTGATGCCTGCGGAACAGGTGACGGAAGCCTTCCCTTCAGCGTTGATAAAAAGGATTCCTGGAGCCTTAA
>JAZRFT010000024.1:0-69114 GCA_045643805.1 Acutalibacteraceae bacterium
AGAAGCTCGGGTCTTGCTGCGAAGTGTCCGCCGCCGAAAGCGTCAAGGTAATGCTGAACGGGAGAGTCGTTCTCCTTGTCAGCAGCCTGAATGCCGCCTTCTGCCATCATTGTGTTAGCGTCACCGATACGAAGCTTTGTAACGATCATTACGTCTGCGCCTGCTTCGTTTGCTTCAATAGCTGCTGATGAACCTGCACCGCCGCCACCGATAACGAGCACGTCTGTTTCGTAGTCAACCTTTGAAAGGTCAACCTTATCCTTAAGGAGTCTTGAATTTGAGTGAAGAAGGTCTGTGAGCTCCTTGGGGGCCTTCTGACCCTTGTTGGGGCCAACCTTGATTTCTGCAAAGCCGTCAGCTCTGTAGTCGGGGTGGTAACCCTTGAGAAGGGCATCCTTTTCTTCAGCTGTCATTCTTCTGGGCTCTGTAGCCATTCTTTCTTTTCTGGTAGCTTCCACCTTTTTGATGGATTCACGCATTTCTGAAGTAAACATCTTATACCCTCCTTATTTCTCAATTTCTCTTGTGTTATAAAGCTCTTTCATCTCTGTGATAGGCTTCTGCATAACCTGCTCGATGAGTTCATCGTAGTTACCGCTGTTGATTTCCTCAACTCTTGTCTTGAGGTGCTCTGTTTCGGGAGCGATGTACTTACCAACAAGTCTTCTTGCAAGAAGGCCAACCATGGGATGTGAAATTTCAGCAGGACATCTTACGCTGCAGCAGCCGCAAGCTACACAGTCGAAGGATTCCTCTGCACACTTTTCAAGCTCACCTCTCTGTGCATATGCAATGTACTGCATAACATTGAGGTCCTGAGTACAAGCCTTTGTACAAGCGTTACAGCCGATGCAGGAGTAGATTTCGGGATAAAGCTCCATCATAATCTGCTGATTGGGCTTAATCTCGTTGATGTCATAGGTTCTCTTATCTGTGGGGAAGAAGGGAATTGATGCAACATACATACCGTCTTCAACCTGCTTCTGACAAGCAAGACAGGTCTTGAGTGTGTTGTCACCCTTGATTCTGTAAATTGTTGCACAAGCGCCGCAGAAGCCGTGACGGCAACCGCAACCTCTTGAAAGGGTATAGCCTGCATATTCCATAGCAGTCATAACTGTTAACTCTCCGGGTACTTCGTACTTTTTACCGAAGAAGAATACATTTACCATGTTACTCATGTTCTTAAAATCCTTTCTATTATAATAAGATTAATATTCATTGGGAAGCTCGTCAACTTCGTCACAGCGGAAAACGGGACCGTCTTTGCAAACATACTTGGAACCGATGTTACAGCGACCGCATTTTCCGACACCGCATTTCATACGAAGCTCAAGAGTTGTGTAAGCCTGAGTCTTGGAATAACCAATCTCTTCAAGGGCTGCAAGAACGAACTTAATCATAATCGGAGGACCGCAGACAAGAACTGTTTTGTCAGTTGTGAGCTCAAGCTCCTTAAGGTAAGCAGGTACGAAGCCTACATGACCGTCCCAGCCTTCCTGAGGTCTGTCGATTGTAAGGTGTACGTTTACATCCTTTGCGTTCATCCACACTTCCTGAATTTCCTTGAGCTGAACAAGGTCATCAGCTGAACGTGCACCGTAAAGGATATCTACCTTACCGTAATTTTCACGATTGTCAAGAACATAGTTGATTACACTACGAAGGGGTGCAAGACCGATACCGCCGGCAACAAAGAGAAGGTCCTTGCCCTTAAGCTCTGTTTCAACGGGGAAGTTGTTTCCGTAGGGTCCTCTTACCATGATTTCATCCCCTACCTTAAGGTCGTGGAGATAATCGGTAAGCACACCGCACTTCTTAATGCTGAATTCCTGATATTCCTTGTTTGTGGGTGAGGATGTGATTGAGAACATAGCCTCACCAACACCGGGAGCGCAGAGCATTGCACACTGACCGGGAAGGTGCTCGAAGAGCTTGCCGCCCTCGGGTGCATTTACTCTGAAGGTTTTAACGTCGGGGGTTTCCTGACGGATATCTGTAATAACACCAACCATAGGCACGAGAGTGTCAAGGTTGTAGTTATCGTGGCAATGACATTCACACATTACTTATTTACCCTCCTTCTGAAAGGCTTTGATAACCTTAACAATGTTTGTTGAAGCAGGACACTTATCTACGCATCTGCCACAACCTACGCATGAATACATTCCGTCATTGTTTGCGGGGAAGTATACAAGCTTGTGCATAAATCTCTGACGGTAACGCTGAAGCTGGCTTGTTCTGTTGTTACCGTGAGCCATCATTGTGAAATCGGAATACATGCATGAGTCCCAGCAACGGTAGCGCTGAACGCCCTTGCCGGTATTGTAGTCCTTGATGTCATAGCACTGACATGTGGGACAAACGAAGGTGCAGGTACCGCAAGCAAGACAGGGCTTGTAAAGCTCCTCCCATACGGGTGAATTGAACTTTTCTTCTGTCTTTGTGCCATCCCAGCCTTCAAGTGAAAGATTCATATAGGGAAGCTTTTCAACAACAGTTCTGATAGCATTCTTGATAGCGTCAACTGTTGCCTCGTCGCCGTCCTTAAGGAAATCTCTGCACTTTTCTGTAAGAGCCTCACCCTTTTCGGTGTTAGCCTTCCAGAAATAATCTCCGCCGAAGTTCCAGAGTGTTACGTCACCCTGAGGCTCAGCACAGTCAATGCCGAAAACCTTACAGAAGCAGCTTTCTTCGGGCTCACCGCAAGCCATTGTTACGATTGTGCCCATTTCTCTTCTTGCCTTGTAGAAGGTGTCAACGGGCTCTGAAAGGAATACCTTGTCAAGCACCTCAATACCCTTCATATCACAAGCCTTAACGCCGAAGAGAACGAATTCTTCCTTCTGAAGCTCTTCCTGTGAAATTCTGTACTTTCCGTCCTCTGTCTTAACACTGTAAAGTGTTTCGCTCTGAGGGAAGAAAGCTTCCTTTGCTGACTTGACAGTCTTGAGAGTGTCAAGGTCAACATCTGTATTTTCATTATATCTTACATAGTTTGTCTGACCGCTGACTCTTCCGGGAAGGTAAAGAGCCTGATTTTCACCGATAAACTTGAGTAATGCGGCAAGATCTGCTTTAGTAATCTTTTTCATCTGCATTATCTCCTTTCGCCGGGCTCGAGGTCATCGAAGGTGAAATCTGTAAGAGGAGTTTCATCTTCTACATTGTTACCTGCCTGATATTCACCGTAATATTCGTTGATATCCTTGATGAACTTTCTGTTGAACAGGTGAAGAGGAATGCCCTGGGGACATACTCTTGAGCATTCACCGCAGTCTGTACATCTGCCTGCAACGTGGAATGCGCGAATGATGTGGAACATCTTCTCTTCAAATTCATCAACGTTTGCCTTCTGTGCTGAATCGAACTTTGTTGAGTCGAATACACACTTTCTGCAGGAGCAAGCGGGACATACGTTTCTGCAAGCGTTACATCTGATACACTTGCTCAGCTCGTTCTTGAAGAATGCGAACTTCTGCTCAGAAGTCATGCTTTCGATAGCTTCAACAGCTTCGAATCTGCCTGAATCGAGAGTGTCAGCGCTTTCGAGCATAAGCTCGTCATAAATTCTGTGCTCCTTGCCCTTACATACGTGACATCTTTCAAGCATTGCATCCTTGTAAGCAACTTCCTTTTCACCGTAGATTGTATCAATCTTAAGTGTTGAGCAGTCGCCATCCATTTCAGCACCGCTGATTTTTTCAATACCCTTTACGCCTTCAGCCTTGATTCTTTCGATATCAAGCTTACCCTTACAGCCTACACCGATGATGTAAGCCTTTTCGCGGTCAACTCTGTGCTCCTTCATAAGCTGAACAAAGGAGTAGCTGTCGCAGGGCTTGAGAAGTACAAGAGTCTTGCCTTCGAGAGCTGAAGCGGTAATCATATACTTACTGAGGTTTGCACCGCAGAAGCCGTCATAAATGAACTCATCAAGCTCTTCGGCACTTTTGAAGAAAGCGGGTTCGGGATTATAGGGAAGGTCGCCCTTCTTCCATCCGAGAACACGGTTTACAGTGCCGTCCTGGAGGAGTTCTTTCATTCTGTTAATTAATCCTTGCATCTAAGATCCCCCAATCTCTTGTTCGGACCCAGTGTGCGAACTGCGTCAACGAATTCGTTCATTGTATTTGAGAACTTAACACCTTCAGCAGCAGATACCCATTCAACACGGGTTCTGCCTCTTTCAATACCCATATAATCGAGCATTGAGAAGAGAAGGGTCATTCTTCTTCTTGCATAGTAGTTACCTGTGCTGTAGTGACAGTCACCGGGATGGCAACCACAGATGATTACACCGTCTGCACCCTTTTCAAATGCACGGAGAATAAACATGGGGTTTACTCGGCATGAGCAGGGAACACGGATGATTTTTACGTCTGCAGGATAAGCAAGTCTGCTGCTACCTGCAAGGTCAGCGCCTGCATAGCTGCACCAGTTACAGCAGAAGGCTACTATTTTCGGTTTAAATTCTGTATTTATCGACATATAGCATCCACCTCCGCAAGAATCTGTCTGTTTGAGAAGCCCTGAAGGTCCATAGTACCTGAAGGACAAGTAACGGTACAAGCACCGCAACCCTGACAAAGTGCTGAGTTAACAGCTGCAACGCGGCGTGTTTCTCTTACACCGTGGTCATTGATTTCCTTAACCTCGTAGGAAATAGCACCGTAGGGACATACATTAGCACAAGAGCCGCATCCGTTACACATAAGCTCGTCAGGCTTTGCTGTACAGGGGTTGGTAAGGAGCTTATCCTTTGCAAGAAGACCTACAACCTTGATAGCTGCAGCGCCTGCCTGTGAAACAGTTTCGGGGATATCCTTGGGACCCTGACAGATACCTGAAAGGAACACACCTGCTGTGGGTGATTCAACGGGACGAAGCTTGGGATGAGCTTCTGTAAGGAAGTTGTTTGTGTCAATACTTGCTGTAAGCATTGTAGCAATCTTTCTTACTGAAGGATTGGGCTCAACAGCTGCTGCAAGAACAACCATATCAGCTGAAATCTTGAGCTGCTTGCCGTCGATAAGGTCAACACCGTGAACAAGGAGTGAGCCGTCGGGCTGAGGAGCAACCTTACCTACCTGACCCTTAACGTAGTTTACACCATATTCTTCAACAGCTCTTCTGTAGAACTCGTCAAAGTTCTTACCGGGTGTTCTTACGTCGATATAGAATACTGTAACATTTACATCGGGATATTTATCTCTGATGAGCATTGCGTGCTTTGCTGTGTACATACAGCAGATTTTTGAGCAGTAGGGCTTGCCCTTGCTCTCATCGCAACGTGAGCCTACGCACTGAATGAACACGATTTCCTTGGGATGCTTACCGTCGGAAAGGCGCTCAAGGTGACCCTTTGTGGGACCTGCAGCGTTCATAATTCTTTCAAGCTCAAGGGATGTGATAACATCCTTGCTCTGTGAGTAAGCGTACTCTTCAAGATTGTCAAGCTTGATAATTTCAAAGCCTGTTGCAACAACGATTGCACCGTACTTGCGTGTTACGATTTCATCCTGCTGGGTGTAATCAATAGCACCTGCCTGACAGAATCTTTCGCAAAGACCGCACTTGCCTGTCTTAAGCTTTGTGCACTGTGTGGGGTCAATTACGGGAACGTTGGGAATTGCCTGTGCAAAGGGAGTGTAAATTGCGGGGCGGTTATTAAGTCCGCTGTTGAATTCACTGAGAGCCTTTTTGCTGGGGCACTTTTCCATACACACGCCGCAGCCTGTGCACTTGTCCATATTTACATATCTTGCTTTCTTTCTGATATCTACCTCGAAGTCACCAACGAAGCCTGATACCTTTTCAACCTCACTGTAGGTGAAGAGGTTGATTCTCTCGTGAGCAGCAGCATCAACCATTTTGGGTGTAAGGATACAAGCTGAACAGTCGAGTGTGGGGAAGGTCTTGTCAAGCTGAGCCATCTTACCGCCGATTGAGGGAGTCTTCTCAACGATGTCAACCTCATAGCCTGCGTCTGCGATGTCAAGAGCAGTCTGAATACCTGCGATACCGCCACCGATAACAAGAGCTCTCTTTGTTACTCTGCTTTCACCGGGAAGAAGTGAGGTGTTAAGGCTTACCTTTGCAATAGCTGCTCTTGTAAGGATAACTGCCTTTTCAGTACCTTCCTCGATGTCTTTATGAATCCATGAGCACTGCTCACGGAGGTTTGCGATTTCAACCATATAGGGGTTGAGGCCTGCTTTTTCAGCACACTTACGGAAGGTTGCCTCATGCATTCTGGGTGAGCATGAGCAGACAACGATACCCTTAAGGTTCTTTTCCTTGATGGCAGTGGCAATTTTTTCCTGACCTGCCTCGGAACACATATACTGATACTCTTCGGCATGAACAACGCCCGGTTCAAGCCTTGCCATTTCAACAACCTTTTTTACATCAACGGTTGCTGCGATGTTACTGCCGCAATGGCAGACAAATACTCCAATACCGTGCATAGCTTTACCTCCTGAACTTTCTGAAAGCACTTACGAGAAGCTGCTGAGGAAGGTCCTCATCAACAAGTGCGGGGATTTCATCGGGAACGAGATAGCTGCCGCCCTTCTGTCTTACTGCAAGCTGTCTTGCTGCATCAACAATCTTACCGGGCTTTACATCTCTGGGACAACGTTCAACGCATGCGAAGCAGGAAAGGCAAACCCAGAGTGAGTCGCACTTTGCAAGAGCTTCAACATCCTCGTTGATAACATAGGATACAAACTGGTGAGGCTTGATATCCATTTTTTCGTATGCGGGGCAGGAAGCTGAGCACTTGCCGCACTTCATACACTTAAGAGGGTTTGTACCGCTGATTTCCTGAACCATTTCGGACTGTCTTTTCTTTGAAGCTTCCACTTATGCGTCAACCTCCTCTTTTACGCCGAGAGCCTCGGCAAGAATTTCGGTAAAGTAGATTACGGGAACACCGTCAGCTGTGTTCTTTGTAAGGTTGTACTGACAAAGAGGACAGGCTGTAACAAGCATTTCAGCCTCAAAGCCCTTTGCGCTGTCCATTACGGTGTTGCACATCTTCTTTGAAAGGTCGTTATCCTTGAGTGAGATATATCCGCCGCAGCATTCATTACGGTAGGGATAAACCACAGGCTCTGCACCGAGAGCACGGATAAATTCTTCAATGATTGTGGGATTTTCGGGATTGTCGAAAGCGATAATGTCACTGGGTCTTAAAAGGAGGCAGCCGTAGTAGGCACCGATTTTGCGACCTGTGAGAGGGTTTACTACCTTCTTTTTGATTTCATCAAAGCCGACCTTGTCACGAAGCACCTCAAGGAAATGAAGAACCTCTGTTTCACCAAGATAGGGTTCGTCAAGCTTAAGGTAGTTGTTTGCTCTTGTTCTGATGTCGTCAACATTCTTCATGTCATCGTTTACTCTTTTGATAACATGGTGGCAAGCGGAGCAGAGAGTTACAAGCTCCTGACCTTTTACCTTTGCTTCGTTGAGGGCACGTACCGATGAAAGCTTTGAGCCGATCTCATCGCTTGAAAGCGGATAAACACCGCCGCAGCACTGCCAGTCCTCGAGCTCTTCAAGTTCGAAACCGAGAGCCTTTGCTGATGCTCTTGCGTAATCGTCCAGCTTTTTAGCCTTTGTTCTTAAGGTACAACCCGGATAATAACTGTACTTCATACATCTATGATCCTTTCATTTTTATTCGACTTTTCTTGGCTAAATCCTCAAATATATTTCTCCGTTTTATCTCATAACTCAAGGGTCATAAAACGCCAACATAGTCATTCGACATATGATAACATTTTTTTAAGAAAATTACAATGTTTTACGGGCATTTTTTCTTGATTTTTTTCAAAAAATTATATAAAAAACAGAAAGCGTTATGTGTTTTTTGATATATCATAAAGCAATATTAAAAAAGAGCCGGGATGTATCCCGACTCTTTTTTTGATATTGGAATTATCAGTTATCGATATCCTCACCGGCAGAATGTTTCTGAGCATCGTGAGCTGCCTGTGAAGCGGCTGCCATTGCTTCCTCTTCCTTCTTGCCGATGTTATAGATAAACTTCATGGCAAGGAAGGCAATAAGTGAGCCTGCTGCAAGAACGATGAAGTAAAGCTTTGTTACGTCTTCACCGAAGCTTTCAGGCTGAACAGCGTTTTCACCCTCAACAAAGCCGATTGCAACAAGACCCCATGAAACAACAGCCTGACCGATACCCTGAGAAAGCTTACGGAAGAAGGAGTAAAGAGCATAAAGTGAACCTTCCTCACTCTTACCGGTCTTCTGATAGCTCAGTTCAATACAGTCAGCAACAATAGCCCAAACGGAAATCTGGAACACGGCATTACCCACATTAAGACCCATAAGGCAGATGATGTAAAGAATCATGCCTGTGCCGTCGGGTGTAATGGGTACGAAAAGTGATACTACACCTGAAATTGCACCGATAAGCATTGATACAACAAGAATGTTCTTTTTGCCGAACTTCTTTGTAAGCTTACCAAGGAAGATCATAACGAAAATCATAGGTGCGTATGAGCCTATCATAGCCACACCAACCTTGCTTGTATCCTTGAAGTGATACTGGAAAACCATATTGTTAAGCGCCATTGTTGAGTTGAAGAGTGCAACTGCAGCAACTGAAGCAATTGTTGCACCAACCATAGCTCTGTTTGTAAAGAAGGACTTAACAGATGAAAGCATAGCCTTGATACCGGTTGTGTTTTCTGCCCCATCACGGCTTACACGCTCTTTTACAAGTACAGTTGTTCCGTAAAGAACAAGAAGAGCGAAAATTGACATACCGATAGCAACAGGAAGAAGGGTTTCACCCTTGAGAACCTGCTCCTCGATGCCTGTAACGGGATTCTTCACCTTATCGTAAACGATACTGGGAAGAACAATCATAATAATGATAGCGGGAAGAGCTGCACCGATTGAACGGAAGGTTGAAAGGGAAACTCTCTGCTGGGGATCGTCAGTAATAACTGAATGGAGTGAGCCGTAAGGAACATTTACCATTGTGTAGGCAATTGACCACAAGCAATAGGAAACAAGACACCAAGCATATTTACCTGCATAGCTGAAATCCTTAACGGGAGCAAAAATCATAACATTAAAGATGATAAGGGTAATTGCACCGAGAAGAATCCAGGGCATATACTTACTCTTTTTGCCGATTCTCTTTGTGTCAACGAGGTTACCGATAACGATATCGTTGACTGCGTCGAATGCCTTTGAAATAAGGATAATGATTGCGTAATCATTGGGTGAAAGACCGATGTACTGAAGATAGAAAAGCTGCATAAAGGTTGAAACAAGCTGGAATGAAAAGCCGCATCCCATATCACCCATTGCATAGCCGAGCTTATCCATCCAGCCAAAGGGTCTGATTGCTCCCGAAGGAGTCTTTGCTTTTGAACTCATAACTGTTTTCTCCTTAATTTTTTTATTTGTACGCAAGGGCAGTAGTCCCCTACCCTGCGTTTTTTACCTGACTGTACTTGTACAGCGCTTATCTCTGTACTCGGCCTGAGCCGTCGCCGCCTGCAAGCTTTTCAACCTCGGAAACGCCAACTCTGTTGTAGTCGCCTTCAATTGAGTGCTTGAGAGCGGAAGCCGCAACAGCAAACTCAATTGCTTCCTGTGTGCTCTTACCTGAAAGAAGTGCGTAGATAAGTCCGCCGCCGAAGCTGTCGCCGCCGCCTACACGGTCAACGATGTGAAGGTGATATTCCTTTGAGAAGCAATAGTTTTCACCGTCATAGAGCATACCTGCCCAGTCATTGTCTGAAGCGGAAATTGATGAACGGAGTGTGATTGCAACCTTTTCAAAGCCGAAGGTGTCCATAAGCTGCTTTGCAACCGACTTGTAGCCTTCCTTGTCAAGCTTGCCGCCGTAAATATCGGTGTTTTCAGCTTCAATGCCGAAAACATCCTTTGCATCCTCTTCATTGGAAATACAAACGTCAACATACTTGCAAAGCTCGCTCATTGCTTCACGTGCTTCTGCTCTTGTCCAGAGCTTACCTCTGTAGTTAAGGTCGCAGGAAATCTTTACGCCCTTTTCCTTTGCCTTTTTACAAGCGTCAAGGCAGATGTTTACAAGGTCACCGCCGATTGCGGGAGTGATACCTGTGAAGTGGAACCAGTCTGCACCCTCGAAAATCTTATCCCAGTCAAAATCTTCTCTTTTTGCAAGCTGAATTGCTGAATAAGCTCTGTCATAGATACAAACGGAGCCACGCTGTGAAGCACCCTTTTCAAGGTAGTAGATACCTACTCTTTCACCGCCTCTTACGATGTCCTTTGTGTCAACGCCGAGAGCACGCAGTGAGTTGATTGCTGACTGACCGATTGCGTGTGAGGGAAGCTTTGTTACATAGGAAGCATCCATACCGTAGTTTGCAAGGGATACTGCAACGTTAGCCTCACCGCCGCCGAAGGTAGCCTGCATTCTGTCATTCTGGAAAAATCTGTAATAGCCTTCGGGAGCAAGACGGAGCATAATCTCACCGAAGCATACAATTCTTTTACTCATAATATAAACCTCTCCTTATTTAGTTTCTATGCAAATCTCGAAGCCTGCAACAAGGTCTTTAAGTCCGAAGCAGGTTACCTTACCCTTTTTGTCGTACCAGATATCGGGATCAATTTCGGCACCCATTCTCTTAAGGTAGCTCATTGCTCTGTCACCGTTGAGAGTGCTGATTACGATACAGCCCTTTGCATCGCTCTCCTCCTTACCGAAACAAAGACCGCCTGCCTGATAGCCACATTCTGTTTCAGCAGTATCAAAGCCGAAGAGAGAAGCAACGAATTTTGCATTCTTTTCAGCGTTTGCGCTGTCACCGTAAATGCAGATTTTTTCAAGCTTGAAGCCGAGCATTGTCTTTATGGCGTCCTTACACTTGCGGGTAATGTCGTCCCATTTGCCCTCATTGATGTCAGCACTTGTAGCAATCCAAGTACCGCCGCAGCAAAGAATACGGTCAAATGAAAGGTAATCGTTGAGATTTTTGGTGTTAACACCGCCTGTGGGCATCCATTTTGCAGCCTGATAAGGACCTGCAAGAGCCTTGAGCTTTGCTACACCGCCGTTTGCTTCAGCAGGGAAAAACTTGATGTTTGTAAGACCCATGCTCATTGCCTGCTCCATTTCACCGGGAGTTGCGGCACCGGGCATCATGGGAATACCTGTTGACTTGATATAAGCAATCATTTCGGGATTGAAGCCGGGAGTAACCACAAACTTTGCACCTGCGGCAATAGCTCTGTCACACTGCTCCTTTGTAAGCACGGTACCTGCACCTACAAGCACATCGGGACATTCCTGAGAGATTCTTCTGATTGCTTCCTCTGCAGCAGCAGTTCTGAAGGTGATTTCAGCTGCAGGAAGTCCGCCGTCACGAAGCGCCTTTGCAAGAGGCACTGCCTTATCGGCATCATCAATTGCAACAACGGGAATGATGCCTAATTCATATATTTCTTTGAACATATCCATTCTGTTTTCCTCCTTATACGCCTGAATAGGATGAAAAGCCGCCGTCAACGGGAAGCACTACACCTGTAATAAATCCTGCGGCATCGTTGTTGATGAGGAAAAGAAGTGCACCGTCAAGCTCCTCTGCCTCGCCGAAGCGTCCCATGGGTGTTGCGGCAAGGATTTTGTTGGTTCTCGGTGTGGGTGAGCCGTCGGGATTCCACAAAAGTGCGGCATTCTGCTTTGTTGAGAAGAAGCCGGGAGCAATTGCGTTTACGCGGATGCCTTCCTTTGAGAAGTGAACGGCAAGCCACTGTGTAAAGTTTGAAATAGCGGCCTTTGCACCTGAATATGCGGGAATCTTTGTAAGCGGAGTGAAGGCATTCATTGAAGAAATGTTGATAATGTTACAGCCTTCACGACCGAGCATCTGCTTTGCAAATGCCTGGGTGGGAATAAGAGTACCGAGGAAGTTAAGGTTGAAAACAAAGCCAACTCCGTCAGCATCAAGATTGAAGAAGTTTTTGCAGTCCTCATCGATATCACCTGCAAAATAGTATTCCTTATCGGTAGTTGCTCTGGGGCTGTTGCCGCCTGCACCGTTTATGAGAATGTCACATTTGCCGAGGTCATTTTCAACTGCTTCGGCAACCTCGTTACAGATGTCCTTATCAAGAACATTGCACTTATATGCCTTTGCAACACCGCCCTCTGCTACGATTTCATCGGCAAAGGCTTTTGCTGCTTCTTCATTAAGGTCAAGGAGTGCAACCTTTGCACCTGCACGGGCGAGAGTTTTTGCAAAGCCTGAGCAAAGAACACCGCCTGCACCTGTTACAACGGCAACCTTACCTGAAAGGTCGGTGCCAAGTACATTTTTCATCATTATTCTTCCTCCTTATTTATTAAGAGCCTTTTCGCAGGCCTCAAAAAGTCCGTTGATATATGTTGCACCAAGTGCTCTGTCATAAAGACCGTAACCGGGTCTGCCTGTTTCACCCCAGATCATTCTGCCGTGGTCGGGACGTACATAACCGTCAAAGCCTGTTTCAACAAGAGCCTTTACAACCTCGTACATATCAATGCTTCCGCACTTTGAAAGGTGACCGCTTTCCTCGAAGGAGCCGTCGTCCATAATAAGGATATTACGGATATGCATAAATGCGATTCTGTCCATTGCGCTGTATTTTCTTACCATTTTTACAACATCGTTTGTCTTTGCACAACCGAGTGAGCCTGTGCAAAGGCAAAGTGAGTTTGCAGGGCTGTCCACAATCTTGAGGAAACGGTCAAGGTTTTCCTCGTTGGTGATAATTCTGGGAAGACCGAAAATGGGATACGGAGGATCATCGGGGTGAATAGCCATTCTCACGTCGCATTCCTCGGCAACGGGAATAACCTTCTTAAGGAAGTATTCGAGGTTAGCCCAAAGGCCGTCCTCACCTACTTCTGCATACTTTCTGAAAAGTGCCTTGATTTCATCCTTGGTGTAGCTTGCGTCCCAGCCGGGAAGGTCAATGTCATCCACGAGAGGATCAAGACCTCTCATCTGATCCCAATACATTACAAGGCTTGTTGAGCCGTCAGGAGCTTCCTTATCAAGCTGTGTTCTTGTCCAGTCAAAAACGGGCATAAAGTTGTAGGTTACACACTTAACGCCGTACTTTGCACAGCGACGGATATTTTCACAGTAAACCTCAATAAGCTCATCTCTGTTTTCACTGCCGAGCTTGATGTCCTCGGGAACGGGAATTGATTCAACAACATCAAAAACAAGACCGTGCTTTTCACATTCTGCTGTCATCTTTGCAAGGCTTTCCTCAGGCCATACCTGACCGGGCTTTACATCGTAAACAGCAGAAACAATTGAACGCATATTGGGAATCTGGCTGATGTTTCTTAAGGTAACGGGGTCATCATAGCCGTACCAACGAAATGACATTTTCATATTATTTCCTCCAGGTTGAAAAATCTTTTTGCATTATTAAAGGAGATGCCCTCCACAATTTCCTTGAGTGCTTTTTCGTCATAGGGATATTCTCCGTCCTCAACCCATGTACCGATAAGGTTACAGAGTATGCGGCGGAAATATTCGTGCCTTGTGTAGCTCAAAAAGCTACGAGAGTCGGTAAGCATACCGACAAAGTTGCCGAGAAGGCTCAATGAGGCAAGACTCTTGAGCTGCTCCTCCATACCGAGCTTTGTGTCGTTGAACCACCATGCAGAGCCGTGCTGAAGCGTTCCGGGATAGCCCTTCTGCTGGAAGGCACCGAGCATTGTGTCAATGGCACTGTTATCCTTACTGTCAAGGCTGTAAAGGATTGTTCTCGGGAGTGCATCAGCGCTGTACATTGCATCAAGAAGCTTTGCAAGGTCTGCGGTGCTGTCGTGAGGACCGATTACATCAAAGCCTGTATCGGGACCGAGCTTTTCAAACATTTTGCTGTTGGGGTTACGAAGGCAGTTGTAATGAAGCTGCATTACCCAATCCATTTCCTTATACTGCTTTGCGCAGAAAAGGAGAAGCTCTGTGCCTACGGCGTCAACTTCCTTCTGTGTACATTCTTCACCGTTAAGAGCCTTTTTAACGGCATTGTCAAGGGTTTCGACATCTGCCTTTTCAAAGTAAATATAGTTAAGTCCGTGGTCACTTGCTTTACAGCCGCAGGAAGCAAAGTAATCGAGTCTGTTTTTAAGTGCAGACTTAAGTGAGTCAATGCCCTCAATTTTCACACCTGAAGCATTTTCAAGCTGTGAGATATAATCCCTGTAAGCAGGGTTATTAAGTTGAAAAGCCTTATCGGGACGGAAGGAGGGAGCAACAATTGCCTTAAGCTTGCCTTCCTCTCGGATTTTATTATGATATTCAAGTGAATCAATGGGGTCATCCGTTGTGCCGATGAAAGCAACACCGCTTTTTTCAATAATTCCTCTTACACCCATATCGGGCTGTGAAAGCTTTTCGAGTGCTATCTGCCATACCTCTTCTGCAGTATCACCATTAAGCACGCCCTCATAACCGAAATACTTTTTCAGTTCAAGGTGGCACCAATGATACATCGGATTACCGATTGCCTTGGGAAGCACCTCAGCAAATTTCTGAAACTTTTCTCTTTTGTCGGCATCACCCGTGATGTAATATTCATCCACACCGTTTGAGCGCATAAGCCTCCACTTGTAATGGTCACCGCCAAGCCACACCTCGGTGATATCGGAGAAGTGCTTGTCCTCAAAAATCTCCTTGGGACTTACATGGCAATGATAGTCAATAATCGGAAGTGAAGCGGCAAAGTCGTGGTAAAGCTTTTTTGCCGTTTCGGTTTTAAGAAGAAAATCCTTTGTCATAAACTCTGTCATTTTCTCACCTTTTCCTTTCAGGGCGCCTATAATACCCCTATTTTCTCGGTTTATTTTATCACATTTTTTTAACAATAAAAATAGTGGAAATTGCTTGACTGATTGTTAATATTGCTATATGATATAAAAAGCACAAAATAATATTGCGAGGTAGCTTATGCAGATTTTTGACCCAAGACAAAGTATGTCAAAAAGTGACTTTGAAATATTCCATTACAGAGATGCAAAATTCTCAGGTGTACCCGTTCATCAGCACGATTTTTACGAGGTTTACTTTTTTATCAGCGGTAAGGTTGAATACAGTGTTGAGGGTAAAATTTTTGAAATGAAAAAGGGCGACCTTCTTCTCATTAACCCCCTTGAGCTGCATCAGCCGAGAATCAGCGAAAACCAGGAGGACTATGAAAGAATTGTTCTTTGGATAAACAAGGATTTTCTTTTTTCCCTTTCAAGCAATGATTCAAGTCTGAGCCGTTGCTTTGACAGTACAAATCCCAACCACAGCAACCTTTTAAGGCTTTCCTTTTCCGCACAGGAGCATTTAAACTCCATTCTCACAGAGCTGATAAAAGAACAAAGCTCCGACAACTATGCAAGTGACCTTGCAAGCCGTGCACTTCTTTTGCGAATTCTTGTTGAACTGAACAGACTTTCCCTGACCTTTGCGGAAAAGCACGACAAGGAAAACTCCTTCTCCCCTCTTATTCTGTCCGTTCTTGATTACATCAATCATCATTATTGCGAAAAGCTCTCCCTTTCAACCATTGCAAATGAGTTTTTTGTCAGCAAATATTATCTGTCTCACGCCTTCAACAGCGTTGTGGGCACAAGCGTTCACCGTTACATAACACTCAAACGGCTCATTCACGCCAAGCAGATGCTTGCAAGCGGAATCAAGCCGACAACGGTAGCTTCAAACTGCGGATTCGGTGATTATGCAGGTTTTTACCGTGCCTTTACCGGAGAATACGGTGTGACCCCTGCTGAATACAGTAAGAAATAAAACAAGACAAACTTAAGAAAAGGTAGATAAAATGAAAGTTAAATTTTATACATTAGGCTGTAAAGTTAATCAGTATGAAAGTCAGGCAATAGCAGAAAAACTTCAGAAGCACGGCTTTGAAATCACAAGTGACAAAAGTGCCGATGTTTTTGTTATAAACTCATGCACCGTCACCGCCTCGGCTGACCAGAAAACCCGTCAGGCGGTACGCCGTTTCAAAAGGAACAATCCCGACTCAATAGTTATCCTTACAGGTTGTATGCCTCAGGCTTATCCAGAAAAATCAAAGGAGCTGCTTGAAGCAGATATCGTCCTCGGCAATAAAAATAACGCCCTTCTTCCCGAGCTGCTTTTACAGTACCAAAAGGACAGCAAAAGAATTTTCAACGTCTGTGAGCACCTTAAGGGCGACCCATTCAGCGGTGACACCATCACCTGCTTTGAGGAGCGTACAAGGGCTTACCTTAAAATCCAGGACGGATGTAACCGCTTCTGCTCCTACTGTGTTATCCCCTATTCAAGAGGCAGAGTCCGTTCAAAGCCCCTCGACGAATTAAAAAAGGAAACAGAGAGTCTTGCCGAAAAAGGCTATAACGAGGTTGTTCTTGTAGGCATCAACCTTTCCTCCTACGGTCAGGATACAGGAACAAGCTTCCCTGGGGCAGTAAAAACCGTCAACGATGTAAATGGAATTGAACGAGTCCGTCTTGGCTCACTTGAGCCTGACCACCTTACCGATGAGGTAATTGAAAAGCTGAGCGAATGTGAAAAGCTCTGCCCTCAGTTTCACCTTTCACTTCAGAGCGGATGCGACAAAACCCTCAAGTCAATGAACCGCCACTATACTGCCGACGAGTTCAGAAAAATTGCCCGCAAGCTTCGTGAGACCTTTACCGACTGCATCCTTACAACAGATGTAATGGTCGGCTTTGCAGGTGAAAGCGAAAAGGACTTCGGAGAAAGCCTTGACTTTGTAAAGGAAATCGGCTTTGAAAAGGTACACGTTTTCCCCTACTCCGTAAGAAAAGGCACAAGAGCCGAAAAGCTCGGCGGCCACCTTGAGCAAAAAATAAAGGACGAGCGCTGTAAAATTATGATTGAGGAAACGGACAAAATCCGCCGTGAATTTTTCCTTAAGCAAATCGGAAAAACCTTTACTGTAATCGCTGAAACCCGTGACAAAAACGGACTTTACAACGGCTACACCGCAAATTATATTCCCGTTAAATTCAGTTTTGACGGCGACCTTGACGGTAAAACATCAGAAATAAAAATCACCGCCATAGGTGACGGTGACTTCTGTATGAGTGAGATTATTTGACGATTATCATAGGCTTTTTCTGTTCAAGTCCGCACTTTCTCACTTTTTCTGATATAAGAGCAAATTTATCCGTGGACGAACATTGGATTTCGTAAACACGCTTTGCTTCATCATTTAAATTCTGCATTTCGCTGTGCTTTGTCACAATAGGAAGTGCAGAATTTTTCTTTGCCGCCCCGAGCAGAGAAAGCCCCTTTTCATTTACGGCAAGTATTCTTATATAGGGCGGTGTGCCTAAGGCGATATCCTTTTCAATTCTGAGATAAGCCGAGAGGATTTCACGGCGGATTCTTGAATGGGTATAGTTTTTGCTTTTTGCTTTTTCGTAAAGCTCGTTTAAAGAGGTTGAGTTTCTGACCGCATCATAAATGCGTCCGGCAAGACCCGTTTCGTCACTCACATATTTTTCAAGCTTTTCCCGGGAAAGCTCTCTCAAAGCGGAAAGCACTCCCCTTTCGTTATTTTTCATCAGGCACGGTGCAGTACCATTTTCAAATTCAGATGAAAGTAAATGAGAAGAATTATCAGGTAACGCTGAAAGAACATCAGTATTAAAAATAAGCTCTGACCTGATTTTTGAAGCTGAAAGGTAGCCGTCCTTTTCCTCGTTACTGTCGTGGTCTGCACCCTTACGCTTCACGGGAAGAAAATCTATATCGTCATATTTTTTCAACTGCCTTATATATTCCACAGCAAGGGTGCTGTTGGGTGAAGAAATAATCCTTGCCGTTTCCTCACCGTAAAGCTCGCTTACTGCTCTGTGAAGTGAAACGGGATAACTCGAGCCTTCCTGCATATACTTTTTTGCAAGTACAACAACAGCTTCGTCGTCAACGCTTTTTGCCGCAAGCATAAGCTTTTGCTTGTCGTCACACTCGCTTCCAAAAGAAAGAAGGTCTATGCCGAACTCCTTTAAAAGTGCAATGCTTCCTCTTGCAAAATTTTCCGCAGAGGAAACTGCCCACGGCACGGGCAGGTCAATTACAATATCGGCACCGCAATGCACAGCCGTCTGTGCCCTTGTCCATTTGTCAAGAAAGGCACATTCGCCGCGCTGGACATAGTTTCCGCTCATTACGCAGACTATTGCATCTGCACCCGTTTTACGGGTTTGTTCAAGCTGATATAAATGACCCTTGTGAAAAGGGTTATATTCACAAACAATACCTGCAATCATAGAATGCTCCTTTCTTTAAATAATATCAACTCTAATTATATTATTTTAACTTTCTTTGTCAAGGATTCCTTGACTAATAAAAGCGGGTAATATATAATAAATAAAAAAATCAAGTGAAGTGATACTATGAAAATTATTGATACACAGCTCCCCGAGGTTAAAATTGTTGAGCCTCAGGTTTTCGGCGATAACAGAGGCTGGTTCTACGAATCCTACAGCTATGAAAAGCTTCGTGAACTTGGCATTGACATTAAGTTTGTTCAGGACAACCGTTCCTATTCAAAGGAAAAAGGCACCTTAAGGGGTATCCATTTTCAGAAAACACCTATGGCACAGTCAAAGCTCATCACCTGCACAAGAGGTAAAATCCTTGATGTTGCTGTAGATTTAAGAAAAGGCTCACCCAATTATCTTAAATGGGTAAGCGTTGAGCTTAACGAGGATAACAAGCTTATGCTTTTCATCCCCAAGGGCTTCGGTCACGGCTTTGTTACTCTCACAGAAGATGTTGAGGTGCTTTACAAGGTTGACGAATATTACAGCAAGGAGTGCGACAGAAGCATCCGCTTTGACGACGAAGCAATCGGCGTTGAATGGGGTATCGAAAATCCCGTGCTTTCACAGAAGGATGAAAACGCTCCCCTGCTTTGTGACAGCGACATTGATTTTGTATGGGGTGAAAACTCATGATTATTGTAACAGGCGCAAAGGGTCAGCTCGGCGGTGACGTGTGCGATTTGCTCGCTTCACAAGGCACCGATTATACGGGCATTGACATTGCCGACCTTGATATTACCGACGAAAAAGCCGTTGAGGATTTTTTTGAAAATACAAAGGCTGATGCTCTCATCCATTGTGCCGCTTATGTTGCCGTCGATAAAGCAGAGGACGAAAAGGAAATCTGCTTTAAGGTTAACGAGGACGGCACACGAAACCTCGCAAAGGCTTGCAAACAGCACAATATGAAAATGCTTTATGTTTCTACCGATTATGTTTTTTCAGGTGAGGGTGAAACACCCTTTAATCCTGACGATGCAAAAGGCCCACTCGGTGCTTACGGCTTAAGTAAGCTCAAGGGTGAGGAAGCGGTAAAGGAAAACCTTGAAAATTATTTTATTGTAAGGACATCATGGGTATTCGGCGAAAAAAACACCAACTTTATTGCAACAATGCTCCGCCTTGCAGAGACAAGAAGTGAGCTTAATGTTGTCGCTGATCAGGTCGGCTCTCCTACTTATGCAAAGGACCTTGCGGTTCTGCTTTGCGATATGATTAAAACCGACCGCTATGGAACATACCACGGCACTAACGAGGGCTTCTGCTCATGGTACGAGCTTGCAGAGAAAACCTTTGAGGTTGCGGGTAAGGATGTTAAGGTCAACCCCGTTGCAAGTGAGGAATATCCCACAAGGGCGGTAAGACCCAAGAATTCCCGCCTTTCAAAGGAATGCCTGACAATAAACGGCTTTGACAGACTCCCCCGTTGGGAGGATGCGGTTGAGCGTTACCTCAACAATATATTATAAAAAAATAGTGGCTATGAAATCATAGCCACATTTTTTATTTAAGCTTATTAGCCTTCGCTGATAGCGCTTACGGGACAACCGTCTGCACAAGCGCCGCAATCGAGGCAGCTGTCAGCGTCGATTTCATACTTGCTGTCGCCTTCTACGATAGCGCCAACGGGACAACCGTCTGCACATGCGCCGCAGGAGATGCAATCATCACTAATTACGTATGCCATGCCAGTAACTCCCCTTTCTTTATTTTATAGACTCATTTTAACATAAAAACTGAAAATAGCAATAGGTTTTTGTAACTTTTTCACTTTTTTATCATTTTTTTATTTCTTGTTATCTTTTTGTATACAAATATATGTTCATAAGTGTATATACCATAACAACAATCTGTAAACTCAGTCAAAAAAATTGACTTTACACTGTTTTAATGATAAAATCAATACAACAAATCAAATCATATTTTCAGAAGGTGTAAATATATGAATAAATATCGTTGGATGAAGGTTGACACCGCTTCAATTATGTTTTCAAGCCTCAGCTCAAAAAAATGGGGCAGAACCTTCCGCAGTGCAATTATATTTAAAGATGAAGTGAATCCCGACATACTCAAAAAAGCAGCGACGGATGTTATGCCCCGTTTTCCGAGCATGCACACAAAAATAAAAAAAGGATTTTTCTGGAACTATCAGGAGGGAACGGAGCTTTTGCCCGAAATCAGGGAAGAATTCTCCGCTCAGCTGTTACCCATTGCCATACGCAACGACGGACGACCCGACTTCCGCCTGGTTTATTACAAAAACCGCCTTGCAATGGAATGTGCTCATTACCTTGGTGACGGACTCGGCACAAACAAATATTTCACCGCCCTGCTTGAAAGATACGCAGAGCTGAAACAAAACCCCAATGCACCCTATAATCCCACTCCCATTGACCCCGAGGAGCTGAACAATGCTTTCAATGATTACTATCAGCCCGGTGGTAACAAAGACGTTGAGCAGGAGTTCAAGGCTCACCGCATTGACGGAGAAATTGAAAAAGGATTTATACAGTTCATCTATGCCTTGATGGACGTTGATGAGCTCCACGCAAAAGCAAAGGAAAAGGGACTTACCATAACCGAGTATCTTGCCTGTGCACTCATACTCGGCACACTCCGCCATGCTGAAAGACCGATAACAGATCCCGTTATTATAGCAATACCCGTTAATCTCCGCCGTTTTTTCCCCTCTGAAACTGTGCGCAATTTCACCATACAGAGCCGCATAGACTTTTTCCCCGAGGGAAGAACCGACTGGCAGTTTGACGAAATCTGCAGCAAGGTAAAGGGACAGCTTGACAAACGCCTGACAGTCCCCGAGCTTCAGAAAATTCTCAACAACTTCGGCTCCCTTGCAAACAACAAGGTTATACGATTTGTGCCCAACTTCATCAAGCTTCCCGTTGTAAGACTCAAGCAGGCACAAAGTCACGGCAACAACACAACGATACTCACCAACACCGGTAAAAACGAGCTTTCGCCCATACTTAAAAGTGAGGTGCTGCGCGCAGACGGTGTAAACGGTGACACAAGCGGTTACGGACTGATTTCAACCTGCTCTGCCCTGAGCTGTAACGGAATTTTTAACCTGTGCTTTTCAACCTGCTCTCACGATGTTTCCTGGGCAAGGGAATGTGTCAGGGTAATCACCGAGCAAGGTATAAGAGTAAGAATTGAAAGCTCACACGGAAACGGAGAAAAATAAAATGAGATGTACAAAATGTAATGTTGACCTTGCAGAAACTTATACACTCTGTCCCCTTTGCGGCGAAAAAGCAAGCAATGACGAGCCTGTTCTCAAAGGCTTCACCGTTGCACCTTATCCCAAAAATTCACCCGTTAAGCCTGCCGAAAAGGAGAAAAAGCCAACCTACGGTTTAAGCAAAGAAAAAATAAAAGCATTTTTTAATTTATAAGCTATGCTGTCCCGAATTTTTATATTCGGGACTTTTATTTTTTCTTTCACTTTACACTTGTAAAAATCAGCATAATAATGTATAATGATATGGATTATTGCAAGAAAGAAGGAAAAAGTGTGTTTGAAGGTATAAATGCAACGGCTCAGTTTAAAAATTCAATCACAACCGCCCTTCGCTCAGGCACACTTTCTCATGCACTTATACTCGAGGGCAAAACTGCCCGTGAGCGTCTTGACGCCGCCGAGGAAATAGCAGGTGCAGTTCTCTGTGAGGCTGACGAAAAGCCCTGCGGCATCTGTGCAAAGTGTAAAAAGGTGAAGAACAGAACTCACCCCGATGTGCACATCCTGAAGAAGGATGAAAAAAGCAATATGATAAAGGTTGACGCAATAAGAGAACTCAAAAAGCTTGCTCAGGTGCTTCCCAATGACGGTGACAAAAGCGTTTTTATAATCGACGGTGCAGAATTTATGAACGCCCAGGCGCAAAACGCTTTACTCAAAATTTTTGAGGAGCCTGCAAGACACTTGCTTTTTATTCTCTGCTGCGGTGCAAAATCAAGCCTGCTTGACACAATTATTTCAAGAGCCACCGCCTACTCCCTCGGTGAGGAAAGCACCTCGGAGCAGGAAAACGAAAAGCTTCAGAAGGCAAAAACCGTTGCCACAGAGCTTGCAACAAGCTTTGCAGAAGAAAATGAGCTTGAATTTATAAGAAAAACTGCCGTAATGCGTACCGACAAGGAGCTTTTCCGTGCAGTGCTTATGAGCTTAAGGCTGATTTTCCGTGACTGCATTATCCTTCAGCACGGCGGCAAAGAGCTTATTTCAGGCTATCCGGAGGCTGCAAAAAAATTAAGCGTCAGGCTCACGGCTAAAAAAGCAATGGAAATACTGAACATCATCACAGAGCTTCAGGAAAGAAGCCTGATGAATTCTAACCATAACTTAACACTCACCGCCTTTTCCGCAAGGCTTTACAGCATAAAAGCCCACTGAATGTGGAAATCGGTTTACAAGAAAGGATGATATAAATGGCAGAGGTAGTCTCCGTCAGATTTAAAGAGGTAGGTAAAAACTACTATTTTGACCCTCAGGGCAAGACATACAACAAGGGTGACAGGGTAATTGTTGAAACTGCAAGAGGCCTTGAATACGGCAGCGTTACAATAGCAAACCGCAACATTGACGACGAGGAAATCACCTCCCCTCTCAAGCCCGTTGTAAGACTTGCAAACGAAAAGGACCTTGAGGTTATTACCGAAAACAAGGAAAAGGAAAAGAGTGCCTTTGACGTCTGCAGTAAAAAAATTGAGGCTCACGGCCTTGATATGAAGCTTGTTGATGTTGAATACACCTTTGACAGAAATAAGATTCTCTTTTACTTCACCGCTGACGGCAGAGTTGACTTCCGCGACCTTGTAAAGGACCTTGCTTCTGTTTTCCGCACAAGAATTGAGCTTCGTCAGATTGGCGTAAGGGATGAAAGCAAAAAAGTGGGTGGTCTCGGCATCTGCGGCAGACCCTTCTGCTGTAACACCTTCCTTGGTGACTTCCAGCCCGTTTCAATCAAAATGGCAAAGGAGCAGAATCTCTCCTTGAGCCCCGTAAAAATCAGCGGTACCTGCGGCAGACTTATGTGCTGTCTCAAGTACGAGCAGGAGGCTTACGAGCACCTTTTAAGGGTTACTCCCAAGCACGGTGCCATTGTTGAAACAAAGGACGGCAAGGGTACTGTTGTTGACAATAATCTCCTTACGGGTATGCTCAAGGTTTCCCTTGACAAAAATCCCGACGGTGCTCCCATCCTTGTTCACAGAAAGGAAGTAAGGATTATCAAGGATTCTCACATAAAGGTTGACAAAAAGGAGCTTGAGGCTCTTAAGGGAATTGAATAATAAGCTTAAAAAGTCAGGGTCTGTTACCGAAAGGCAACAGACCCTTTTTTTACTTTCATTCCTGATTCAGCAGATCAAAGGTAAGGGTTACACTCCAACCGTAATCCCTGATTGTCTGATACTTAACCCTGAAATCATAAGGCTCATAAACCTCACCCTTTCGATTGAAGCAGAAGGGCGGAATTTTGTTTTCGCTGTCATAAAACTCATAAACCGTTCCCGTACGGCTGTACCACTCATCTATAACCTCAAGGGTTTTATCTCTGATTTTACGGGATAGCTCAGCGTAGCCGTACCCGGCAAGTCCTTCTGAAATCATATAGTTATAGTTAACCCACACGGGACCGCGCCACAAGTCCGAACCGAAAGTTTTGTCATTCCTTGAAATGGTAGGAATTGAAAATTCCGTGCCGAATTCATCAGGATTTTCAAGGTGAAGGACAAGGGAATGTGCCTTTACTTCATCGCAGACACCTGCAAACAAGGGCAGGAAGGACGAAATTGACTGCACCTTGCTGAAGCGATTATTCTGAATATCAAAATCGTAATAAAATCCGTCCTTTTCACACCAGAGTATGCTATTTATGTCGGATTTTATTTTTTCATACCAAAGAGCAAAAAAGTCAACATTTTCCTTATCACCGAGTTCCTCGGCAAGCTTACTCATAAAGCGTGCTTCGTTTGCCATATAACAGCAAAAGTCAATGGCGTAAAGGTCGCTTTCGGTGTCAAACCTCGGTGAGTTGTCCATTCCCGACTCATCACAGCGGTTGTTGAGCTGCGCATTTGTATGCCAGGAGTAAAGCTCCTTTTCCGTCTTGCGTCTGTTATCCCTGCACCACAAAAGGAAGCGCTTGTTACATTCAAGCACAGTCCTTAAAAAGGCCTTGTCACCGCTTTTTTCATAAACAAGCCAGGCACCCCAGGCAATAACGGGAGGCTGGGTTATATCAGAAATATAACAAGGTCTTGCCATATGAGGAATAAAGCCGTCCTCTCTCTGCACATCAAAAAGTGCAAGGATAAGATTCTGTGCAACCTCCGTGTCAAGGTGTCTGTGACCTATGGCATGGAAAACCGAATCCCACAGCCACATATTTCTGTGCGGCAGTCGGTCAGGTGTTGACCATATCCTTTTTATATTGCCTTCTGGTGAATAAAGCTGACTTTTCATTACGCTGATACATTTTGAATATAGGTCCTTGTATCCGTGAGCACTGTCGGGTATTTTTCCGTAATGCTTACTTTTTTCTCTTTCAAGCACCTCAAGGTCAACCGTCATACCTTTTTCACAAAGTTCAACAGCTTCAGCCTCACTTTTACCGTATGCAAAGGCAAATCTGCCGTTACGCCTAAAAAGAGCTGTATATTCACCGTCAGACGTATCGTGAATTTCTATGTCACCTTTTCTGATTATCCTACTCTCACCGCCAAGGCTTACAAAAACACCCGCAACGTCGGAGAATTCTCCTACAACAAGATGCCTTTGAGCAAAGAGAATACTAAAGGTACCTGTGAGACTTTCAAGCACAAGCATATCCGAGGTGACGCACCTGAATCCGGGAGCAATAAATTTGTTCATATCCCCGAAGTAAAGAGTACGCCTACACATTGTTTCAAATATCACGCCGATTTTATCACCGCACAGGGTGCCTGTAAAATCATCGGCAAAATAAGATTCACCGTCAAGGGCAGAAAAAGCAAAAATCTGCCCCTGTCCCCATTTGCAAGGAATCATTACTGTACCTCCTTTATTATATCGGCAACGATGGGATAATGGTCGGATGGGTACATATCCTTTGCAGTATTGCGGATTATTTTAAAGGTATAAACCTTTGTATCCTTGGGCACAAAAATGTAGTCAATGGGACCGGAGGAGCCATCTTCATATTTGCCGTAATTGTGGAAGGTAATGCCATCGTCGCTGTTTTCAGCAACAAGACGGGCATCGTCTGTAACCTCAAGCATTTTGGCATAGGCTTCACTTGTAGGCTCTGTATTGAAGTCACCCGTACAAAATACATTTCCGTTTTTCTGAAGCTCCTTGAGCTTTTCGATATACACACCTGTCTGTGCAGTTCTTGTTTCCTCAAGCACGTGATCAAGGTGAGTGTTAAGATGAGTATACTTCTCCCCTGTTTCCTTATTTTCAAGCACAGCCCAGGTTGCAACTCTGTAGCAGGCGCTGTCAAAGCTCTTTGTGTATTTTACCTCGGGAGTTTCCGAAAGCCAGATTGTGCCGCTGTCAACAAGGTTGTATTTATCCTTGAGGTAGAAAACGGCACTCAGCTCTGATTTATAGCCGTCAGTATCTCTTGCTTCACCGACATAGGCATACTTTTCACCCAGTGCCTCTGAAAGAATATCCATCCATCTGCCTGTTGCCTCCTGAACACCGAAGGAGTCGGGAGAGTACTGATCGATGATTGCCGTAACAATCTTTGAGCGGTTTTTAACGCTGCCCTCCTTGTCGTCAGCACAACGCACATTAAAGGACATAATTCTTACGGCATTTTCTGATTTTTCGGGAATACCGTCGATAATAATTTCACCGAAATCAACGGTTGTTACCTTGTCGTAAATCACAAAACCAACTCCTGTCAACGCTAAAGCGGTAGCAAGTGCAAAAGCAATAATTTTACCATTTCTCATAAGTTATTCTCCTTTATTCTGCGTTTTAAGCACCTCGTAGGCCACATCTGGTATATCAGTAATGATGCAGTCTGCTCCTACGCTTTGTAAAAACATCATTTTTTCCGTGTCATTGATTGTCCAATACTGAACTGCCACATTGTTTTTGTGTGCATAATTCAGAAGCCTTGATGTGCCAAGGTTTGCAATATATCTGTCGGGAGGCACCTGCAAAACATCAAACTTATAATAGCCCTCGGGTCTGTCAAAGCCGAAAATAGAATCGGCAAATAATTTTGCCGCCTCAACATTGGAGGCACAACGGGTCACATCGGGATAGTTTTCTTCAAGATAGTTGATAGTATCTCTGTCAAACGAAGCAACAATCACTCTGTCAAGCAGATTCATATCGGATAAAACACCATAAAGAATATCCGCCGCCTTAAAGCCTGCTTCACCTCTGTTTTTGAGTTCAATGCTGTAATAATACTTGCCGTTATCTTCAACATAGGACAAAACATCATTTACAGTCATTGCACGCAGGTTGTAGGGTATATCATCACCGCGAAGTCCCTTATAGGGAGTTTCACCGTCTGCATTTTTGAAATTTTCACCGAAATTGAGGTTGTAAATTTCCTCATAAGTGTAATCCTCGGGATAGTTATCGGTCTTACCGAAATATTCGGCAGCATTACTTGTATCGTCAAGCGTATCGTCATGAAGAACAATAAGCTTGTCGTCTGCAGTAAGGTGCAGGTCAAATTCAAAAATATCCGTTTCAAAGGCTTGGGAATTTATACATCCCTCAAAAGCCATAAGTGTACCCTGAGGAAAAAGGTTTTTACCTGCACGGTGGGCTGAAACCATAGTATCACCGAGCTCGGTAATGTACTGATTTGTTGCAGGATAGTTCTGCGGTTCATCCTGCCATTGATAAGTAATAAGCTTATAAAGGCCGAAAACTAAGAGAGCAAGCATCAACAAACAAATGAATATTATCCTGACAGCCTTTAAAATCACGGAGGATTTTTTGTTTCCCTTTACTTTTTTCATAAATTTTTCCTTTTATGTTTTATTCAGCAGCAGCCTCAAGCTTTGCCTTTGCTTCGGCTCTGATTACCTCGAGCTCTGCCATAATCTTTTCCTTACGCTTACCTGTAAAGTTATCGAACATCATAATTATACCGGGAAGAAGGTTACCCACAATACCGGGGATAATAACAAGCAGGAAAATACCGTGGAGGGTTTCGGGAGTCTGAACAGCCTCAACCATTTCTCCGCCGATATTCTGAGCGCTCTGATAACCGATAAGAGCAAGACCGCCGTTGACAAGAAGCTCCTTCCAAAGGTCAGAAATCCTCGACACCATGGTGCTGAAGGCGAAAACCATACCTTCATTACGCTGTGCAACGCCGTATTTCTGATAGCTCTTCCATTCCATATAGTCTGTTGAGTCGGCAAGGAGAACTCGCTTTGCGGCACTCATACCTGCATTAGGAAGACCACCGAGTGCAATAAGGATGCCGACAATCCAAAGGTTTTTGTAACCCAAAATTGCAAGAAGGATATAGCATATTGCTGTGTGCATATAGCCTGCAACAACAATATCTCTTGATGAAAGCTTTCTGCCGATAAAGGGAACGGAGAAAAGACCTGCATAGGAAAGAGCAGAGGAGCCCATTTCAACATAAGTTTTCATTCCGAATCTGCCGAGAGTCTGCTTGTAGAAGAAGGGAAGTGCACTGTAGCATACTCTTCTTATTGATTCAATACAGTTAGCTAAGCACAGAAGAAGAAGAGGTCTGTTGAGGAGAATGAGCTTATAGTCAATTTTAATCTTTTTATCATCCTTGGGAGGAAGCACGAGATTTCTCTCCTTAAGGGTCATACAGGGCACAAGCATTGTGAAAAGACCAAGGATACCGAAAAGAAGAGCCACGGTGAAGAATGCCCATTTTTCTGTATTGTAATTGCCATCCATAGCTTCAATGATGATAGGAACAAGCCAACCGGGGAACATTGAGCCAAGAGTGGATGCTACCTGTGCTACGGTATAGAAATTCTTTCTTGATTTTGCGTTGGGCGTCATTCGAACTGAAAGAGTTGACAGCGCAACATCATAAAAGGTATCTGCAATATTAAAGGTAAGATAAAGCACAAAGCTCCAGATAAGATTAAACATCAATGAGCCTGAAGGCACAACAAAAAGCAATACAGATGCAAGGGTGAAGGGAATTGCAGACGCCATCATAAAGCTTCTTGCGTTACCCTTGCCTGAACGGTTGTTATCAAGCATAGCACCGACAATAGGTGCAATAAGAATGTTTACTGCAGTGGTGGTTGACTTCATAGCAACCATATGGCTCGACTTAAGACCCATATAGTCATACATAAACTGATCGGTGTATGTGCTTACAGAGTCCTGACCCATACAGTTACCAAACACACCTGAAACATATCCGACCTGCTCCTTAAAGGCTACATCGGGGTTATCCATAAATTTCTGAAGCTTTTCTTTGAATTTTCCCATTTTCTTTTCTCCTTTTATTTATATTTCTCCACCGAGGGAAAGATATTTTATTATAAGCTCCGCAAAAAGAGTGTTTGCCCAGGAAAACCACTCTCTTGTAAATTTCTGCGGTCTGTCCTTATGGAAGCTTTCGTGCATAAAGCCCGTATCCGCATCCGTTTCGGAAAGTGTACGGATAAGTGACAGCATTTCTTCCTTACTGTCAGTCGTAAGTCCCTGCATTGAAAGTGCAATAGGCCATATATGATTCTCGGGTGTATGCGGACTTCCTATACCCTTGGCTTTTTCTCCCTCATAGTAATAAGGATTAGCACCGCTTAAAATGAATTCACGGGTATTTTTATACATTTCATCATCGGCTGAACAGTAGCCGAGATAAGGAAGAGAAAGAAGGCTAGGTACATTGGCATCGTCCATAAGGTTGTAGTTGCCCTTGCCGTCAGTTTCGTAAGCATAAAAGCTTTTTCCGTCACCGTTTTTCACTACGGCATATTTTTCAATGCCCTCTTTTATTTCAGCCCGAAGCTTTTCCGCCTTTTCCTTAAGGTCTTCATCCTTGTACACCTCGTGGGCAATTTCACTTATGTAGCCGAGCACAACACAAGCAAACATATTTGCAGGCACAAGGTAGCCGTAAATACAGCTGTCATCACTGGGTCTGAAGCCTGACCAGGTCATACCCGTATATTCAACGGGAGCACCCTTACCCCTGTGTGAAAGTGTGTCCGACTTACGCTTGAAGGGTCTGCGGAAATAATAGGGTGAATTTTCGTGATGCTGTTCGAGAGTCCACAGCTCAATTATTCTGTAAAATGCTTTTTTTGTTTCCTCGGTAAAATGAGAGGTTGTGTCCGCTTCCTTCCAGAAGCGGTAGGCAAGCTTTACGGGATAGCACAGGGAGTCAATTTCATACTTTCTTTCCCATACCATAGGTGACATATCGGTTTTATCCTTCTGATGTCCCCTGCCGTTAGCCTCACGGTTGAAGGCATTGGCATAGGCATCGGCAAGTATACAGCTCATCTGACGGGTTATAAGACCGTTTATCACCCTGAATGCTTCCTGACTTTCCTTTGCAAAAGGAATGTAATGATTTACCTGCGCCGAGGAATCGCGAAGCCACATGGCAGGTATATCACCTGTAATTATAAAGCAGCTGCCATCCTCTTCAAGCTGAACAGTTGTTTCAAAGGTACTCATAAAGCATTGAACAAACATCTTTTTGATTTTTTCATCGCGGATTTTTTCCGCATAGTTTGCGGCAACATCTGAAAGCTTCATAGGTTTTTCTCCTTATACTTCAATTGTTGTTTCTATAAATTCCGACTTTACACCGTAAGGGGTTTCTGCAAGAGCTTTGATTTTGTATTTACCCTTCGTCAGCCTTCCCAGGCTTACGGTCAGCCTATCTTTAACCTCATAAAGGTAATAGGTCGGGATTGTTTTTCTTTCCTTGATAAGTCTGCCCTTTTCGTCCTCAACATAGGTTCTGTAAATAAACACGGGCATACCGTCGGTGCTTTCTGCTTTCGGAAACTCGGCGGTATAAAAGCCGTCTTTTTCCGTCAGTTCAATTTCCGCATCATCAGTAAACACAGGAGGAAGAGAGCGGGCACGCAGTTTTTCTTCGGCATATTCACGGTTGTTTTTGTCGGCAGGGTTTTTAAAGTAGTACTCACAAATCACCTTTTCTGCAAGGCAATCAATACCGATGACACGGAGATTGTGGTCCTTATCAGCTTCAACTATAAGGAAGTTTGCACATTCGTTATAAAAAGCAGGATGAATCTTCTGTTCTCCGTCAACGGTAAGCTCCGTATATTTAAGCGAGCCCGTACCGATTGCAGTATACTCCTTCTGCCACACAGAACGGGGATCATTTACGGGATAATGTGAATGACCCGAAAAATCAACCACATTGGGATATTTCTTCAGCAAATCCGCAAAGAGGATTTTTCCCCAGCCGTCCTCGTCAAAGCTTCCGTAAACGGTATATTTGACGTGCTCGTGATGCATTACAAACACGGGCTTGTCCGGTGTATCCTTAACCGCCTTGTCAAGCTCCTTTTTCAACCACATTTTCTGAAACTGTGAATTGAAATGCTTTTTCATACGGCTTGTGGAAATACCGATAAAGTGATAGCCACCGATTACTCTGTGAAAGTCAGTTTCCTGATTTGTAAGAGCTTTGTAGTATTCAAGGGATTTCTTTCCCATTGTGATGGAATCGTGTCCCTTTGCAACGGTACAAAGGAATTTTACACCCTTTTCTGTACCGTAGTCATAAATTTCCTTGAAGGCATCAAATTCTTCCTTTGTGCCTTTGTTTGTAATGTCACCTGCAATAAAAAAGGTGTCCAGCTTACTGTAGGCTTTATCCCCCGATGCAAAATCAAGAGAGTAATCAATTGCCTTTTTAAGTCTGTAATATCCCGGTGAGCCTATTCCCTCAATATGTGAATCACTGCATACAGCAACACGGAATACGGGCAAAAATTCATTTTTCACATTAACACCTCATTGAAATAATATACTAAGTGCAAACAACGTCTGTGCCGCAAAGTAGGTATAAGAAACTGCATTATGCAGAAATTCGGGACGCTTTAATCCGCCCTTGCCTACACCTATCATAATATCAGACATAAAGAAAAGTGAGCCACCTGCCGTAAGGCACAGACCGAAGCAGATGTTACCCGACCTGAGTGCAGCCGTACCGTTGACAAGAGCGCAGGCAAAGGAAAAAACAAGCACCGGTGCGTAAATCAAAAGCATATTTTTTTTGCCCTTTAATTTAAGCTTTGTTTTTGCAAAAGCAATAATGCCAGACGTTACTGCAAGGGTTATCCCAAGCACATATGCTATCAGAGATATTGCTCTGTGCTCCCCTACAAAAAGGAAGGTCAGGCTGTAAACAATATGTCCGAGTGCAAAGAAAACAACGCCTAAAGGAAACAGCCTTTTCCCCTTATATTCAAGGAAGAAATCACCGAGAACACCGAGAACCAGTGCAACAAGTATCATAAGGGAATATTCATTGACCCTGCCGAAAGAAACGGCAGAGAGTACACCCGTAATCAGATACAGAAAGGCACAAAGCATTTTCATCTTAAAGCCGTGCCTTTCGGAAAGACCCGTTTTCTGTGTAATCACGGGCATCAATGCCGAAAGCAGGGCAAAAATTACAACGAATGTCTTCATATGCTTAACCGAGGTTGTAATCGGTAAGGTAAGCTTTTGTGTTGTTTACCATTTTTGTGAAAAGCTCCTTCGCTTCGTCAAGGGAGCAGGTAACAAGGGGATCATTTGCAAACACCTCAAAAATTCTGTCAAGATTTCTTTCGGCAATGGCATCGGAAAGAACCTCCTGCTGAGTGCATATACGGGAAATAAGAGGATAGATTTCCTTGGGGATTTCACCTGCAACAACGGGTGTTACCGTGCCTGATGTAAAGGAAGCATTTGTTTCAACAACTGCCCCGAGAGGAAGATTAGGAATCTGTCCGCGGTTGGGAAGGTTAACGTTTGTGACAAAATCACCAAGACCGAGAATGGCTCTCATCTGCTTAACGCCCTCTTCACCTGTAAGCTTAAGCTTAATTTCCTCCTCACCGCTTAAAAGACGCTTGCTCTTTGCAAGTCTTTCCTTAAGCTCGTCCTTTCTTGACCATACGGGAGTAAGGTGGAAAAGCATTTCCTCAACTCTGTCATTATTTTCAAGGTACCATTTGCCCTCACAGAATTCAGCAAGATGTCTGTCACCTGCGGCAGCAATGTAACCGAAGCGGCGGAAAAGGTCAATTTTAACCTTGTGTGCGTTACCGTGGAAGCTCTTGAGCCATTCGGGGTCAACATATTCTTTACAGCCGTCTTTATATTTTTCACAGAACTGCTTGTAGTACGGGAAAAGGTCAATATTTCGGTAGGTTGCTTTTGTCAGCCATGTGAAGTGGTTGACACCAATGGGGTTAACCTTGATTTCCTTTCTCTTTACGTCCTCATCAAAAAGCACGCCAGCCATTTTTGCAAGCACATCCTGGGTACCGAAAACCTCGTGACAGCAACCGAATGCCTTGATTTCAGGGAATACTCTGTAAAGAGTTTTTACGCAAAGGGTCATGGGATTAGTGTAGTTGATAACCCAGGCATTAGGTGAATATTTTTTGATATTCTCTGCAATTTCCTCAAACATAGGAAGTGTTCTCATAGCACGGACAACACCGCCGGGACCCGTTGTGTCACCTACTGACTGATAAATGCCGTACTCCTCGGGAGCGTGAACATCGCTTTCCATTTCGTCGAAGGTGCCGGGCAGAATTGAAATTATAACAAAATCCGCACCGGTAAGTGCCTCACCGATTGTTTCAACTGCCTTGTATTCCCATTTTGATGTTGCCTCGGGAAGGGCATTATACTTGTTACCGATTACCTCGTTTGCCTTTGCTGCTTCAAAGTCGATATCGTAAAGCTCAACACGACCGTTCATATCCCCTGCTGTTGCAAGGTCACTCATAAGGCCCCACGCCCAACCTCTTGAGCCGCCGCCTATATAAGCAATTTTTACATCTTCTGCTTTGTTGTCAATATATTTCATAATTACACCTCATTACTGATGATTGAAAATTCTTTCAGCAGTATATGTGCCGTCTGCTTTGATGTTAAGGACGGTACATCCCTGAATCCACTCGTTTTCGGGTGAGTCAAATTTAGTCTGCTTATTATATGCACCGTAGCCTGAAGGCTGGATATATGAAAGAAGAATACCGTCACACATAACACCGAAATTGTTCACGTGGTCGTGACCGAAGTAAACCGCCTGTGCGCTGCCTTTTTCCTTCATAGCATCAAAAAAGCCTGCATCAAAGCCTGATTCACAAACGCCCTCATTCTTTTCTCCGTAAAGGAAATCACCTTCAGCATATTCCTTTTCAGCCTGATAGATGGGGATATGCACAACTGTTACGGACTTGAATTTGCCGTATTCACCCTCAAGAGCATCGTGCTTCTCCTTATACCAGTTAACCTGAGAGGTCTTAACACCGTCGTAAACATCATCCTCATCGGTAACACCGTATTCAGCCTTGCTTTCCTCGGTCATATAGTCGCCCGTATCCATAAGGAAGAATACCTCTCTGAGAGTACCGTCAGCGTTAAGGATATTGATTGTGCAGTTGCCGTCACCGTCAACACCCTCCTTGCCTTCCTTTACAAGGCAATGCTCGTAGGTTGAAAAGAGCTTTATTACATTTTCTCTGTCATAGGACATAAAGCCGTCGCCCTCGTGGTTGCCGAGGACTGTTGCCCAGTATACACCGAGATTTTCAAAAAGCTCTGCAAGCTGAACATTTCTCTTTTTGTTAAAGCCGTATGTAACATTGTCACCGCCTAAAATAACAAGGTCAGGCTTCTGCTCGGTAATGTTTTTTACCATATTGGTAACCGTAATATTGTCAAGCTCCTTGTCACCCTTAAGATGAGTATCGGTGAACATAAGAACCTTGAATTCACCGTCGGAATTCTTTTTGATTGTTACGCTGTCCTCGGTTTCGGCAACAATTTCAACATCATTTTCCAATTTTTCAACCGATGCAATATCATAGGAAATACCCTTTGAGCTCTGATATCCTATAAAACCGCCAAAGCCGATTACTGCTGCGAGTAAAACCGCAATAAGTACCTTTAATACATTTTTCATCCTAATCACCCTTATATAGTTATTTTATTATATAATACATCTAATTTGTTATGTTTTCCTTAAATATTTTGATATGTTTTATAGTATTTCTTGACTTTTTTGATATCGGATGATATCATCGGAAATAAAGGAAGGTGCAAAAATGAGCATTATCAAATTCGACCCCGATGAAAGCTTTTACTTCCACCGCGGAATGAGCAAAAGAGTATCCGAAACGGGTACCTCCTGGCCCCACTATCACGGGCTCTATGAAATATATTTTCTCGAGGAGGGTAACTGCACCTATATTATTGACGACAAGGTTTACAGTGTTAAGTCGGGTGATATTGTAGTTATCCCCGACGGTGTTATCCACCACACAAAATATGACGATATAAAGCATTCAAGGATACTGATAAACTGCGAGCAGGGTTACATCCCCGCCTCGGTGCAATCGGGATTTTCGTCAGGTAATTACCTTTACCGCAATCCCTTTGTCACCGAAGAGGTCAAAAAAATCCTCAGCAGAATTGAAAGGGAGTATAAACTCGGCGACACCTTTTCCGAAGAGGTCATAATCTGTCATACCCATTCGCTTTTTTTTCTGCTTATGAGAAACACGGAAACCTGCCTTGCCATTGATGACGGCAACAAGGTTATTGAGCAGGCGGTAGCATATATAAGGGAAAACTTCGCCTCGGATATAAGCCTCTCCTACCTTGCAAGGATGTTTTCCGTCAGTCCCGAACATTTTTCGCGTATGTTCAAAAAGGAAACGGGCCTCGGCTTTTCAAAGTATCTCAACTCCCTGAGACTGCAGTATGCTGAGCAGCTTTTGAAATCCTCTGAGGTACAGAATATAACTCAGGTTGCTGAAATTTGCGGCTTTGAGGACAGCAACTATTTTTCAAAAAAATTCAAGGAGGTCTACGGCATATCTCCTAAAAAGGTGCAAAAGAAGGTACGGATTGAGATTTCAAAAACGAGTAATTAAAACCTCAATTGAAAATCAAGTCAAATCGATATCAAAAAAGTAAAGAAAACACTTGTAATTTATCAAAATAATTAAGGAAAACTTAACAAAACAGATGTACAATTAAAACAATATAGCTATTAAAGCAAAGGAGCTGTAACAATGGCACATTTTATTTATTCAGCATTCTGCGATGAGTCAGGAGAGACAACCATCGGTGGACAGATGGCCGCCTGCAAAAAAAACGGCATTACTCACATGGAGCTTCGCGGCTTCGGTAAGGCACTTAATATAAACAAGCTTACCGTTGAACAGGCAAGGGAAATGAAGGCGGAGATTGACCGCGAGGGTATGAAGGTTGCTTCTATCGGCTCAGGCTACGGCAAAATCAATATCAAAGAGGATTTTGCTCCCCATTTTGAAGCTTTTAAAAATACCGTTGAGGTTGCAAAAATCCTTGAAGCAAAATATATCAGACTGTTCAGCTTTTATTTTGCTGACGGTGACTCTCACGAAAAATACCGTGATGAAGTAATCCGTAGAGTAAGGGCTATGACTGACTATGCGGTCCTGAACGGAATCACCCCTTGCCACGAAAACGAAAAAGGAATTTACGGTGATAACGCTGAACGCTGTCTTGATATTCTCAAAGCTTGTGACGGAAAGCTCAAAGCAGTTTTTGACCCTGCAAACTTTGTTCAGTGCGGTGTTGACACCCTCAAAGCATATGATTTACTCGAAGATTACATAGAATATTTCCACATCAAGGATGCTCTTTATGAAAATTCCGACGTTGTACCCGCAGGCGAGGGCGACGGCAATGTAGAAGAAATTCTGAAGAGATTTGATAAACATAAGAAAGCGGTTATTCTTTCACTTGAGCCACACCTTAAGGTCTTTGAAGGTCTGGGAAAGCTTGAAGCAGTGGTTAACAGTGTAAGAAAAATCAAGGTGAATTCTTACCCCAGTCACGCTGAATCCTTCAAGGCTGCCGCTGATGCTATGTATGAAGTTGTAAATAAAATTCATCCAATCCGCTTCGGTATTATCGGTATGGGTAATATGGGTACCTCCCACGCAAAAAGCTTTCTTGCGGGAAAAATCAGAGGAATGCGTATAACTGCTGTTGCTGATACTTGCGAGGATAAACTCTTGTGGTCAAAGGAAAATCTCCCTTGGGCAAAAAGATATAATTCTGCAACAGAGCTTATTGAAAGCGGCGAGGTTGATGCTGTTATCATCTGCACACCCCACTATTCACATCCCGAGCTTGTTATGAAGGCACTTTCAAAGGGACTTCACGTGGTTTCGGAAAAGCCTGCAGGTGTTTATACAAAGCAGGTCCGTGAAATGAACGAGTTTGCCGAAAAGCAGGATAAAACCTTTGCTATGATGTTCAATCAGAGAACCAACTGTGTTTACAGAAAAATAAAGGAAATTGTTGACAGTAAAAAATACGGTGAAATCCGCCGTGTAAACTGGATTATTACTGACTGGTACCGCACACAGGCTTATTACAACTCAGGCGGATGGAGAGCAACCTGGGTCGGTGAAGGCGGAGGCGTCCTTCTCAATCAGTCCCCCCATCAGCTCGATTTGTGGCAATGGATTTGCGGTATGCCTACAAAGGTTCGCGCATTCTGTCACGAGGGTAAGTGGCACGATGTTGAAATTGAAGACGATGTTACAATCTATGCCGAATACCCTAACGGTGCAACGGGTGTCTTTGTAACTTCAACAGGTGATTTCCCGGGCTCCAACAGACTTGAAATCACAATGGATAAAGCAAAGCTTGTATGCGAAAAGGGTGAGAAAATTACTCTCTTTGAACTCGAGGATGGTCTTACAGAAAATATCGAAAACTGTGAAAACGGCTTTGCAAGTATTCCTTATAATGAAATTGAAGTTGAAACCGACGGTATCAACGACCAGCATTCCGGTGTACTGAATGCTTTTTCTGACCATATCCTTTACGGTACTCCCCTTGTTGCCGAGGGTACCGAAGGCATAAACGGTCTTATGATTTCCAACGCAGCTCACCTTTCCTCCTGGACAAATGAAACCGTTTCCCTGCCTATAGATGAAGAAAAGTTCTATTCTCTTCTTATGGAAAAAGCGGCTTCATCAAAAAAGAAAGAGGATGTTATTTCAAAAGTAACCGAAGATATGAGCAGTACATTCTGATTAAAAGTTGGTGAAGATATGAAAGTTTCAGTAGTAGGCTGCGGTATGATTTCCCGTAATCACTTAAGGGTGCTTAAAAGCCTTAAGAATATCGAAATTTCATCCGTTGTGGATATAAAAAGGGACCGTGCAGATATTGCGGCGAAAAAATATAAATGCAAGGCTTATTATGACTTTGAAACTATGCTCGCGGAAGACAAGCCTGACTGTATCCACATCTGTACTCCGCACTATCTTCATGTGCCGATGGCGGTTGCGGCTCTTGAAAAGGGTATTCACGTTCTTTGCGAAAAGCCTTGCGCCATAACAGCCGAGGGACTTGCACAGCTTCGTCAGGCACAAGAAAACAGCGATGCTAATTTCGGTGTATGCTTTCAGAACAGATACATTGCATCAGTTACCGCCGTGAAGAATATCATTGACAAAGGGATTTACGGCAAGGTGCTATCAATAAGAGCCCTTGTGCATTGGAGTCGCGGTGCGGATTATTACAGAGATGACTGGCACGGCACTCTTGACAAAGAGGGCGGCGGTGTTACTGTCAACCAAGCTATACACACTCAGGATTTAATGAGATATCTTATAAGCACCGATACAGTTTCTGTAACAGCTCACACCTTCAACGACCATCTTAAAGGTGTTATTGAGGTTGAGGACACAGTACACGCTCTGTTCAATTACGAAAACGGGGTTACGGCTCTGTTCAATGCAACCACCGCCTTTACAGAGAACTTTCCCGTTCAGATTGATATAATCTGCAAAAGAGCAACCCTGCGCATCGAGGGTGACAATGCTTATGTTATAATGCTCGGCAAGGTGAAAAAGATCCGTCTGAAAAACAAAACAAACTTCATCGGTAAAAGCTACTGGGGAAGCGGTCACGCTCCCCTGATAAAGGATTTTTATAACTGCATAGAAATGGGCAGAAAATTTCCCATAGACGCCTACGAGGGCGGAAAGGCCGTAGAGGAATTTCTGGCAGTTTACAAATCGTCAGAAACGGGTGAAAAAATATATCTGAAATGAGATGAAATAAATGAAAATTCTGAAACCGAGACTTTACAGTGCAGAGTGCATAAGAAAAATAGAGAAGCCTGTTCTTACTAAGGATGATATACCCTATGAAGCTTCACTGATTTTTAATGCAGGTGTTGCTAAATACAAAGGCAGATATGTTATGGTTTTCCGTAACGACTACGGACCTACAGAAAAAACCTACCCGAAGGTACGCTTTAAAACCTCACTGGGTTTTGCGGAAAGTACGGACGGCATTAACTGGACTGTAAGCGAAAAGCCGATTTTTGATAACAAAAATCTTTTGCCTGAGGATGAAATCAAAAGGCTTTACGACCCGAGAATTACGGTTATTGACGGCAAGCCCTATCTCTGTATGGCCATGGACACCCGTCACGGTGTGCGAGGCTGTATTGCCGAAATTGATGATAACTTTGAAAAGATAAACATCATAAGTGCTTCGGCACCCGACAACCGCAACATGGTGCTTTTTCCCGAAAAAATAAACGGCAAGTATGTACGCCTTGAAAGACCGTTCCCTGTTTATTCAAGAGGTGGAAAGGACCGCTTTGACCTTTGGCTTTCAACCTCGCCTGACCTTAAATTCTGGGGTGAAACCGAGCTTGTGCTAGCCGTTGAGGATGTTCCCTATGCAAATGATAAAATAGGACCTGCGGCGCCCCCTATCAAGACCGAAAAAGGGTGGCTTACAATTTTCCACGCAGTTGACAAGGACAACAAAAGAAGAAAAAACGGTTGGGAAAGAGCGTGGAAAAAAAGATACTGTGCAGGTATTATGCTTCTTGACCTCAATGACCCGACAAAAATCGTCGGTATGAGCAAGCTTCCTCTTATTGCTCCCGAAACCTATCACGAAACCCGTTCAGGCTTCCGCAGGCACGTAATTTTCCCCGGCGGTATGATTCTTGAGGATGACGGTGAGGTAAAAATTTACTACGGTGCATCAGATACAGTTGAATGTCTTGCTACTGCAAGAGTTGAAGACTTGATTGCACTTTGTACGGAAAAGAGAAAATAACACAACAAAAAAATCCAAGTCTTATCGACTTGGATTTTTTTACTTGATTAAATTTAAGCATTAACCGCCTGCGGCAGGTGAAAGAAGCCAAATTTCATCACCGTCACCCAGCTTCTTGCCCTTTCTCATGCAGCGTTCACCGTTAACATAAACAATTGCGTCGCCGAATTTAAGCTCCTTGTGAGGCTGAAGAGCTGCATTTCTTTCAGGCCGGTATTTAAGCTTCGGGTCATTTTTGAGTTCCTCCTGCTTTTTAAGGTCCTCATAGTAGCCCTCTTCCATTTTACGGGAAATTTCGCTGAAAACCTCTTTAACGGTTTTTGCTTCAAGCTCAAGAAGGCCGAAGCCTGTTGTTGAACGGATAACACCGAAAGTCTTAACCTTTACCATAAGGATATACCTCCTTTGCACATTCGGGTACTTTAATTCCGAGTCTTTTAAGGGTGCGCATTGTGGGTGCACCGTCCTTCCAGCCTCGCATAATGTAGTAGCTCTTCTTCATCTTTTCAAGGGGTACCTTTGTTCTCTTGTCACCGGGCACCTGCTCTTCGTCTGTAAGACGCTTAGGAAGAGTATCCGTATCCTTACCTACAGGAAGACCGAGAATAATGTTAGCAAGTCTTTCTACATTATAGCCGTAAGCACCTGCCTTGATGAATGAGCCTGCTGTGTAGTGTAAGCCTGTGGAAGCATTAAGCACACGGGGATACTGCACAAGAGGAATGTTGACTGCAAGCACCTGAGGGAACTGAAGCACGGGATACAGCACGGGTGCCGAGTATTTGAATACGGTCTGTACCGCTCTTGTCATAAGGCTTGTGGGCTTTGCAACGATAAACCAAGGCAGAATTGCATAGGAGGTGAACACGCAGAAGCCTGCTGCGGAAGCACCCTCCATAACATTCTGGAAGGTAATTGCAAGACCTGCCTTGCCCTTGGGAGTGTAAGAGTCCATATTAAGACCGAGACCCTCAAGAACAACCATATAGCCTGCATTAAGGTGACATCCGCCACGGTTTGAGGTGGCATAGCCAAGTCCGTGACCGACTGCGCCTCTGGGCTCATAAGCGGCAAGCTCAAGTCCCTTTGCATGGATAGCAAATTCCTTACCACCGAAGCGCTCACTCATTCTCTTTGTACCCTCTGCAAGGATATCACCGATGCCTCTTCTATATGCGATGTCGTGGAAAACCTCACTTAAGTTATCGGTTTTGCCGAATTCAAGACCGCAATCCCACATACCCTTTTCATTAAGCTCCATAGCAAAGGCTATACAGCCTGCTGCAGAGATTGTGTCGATGCCGAGCTCGTCAAGCTCATAGTTCCATTTGATGATTTTTTCAATATCGTCATTCATAAGGTTGGGACCTAAAAGGCCGAGGGTTTCAAGCTCGGGGCCCTTGATGTTCTTGCCCTCATATTTAACTCGTCTTTCGCACTTCATCGGACAGGAATAACAACCGCCGTTTTTGATAAGGTGCTTTTCGGCAAGCTCCTCACCTGATACCTTTTCAAAGTTTTCGAAGCGTCCGTCACCGAAGTTCTTTGTTGCAAGGATTCTGTGAGCCTGCATGGGAGCCACAAGACCTGCTGTGCCGAGCTTTGAAAGCTGTGCACCTGTAATGGGGTGACGTCTTAACTGCATTTTCCACTGCTTGTTAAGGAATTCCATTCTTTCCTTATCGTAAAGCTCAACCTCGTTTGTACCCTTTGCAGTTACAATTTTAAGGTTTTTATCACCGAAAACGGCACCTACACCGCCACGGCCTGCAGTTCTTTCGGCACTGAATACGCCTGAGTAAAGCACCTTGTTTTCACCTGCGGGGCCGATAGCAATACAGCTTGTGCCTGACGGAAACTGCTTCTGCACCTCACCTGTCATCATACCCTTCATTTCGGGCACATCGTGGAAGGTAACCTTATCGTCGTCAATTTCAATCCAGGTAAGCTCCTTTGCTCTGCCTGTAATAACCATTGCGTCCCAGCCTGCCTTCTTAAGTCTTCTGCCGAAGGGACCACCGCAGTTTGAGGATGTGAGGAGACCCGTAAGAGGTGAAACGGTAGAAATATTGAATCTTGTTGACGAGGGTGACTTGCAACGGGTCAGAGGACCTGTTGAAACAACAATCCAGTTATCCTCATCAAATGCCTTCATACCGGGACGGATGTGCTGAAGAAGAATATCAGCAGCCATAATTTTACCGCCGATGGTTCTTTTTCTGTCCTCGTCAGTCCATGGGAACTCGCTGTGGGTTTTGTTGGTAAGGTCAACAAAAAGCACCTTACCCATATAGCCTTTTAATTTAGAGCTCATATAAATCACCTCATATTTATTTTAATTCAAGTGTGCTTATTTCTGTTTCATCGTATATCAGCAGTTTTTTTGAAATCTCCTTATCCTTTGTCAGAAGATATCTTATTCCGAGTGCCGCCTGCAAGGAACCGATGACCCCTGCCGTTGCACTTACGGAAAGCTCTGCCGTTTGCTCTTTTTCCGAAAGCGGTGGAAAATTGCTTTCATCAGGCAGGTACAGATTAGCCATACCGTAAAAGCCGTCAATTCCGCCAAGGACAAGAGGAATGCCGTATTTGTCAGAGAATTCCTTTAGGATAAGCCTTGCCCTATCATTATCAACTGCAGAAAAAATAATGTCGCAATCCTTTGCAAAGTCAAGCTCAGAGGACTTTCTGATATCTCCGCGCCAAGCCGAAATATCACATTCGGGAGAATATTGCTTCAATCTTCTTCTGGCACTTGTTACCTTCCATTCACCTATATCCGCTCTTGTATAAAGGAACTGTCTGTTGAGATTACCGGGACTTACACTGTCTCTGTCGCAAAGCATCAGCTTGCCGATTCCTGCGCCGACAAGGTGAACGGCAATATTACAGCCAAGGCCTCCACAGCCGAGAATCAGTGCACTTTTATCTTTAAGGCAAAAGCCCTGTGTATCCTCTTTAGAGTGAAAATCAGTATGTACTTCTGAATGTTTTCTTGCACATGAAATTGTTACACCTGAAAGGGTTTCAACAGCGTGAGGTAAAACAGGCATTACAATTTCAAGCGCTTCCCTTACCGCCTTGGGGCTTCCGGGAAGATTGATAATAAGGGTTTGACCTCTTATTCCGCTGACTGCTCTTGACAGCATTGCCTTTGATGTAATCTCAAGGCTCTTTTGCCTTATTGCCTCGCTGATGCCGGGAGCCTCTCTGTCAAGGACCTCCTTCGTTGCCTCGGGGGTAACATCTCTCGGTGCAAAGCCCGTACCACCTGTAGTAAAAATCACATCAGCGTCGGTTTTATCACAGCCGTGAATAAGCGCTTGTGAGATGAGTTCTTTTTCATCGGGTACGATTTCATAAAAAGCTGTTTCACCAAGGTGAGAGACAAGCTCACTTATCAGCGGTCCGCTCTTGTCCTGATAAATGCCTTTACTGCAACGGTCGCTGACGCAAATCACACCGAATTTCAAAAAAATCACCTCTACCTATAGAATTTTACAATTTTCTATAGTATAATAATAACATCATTAGCAACGGTTTACAACATATTTTTTGAAAAATTCATTTTACATACAAAATCTTTTGGTATTTTATAAATAAATAAGAAGTGGTGTATTGCACCTTTAATTCATTTTCCGACTCTTACCTCTAAGTGGCTTCATATGAGGAAAGGAGCGTAGCCGAAATAACACAGGCCGTCAACAATAAAAGACGGTTAACGGCTAAGGGTAAAAAGGGAAAGCGATATACCTTCCGTGATTGAAAAGGAGAAATGAATATGAAAAAACTTCTTGCCGTGCTTCTCGCACTCACAATGCTTTTTGCATTTGCAGCCTGCGGCGGCACAAACACAACCGACGGAAATGTTACACCTGATAACATTCCCGCAAACCCCGTAATCCGTATGTCAACAACCACATCTGTAAATGACTCCGGACTTCTCCCCTACCTTCTTCCCGTTTTTGAAGAAGCAACAGGCTACAAGGTTGAGGTTCAGTCAGCAGGTACAGGTGCCGCTATCCAGAAGGCACTTGACGGCAACGCAGACCTTATCCTCGTTCATTCAAAGGCAAGTGAAGAAACCTTTGTAAACGATGGCTACGGCGTTGAAAGAATTCCCTTCATGTACAATTACTTTGTAGTTGTTGGCCCTGCAAATGACCCTGCAGGCATCAAGGACAGTGCAAACGCTGCTGAAGCCTTCGGAAAAATTGCAGATGCAAAGGCAAGCTTTATTTCACGCGGTGACGACAGCGGTACACACAAGGCTGAGCTTAAAATCTGGGGCGAAAATATTCCCGATGCAGAAGCTGACACATGGTACATAAACGCAGGTCAGGGTATGGGTGCATGCCTTACAATGGCAAGTGAAAAGGGTGCTTACTGTCTTACTGACAAGGCTACCTTCCTTTCAAACAAGGCTGATCTTGACCTTGAAATTGTTCTTGCTGAAGGCGACGATATGAAGAACACCTACTCACTTATCGAGTGTAATCCCGAAAAGCTTGACGGCATCAACACCGAAGGCGCAAAGGCTCTCATCGAATGGATGACAGGTGACGAGGCTTCCGCACTTATTGCAAAATACGGTGAAGAGCAGTACGGCTCAGCACTTTTCTATCTTATCGAAGAATAAGCCTTGGATAAAATAACAGAAGCTTTTGAAATGCTCCTTTCTATGGACAGAGAAATTCTGCATATAATAGGCGTCACATTGAGGATGTCATTTTTCAGCACACTCATTTCCTGTCTTATCGGTATGCCCCTGGGTGTACTTTTAGGAAAAAGCAGCTTTAAAGGCAAAGGGACAATAATAAAGTTAACAGGAACCTTTATGGGCTTGCCACCGGTGGTGGCAGGCCTGATTGTCTATATGCTGTTTTCAAAAAACGGTATTTTCGGCTCAATGGAACTGCTTTTTACCGTTGAAATAATGGTAATTGCACAGTGTATGCTCATAATTCCCGTTGTGATAAATCTTACCAATTCCATTACCTCCCTCAATGCGTCCCCACTTATCGAAACGGCAAAGGGACTTAACCTTTCAAAGGGCAGAACCGCCCTTCTGATGCTGACGGAAAACAAGACTGCCCTTTTCAGCGTTATCCTTACAGCCTTCGGCAGATCAATTGCTGAAGTGGGTGCCGTGAGTCTTGTAGGCGGTAATATTCAATGGAAAACAAGAGTTATGACAACAGCAATTATGCTTGAGACCAATAAGGGTAATTTCTCTTTTGCATTAGCTTTAGGAATTATTCTTCTGATTATTTCTCTCATTGTGAATACTGTTGCATCCTTCTCAGTAAAGGAGGATAAGAGATGATTAAGCTTAACAATATAAAGAAGACCTACGGTGAGCGTACCGTACTTGATATTGGAGACCTTACCTTCATAAAAGGAGAAACAGTTGCCATCGTTGGCCCCAACGGAAGCGGCAAAAGTACACTTTTAAAAATCATTGCTGATGTTATAAAAGCCGACAGCGGTGATGTTGAAAAAAGTGGCAGAATTTACTACCTACCGCAGCAGAGCGTCCCCTTCAGAAAGAGCGTAAGAAAAAACATTCTCTTCTCTATGGAAAATGCTGACGATAAAGAAAAACGCTGCGATGAAATTCTTGAGGAACTGAAGCTTACAGACCTTGCCGGCAAAAACGCCAAAGGTCTTTCAGGCGGTGAATGTCAGCGCCTTACCCTTGCAAGGGTGCTTGTAAATGACGGTGACTTTCTGCTTCTTGACGAGCCCTCAAGCGCAGCAGATATTGAAGGCACGGAAACAATTGAAAAGGCTATCAGAAAATACAAGGAAAAAACGGGCTGCGGTGTGATTATGACCACCCACTCCCCCGTTCAGGCGCTTAAGCTTGCCGACAGAATAATAATGCTTGACAACGGAAAAATTGCCGAAGACGGCAATCCGGACGAGCTGATAAACAACCCGAAAACTGATTGGGGAAAGAAATTTATAAGCATGTGGAAGCTGTAAGGAGGTGCGGTATGTTAAAGGTTGTAGCTGTGCAGATAGCAACGGAAATTATAAAAGAAGGCTTTTCGGATATTACCCTTGAAAAAGAGGCAACGGCTCTTGACAGTTGCATCGGCAGAACGCTTGCAGAGGATGTTATTTCAAAAGAAAATATACCTGCCTTTGACCGTTCAACAGTAGACGGCTATGCACTCAAGGCATCGGACACCTACGGCAGCGGTGAAAGTATACCGTCACAGCTTGATATTGTCGGTGAAATCCTTATGGGTGAAAAGGCAGAGAGTGAAATCAAAGACGGTCAATGCATAAAAATTTCCACGGGCGGTATGCTCCCCCATGGTGCCGACAGTGTTGTTATGGTTGAAAATACCGACAGCGGCTTCGGTGATATATGCCTTGTTTATAAATCCGTAAGCCCCTGTGAAAACGTCAACAAAAAGGGTGACGACATAAGGGAAAATGAAGCTGTTTTCAGCAAAGGCAGAAAAATCACCTCCCGGGAAATCGGTGTTCTTGCCGCACTCGGCATAAGTGAGGTCACTACCTTCAGAAAGCCGAAGGTAGGCATCATTTCCACGGGTGATGAAATTGTAAGTGTTGACATTCCCCTCACCTTCGGTAAGATAAGGGATATAAACAGTCACATTCTTTCCGCGCTTATGATTGAAAACGGCTGTGAAACTACGCTTTACGGCATAGTAAGGGATGAGCATAACGAAATCCTTTCAATGATGAAAAAAGCCGTAAGTGAAAACGATATAGTACTCATTTCAGGTGGCTCCTCTGCAGGGGCAAGAGATATGACGGTTGATATTATTTCAACTCTCGGTGAGGTTTATCTGCACGGTATTGCCATGAAGCCCGGTAAGCCCACCATCGTCGGCAAAATAGACGGTAAGGCTGTTTTCGGCTTACCCGGTCACCCTACAGCAGGATATTTTGTCGCCTTAAGATTAGTAAAGCCTCTTGTTGATATGATACTTTGCAAAAAAGACAGCACAATAACGGTAAAAGCAAAAATGCTCCGCAACATTTCCTCGAACCACGGCAGAGAGGAAATACTCTGCGTAAGGCTTACTGACGAGGGTGCAATGCCCCTTTACGGAAAAAGCGGTGTAATATCCCTTTTATCCGAGGCTGACGGTTACATCATAATTGACCGAAACTGCGAGGGTCTTAAAGCAGGCGATGAAGCAGAAATATTTTTATTTCAGGAATGATTTTATATGAAACACAATTACCTTAACAATACACCTCTCATAACGGCCAGGGAGGAATATCTTTTACATCTTGAAGAAAGAGGCTTTTGCTATAAAACTGAAGCGGTACCTTCCGTTTCATCTTACGGCAGAGTGCTTTCGAAGGCGGTTTATGCCAAAATCTGCTCACCTCACTACAACGCAAGTGCTATGGACGGAATTGCCGTAAAGGCAAGTGACACCTACGGAGCAAACGAAAGCAATCCGATAATCCTCTCAAATGAAAAATACACCGTTGTCGATACGGGTGACCCTCTCCCCGACGGTACCGATGCCGTAATTATGGTCGAGGATGTGACCGAGCTTGACGAAGGTAAGGTCAGCATAATTTCAGCAGTTCACCCCTGGCAGAATGTACGTCAGGTTGGTGAGGATATTTGTATGGGTGATATGATTGCACCCTCCTTTACTGAAATTTCACCCTCACTTTGCGGTGCATTCCTTGCAGGCGGTGTGCTTGAAGCAGAGTGTGTGAAAAAGCCCGTGTTCGGCATTATCCCCACAGGTGATGAAATTGTATCTCCGAAGGAAAACCCAAAAAAGGGTGAAATAATCGAATTCAACTCGGCAATATTTTCCGCAATGCTTGATAAATGGAAGGCTGACAGTAAGGTTTATCCGATAGTCAAGGATAAAAAGGATTTGCTGAAGTCTGTTATCTCAAAGGCAGCAGAGGAATGTGAAGCTGTGCTTGTCCTTGCAGGCTCATCAGCAGGCAGAGACGATTACACAAGCACTATTATAGAAGACCTCGGTGAGGTTGTTTTCCACGGACTTGCAATAAAGCCCGGTAAGCCTGCCGTACTCGGCAATATCGGGAATGTTCCCGTAGTAGGTCTTCCCGGCTACCCCGTGTCAGCTATTGTTGTTATGGAGGAAATTGTGAAGGCCGTTGTGGGTCAGTACTACAAAAATAATACAAATACCGATTCAACCGTAAAGGCCGTTCTCGGTAAAAGGGTTGTGTCCTCACTTAAATATCAGGAGTTTGTACGTGTTACCCTCGGCAAGTCCGGTAATATGCTCACCGCTGTCCCCTTAAGCCGTGGCGCAGGCGTCATCACAAGCTTTACAAAGGCAGACGGCATACTCACCGTACCACAGGACTGTGAAGGCTTTGAGGCAGGTGAAGAGGTTGAAATAAGACTGCTTAAAGAACTTTCAAATATTGAAGGCTCACTGATTATCACGGGCAGTCACGACCCCCTTATAGACGAGCTTTCCGATATGATTAAAAAGGAAAATCCTGCCTTTAACCTTACTTCAAGTCACGTAGGCAGTATGGGTGCTATCGCAGCACTTAAAAGCGGTCAGGCACACCTCGGCTTCATTCATTTGCTTGATACTGAAAGCGGTGAATATAACACAAGCTATGTAAAAAAGTATTTCCCCGAGGGCGGCGTCAGACTTGTTAAGGGCATCGGCAGAATTCAGGGCCTTATGGTGAAAAAGGGTAATCCCCTGGGTATAAAAGGCTTTGCCGATATTACAAAGGGCAGATACGTCAACCGTCAGCTCGGCTCGGGCACAAGAATCCTTTGCGATTATCTGCTTAAGGAAAATGGCATTGACAAAAGTGATGTTGACGGCTACCGCAACGAGGAATTCACTCACACAGCCGTTGCCGCACTTATTGCCTCGGGCAATGCAGACTGCAGTCTCGGTATTTACTCGGCGGCAAAAATGTACGACCTTGATTTTATTGAAATCTGCACCGAGGAATATGATATTCTCATAGACGAAAAGGCCTATGACAGCAAGCAGGTTCAAACCTTGCTTGACAGAATAAAAAGCAATAAATTCAAACAAAGACTTGGTGAGATGGGAGGATATGAAATTGGCTGATTTTACTCATCTTAATAAAAACGGTGAAGCGCTTATGGTAGATGTGGGTGAAAAGGAAATCACCCGCAGAACAGCAAGAGCCTTCGCAAAAGTAAAAATGAAAAAGGAAACTCTTCAGAAGCTTCTCAACTCTGAGCTTAAAAAGGGTGACGGTCTTGCTACGGCAAGAATCGCGGGCATTATGGCGGCAAAGCGTACCTGGGAGCTTATTCCCCTTTGCCATAATATCCCCATAGACAGCGTGGAAATCACCTTTGAAAACAATGGTGAGGACGAGCTGTATATCCACTCACTCGCCAGATGCTCATACAAAACGGGTATTGAAATGGAGGCGCTTACTGCCGCTTCCGTAACTGCACTTACCGTTTACGATATGTGCAAGGCTATTGACCGCAAAATGGAAATCAAGGAAATTAAGCTTATGGAAAAGACGGGCGGAAAGAGTGATTTCATAAATGATTGATTCATACGGAAGAAAAATAAACTATCTGCGTGTGTCCGTCACAAAAAGGTGCAACCTCAACTGCTCCTACTGCGGCGCCTGTAATGTAAGCGGTGATGCTGACCTTTCAGCCGAGCAGATAGAAAAAATTGTCAGAGCCTTTGCCGATTGCGGGATAACCAAGGTAAGACTCACGGGTGGTGAGCCCCTTGTGAGAAAGGACATCTGTGACATTGCACAAAGAATAAGCCGAATTGACGGCATAAAAAAGCTTGCCCTTACAACTAACGGTATAAGACTCAAGGAGCTTGCAAGGCCGCTAAAAGAAGCAGGAGTAAGTGCAATAAACATAAGCCTTGACACCACAGATACCGAACAGTACAAAAGGCTTACGGGCTTTGACGGACTGAAAAAGGTATTTGAGGGTATAGACGAATGTGAAAGCGTGGGACTGTCCCCCATCAGGCTCAATGCAGTTCTCATAAAAGGACAGAATGATATGCAGGCTGAAAATCTTATCAGCATTGCAAAAAACAGAAAAATTGATGTACGCTTTATTGAGCTTATGCCCTTTTCAGACGAAGGTGAAAACGAAGGCCTTGTTATAAAGGGTGATGACATTTTAAAGCAATTTCCCAACCTTAAGCCTATAACATCATCGGCAACAGACTTTGAAAAAAGCGTTGCAAGGTACTATGAGGCTGAAGGCTTCAAGGGAAGGATAGGCTTCATTACACCCATAAGTGACAAATTCTGCTGTGAATGTAACCGCATAAGGCTTCTCTCCGACGGCAAGGTCAAGGCCTGCCTCGGCAACGATGAGGTAATTGACCTTATGGATGTAATTGACAATGAGGAGCTTTTAAAAGAACGAGTCAGACAAACGATACTTTCAAAGCCGCTGGAGCACAAATTCTCCTGCGGCTACGGTAAAAATCACGGACTTAACAAAATAGGAGGTTACATATGGCAAAGGTATTATCAATTAACATAAGTGAAAAGAAAGGCACCCCCAAAACCAAAATCAATCCCGGTGTGCTTATTGAGGATTTCGGCTTTGAGGGTGACGCCCACGCAGGCAAGTGGCACAGACAGGTAAGCCTTCTTGCAAAGGAGAGCATTGAAAAATCAAAGGGTCTTCCCACAGAAGGACTCTGTCACGGTGTTTTTGCAGAAAACATCACAACCGAGGGAATTGAGCTTTATACAATCCCCGTGGGCACACAGCTTAAAATAGGTGAATGTGTTATTGAAATCACCCAGATTGGCAAGGAGTGTCACGAGGGCTGTGCTATACAGAAGCTTGTAGGAAAATGCGTTATGCCCCGTGAAGGCATTTTTGCAAAAGTTGTCAAGGGCGGTAAGGTTTACGAGGGAGATGACATAGAGGTGCTCTGATAATGCTTGTTACCGAGCTGATAAAATGCCACAGCAGATGCGGCGGCAACGTTCAACGAATCAACACCGTGATACATAGGTATTTTCACGGTAAAATCACAATCAGAAATAGTTTTATCTGAAAGGCCGTCCCCTTCTGTCCCCATAATTACAGCAAGCCTGTCTTCCTGTATAAGCCTCGGATCATCAATAGAAAGAGAATTGTCCTTAAGTGCCATAGCCACCGTTTTAAAGCCGAGAGCCTTTATTTCATCAAGGCTGTCCTCATTCAAAAATGTCCATTCAATCTGAAACACGGTGCCCATACTGACTCTTGCGGCACGTCTGTACAACGGATCAGAGCAGCCCGGAGTGAGGACAACCGCATCCATTCCGAGTGCCGCCGCCGAGCGGATTATGGCACCTACATTGGTCGGATTCATAACCTTGTCGAGTATAACTATTCTTTTTTTATTTTCACAAAGTGCTCTTACATCAGGCAGAGGCTTTCGCTTCATAGCACACAGCATACCCCTCGTAAGCTTGAAGCCCGTCAGCTGCGTCAGAACATCAAATTCCGCACAAAAAACGGGAACACCTTTTATCCTTTCAAGGATTTTCTTACCCTCACCCTCAATATGCCTTTTTTCTATAAGGCATGAAATCGGCTCATAGCCTGCATCAAGGGCCCGTTCAATTACCTTCGGGCTTTCCGCTATAAAAAGCCCTTTTTCGGGAAATTCCTTATTTAAAAGCTGTGCCTCGGTTAAGCGGGCATATACATCAAGCTCGGGAGCAAGAAAATCTGTTATTTCTGTAATTTTGTTCATAAAACACTCCGTTAATGTGACAATAATCGATATGTATATAAGCTATAGGTGTCAATGAATACAAGGATATATGTGGAAAAATGCAATGATTTTGGATAATAACGGCATTATCTTGCTGTGTCAGTCAGAAAAGCTGTTTCAGCCACGGCACCCGAGTAATTGTGCTATATCCTCGGGAGTATCAGCATCTTTTAATTCATCGGCATTTTTTATATTAAGCTCCCGAAGACGCTCGGGATATTTTTTTATCACGACTCCTCCGCCTTTTCCCTCGGGCAAATTCATCAGCTCTTCAAAAGCCCATTCGGGAAAGATAACGGGAGTACCTGAAACACCGTTGCAGGCTGTACGCCAGAGGGCATCAGGCTCATTTTTTGAAGCCAAAGCCAAGGCTCTGACAGTTTCACTGCTGATAAGCGGCTGGTCGGCAGGGGTAAACATACACCTTTGTGCACCTTTCACGGCTTCAAGTCCGAGTCTTACTGTATCACTGCGATAGGGCAGATTATGAAAAATCACCTCTACTCCCCTTTTATCGCAAAGCTCGGCAACATCCTTATGCACGGTAACTACAACACGTCGGGAAAATACACCTTCCGTGGCATCGAGGATGTAATCTATCATAGGTCTACCACCAAAGTCAGTCATAAGCTTGTTGCCGCCGAAACGCTTACCGAGTCCCGACGCCATAATTACACAGGCTGTATTGCCGAAGGGATTGTCAAGGTCAACAACAAATACATCATCACGGCTGCAAAGTTCATTAAGAAATGGTATATCCTGCTTGCGTACAACCGCCGCAATACGCTTTTTACCGAAAGCACCCAATAATGCTTCACGGTACTGCTTACACTCTGCCTCAAGATAACCGATTTCATCAACAGTTATCCACTCGCTTTCACTTTCTGCACATTTTTCCAATGCAGGAACTCCCAAGGACAGAAAGCCCTCATTCTGCAAAGTCATTTTATTTTCAATGCCGGGTAAGGCGGAATCAAATACACCTATCTTCACCTGTGCACCCGAAAGATTATCCTTAAGGTAAACTGCCTTTTCGGGCAAAGCAAAGCTTGTAAGTCCGGGAAGCTTTTCGGGAAAAAGCTTTGAAAGTAAGGTGGTTTTGCCGCTTCCTCTGTCACCTGTCAGTATGAGGTGCCGTTTACCGCTGCTTTGGAAAGAATTCCATATACAGTCTGCCGTGAGCCTCTTTGCAGGCGTCACGATATGCTTCATAACGCTCAAGCCACTCCCTTCCTTCTTCAGTAAGAAAACTGCCGCCTCCGTCTTTTCCGCCCGTTGAACTGTTTATCAAGGGAAAGCCGAGGGCACCTTCTGCGTTGCGGATAAGCTTCAGGGCCTTTGTATAAGCCATATTCATTGATATTGCCGCTGAACGGATAGACCCGTTTTCTTCTATTGAATGAAGCAGACGGGCAGGACCCTCTCCGAAGAATTTTTCTCCGTCTTCATCAAGGAAAATGATTTTTGTTACCGCTTTCATATTTCATCATCCTTCAGCATAATAATCTGTTCCTTACCGCTGCGGTTTTTACACCTATGCAGACTTATATTTCCGTATATGATGCTCATAGCCTTCTCAGTTTTTTCAAGGGGATCTGCCTTCAGGTCAACAACGTCTGCAACTCCCCCGTCAGAAATCAGAAGCAGCTTATCACAATAATTAAGTGCAAGTGTCGGGTCATGAAGTGTAACCACGGCACTGCTTTTTTGCTTTTTAAGCCAATCACGAAGCAAAGCTAACATCTGATGTCTGAAGCTGAAATCCAAGGCGCTTTCAGGCTCATCAAGAAGCAGAAGCTTACTTTCAGAAACAAGGGTACGGGCTAAAATGCAAAGCTGCCTCTGACCCTCACTAAGGTGAAGATAGTTCGTATTCTCCTTCCCACCGAGTCCTACCCTGCCGAGCATTTCCTTTGCTTTAGCTTTCATTTCCGTTGAAGGCTGTTCAAGAAGACCCAAGCGAGGATTAAAGCCCATCAGCACAACATCAAGTGCAGAAATGTCAATGCTTATGCCGCTTCGTTGGGGAATATAGCTTACAAGACGGGACAGCTCTTTAGCCGAAAGGGATTCCAGAGCCTTTCCGTTCAAAGTACAGCTACCCTCGTGCTGAAGAATACCGCATATTGCTTTAAGAAGCGTGGTTTTTCCGCTTGCATTGACACCGATCACGCCCATAAGACAGCCGCTTTCCAAGGTGAATGAAGCATTTTTTATTATGTACTGCCTGCCGTATCCGGCAGATATATTTACTGCTGAAAAAAAGCTCATACCTGTTTTCTCCTGCGGATTATAAGAAAAATAAGAAATGGGGCGCCGAGAATACTTGTGAAAATACTCACGGGAAGCTCCGTTGCCGCAACAGACCTTGCAAGAATATCAGCGGCACAAAGAATAACGCCACCTAGAACACCGCTTAAAAGCATTGTACCGATGCGGTTATTTTTAGTCATAAGTCGTGCACCGTGGGGAGCAAGAAGTCCGATAAAGCTGATAAGCCCCGTAAGACTGACCACGGAGGACACGAGCAATGTTGCAATAAGCAAAACTGCAAGTCTTAAACGACTTACATTCACACCGAGCATTCTTGCCTCACCCTCTTCAGCCGAAAGAAGTATCACCTGACGGTGAAGGGGAAGCAATAAGACTATACATATAAAGCAGATTATCAGGTTTCCGCCGATGGAATAAAGGCTTATACCGTTAAGGCTTCCCATAATCCAGTATTCGATGGACGCAAGCTCCTTTTCGGGGTCAGCGGTCAGCTTAAGGCACATCAGTACAGTCTGTGCAAGGGAGTGAACGGCAATACCTGCAAGCACTATAGTGCTGTTTTTTCCGCTCCTGTCAAGAGAAGACAACGCCAGAGCAAATACCACCGCAAGCAAGGCTCCCGCAAAAGCGGAAAAGGTTGTGGCAACTGCACCCGATAAAAAGAGTATGCCTGCCGCCGCGCCTGCACTTGCTCCCGAGGATACACCTATAATATCAGGTGATGCAAGAGGGTTGCGGAATACCGTCTGATACACAAAGCCTGCAAGACCTAAAGCGAAGCCGCCTATAACACCCACAAGGGTACGGCTAAGACGAAGGGTCAGAAATACCCTCCACTGCATTTCATCACCGTCAAGAAGCTTTTCAAGGGACAACGGGTATTTTCCTATAAATAAACTGACAACAGCCAGAGCGATCAGACAAATCGCTCCGACTGTGCAAAGATGTTTAATTTTCACTGTAGGTAAAGCCATAGAAGGTTTCATAATACTCATCAATTACCTCTGTACATTCTGATTCGGTAATAATATCAGCGTGGAGAAAGCCTGCAAGCCACGTTGAACCGAGAATACCGCTTGGTACAGGACTATCCCAGGCTTCAGCCTTACCGGGAAGCTGATATACATTTCTGTTTACCACTGCAGTACAGCCTGCAAGATTGGGGTCAGCAAGAACATCCTCAACAGTATAATCAGCATCAGAGGCAAGGATAATATAATCCGGATTCCAGGTAAGAAGCTGCTCATAGTCAGTCTCAACCCAATAGGTATCATTTATTTCAGCTGCTACATTTTCACCGCCTGCAAGACGGATCATATCGGACTGATACATACCGCCTGCCGCTGTTGAAAGCATACTTGAGTTACCTGCAAGGTAAACCTTTGGTCTGTCAGCATCGGCAAGCTTTTTTGAAAGCTCTGCCTCCTGCTCTGTTGCAAAGTCGAGAAGCTTCTGTGCTTTTTCGTTTGTGTTTGTAACATCAGCAATAAGCTTTACCATTTCTGTAAGAAGCTCCTGATCCTCGGGATTAACAAAAAGAACATCAATGCCGAGGCCTTCCATAGTATCAGCGGCATTTTTCAGCTTCATAGGAAGAATAACAAGGTCAGGCTCAAGAGCAATGCAGCCCTCAAGATCAAATTCTTTTGCAGTGCCTACGCTGGGAAGCTCAATAAGCTCAGGAGCGGCAAGCTTGTAGATGGGACGCTTGTCAGCCTTTGCTTCAATACCGACGAGCTTGTCGTTAAGACCGAGAGCTATAAGAAGGCTTGTGGAAATATAGTAACCGCTGACAAGCTTTTCAGGCTCATTTTCAACTGTAACTGTACGGCCTGCCTGATCAGTTACGGTCAGAGGATACTGTGTTGCAGAAGGTGTAACGTCGGAATTGTCATTTGAATTATTTGCAGTACAAGCCACCATAGAAAGCATTACTGCCAGAACCATAAGTACGGATAAGATTTTTTTCATTGCGTATTCTCCTTTTCGTTGTAGTTTTAAAGATACAATGCTATTTTATCAAAACACCTTTAAAAAATCAATAGAAACTGATATAATATAATGACAAAACTATAGGAGGAAATCTGCCTATGATAAGCATACAAAAATATGTCCGTGCCCAATCACTCGAAGAGGCATGGCAGCTTAATCAGAATAAAAGCAACCGTATACTCGGAGGTATGCTGTGGCTTCGTCTCGGAAGCGGCAATGTCAGTACAGCTATTGACCTTTGTGACCTCGGTCTTGACAAAATAGAAGAAACCGAAGAGGAATTTTCCATAGGAGCAACGGCAACCCTCCGTGACCTTGAAAAGCATGAGGGGCTCAACGCTTATTCAGATAATGCGGTTGCCGATGCGGTAAAGGATATTGTCGGTGTTCAGTTCCGCAATATGGCAACAGTAGGCGGCAGTATATGGGGACGCTTCGGCTTTTCTGATGTGCTGACTGTATTTCTTGCTATGGATTCCTATGTAGAGCTTTACAAAGGTGGCATAATCCCTCTGGAGGATTTTGCAAAGATGAAAAAGGATAATGACATTCTTGTGCGTCTCATCGTCAGAAAGACTCCCTGCAAGGTGGTTTACACCTCAATGCGCAATCAGCGCACAGACTTTCCCGTTATTGCCTGCGCAGTTTCTCAAATAAACGGTGAATACCGTGCCGCTGTCGGTGCCCGTCCTTCAAGGGCAATTATTATCCGCAGTGAAAAGGAAGAAAAGTTTGCAGATTTTGTCGCAGATAATACACCTACCGGCAGTAATGTGCGTGGCAGTGCCGCTTACCGCACCCACTTGATAAGAGTGCTGACCGACCGCTGTATGAAAAAATTAGGAGGTATGTAATATGGAAATAAAGCTTAAGCTCAACGGCAGAAGCGTCCTTGCATCTGTTGATGCCGATACTGTACTTCTTGATTTTTTAAGAGAAAAAGGCTGTCTTTCCGTCAAGCGTGGCTGTGACACCTCAAACTGCGGTCTTTGTACCGTGCTGATGGACGGCAGACCCATACTCTCCTGCTCCACCCTTGCTGTCCGTGCTGACGGACACGAGATTCATACCCTCGAGGGTCTTCAGGAGGAGGCTTCTGATTTCATTGGCTTTATTGCCGACCAGGGTGCCGATCAGTGCGGCTTCTGTAATCCCGGTATGGTTATGAATACAATTGCTCTTTTAAGAGAAAATCCCGACCCCACCGACGATGAAATCCGTGCTTTTCTTGCAGGAAACCTCTGCCGCTGCTCGGGTTATGACGGTCAGCTTCGCGGTATCCGCAGCTACCTTGATTCACGCAAGGGGTAAGGAGGTACATTATGGAACACAAGGACTACAAGTCTATAAACAAATCCGTCCGTAAAAAGGACTCTATGCAGCTTCTGTCGGGTAAGCCTGTTTATACAGACGATGTTACGCCGAAGGATGCTCTTACCGTTAAAATTCTCCGTTCACCTCACGCAAATGCTATTGTCGAAGCTATTGATACAACAATAGCAAAAAAGGTGCCCGGCGTTGTGGATATTTACACCTGGGAGGATGTTCCACAAACACGCTTCGCCATTGCAGGTCAGACATATCCCGAGCCCTCACCCTATGACCGTCTGATAATTGACCGTCATTTGCGTTTTGCAGGCGACGTTGTTGCTATTATTGCGGCTGAAACAGAAAAAGCCGCACTTAAAGCTATGAAGCTTATAAAGGTCAAATATCAGGTACTCGAGGCTGTGCTTGATTTCCGCACAGCAAAAGACAATCCCGTGCTTGTTCACCCCGAGGACGATTGGTTTCCGCCCTGTCAGGTGGGCGGTGACCCCAAGCGCAACCTTGTTGCCTCTGACGATGAAATTCACGGAGATGTAGAGGGAATACTTTCCGAATGTGATATTGTTCTTGAAAGAACTTATCACACCAAGGCCTATAATCAGGCAATGATGGAGCCCTTTATATGCTATGCTGATTTTGACCGCTACGGCCGTCTGCATATAGTTTCATCCACGCAGATAGTTTTCCACACCCGTCGTATTCTTTCCCGTGCTCTCGGTATTCCCAAAAGCAAAATCCGAGTAGAAAAGCCCCGTATCGGCGGCGGCTTCGGTGCAAAACAAACCGCCGTGTGTGATGTATACCCTGCTTTTGTTGCAATGAAAACAGGACGCCCTGCAAAAATCGTCTACACCAGATATGAATCACAGATTGCAGGCTCACCCCGTCACGAGATGGAAATCACCCTCAGGCTCGGTGCAACAAAAGAAGGTAAGATACGCGTTATGGATCTCTACACTCTGTCAAACACCGGTGCTTACGGTGAGCACGGTCCAACCACAGTCGGTCTTTCAGGCCACAAGGCACTCCCCTTGTACACAGGCTCCCTTGAAGCCTTCCGTTTCCGCTACGATGTTGTTTATACCAACCATCAGTCGGCAGGTGCTTACCGCGGATACGGTGCTACTCAAGGCATATTTGCAGTAGAATCAATGGTAAGTGAGCTTGCCGAAAAGCTCGGTATGGATGCAACGGCAATCCGAGATATGAACATGGTAAAAGAAGGTATGGTAATGCCTGCTTACTACAATGAGGTTGCCGATGCCTGTGCTCTTGACCGTTGTATGGACCACTGCCGTAAGATGTTCAACTGGGAGGAGCGTTCAAAAATCCGTGATATGGGTAACGGAAGGATAAGAACTGCAGGTGTTGCAATGGCTATGCAGGGCAGCTGTATTTCAAATATAGACGTAGGCTCTGCAACGCTCAAGCTCAGCGAAGACGGCACCTACAACCTCATTATCGGCGCGGCCGATATGGGTACGGGCTGTGATACAATCCTTGCCCAAATGGTAGCCGAGCTTATGGACTGCGATGTTGATGATGTTGCCGTATTCGGTGCCGATACCGACGTTTCACCCTACGACTCGGGCTCCTACGCTTCATCAACCACCTATATAACCGGTCAGGCAGTTGTAAAGGCCTGCAACGAGCTTAAAAAGCGTATCTGTATTATTGCGGCAGATATGATGAACTGCGACAAGAGTGAGGTTGAATTTTCCGACGGATGTGTCCGCCGTATCGATTCAACCGAGACTGTTTCTCTGGGCGATATAGCCTACAAGGCACAGGTATGCAACACTACCCCTGCAGAGGCTACCGAGACCCACACCTCACCCGTTTCCCCTCCCCCTTATATGGTCGGTATGGTTGAAATTGAGCTTGACAGACTCACAGGTAAGGTTGACGTCCTTGACTATATGGCAGTTGTCGATTGCGGTATCCCCATCAACCCTGCACTTGCAACTATTCAGGCAGAGGGCGGTATTGTACAAGGTATCGGTCACACACTGATGGAAAACGTAACCTACGACCGCAACGGCAGACCTGTTGAAAGCAGCTTTATGCAGTACAAGATTCCTACACGCCTTGATATGGGCAGACTTAAGGTTGAATTTGAACACAGCTACGAGCCTACAGGCCCCTTCGGTGCAAAGTCCATCGGTGAGATTGTCATCAACACACCGGGACCTGCCATTGCCCACGCAATTTACCGTGCTACCGGTGTATGGCACCGTGAGCTTCCCATCACACCCGAAGCAATTGCTATGTCTTTGGTTTAAGAATAACTGTTATTTAAAGTTAAAGCCACAAGATTTCAGTAAGAAATCCTGTGGCTTTTTGTATGGTTGAGGTATGAGGAGGAGGTAAAGTCTGTTTATTATTAAATCATATTACTTCGTCTTCTGTTTCATCAACAAGTGTTGAACCAACATGAGAGAAAATCCATTCTTCGTCCAAACATATCACCTAATCAAATTCGAATTTGTTTAATCAAAGCATTTAATTACATCAGAACCTTTCTTTACAAATGCTACAAATTCGTCAATCTCTGCCGTTATTTCATAAGTGCCCTTTGTGTATATTTTTTTGTCTTTGGTTAAAATCCACTCACCGTCAGGAATGTAAACTGATTTCTTCGTCTGCCCCTGCTCAACGATGGGTGCAAAAATTATATCATCACCGAACATATACTGACTGTCTAATTTATAACAGACTTCATCATCAGGATACTCAAAGAACATAGGCCTCATAACGGGATATCCTTGTTCTGACGCGATATCCATCTGCGTCAGTATATAAGGCCTTAATTTTTCACGGATGAAGATGAGGTTTTTCAGTATCTCAAAGTTATTTTCGCCGAAGCTCCATATTTCATTCGGGTCACCGCTCGGCTCTTTCAGTCCGGGTGTCGGTTCAAAGTGTCTTATACGAGAACCGTGAAGTCGCATAACGGGACTGAAAAGTCCGAATTGAAACCAACGCACAATAAGTTCTTTAAAGTAGTCGCTTGTAATATCTGCTCCGTAAAATCCGCCGATATCCGTATTCCACCAAGGTATACCGCACATTGACATATTAAGCCCTGCTTTAACCTGACAAGCGAGGCTTTCAAAGGTGGATTCAATATCACCTGACCAAACAAGTGAGCCGAATTTCTGGCTACCAAGATATGCGCAACGAGTCAGGGTGATTATATCATCTCTGCCGATTGATTTGAATCCGTCATAAGCCATTTTGGAGTAGTAATATGGGTATAAAAGTCCAACCATATCAGCTCTGCCTGCATACCAGATCAGGTTATCAAAATGCTCGGGATGAATTTCAGGCTCTGCCTCGTCAAACCAAAGAGCATCAACACCATTGTCAATATAATTCTCTTTTAATTTGCTCCATACATATTCTCTTGTGGCGGGATTGGTAACGTCAATTTCACCTTGCCAACCATAGAAATCAAAAACTCTGTCACATCCGCGGGTTGTGCGCATAAGCATATTGTTGTTTCTCATATAGTGATAGTTTTCGCTACCACCATTGATTGTCGGCCACATTGAAACAATAAGCTTTGTGCTCATGCTGTGAAGTTCATCGCACATAGCCTTAACATCGGGCCAGTATTTCGGGTCAAATTTATAATCGCCTTGTTCTGTCCAATGGAAATAGTCAGCAATTATTGCAGAAAGAGGTATACCTAGTTCCTTGTATTTTCTTGCCACCGTAAGCAACTCTTCCTGCGTTTCATAGCGAAGTCTGCTCTGCCAGAAGCCTGTAGCCCATTCAGGCATTTTCGGTGCGTAGCCTGTCAAGTCTGAAAGTGTAGTACAGACCTCCTTAGGCGTACCTGAGATAACAACGAAGTCCATAAATCTGCAACAGTCGCAACTCCAACGAGTACGATTATTCGAGAGTTCACAAAGGCCTGTCGACGGATTGTTCCACAAAAAACCATAGCCGAGAGAAGAATAAACATAAGGTATTGTGCATTTAGCGTTCACATTACGGATGTCTATAGAAGAACCTTTTAAATCAAATTCATTGTCCCAACTGTGACCAAGGCCAAAGAAGTGTTCGTCCTTATTTGGCTCAAATGTAACTCTCGCACTCCAAAGGCCGCTTCCCTTGTTATCAAAATGGCGGTAGTTGCTTTTAAAAGTAAGTTCAGGTTTTTCTTCAAGAATTTTCTCGCCGTTTTTATAAAAGGTTAGTTTGCCGTTCGGCTCGAGTTTAACTTTTAAAGTGCCGCAGGTGAGTGTAGCATAGTGTTCATGCTCCTCAATTACACAGTCAGCTTTTTGTGGCATAAGAGTATAGTTTTCATCAAGCACCTGACAATCAGGAAAAGATTGAAAACGAATTGCATTCTTGCCACAGGGAGTAATGCGTATAAGCTCTGTATATCGCATCAATAACAGTTCGTTGTTGTTTACAACAAGATTTTCCATTGAATCATCTCCGCAAATTCTTAATTGTCCAACTAATTATATCACACTGAAAATGAAATTACAATCAGGTGCAGGTTTCCCACCCACACTTATTCACTATTCCCTATTACTTCTTACCTTCCAAAAATCCCGACCGAAGTGATGATGAGTGAAAAGCGAAGAGTTAAAAGGTAGAAAAGAAAATCCCTCTTGCTTAAAGCAAAAGGGATTTTTGGGAGTATGTCTTAAATTAGAACCAATGTTTAAATAAAAACTCAGAATCTACGGTCACGGGGAACCTTGTCTGTTATTTTGTTGAAGATTTTATATAACAGGAACATTATCTTATTGTCGAGATTCAGCCAGTATACCGCCTGAATAGCCGCAAAAGCAACAACAGCCAACACAACAAGAGCTATAATTATCTTAAATAAAATGATCAATATACTCATAACTGCTCCTCCTTACCAGCCCTTGGAATCGTCAAAATCCAACAGGGATTCATCCAACGGTTTTTCGTTCATAACAGAGAACATAAAGTCGTTAAACTGCTTTCTCATTTCATTACGCGGAATAGCACGCGGATCAATAAGATCGTGTGAAATCCATACCAAAGGAATACCGCGTTCATTGGCAATGTCCTGAATCATACCTGTCATGGATTTACTGCCCTTACAGGTGATATCGTCATAAAAGACTATCATATCACAGTTAAAGCGCTCGTATTCTTCGAACATTTCCAACAAGTTTTCGTAACCGCCAACCAGGTGACGGCGCATAATCGCCTGCTCCCAAAGCTGTGCAACACCCCAGAGTGCCTCTTCCTTGTCATCCTCAGAAATAAACTCGTGGTGGGACATATTGTTGAGAACGGCAACGGTATTAACACCCCAACACTCATACATCCAGGTGGAAAAATGCATATAGTATGATGACGGAGCTCCGCAGACAAGTGTTCTATAGCGTGTTTTTGGACGGACATTGATTTTTTCCTTGACGCACTTTTCGCAGATTTCAAGCATCTCTCTACCGATTTTTGCACATTCCTTATTAAGTCCGCTAGAGAAAGAAAGCTGGAAAGAACGGTACAGCAGATTCGGTACGCTCGGTACGGGGTAATAGGGAGATTTTGCCAGTTCCCATAATTCGTGCTGAATACGGGTTTCCTCATTGTACTGTCGAACTGTTTCGAAGAAAGCATCCCAATCAAAGGTTTCACCTGTGCAGTCTTCAATGAATTTGATAACCTCTTTAACGTGAGCTACTGCATATTCCCTTGTATCCTCATCCTTCCAGCGCATAGGTGTACAGCCCTGAATTGACGGCACCTTAAGGCGGCGCTCAACAATAGCCGAGTTCATAACTGAAGAATCGCAAGGAGCGTTACTTGTAATAAGACAGGCACCGTAATACGGAAGCTGATCATCTATGGCAACACCGCAGATTGCAGAAGAGTTTCTGCAGGAGTCTGACGGAAGTCCGTAGGAGTCAATGATATCTGTAAAGTAATGGCCTGCATGCTGATCGTTAGCAGTAGCAAGAATGTGGAAATAGGGCTCTTCTACTGCATTCTGAAGATTCGGGAAACCGCCGATAAGAATAGGTGAAGCATCCTGCTCAAAGATAACCGTTTTCTTGGAATATTCATTTTCACCAAAACGCTCGTCCGTTTTTAAAATCTGAACCAAAGCCTTAACATTGCTCTTCAAGAGGAACTGCATATATTTATGTGCAATCAGCAAAGCTTCACCGTGAGCATCGTCAATAGTACGGTCAACCATGCTACCGCTTCCGAGATAAGGAGCCATCCAGTGATAATATGTAAGTGCCTTAAATGCGCGGACAGGGTCAGCCTTAAGCAGCTCACCGCTTATCTTCTTTTCTGTAAGCCACTCTTTGAAGTCAACCCAGGAGTCCTTGAAACCCTTCCATTTTCTGTAGCGGGCAAGCTCATAACCGTTATAAAAACGCTTTCTGCTGCCGAAGTTTTTGTTTTCAGCCATTGTGCTCTCCCCTTTCTGCTTTCTTGAGTTCAAGTGCTTCAACAAAGGCCTGGAAGCGGGTACGCAGCTGACCTGTTGAAGTGTTGATATATTCCTTTTCAATACCCATACAAGGAAGACCGTAGTCACTTTCCATTACATGCTGACAGTACATACGCTCATATTCCCAATACTCACAGAATTTCATCTGCTGAACAATGAGTCCGTCTGCATTGTAATCATCGGCAAGCTTTTTGAAATATTTCTTTCTTCCGTGAACCTTTTCGGGATTCATAAATCTCGGACATTCATTGGTATCAATGTAGTGTCTTGCAATAGCATTAAGTGCAGTTTCACCGTCACGGATTTCTATTTCCTCTCTGCCCGGAAGTGAGCCGAAGCAGTATCTGTCTGCAACAACAAATGCACCGCAATCCTCGATAAGCTTTGTGAAATACGGATCATCGTTTTCACCGCCTGCAAGGACAACCCTTACACGGTACCAGGGCTTTTCATCGGCAACTCTGGTTTTCAGTTCCTCAAGAGTTTCCTTGAGATAAGGCATAATCAGATCATGAGGACAACATTCGCTGACAAGCTCAATAAGATGGAACTCATAGCCCGTAAGAGGAGGATTTTTAAGCTTACGATAATTACCGATTTCAGTAACTACACGGCAAAGCTCGTTGTGCTTTTCAATTGCCTTGCGCAAGGCTTCATCCGAAACATCAACCCCGTAAACCTCGTTTAATCGGTCGAGAATATGCTTTTTCAGCTGTTTTTCATAATGCTTTATCGCATAATCCTTTGTTACAAAAGGAGCATCCAAGTGAGAAACAAAGAATTTTTCGTTCTGCTCCTTAACAAGGTCGAGCATCTCAAAATGCTCATGGGAACGGTGCATCATTCCGCAGGTCTCTGTGCTCAGCAGCGCAGAAAAGAAATTGTAACCGCCCTCGATTGCAAGCTCAAGAATACTGCGGGAGTACATACAGGTTTTTTCTGACATATAATATGTAGCGATTGCAGTGTCGGCTATACCGGGTGCTCTCAGGCGTACGGAAAAACAACCGTCAAGATTCATAAGCACCTCGGGCACGTAGTAGCAGGAATAGCCAAGCGCCAGCTTACCGTCAGACAAGGCTTTATCTACCAGCTCGTTTTTAACATCCTCCAGAAGATTTTCAAAAAATACAGCGTGTTTGAGATCTCTCATTATTTAAACCACCCTTCTATGATTAAGGCTCTTTTATCAATATAATGTTTTCCATAAGGTCAATATCGCAGATTTCCCCCTGCAATACGGTACGTGCACCCATAAGGTCATAAACTATAAGCTCTCCGTCCTTGCATATAACCCGTGCAACATTTTTTAAGAGAAAAACATTTTCATCATCGCTTTTTTTATAAATCGATGAAAGACACATTTTTACCCCTCCGCTTCTTTTATCGCCTGATTTATTTTTTCAGTTGATTCATTTAAAAGTGTAACTGCCTCTTTAATGAGCACTGCCGCACTATCAGAAAGCGAAGAAACAGTTTCCATAAGCTCATCGGCGTGGTGAGCATTGTGGTGTGCCATATATTTAAGCAAGGCTATTGTTTCTTCGGCAGATGAGTGGTCGTGAGTATGACCGTGATGATTATGCTCCATATCAATTTTTCTCCTTTTCTTTTTTGAAATGCAATTCCCGTAAGCCCTCGACCTCATCACAAATTGGCTTCATTTTACACGATGCACAGTCAAGCTCATCCAGTTGTAATGTACTGTGTACTGCATCGGTGACTATTTTCGCCTTTTGCGCAAGGGCTGAAAGTTCGCGGTAGTTAAAATCCTTCTTTGTGATAAATACAGTTCTGACAGATTCAACATCGTCGTTTTCCTTAAAGGCACGAATCAGACTGCAGCCTACATTCATAAACGAAAGAGGTGTGTCTGACTGTAAAACATCCTTTGCCACACGCACCTGTTCTTTGGATGCCGACGGTGATATACGGATATGATAGCCCTTCGGATAAATCTGAAAAGCAGTAAAACCTATATTTTTAAGCTGTTCGTAAGTCAGCTCTTCATCATTCTTTTGCTTCAGACTGACAAAAGTCAGATGTGCAAAAGGAGTATCCTCTGTTATTTCATTCAAATCCGGACCGTATAAAATCACTTCATCACGCATAGACGGTAAATATGTAAACACTATACTGCTGACAGAGGTTTTTCCGCTACCGCCCAATTCATAGGCTGTATCACTCCGGAACAAAATTGCATTTTTGTCACCGCTTTCGGCACAAAGTTCATCACTGTACAAAACAGACTTATCAGCAGTTTCAGGCAGCAGTGAAAGCATTTTTTCTGTTACTTCAGCAAATATTTTCATGTTTTTTCACCCTCCAACAGTGCAAACAGAGCCTTTTGGGCACCCTGATACAACGGAGAGTCAACAGGCAGATTGAAAACACTTTCTCCCTGCATATCATTCTCTGCCTGATTTTCATCCTCACCGATTACTGAAAGCACAGCAGGAATACCCGAAACCAACTCAACATTGAATGAGCTTTTCGTCCGATTGAAAATAACTCCGCTTTTTTTACAGGCTATCAGCTTATTTGCTACATCTTCAATGGTTGAAATAACACCAATACCTTTTTTACTTCCATCACTTACAAGCACAAGATAAGTAATATTTTCCATAACACGGCGATTTATTTGCTCAATACCCGCTTCACCGTCGATAACTACAAAATCATAGTTTTCACAAAGCATTTCAATTACCTGTTTAAGATAAGCATTGACTTTACAGTAACACCCTGATGCCTCCGGTCTTCCTATTGCCAGGAATGAAATATTACCTTTCTCCACAATTGAATCCAATATATGAAATTTAGCTTCGCTTAAAAGCTCAATTGCCTCTGTAGTCTGTCCTCGCTCAATGTTTTCCGCTATCTGCACACGGATGTCATCAAGAGTAAGGGTCGGATGTATTTGCAAAGCTGTCGAAAGTCCGACAGCAGGGTCAGCATCAACGGCAAGAATTCTTTTATCGGGAAAAGTCTGAGATAGTATTCGTATAAATGCTGCGGAAAGAGACGTTTTTCCTACGCCGCCCTTTCCTGCAAAAGCAAAGATTTTTGTATCCATAAACCTCACCTTTGTACTATAGCAAATGTTTAATATTTGCATGGATTTTATGTGCAATTTATTATGATGTATATATAGTAGCATACGTCTGAAAAAAACTCAACAAAATGATTGTAACACAAATATTTAAAATGTCAAATTTTGTTCAAACAAAGGATTTTGTGTGATACTGCCCGTCAGAAGGAGTGTCATTAAATCTTGCGGGCATAAATGAAAAATCCAAGTCCGAAGACTTGGATTTTTTGGGATTACACCAAAAAAATGAACCACGGTTTTATGAAATTAACTATCCCCCTGATAAGACTATGCATATCAGGAGGATAAAATTATTATCTTTGGAGTGTTATTGTCTTCGTTTCGCCTTCATTGAAAGTAATTGTCTGCTCTTCACTACCGTAAACACTCACTTTAATTGCCTGAGCCTTATCGCTTGTAACAGTGATTTTTACTTCTTCTGCAGTCCATTCAAGGTCAACCTCTGCATTTGTTCTTGCACGAAGACCCTCAATACTGCCTTCACTCCATTCATCGGGAAGTGCGGGTAAGGCTTCGATTACGCCAGTATTTGAGTAAAGGAGCATTTCGTCGATGATACCGATTGTACCTATGCTTGTGTCGGTGCAGAAAACGCCCCAACCGTCATGGGTGTTGTGGTCGGTCATCATTGATGTGTAATAGATATTATCGCTCATAAGAGCCATCAGTGAGTTGTAGCAGGAATCGGCATTTTTGAGTCTTGCGGCAACAAGCGCCTTGTGTACCCAACCGTGAGATGCGATATCGTCTTCGCCTTCGTTTTCTCTGTTACGGTTTGCAATAGCCTGATTGCATGCGTCTACAAGTGCCTGATTATCCTGTGTTTCGAAGGCGGGCCAGGCAGGATAAAGGTGGCTTATGTGACGGTGCTTGTTGTTTTCCTGATACTCTTTCATAGCCCATTCGCAAAGAGCACCGCTTTCATCATACTTGTATTCGGGAAGAAGCTCCGTAAGGCTTTCCCATTTTGCGATTCTTTCCTCGTAGCCTTCAGCCTTTACGACCTTTTCCATTTCGATTGTCATTCTAAGACCGTCTTTTGCTGCAGCAATATCCATAGTTGAGTTTGCTGTAATTGTTGAGTCATAATCACCGAGAGGATAGTTTTCGGGTGAATATGAAGGAATGATAAGATATTTTTCACCGGGCAGAAGCTCAGTCTTGCCTTCTTCGTATCTTGCATTGCCGTCGGTGTCTGTGAAGTATTCGGGTGTGCAGATCTGCTCCCAGAAGTTAGCCTGCTTTGTAAGAAGGGGAAGAAGAACATCTTTCTCGAGGTCAAGGCTTTCGCCGTTATATTCGATTGTTCTGTTACCGTAGCACTGCCAGAATTCATAGATGGGAAGAAGCATCCAGGAAGCGCCTGCATTCCAGTACTGGAACGGGTACCAACGGCTGTATTCAACCATCATAGCTCTGTCGCCATCGGTGTTGACAGGCACCTGAATGGCATCTGTCATACCGTAAGTCTTGGCGGCATTTTCTTCCCAGTCGGGAATCTGCTTGAGTACGAATTTGATATAGCTCTCACCGGCGGCATAGATGTTGCCTGTATTCATACCCGATGACTGAAGGTTTACGTTGGCATCCATTGTGTAAATGCCTCTCCAGCCTGAGTTCCATTCACCCTGCCACATACCGCAAAGACGGGGAAAGGAGGTACCTGCACAACAAATCTGTGCATATCTGCCCTGATTATAGGCTCTTTCCACAAGAGTCGGAAGAAGGGTTTCACTGTTCTGCTGGAAAGCGATAAGATGCTCATTTGCTACTTCCTCGTAACCGTCATCGCCCAGGTCAAACCTAACAGCATTAAAGAGTGCGGACTGCTTTTCAGCGTGAGGTGCAAGAGCCTTTTCATAGCTGAACTTACCGTCAACGGTGTACTTTTCGGCAACGGCTGTTGTATAATCGTTGTGCTCGTCTAAAAGAGCATAGCTTTCTGCATCCTTAAAGTCCTCAAATTTACCCATATCAAAGGTACGGTCAGACTTTGTGATGAGATAAACCTCACTTGCGCCTGAAATTTTAATAGCCGCATTCTGCTCTTTTGCTACATTTTCGCTATCGTTTGAGCTGTCGAGAACTACTCTTTCCTTTTCACCGCCCACAGCAATAACCTTTGTAAAGCCGCACCAGCCGCCGTCCTTAAGCTCACTGCCTTCGTAAGAGGGATAGTGGGCAATCTGTGCGATATATGTAGCATCCTTATCAACAAGCTTTTTATACTGCATATTTTTCTCGTCGCCTGCACCCCAACCTCTGAGAGACCAGCAATCGGCAAGAGAAATAGTCATATTGATTTTTGCACCGAGGCTTGACTTTGTAATTTTAGTGATGGTTACATTGTCCTCTCTTGAAGAGAAGGTCAGTCTTTCCCATCTGCCGAGAATATCGGTGTACTTAACGCCGAGCTCTGCAGTTTCATAGTCTGTC
>JAZRFT010000025.1:0-72090 GCA_045643805.1 Acutalibacteraceae bacterium
TTGTGAAATACACAAAATCTTAGATAAAAAAGTAATCCAAGCCGAAAATGACCATATGCTTTATAATGACATAAAACCATTTTCATACAGAATAGAAAGCTAACATATTGCTGTTCGTCAATTTGACCTGAACAGACAAAACAGGAACCACCCAAACGGGTGGTTTTGTGTTTTGGCCTTACAGAAGAATTTAACTGCGCCATTGTAATGAAACAGACGTAACGCGGCTGTTAACTGGTTCAGAGGCTCCCGCTGCCTGCGGCAGATACAGGGAGCCTTTGAACAGCGCAGCGGTCAAAGTTTTGGCGCCGCTCCAAGGCGCAACAAAACTTTGGGAACCGCAAGTCGAGGTGTCACAGGTTCGAGTTATATAATAAACACTTGCATTTCCTAAAATTTGTGTTATAATATCCCAAAACAACAACGGAGGAAACGGTATGTTCTTTATCACAATTCGACGCAGACGAAGATAGCTTGTATCTTGTATTAGGTACAGGCTTAAATTGCTATGTGCCTGATAAAGTGATAAAGAAAAGTTTACCTTTTATATTACTGTTAATGGCATATAGCTGTTAACAGTATTTTTTTATATATTTTTGGAGGTATTTTAAATGAACAATTTTAAGTATAAGACATTATTCAAAGCAATTTTAGAACAAACAGACTTACCTGATGATGCAGTAATTGCGGATTTGGGATGCAAGGATGCAACTTTTCTTTTGGCTTTTCAAGAAGTCTTTCCAAACAAAATCAAGTCAGCTGTTGGAGTAGATATAACTGATAAATGGTTTAAGGATGTTAAATATAAAAAGCCAATTAAGCTTAAGGTTATGAATTGCTCAAAAGAACTTAAATTTAATGATAACACCTTTGATTTAGTTTTTTCAAAGGATATGTTTGAATGCGTATCAGATAAAGATTTATTGGTTAGTGAGATTCACAGAATATTAAAACCAGGTGGAGTTGTAATTTCTGTAAACTGTGACTGGGATAGTGTTGCATATAACGGCGAAAACAAAGAACTGATTTCAAATGCAATTCACGCTTATGCGGTTACAAAGCAACCTTGGATGGATGACCTTGACAGTTGGATTGGCAGAAGGATGTACAGCTTCTTCAATAAAAGCAAATTATTTGAAAGTTCCGTGAGTGTTCATAATGTTATTGAAACTGAATATACAGAAGGTACATTCGGTTATGATTTAAGTGTGGATATCGCATGGCTTTACAAAGAAAATACAGGAGTGCTCAATGAAAAAGAGTACAATGAGTTTATAAGCAACTTGCAGACAGCTCAAAAAGAAGGGGACTATATTTTTTCAAAACCATACTACATTTATAAAGGCGTTAAAATATAATTTGGATACAAATAATAAAAGGACATCATTACGATGTCCTTTTATCAATTTCATATGGAAACATATCCTTTAAAACAACTGTATATTCTTAAAGATGTGTACAACACTACGCATAAAATCCATAAAGCTCATACCGTCAGCCTTTGCAATTTTAATAAGTGAGATAAGCTTTGTCGGCCAACCCGTAGTATCAATATCATAAAGAATACGTGCTTTGTAAAGCTCATCTATATCGGGATAAACATCCTCATATGTAAGGCAGTAGGTTTCAAAGTTTTCAGGCTCTTTTTCATCAATAACAAAAACTCTTGAGCCGACGTTTATATCATTGTAAGCGTTAAAGCCAACGGTGGGTGTGTTGATAATTTTAATACCCTTGTAATCAATTTCAAATGTGTTTTCGTGGTCGTGACCGCTTACCGTCGCAAGAACATCACCCATCTCAAGAAAAGCATCATACTGACCGTTGTTGTAGTAGGGCGGGCAGGGATATTCGTGAAGCTGGCCCTTTGCACCGTCAGGAAGAGTGTAAAACTTTGTTGTATCGTTAAGCGGGTTCTTGCCTCTGATAACACGGCCGAACCATATAAGCTTAGTCTGTTTTAAAGCATCCCAGATTTCGGGGACAATGATGTGCTGAAAGTTAATTGAGGGAACAGCCTTGCCGCCGTTTGCTTCCTTAAGCTCTGCAGCTGTTTTTTTGTACCACTCTATCTGCTCCTTGTAAACGGCTGCATAACCGCCGTAATCGTTTTCGGTGTTGTATGTGCCTGAATCGGTGAGCCAGAGATTGAAGCCGTATCCGCTGCCATCACTTTTCATAATCGGAAGATTGTAAGTGCCGACTCTGTCTTCTATACAGAAGCCCTTTTCACCCACATAACAGTCGTAGCTTTCGTAAACGGACAGCTGATGCTCCTTGGTGGACTTTGTTTCCTCGTCGTCGTGGTTACCGAAAACAGCGGCAACCTTGATGTTGCGTGCCTGAAAAATGTCCATAAACTCTCTTATGGCCTTTTCGGCATCCTCTTCCTCGGGAACATCATAACCCGAAATGTTGTCACCTGTAAGAACAACAAGGTCGGGCTTTACCTTATCGAGAGTTTTTTCAATGTAATCCTTGGTGAGAGGGTTAAGGGGATATCCGTCCTGAATATCGCTTATATTAAGAATGGTGAATTTTCCGTCTTCGTTGAATTTCAAGGTGTTTTCATCTCCTTTGCTTTCTGCGTATGCCGGTATGCAAAGGCAGGCGGCAAGCATAATAAGGCTTAAGATAAGGGATAATGTTTTCTTCATTTTTATTCCTCCTTTTTTTCTATTATAAAACAAATGATTATTTATTTCAATGGGCATTGACTAACTAGTTTAAATATGTTTCTTACCGCTCTGTAGAATACAGTGAAAATGCAGCTGCAGAGATTTACGGTTTGGGTGATTTTCGAGATTTAAGTTTTTTATCTCTGATTGATAACAGATATTTTTCTGCAGTGAAAAGTTTCAGAATTTTTTTCGTTTAAGATAAAATTTTCATTGTTTTTTCTTTTCAACTATGATATAATCGGCGGGTATGTGTTTAAATTATAATAAAAAAGAAAAAACAAAAGAAAAGAGATGAAAAAATGAAAAAGTCAAATCCTTTGGCGCTTATACCTATCGGTGTGTTTGTGGTGTTTTACCTTACACTCGGAATTGTGTTTGAGTATGTTATGAAAATCCCTATGGGCTTTTACAGTGTGCCTGTTGTGGTTGCCTTTCTTGTGGCATTGCTCGTTGCCGTGCTTCAGACAAAGGGAAAGAGCCTTGACGAAAAGTTTCAGATAATGGGTCAGGGTGTGGGTGATAAGAACATTATCACAATGCTTCTGATATTTATGCTTGCAGGTATCTTTGTGGGCGTTGTAGGCAGAAGCTCTGCTGAAAGTGTTGCTTACTTTATGCTTTCCGTAACTCCGCCGAGATTGGCTGTGGTTGTTATTTTTATTGTAAGCTGTTTCGTTTCAACAGCTATGGGTACCTCTGTGGGTACAATTACTTTGCTTACTCCAATTGCCGTTGCCATTGCAGAAGGCTCGGGCTTTTCACTTCCTCTTTGTGTAGGTACCGTTGTAGGCGGTGCAATGTTCGGTGATAACCTCTCCTTTATTTCAGATACAACCATTGCCGCTTGTAACGGTCAGGGCTGCGCGATGAAGGATAAGTTCCGCACAAACCTTGCAATTGTTGTGCCTGCGGCTATTGTTACCCTCATAATGATTTTTGTAATGTCAATGGGTGCTGATATCACCGATAACATTACCAAGGAATACGATATGGTTCAGATTATTCCCTATGTGCTTGTGCTTTTAAGCGGCATTTTCGGTGTGAATGTGTTCCTTACACTTATTATCGGTATTGTTTCAGGTAGTGTTATAATGCTCCTTACGGGTGCAGTTGATTTCCCCGGCTTGCTTTCAGGTATGGGTTCAGGTGCATCAGGTATGTTTGAAACCTCAATGGTAGCAATTCTTGTTGCGGCGTTGTGTGCACTTATCAAGCATAACGGCGGCTTTGAGGCACTCCTTAACGGTATCCGCCGTGTGTTCAAGGGTAAGAAGGGCGGTCAGCTCGGTATCGGTATGCTTGTAGGGCTTATGGACATTGCCACGGCAAACAACACCGTTGCGATTGTTATGGCTAACCCCATTGCAAGTGAAATGTCAAAGGATTTCGGCATTTCAAAAAGAAAGACTGCTTCACTGCTTGACACCTTCTCCTGTATTGTTCAGGGCTTTCTTCCCTACGGTGCACAGATTCTTGTTGCGATTTCTGCTGTTAATACTCTCGGCAAGGAGATTACAGCCTTTGAGATTATCGGCAAGTTGTTCTATCCTATGATGTTGCTTATAAGCTCACTTGTGTTTATTTTCCTGATTCCCGAGAAAAAGGAAAGCAAGTAAAGTTCTTTTGTTTCTTTTCTTACAAGAAAAGAAAGCCCCGCGGCGAGCGACAAAACAAATTAACTCCCTACAAAATTAAACTGTAGGGAGTTTTTTATTGTTGCCATCTTTACAAAATTATGCTATAATATGAAACAATAAAAGCCGAAAAGAGGTAACCTATGTCAGATTTGTTTGAACAGTTGATTCACACCGTTGACGATGCACTTTCCGATAAGGACGAGCTTGTTCATAAGGAACATTACGACCGTGACCATATTATGCTTATTATCCGCAATCTGCTTGTGGGTGCTTCGGCATTGCTTTTTCTGATTTCCTTTGTTTTCGACGAAATATCTCATATTGACATACATCACATTTTAAAGGGTATTGCATATTTCTGCGGTGCAGGAGCTTATGTGTTCGAGTGCCTTTTGCTGACGGACTGTTTCAAAACAAAGGTGCCTCATAAGGAAATGTTTATGGTGTACTGTCTCGGACCCTTGTATTTGCTGATGGGCTTCAGCTATATGATGAAATGAAAAAATTCCCCTTTGGTTGTCAATGACCAAAGGGGGTAGTTTTTTATTGAATTGTTCAGTGCAAGGGGTTTCACCCCTTACCAACCCTGACAAGCTTTTGTAAAAGCTTGACCAAAACTTTACGCTTTTTATTCCATTCCTATTTCATCAAGGTTTGCACCCTTGGTTTCCTTGACTCTTGCGGAAAGGATAACCGACGCAACAGCAACGCAGGGGAGTGCCACAACAAGGCAGGTGAGCCATACGGGAATGACAATCATACCAACGGCAGCAAGGATATAGCCCACAGCAAGACCGATGATAACAAGCAAGCCCTCAGCTCCCACAACGGAAGCTCGGATGTCAGTGGGTACCTTTTCTGTCATCATGATGTTCATATAGTCTCTGCCGATCCAGTAGCAGCCCTGATAAAGTCCGCAGAAGCCGCCGATAAGGTAGGGATTCCACAGGTTGTTGATGCCCACGGCAAAGAGGATGAAACCCGTTATGCAAAGCACACTTGCTCCGATAATGGTCTTTTTTCTTCCGAGACGGTCGGCAATGAAGCCTGAAAAGAAGGTGAGAGTTGCGTAAACTATGGGAAGCACAAACATCGATTTTGTTATGTCCGAGGTGCTCATTCCTGCAATGTGCATTGAGGATTCATAGTAAAGTGCAATTGCAGGCATGCCTGCATCAAAAATGATGTGTGAAATTATGAGGGACTTTGTGTCCTTGTTGGCAAAAATGTATTTTACAGCATTGAAAACACCTGACTGGTTTCTCTGTGCCTTTTTCTCCTGCTTTTCGCGTTCCTTCTGTGCCTGACGTTCCTCATAGGGAATTGAAAGGTAGGAGATACGCTCACGCATAAACACCTTTGTATCCTTGGCAAGGAGCACAACCATAAGTGCGGCAATAATTCCTGCAATTGCGGGAGCCATGAAAATTCTTCTCCACAGGGTAGCATCATCACCCATAAGCATATTGCGAAGAACGGGGATACATACAACACCGAAAATGCCAAGAGCCTTAAGTACGCTGTAAATGGCGGCACGGTATTTGTCGGGAGCTTCCTCAAGGATGTAGATAATCTGAATATCGTGACCGAAGAAAAAGCCGATAACGGCATAGCCTAAAAGGAAAACAAGATAATTCGGTGAAAAGTAAATGATAAGAAGACCTAAGCTCATACCGAGAGTCGACATTGCGAAGAGCGGTTTTCTGCCCCATTTATCGGCAAGAGCCTTGTAAAAGGGGGTGATTGCGCCCAGCACGTAGCTGATTACACTTACCGAGGTGTGAAGGGAAAGTCCCTCTTCGAAGGTGTACATTTTGCCCAGGAAGGGACGGTTGACGAAAAACTCCGTAACAAATGAGGACTGCACGGAAACCGAAAGATTACTTGTGACCTCGTCAATGATGTTTACAAAGGCGATTATCACAAGCAGAATAAGGAAGTAACTGCTTGAAGTGCCCTTCATGGATTTAGCCTTGAGTGAGGAAAGCTGCTTTTGTTCAAAGGCCTTGGTTTTTGCCGTCCGTTTTTCTTGCTTTGTCATATTTTCTCCTTCTTTCGCTTTGGGGTTTACAACCCTAAGAAAATATAGGGTGCAAAAAGCACCCCAACAAATATATCATATCAAAATACATAGTCAAATGTCAACGGTTTTGCGGTATATTGATACACTTTCTCCCTGTTGCATAAAAAATATATAGTTAACTTTGTACAAAAAAGATATTGAAATGTGGAATTTTTTATGTTAATATATAGTCACAGAAAGGGAAAGGTGATACCAATGAACAGGTAAAACCCAAAAGTCTTCAATAAAAGCATTTTGAAAAATAAAAAATAAAATGAAAGTCAAAAATCAAAATGCAAAGGAAGATAACCATTCTGAAGAAAGAGAGGTTGACCAAAGTGAAGTTAGATACAAAGGATGAACAGAGATAACCCCCCGGACCAACAAAGATGTGTGAAGAAACATCGGTCCTCGGGGGTTATTTCATTTTATGGAGAGTTTATATAGTTATCGTCCCGTCGGGGGCGTTTTTTATTGTTGACATAAATTGTTAAAGGTAGTAAAATTAAGAAAAAGGAGGCTGTATTATGAAAAAGACAAAAGCATTTTATGCCAGCCTTATTTTTGCCCTTTTAATTCTGGTTATTCCTGTTGTATATTTTTTATATCACAAGCTTAATGGGCATATAATTGATATCAGAAATTTTATAACGGATGTATCTTTTTATACTTTTCTGCTGTCGATGCTTTTCGTGTTGATAAAAAAGATACCTGACAAGGTCAGGGTTGTTATTACTTTGATTATTCTGTTAGTTACTTCAATTTTTTGCACATATGTAGGATTTTTGGGCGGATTTGTGGTTTTTGAATCCTTTAACGGAGCTGATGAGATTATCGGTTATAACGAGTCTGTTGAAAGTTCAGGCAAAAGATATGAAGATGTTTATAAAATGGAAAAAATTGATTTGAGCAGCTACGGAGATTTTGAAGATATTTCCCATTATTACTATTTTTCTGCAGGTATATTTCAGCAAGTCGGATACACCACAATTGTTGAATATGACGATGAAAATTTTAAAATTGAAACAGAAAAACTCAAATCTCAGGTTGATTTTTACCATGAAAAAAATGAAAACACTTTCAACTATGAAGGTTTTGATTTTATACTTCTTGCACAAGACGATGAAAACAATCTATATCCGGAAGAAGTTAACTATATAGGCATAAACGGATCAACAAAGGAAATTGCTTATGTATGTTCAATGTTTGCGCTTGCAGAGGATGCTGAACTCCTGGAGATTGATTGCGGTTGGCGTTATGTAATCGAAGAAAGGACTAATAAATAAAGGAGAATCACTATGAAAAAACCCCTTAAAATTCTCACCGCTGTCAGCTGCGTTGCACTTTCAGCCGTTGTCGGTCTCGGTGCGTGGCAGGTTTATGTCCGTCAGCAGTCAAAAAACTACAACCTCATCACCCTTGATACAACCGACCTCCCCGAGCCTGTTTCAGGTGCAATTGAGGAGGGTGACGTTGAGCTTTCCGAAATGACAATGCATTATGCCCTTTACGGTGATAAGGGTCACGACCTGCTTCTTGTTCACGGAAACGGCGGAAGCAAAAAATCCCTAGAGGAAGCCGCACTTTACCTTGCAAATGACTATAAGGTTTATGTGATCGAAAGCCGTTGCCACGGTCAGTCAAGTGACCCGGGCGTGATTTCCTATGACCTTATGGCTAAGGATATAAAAGAATTCTGCGATAAAATGAAGCTTGACAAACCTTACCTTATGGGTCACAGCGACGGCGGAATAAATGCCCTCACCGTTGCTTATACCTATCCCGATCTGCTCGGCGGCTTTGTTTCCTGCGGTGCAAACTCCGTGCCGGGTGAGTTCAAGCCTTATTTCCCCCTCGGAGTTAAGGTGATGAATATGATGAAACCTGATAAGCTCAACGATATGATGCTTACTCTTCCAGATATTGATGCCGAAAAGCTTTCGAAAATCACCTGCCCTGCTTATATCGTTGCAGGGGAGTATGACATTATGTGGCTTTCCGATACGGTGTTTATCCACGAGAATATAAAGGACAGTAAGGTTGCAATTATCAAGGGTGCAGACCACTCCTCCTACATATCGCAGGACGGTAAGCAGGCTTATGTGCTTGCCCGTGAATTTTTCTCGCAGATTAAGTAAAAATATTCCTTCATATTTATTGAAAAAATTCTATCCGTGTGTTAAAATACCACGGATAGTTTTTTAGTATATGTTTTATTGAAAGGAATAAACGATGGTTTATAATAATGTGCTTGAAGCCATAGGAAATACACCTCTTATCAGACTTCGCAATATGACTGACGAAAACGATGCACAGATACTTGTTAAGTTTGAAGGTCTCAATGTAGGCGGCTCGATTAAAACCCGTACTGCATATAATATGATTATTGATGCCGAGGAAAGAGGCGTCCTTAAAAAGAATATGCTTATTGTCGAGCCTACAAGCGGTAATCAGGGTATCGGTATTGCTCTTGTAGGTGCCGTGAAAGGCTATAAGGTCAGAGTTATTATGCCTGACTCCGTAAGTGAGGAAAGAAGAAAGCTTGTTTCACAGTACGGTGCTGAAGTCAGCCTTGTCCACGATGACGGCGATATTGGTAAATGCATCCAGATCTGCCGTGACCTCGCTCTGCGCATCCGTGATAATGATCCCGAAAATGTTTTTGTCCCCTCGCAGTTTGAAAATCCCGCGAACTCCGATATCCACCGTTCTGCCACCGCCGAGGAAATTCTGCGTCAGGCTGAATGCAAGATTGACGGCTTTTGTGCAGGTATCGGCACGGGCGGCACAATTACGGGCATAGGTGAGTCACTTAAGGCGGCTAATCCCGATATGGAAATCTGGGCGGTTGAGCCGGATAAGGCGGCTATTCTTTCGGGCGGTGAAATTGAAAGTCATATGCAGATGGGTATCGGAGACGGACTTATTCCCGAAATCCTCAACTGCGATATTTATGATGAGGTATGCGTTGTTACCGATGAGGAGGCAATTGCTACCGCAAAGGAGCTTGCCGCAAAGGAAGGTATGATGTGCGGTATCAGCAGCGGTACAAATGTTGCCGCCGCAAAGCGTCTCGCCAGAAAGCTCGGTAAGGGCAAAACCGTTGTAACAATTCTGCCCGACACAGCGGAAAGATATTTTTCAACACCGCTTTTTGATTGATTTAACAAAGCCTCTTGTTTGACAAGAGGCTTTATTTTATACTATAATAATGTTAACGAGGTGAGGGTATGGAGAAGCTTGAACAGATGGCGGATTTTTTTGCCGCCCGTGTTGATGATTATGACGAGCATATGATAAATGAGGTTAAAGGCTGCAAGGAAGGCTACGTTAAAATGGCTGAATTTGTTCCCGAAAGCTGCAGTAAGCTCCTTGACCTCGGCTGCGGAACAGGACTTGAATTAGAATCGATTTTCCGTAAGTGCCTCGATTTATCTGTAACGGGTGTTGACCTCTGTGATGCAATGCTGTGTAAGCTTCGTGAAAAATATGCGGATAAAAATATACACCTTATCTGCGGTGACTATTTTACCGCCGACTTCGGTAAAGGCTTTGAATGTGCTGTTTCCTTTCAGACAATGCACCATTTTTCAAAGGAGAAAAAGACCGAGCTTTACAGAAAAATCTTCAACGCTCTGACCGATGAGGGCGTTTACATTGAGTGTGATTATATGGTGGAAACCGAGGAAGAAGAAAGGCATTGGTTCAGCGAAAATGAAAGATTAAGAAAAGAGCAGAGGATAGGAGAAAATGAGCATTTTCATTACGATACACCCTGCACAATAGAAAGCCAGATTGCAATGCTGAAAAAAGCAGGCTTTGAGTCAGTTGAAAAAGTAATGAGAATTGAAAATACAACAATGCTTGTTGCAAGGAGAGGATAAAAATGAATTTTGATTTACGCGAAAAAGCAAAAGAAAACATAATAATTGTTGCCCACAGAGGTGCGGCAGGCGGTAACATTCCCTGCAACACCCTTGCATCCTATGAAATTGCACTCAAGCAGGGAGCAGATATGCTTGAGGTCGATATGAGCATCAGTGCCGACGGTAAGCTTTTTCTTTTTCATCCGTTGATGGAGCATGCTCACCTTAATAAGCCCTTGCTTTTACGTACTCTTCCTTTTTCGGTGATAAAAAAGCTTCGCTATGTCAATTCCGACAATACACCGACACAGTTCGGTATTGCTTCCTTTGACGATTTTCTTGAACAGTTCAAGGGCAGATGCTACATAAACATTGACAAGTTCTGGTCAAATCCGCAGAAGATTTATGAGGCGGTGAAGCGTCACGGAATGACCGAGCAGATGCTTGTAAAAAGTGCTCCGTCGAAGAAGGTTTTTGACCTGCTTGAAGGCCTTGCACCCGAGCTTCCTTTTATGCCGATTGTAAAGGAAAGGTGCGACTGTCACGAGGAGCTTATGAAAAGGAATATCAATTATGTGGGCATTGAAACCTGCTTTAAGACTGACGATGCTCCGGTGGCAAATGATGCCTTTATTGAAAAAATTCACGGTGACGGTAAGCTTTTGTGGGCTAATGCGATTATATTCAATCATAAGCAGCAGCTTGCGGGCGGTCATAGTGATGATACGGCACTCACGGTGAGTGAGGACATGGGTTGGGGATATCTTGCGGACAGAGGATATGATTTTATTCAGACGGACTGGACGGGTATGCTTGTGGAGTATCTGAAAAGGTCAGGCAAATACTACAAGAAATAAAACAAGTAAAGTTTTGGTCAAGCTTTTACAAAAGCTTGTCAGGGGTTTCAGGGGGCGATGCCCCCTGACTATAAAATTGCATAACAAAAGCAGGTGTCGCTCTACACCTGCTTTTACTTTTTTGAAATGAAATTTTCTTGTGACCTCGCCGGTCGGGCGTTACTTTTTTTGTAAAAAAAGTAACCAAAAAAACTTTACGCTTTATATCCTGTCTGCATACCTTTCTGCCGTAATAATTCCGTCCTCCACGTGAAGCTTGCAGATTCTCGCATTTCTCGCGTCAAAGGCGTTTGCACCGTCATTGTTACCGTAATCACGGGCATGGTAAACGGCATACCACTGACCGTCTTCCTTAATCATGGAGTGGTGCCCCGTGCCCTCCTCAAATTCGTTTGCCTTCATAACGGGATGATAGGTGTCCTTGTCGGGATACTTTTCAAACTTAATTTTCGTAAGGTCGGTTTCGTCGGTCTTTGCCCTTGCATAGCCGATGTAATATGTAGGCTGTTCAAAGCAGTTGCCCGAGTACATCAGGTAATGCCAGTCGCCTTCTTTGAAGTAGAATGCACCCTCAATAGTGTGCCAGTGCTGACCCTTTTTGTAACGGTCACGGCAGTAAATATCCTCGTCAAGGGTAGGTTCAAGTACAAGCACGGGCTTGCCCTCGGGAGTTACGGGGTCAAGCATTCTGTCAACGTAAATGCAGGTGCCGATTCTTTCACCCTCAAACTTGTTTGCGGAATAGAAGAGGAAAAGTCCTGCTTCATTTTTCACAATGTGAGAGTCGATTGAAAAAGGATGTAAAATCTGCTTTGTGTCCGTGAAGGGTCCGAGGGGGTTATCAGCAACGGAAACGTGCATTGCACCTCTGTGACCGCCCTTGTCGGGAGTGTCGTTGTAAATTTCAATTGAGTTGTACATATAAAACTTGCCGTCAAGCTCAATTACGCTCGGTGCCCAGAAGGAGTCGTGACCTTCCATTGTCATTACCTTACCGTGAAACTCCCAGCCGTCAAAAAGGTTATCTGAATGGTAAGCGTAAACGGCATCGTGACCTGTAACGTAGATGTAATATCTGCCGCCGCTTTTTAAAATGTAGGGGTCAGCCTGACCGACATAATGTTCTTTGTCAACTTTAAGTAAATGCATAAAATTTTCTCCTGTAATATTTTTTTAAAATTATATATCATTTGTTCGAATAAATCAATAAAGATACTTGATAAAGTTTATCCGTGATGATATAATTACCCTGTTTTAGTGCGGCATTATGTGTTTGATTTTTTACAGGAGGTAAAAAAATGTCAGATTTTAAATATAAATTTTCCGTTGTTATCCCTGTATACAATGTTGAAAAATACCTTGCGGAAACTATTGATTCTGTTATAGGTCAGACAATAGGCTTCAAGGATAATATTGAAATTATTCTCGTCAATGACGGCTCACCGGATAACAGCGGTGCAATATGTGAAAAGTACCGCGATATGTATCCCGATAATATCAGATATTTTGTCAAGGAAAACGGCGGTGTAAGCAGTGCCCGTAACTTCGGTGCCGAATATGCCGAGGGTGAATACATCAACTTCCTTGATTCTGACGATAAGTGGGACAGTGAAGCTTTTGAAAAGGCATTTAATTTCTTTGAAAAGCATGGTGAGGACATTGACGTTGTTTCCTCAAGACTCAGATTTTTTGATGCCTTCGACGGCTGGCACGTGCTTGACTATAAATGTGATAAGGGCTCAAGAGTTGTAGACCTTACCAAAGATAGTGAGTACAGCTGTATTCAGCTTCAGACTGCTTCAACCTTTATCAGAAGAGAAGCAATGAAGGGTATGCGCTTTAACGAAAAGGTGAAATTCGGTGAGGACAGCCTTTTTATAAACGGTATAATTTTCAGAAAAATGAAATACGGTATACTCGATGATTGCATCTATCTTTACAGAAAGCGTGCAGACGAGTCTTCAGCTACACAGGTTCAGCGCTTTACCCCCGAATATTATACAGTTTCACCGCAGATTTATTATAACGGAATTATTGAAGAGTCAATCAGGCATTTCGGTGAGGTTGTACCCTATGCACAGAATATCCTTGCATATGATATCGGCTGGAGAGTTAAAGTTCTTCTTCCCGATGAAGTAAATACAGATGATGAGTTTCGCGATAATTACATCAGCTTCCTTAGGGATATATTGAGCCATGTTGAAGACGGTGTTTATTTAAGAAGCCCCGTTCATAAGCGCCTGGGTATAAAATGTGCCTTTTATAAGCTTAAGCACGGCGGTAAGGAGCTTATTGAAAGGTCACGCTTTGACCTTAAGAAAAAGTCCGTTTATGTTGATGACGTAAGACTTTACAACTTTAACAAAATCAACCATGCAGGCTGCGTTATACATATCTGTGAAATTGAGGGTGATACTCTCAGGGTTGAGGGTGTTGTTTCAAGGTGGCTTCTTTCAAGCTGTCCCGAATCAAAGCTTTCACTTGTTTTAAAGCAGGATGATAAGGTTTGCAGTCCCGAGCTTACAGACTATGACCTTTTGTTTGAGGAAAGCATTTTCGGCAGGGATAAGCGTTATTATCGCTTCACACAGGAGTTTGATTTAAGCGGCTTGTCAAAGGGCGGAGATACTACTGTCAAAGCGGCGCTGACTGTAGGCGACGAGCTTTGCGATATAACCGTACGTTACGGCAAATTTGTTCCCGATGCACTTGTGTTCAAGCCTTGCAGTAAGGTGCAGGGTGACTACATCGTTACCTGCACGGAAAACGGCATTACCGTTAAAAAGTCAAAGAACATTAAAAAGGACAGCAAAAGTCTTGAAAAGGCAAAGCAGCTCTGGTTAAGCGAAAATGAGCTTGAAAGCATTGCTTCCTTCAGAAAGGAAGTTCTTAAGTTTAAGAAAAAGAACTTCAGAAAGAAAAAGCTCTGGATTATTACTGACAGATTTGAAAAAGCAGGGGACAACGGTGAGGCAATTTTCAGATATCTTTGCACAAGCAAGGATGTGGATAAGAATATTGTTCCCGTGTTTGCAATAAGTAAAAATTACAGCCGTGTTGACGAGCTGAATAAAATCGGCAGGGTTATATATTTTGAGGATGAGGAAATGTACAAAAAGTATTTCCTTTGTGCTGATAAGCTTCTTGCCTCCTCGGGTAGTGACTTTGCAGTAAATCCCCTTGGCAAGGAAGAAAAGCCTTACCTTTCCGATATGATAAATTCAAAGCTTGTATTCCTTCAGCACGGTATTACAAAGGATAACCTTTCAGACTGGCTTAACAAATTCAATAAGAACATCAATCTTTTTGTAACGGCGGCTAAAAACGAGAGAGCTTCCATTCTTGACGGTGATTATATGTACACCGAAAAAGAGGTTAAGCTTACCGGCTTTGCCCGTTATGATTTGCTTGAGGACAAGCGTCAGAAAATTGTTGCGGTTATGCCTACGTGGAGAAAGTCAATCAAAAAGAGCTATGACATCAACACCGAAAGCGTATACTACGATAAATTCAATGAAACGGAATATTTCAAGTTCTACAATTCTCTTATCAACGATGAAAGACTGCTTTCAAAAATGAGGGAAAAGGGCTACAAGGGTATATTCTGTCTGCATCCCATTCATACAAAGCAGTACGTTGACTATACAGCCAATGACGTCTTTTCAATAAACAAGGGTTTTGTAAACTACAACCGTATGTTTTCAGAGGGCGCATTGCTTGTAACAGACTTCTCTTCTGTTTTCTTCGATTTTGCTTATCTTAACAAGCCTGTTGTTTATTCTCAGTTTGATAAGGATACCTTCTTCGAGTCACATTCATACACCGAGGGCTACTTCAGTTACGAAAAAGACGGCTTCGGACCCGTATGCACAGACCTTGACTCAACGGTTGATGCGATAATTGCGTCCCTTGACCGTGACTGCAAAATTGAGGACAAGTACCTTGAACGAGTCGGAAATTTTTACGGCTTCAATGACAAGAACAACTGCAAGAGAATTTATGAAGCGATTTTAAATATGGATTAAAAGAAAAATCAACCGTTGGCATATGCCGACGGTTGATTTTGTTATAGAAGATACATAAACGCAATAAGAATAACAAGTCCTGCAAGGTTAAATGCGGTGAAAACTGCAAGGAATTTTATCGGCTTTGCATTTTGTGATTTGAGGTAAAGCTTAAGGGTGATAAGGCTTGCAAGGGAAGCAACGGGAGTACCGAGACCACCTATGTTCACGCCTGCGAGAAGCTCTCTCCAATTATCCGTAAAGCCCGATAAAAGCACGGCGGCAGGCACATTGCTTATTACCTGACTTGCACCTATGCTTGTAAGCAGGGTGCTTTTATTTAAAAGAGCCTGCAGGAATTCCTTTACGGTGTCAAGTCTGCCGAGATTTTCTGAAATCACAAAGAAGCACACAAAGGTAAAAAGGAGCATAAAGTCAACTTCCTTAAGCTGTTTGCGGTCAATAACAAGGAAAACCAAAGCTGTGATTACAGTTGTCACCTGGAAGGGAACAACTCTGAAAACCGTCAATAGGGCAAGGATAAAAAGTGAGCAATAAATCAAAAGCTTTTTTGTGTCGGTTACGCTTTCTTTTTTCAGTTCGTTTATGTCAAGACTTTTCGGCAAAACTGGAGCCGATGCAACCGTAAGCAACGCAAGGCTCAACAATGTCAGCGGAAGGGTGACGGAGAAAAACTCACCTGCACCGAGGTTGTAAGCTGAATAAAGGAAAAGGTTCTGCGGATTGCCTACGGGTGTTGCCATACTGCCGAGGTTTGCTGCAACGGTTTCAAGTACAATAACGGGGACAATTGCATTTGTAAGATTAAAGCTGCTTAAAAGTGCAATGGTGAAGGGCACAAAAACAATCAGGGCAACGTCGTTTGTAACGAGCATTGAGGTAAAGAAGGGGAGAAGCACAAGGGTGATGCCGAGTATCCTTCCGTTTTTTATATGCTTGAGAAGCTTATATGTAAGAGCGTTGAAAACACCTACACTTTTAAAGCCTGCGACAACTGCCATAAGGCAGAAAAGCAGACACAGAACCTTGAAGTCGATATAGTGAAGGTATTCCTTGTCAGGCGGGACAAAGAACATTGTCACAACGGCAAAAAATGCCGAGATGAAAAACACGCTTTCTTTTTTTACAAAGGCTTTTGCTTTACTGAACATATTTAACCTCCTGTTGAAGTTTCGTGGTGGGCTAATAAAAATCGACAAGCCGAAGCCTGTCGATTCTGGTGCGGATGACGGGACTTGAACCCACATGAAATTGCTTTCACTAGAACCTGAATCTAGCGCGTCTGCCAATTCCGCCACATCCGCTTATTTAACTAACGACAGATATGATATCACAATCCTTCCCATTAGTCAAGAACAAATCACCTTTTTTATTTTTTTTGCCTTGAACTGCAATTTTCTTTGTGCTATAATGTTGCGGAAAATAAATTCTGCCCTTTGAGTTCAGGGGCAGGGAACGGAGAAAAAAACATGTCTGATAACAAAGTCAAAAAGTACATGAAAAAATCAGAGATTGCCACCTTCGGTATCGGCCTTTTCGGTGTGGCACTCCTGACGGGCTGGATGCCCGACTATACGGCAACCTATTTTGCCGACTTTGCCTTCAAGGGCAAGGGCTTCGACCCCGATGTAATGTCAAGCACAATTTCCATGGTATTCCTCGTTGCAGGTATCGTCGGTGCGGTGTGTGAGCTTGTAATAGGTTACCTTGTTGACAACACAAGAACAAAGTTCGGTAAGGTAAAGCCCTGGGTAGGCTTCGGCGTTGTGCCCCTTGCCCTCATTTCAATGCTCGTTTTCGTAGCACCCAACACAAACAATCAGACTCTTGCAATTGTGTGGATGTTTGTAATCTATTCACTTTATACGGCCTTCTGCTGTGCTGTTGAAAGCCCTGCAAACTGCTTCGGCTCCCTTTGTTCACCCAATCCCTCGGAGCGTTCAAGTGCAATTTCAATTGCTTCCTTCCTTCGCTCTGTCGGTCAGTCAGGCGGTATGGTTGTTATCCTTGTTGTCGGTCTTATTATGAAGGCGGCAATGGGTCAGCAGCAGTTTAAAAATGCTGAAGGTCAGGGTCTTGACCTCATCATTTCAACAGCAGTATGTGCCCTCGGTATTATCCTTTTTACAATGATTTTCTTTGTAAACAACAAGGAAAGAGTTCCCTTCACGCAGGAAAAAGTAAGCCTTAAGGATGCCGTTAAGGTTGTTTTCACAAACAAAAATCTCCTTATGGTTTCACTGACAAAGCTTACAGGCTTCGGCAGAGGTGTTTACGGTACAGTTTCACTTTACATAGCAATTTACCTTCTCGGCTCAAAGGATCTCAAGCTCGGTCTTCTCCTTCCTATGGGTATCGGTACAGCCGTAGGTACACTCCTTGTTAATATCGTTCTCAAGAAGTTCTCAACCAAAAAGACCTTCATCATTTTCTGCCTTTACGGTGCATCGTCACTTTCAATCCTCTTCCTTGTTTCAAAGGGAATCGGCTTCAACAAGGGACTTATCATTCCTTTCCTTATCCTCAACTTCTTCTGCGGTCTTCAGCACGGTAACACAAATGTTACACCCAACATTATGATTGCTGACTGCGTTGACGAAATCGAGTATAAGACAGGTAAACGCCAGGAGGGTCTTGCTTATGCAGGCTACGGTCTTTTCTCAAAGATTGCTTCCGCATTTACAAAGGCACTCGGTCCCTGGCTCCTTTACACCTGGTCAGGTTACGCAGTTTCAACTGACGCCAACGTTGCTTATGCAACACAGACCGACGCAACACTCGACAAGCTTCTTATGATTTACACAATCATTCCTGCAGTTTTCGTTGTGTTCCAGGCAGTTCCCATTTTCTTCTACGATATGGTAGGCGAGAAGAAGGAGAAAATCACAAAAGAGCTTATTGCACGCCGTGAAGCAAACGGCACACTTAAGAGAGAGGAGGCGTAAGCAATGGCAAAGAACAAGGCCGAAAAAGAGTTTAACTTCAAATTATATGCAGTAATCGTATTCTTCGGAGTGCTTGCCGCACTTATTGCGATTGTTTACACAACCTTTACTTCAAGATACATCGCTTTCCATCCTGAAGAGGTTGCAAGAAGCTATGTCGACTCTATTGCACAGACAGGTGACGGCTACAACGCTTACAAGAATTCACTTCTCGGCAAGAGCCGGAAATACGGTGACTTCATCCGTGAATATTATATGTATCCCGTAATTAACAGAGATGTTAATACAGAGCTTGATGCACTAACTGACAGCGACCTTCCCAAGGGCTACAATAACGACTTTTTCAAAGGTGAAAAGACAAATAATGATGACGGCTCACTTCAGGGTCAGCTCATTGACACAATGTATCCTTACTATGAGGAGCTTGTGAGTGAAAACGGTTGGGACAACTACGACCTTATTTTCACAAGCTATTTTGACAGACTTGTTGAAGAGCGTAAGGCAATCTTCGGTGACGACTATATGACCGACGAGATTATGTTCACAGCCCTTGAGGCAAATGTAAGGTCTTACGGTGAAAAGCTGACGGGTACAGAGGACGAGTTTGACGAGAACACAGGCCTTCAGACCTCTGTTAAGTCCGAGGGCGTTTATGAAAAGGCCTTCGGCGAGGATTACAGAATTGTTACCGAGGTAACTGCTGAAAGCGACCTTGACCTTGAGGTATATCTCGGTCAGGCTGACGAAAAGGCACTTGAAAGCTACAAGGTTTCAAAAGAGGACATCAGTGCAGTCAAGGAGCTTATAGTTAAGGTTTCCTGCGGTGAAAAGGAAACAGAGGTAACTGTTATTGCTGTTCAGCTTGGCAGATCCTGGTATGTTGATTCAGCTGAAACCGACACATCAGAACTTTATAAGTTTGCTGAGTAAAATGTAAATAATATGACCCGTACAGTTTATGCTGTACGGGTATTGTTTTATTTGCACCCAATGTCAAAGGCCGGGTTGAATGCGTAGAAGTTCTTTTCGTTCATCTTATCCGTGGCAATTCTCAGGCCTTCACCGAAGCGCTGATAATGCACAATTTCCCTTTCACGCAGGAACTTGATTACATCGCACACATCGGGGTCGTCAACAAGGCGGAGAATGTTGTCGTAGGTTGTTCTTGCCTTCTGCTCGGCGGCCATATTTTCGTGAAGGTCGGTGATGATGTCGCCCTTACTCTGCAGATAAGCCGCAGTAAAGGGTACGCCTGCCGCACTTGAGGGATAGACGCCGGTGGTGTGGTCAACAAAGTAGGCGTCAAAGCCTGCTTTTTTGATTTCGTCAATTGAAAGGTTACGTGTGAGCTGATAAACAAGGGTGCCTATCATCTCGAGGTGTCCGAGCTCCTCGGTGCCGATGTCCGTCAGCAAGCCCTGAAGCTTGGGGTCGGGCATTGCGAAGCGCTGGCTGAGATAGCGCAGGGATGCACCAAGCTCACCGTCGGGGCCGCCGTACTGTGTGATAATGATTTTTGCGGCGGCAGGGTTGGAGTTCTTAATGTTTATGGGATACTGAAGAATTTTTTCATACTGAAACATCAGCAAGCACCGCCTTTCACCCAGGGGAAGGGTGTGTTAACCCAGCTGCAGCCCGAGCCCATAGCGTGGGACAGAGGACCGAACTGACTCTCGTATTCGGGAAGCATTGATTCGTATTTTTCCTTGTAGCTGTTGAGAAGACAGAGCTTTTCCTCGTCATCGGGATGAGTGTCGAGGTAAAGGTGCAGATCCCACATAGCAAAGCGAACTGCCATAAAGTGAAAAAGGAAGCTGTTACTGTTATTCATTTGCAGCACCCCTTGAGGAAGGGCAGGTCAAGGCAGGGGAATATTGTTCCTCTTGAAAGGGCTCTTTCGTGGGGATAAACCTCACCGCTCTGCTGAAAGGGAACGTATGCCATTGCATAGGCGGTGTTAACCGGGAAGGCGGCTTTGCGGCAGGCGCAGGACGTATCTGCACTTTCGTGGCAGGGAGCACATCCGGGTGTCTGAGCCTCACGTGTCATTCTTGGCATGGGAGTCTGACGGCAAGGCTGATTACAGTTGTTCACTTTTATCTCTCCTTTTTGAGTATTACGGACTTTTTGTCCGTTGTTATTATCCTATGTGAACAAGCTTGTTCCGGTTACAGATGTTTGCGACAACATAAAAACACCAATTGTTGCAAAAAAATGTTATAAATTGTATACTTGTAACAATTTATTTACACACTTTACTATCAATTCATTGAAAAATGATAAACGATTAACAAATGAATTTTATTTATATGTATAATTAAATAAAGGATAAAAGTGAAATTTTGTCTATTATTTGATTGGAGAGAATATTATGTTGAATTCACCGGAAAACAAAAACTGTTATCAGTACCTCAGATACTGTACTGAAATCTATGACGACGTGTATATGATGCAGCACTTCGGCGTCAAATACTACCGTTCGAAAATTTTTGCTGATATGGATGCTCTTGCAGGTTATTTCCAGAAGGACCTCGGTCTTAAAAGAGGTGACGTGTTCACAATCTTTATGCCCACAACCGTGCAGAGTATTATCGCTTTCTACGCCCTTAACAGCATCGGCGTAATCACAAACTTCGTTCATCCTCTTATGTCAACAGAATTCCTCAAGGAACAGCTTGAGGCTGTTAACTCAAAGGGTGTTATGGTTCTTGACGTTCTTATGCTCAAGGATAAGACTCATATCCAAACAATCAACGATATGGGTATTCCCTGTATCGTATGCTCATCATCAGACTATTCAGAGGGCATCAAGGAATTCGGCTGTAAGACAGGTGAGGCTCTTCTCAGAAAGCTCATCATCAGCAAATTCACCAATTGGACAAGCTACAACGCAGCCCTTGCAAAGAAGCGTGTTCCCGAACAGGTTAAGGACAATGGTCACGAGCTCGGCGCTTACCTTAACGGCGGCGGCACAACAGGTAAGAGCAAGACAATCAAGCTTACCTCAAAGTCAATCAATGAGCTTGTATGGCGTGTTTCCGACCTTGACGAAATCAAGGATCCCGGTGAAGAGGCAGAGGTTATCGTTCTTCCTCTTTTCCATTGCTTCGGTCTTTGCATCGGTATACATATGGCAATGTGTAACAGCGGTAGAATTATTCCTATGATGCAGTTTGACGCAAAGCTTTTCTTAAAGCTTATGAAGAAGAACCGTGTTGTAGGCTTCATCGGTATTCCTCTTATGTTCCAGAAGCTTATGCGTGAGAAGGACTTTGACGGTCCTCACCTTAAGAATGTACGTCTTATGTTCTGCGGTGGTGACGATGTTTCCGACGGCTTTATTGACGAATTCAATACCTACTTTGAAAAGTGGGGCGCAGTGGGCAGACTCCGTCAGGGCTACGGTCTTACAGAAACAAACTCAGTTTGCGTAACTAACTCAAATAACGACTACCGTCGCGGCTCTATTGGTAAGCCTCTTCGCGGTGTTACCGTTCAGCTCTGGGACGAAAACCATAAGGAGGTTCCCGTAGGTGAGGTAGGCGAATATGCTATTTCAGGCCCCACAATTATGGAAGGCTATTATGTGGAAGGTGAGGCTGCTGACCACGGTATCTACACCGACGAAAACGGTGAAAAATGGGTGCTTTCAGGTGACCTTGGCTACAAGGATGAGGACGGCTACTTCTACTTCGCAGGCAGAAAGAAGAGCCTTATCATCATCGCAGGCTACAATGTATATCCCACCGATATTGAAAGAGTTGTAGGCGAGCTTGATTTTATCAACGAGTGCTGCGCTGTTCAGGGCTGGGATAACGGCAAGTCAATGGTAAGACTTTACGCTTCACTCAGAAAAGACGGTGACAAGGAAGAATACAAGCAGAAAATCCGTGAAATCTGCGAAGGTAACTTCTCAAAGTTCTATGTTCCCCGTGATATTATTTTCGTTGACGAGCTTCCCCAGACTCCGCTGATGAAGATTGACTTTATGAAGCTTACCGAGACCGATCCCGAGAAAGCAAGGGAGACAGGTAAAATAACAGTGTGATATTAACAATTATGTAACAATCTTTACAGTTAATTCTTCGAGATTATCAATATTTTTAACATAAATATAGTAAAAAATGTTATAATGCTGATATAATGACAAAATTATTTTTAATATTTAGTTTATTTTGTCATCTTTAGCTAAAGAAAATTGATTTTAAGGAGAGTTACAAACATGATACCCGCACCAAATAATCTTAACTGCGTAGAATACCTTGAATACTGCACCGGCCGTTATAACGACGTGTTTATGATGCAGCATTTCGGCATTAACTATCTTCGTTCCGAAATTCTTGAGGACATTAACCGCCTTGCTGCTTATTTCCAGAAGGGTCTCGGTCTTAAGAGGGGCGACGTTTATACAATCTTTATGCCCACAACAATGCAGAGCATTATTGCTTTCTATGCTCTTAACAAAATCGGCGTAATCACTTCCTTCGTTCATCCTCTTATGGGTACGGACTACCTTAAGGAGCAGCTTGAGCTTGTACACTCAAAGGGTGTTATGGTACTCGATATTCTTCTTGCAAAGGGCAAGACTCATATCGATGCAATCAATGAGCTCGGAATTCCTTGCCTTGTATGCTCATCATCAGACTATTCCGCAGGCGTTAAGAAGGCAGGCTGTAAGTTCGGTGAAGGTATTGTTAAAAAGCTTTTAGTAAGCAAGTTTAATAACTATACCCGATATAAGGATGCAATCGGTATGTATTACAAGCCTGAGCCTGTAATAAACAATGCTGATGATATCGCGGTTTATCTTAACGGCGGCGGCACAACGGGTAAGAGCAAGACAATCAAGCTTACCTCAAGAGCAATCAATGAGCTTTCATGGAGAGTTTCCGATATCGACGAAATTCACGATCCCGGTAATGAATACGAGGTTATCGTTCTTCCTCTTTTCCATTGCTTCGGTCTTTGCGTAGCAGTACATATGGCTATGTGTAACAGCGCTTGTATCATTCCTATGATGCAGTTTGACGAAAAGATCTTCACAAAGCTTATGAGAAAGAACAACGTTGTAGGCTTCGGCGGTATTCCCCTTATGTTCCAGAAGCTTATGAAGGACAAGCACTTCGACGGTCCTCACCTTAAGAATGTGCGTCTTATGTTCTGCGGCGGTGACGATATTTCCGACGGCTTTATTGATGAATATAACTCATACTTTGAAAAATGGGGTGCAACGGGCAGACTCCGCCAGGGCTACGGTCTTACTGAAATCGGTTCTGTTTGTACCACAAACACAAATGCAGACTTCAGACGCGGCTCAATCGGTAAGGCTATCCGCGGCGTAAACGTTCAGATCTGGGACGACGATCACAAGCAGGTTCCCAACGGCACAGTAGGTGAATTCGCAATTTCAGGTCCCACAGTTATGCAGGGCTATTATGCTGAAGGCGAGGCTGAGGACTACGGCCTTTACACCGATGAAAACGGCGTTAAGTGGGTGCTTTCAGGTGACCTCGGCTATCAGGATGATGACGGCTTCTTCTACTTCTCAGGCAGAAAGAAGAGACTTATCATCATCGCAGGCTACAACGTATATCCCACCGATATCGAAAGAGTTGTAGGTGAGTTCCCCGAAATCAACGAATGCTGTGCAGTTCAGGGCTGGGACAACGGCAGATCAATGGTACGTCTTTATGCTTCACTCAAGGATAAAAATACCGACCAGGAAGCACTCAAGGCAAAAATCAGCGAAACTCTTGAAGCGGAGTTCTCTAAGTTCTATGTGCCCAGAGATTTTGTGTTTATGGATGAGCTTCCTCAGACACCGCTGATGAAGATTGACTTTATGAAGCTTACCGAGGCTGACCCTGAAAAGGCAAGAGCAGCAGGTAAGGTTGAATAAAAGCACTCTTTAAATTTTGTAACATTTGGCTTATAGTTACGCATTTACAAAAGCAACAGGGTGTGATATAATTACCCTGTTGCTTTTTAGCTTTATTTAAATATTAAAGGAGATAAGAAAATGATTACTATCAATCCTTTGATGTGTAAGGGCTGTGGCTACTGTATAAAGTTCTGCCCAAAGCACATTCTTGAAATGGGTAAGGAAAGATCTGAAAAGGGTCACTTCTATCCCGTACAGACCGATGCAGCTGCTTGTAACGGCTGTGCAATCTGTGCACTTATGTGCCCCGAGGCCGCAATTGAAGTTGCAGGCAAGGATGCTTAAGGAGGTATATAAGACATGGAAAAAAGATTTATGAAGGGCTGTGAGGCTATTGCCGAAGCAGCAGTAAGAGGCGGTTGCCGCTTTTTTGCAGGCTACCCCATCACTCCGCAGAACGAAATTCCCGAATACCTTTCATGGAGACTTCCCGAGGTTGGCGGCAGCTTCGTTCAGGGCGAAAGTGAGGTTGCATCAATCAATATGGTTTACGGTGCAGCCGCAACCGGTACAAGATCAATGACAAGCTCCTCGGGCCCGGGCATCAGCCTTAAGGCAGAGGGTATCTCATACCTTGCATCAGCACAGCTTCCTGCTGTTATCGTTAATATTTCAAGAGGCGGCCCCGGTCTCGGTTCAATTCAGCCTGCACAGTCTGACTATCTTCAGGCTACAAAGGCTCTCGGTCACGGTGGCTTCCGTACAATGGTTTTTGCTCCTGCAACACTTCAGGAAGCAGTTGACCTTACCTACAACGCATGGGAATATGCTGAAAGAGACAGAAACCCCGTAGTTATCCTTATGGACGGTTGCCTCGGTGCAATTATGGAAGAGGTTGAGCTTCCGCCTATGAAGGAGCTTGATCCCACCGTAACAGAGGACTGGGACCTTTCAAGAAGAAACGGCAGACCCGACCCTCATATGATTACACCTATCCTTCCCGAAATGGCTCTTGAAATGCTCAACAAGTTCAAGGGTATGACCTACAATATGTGGGGAATGATGGACGTTAAGGTTGAAGAATACCTTGTTGAGGATGCTGAATATGTTGTAGTAGCCTACGGTATTGCCGCAAGAGTTGCAAAGGAAGCAATCAACACTCTTCCTGAAGTGGGCTACAAGGTTGGTATGGTCCGTCCTATCACTCTTTATCCCTTCCCCAAGGCAAGCCTTGACAACCTTGATTACAGCAAGGTGAAGGGAATTATCGACATTGAAATGACCATTCCTGCTCAGATGCGTGACGACATCGAGCTTCAGGTAAAGGGTCGCTGTCCCGTACACGAGTACGGCAGAAGCGGCGGTATGCTCCTTGACGATGAGGGCGTATACAATGCCATAGCTGAAATTGTGAAGGGAGGAGAATAATCATGCCCGCATACAAAAGACCTAAATCACTTATGCCTATGACTACGGGTTATTGCCCCGGTTGTATGCACGCACTTGCAACAAGACTTGTTGCCGATGTAATTGACGAGCTTGAACAGAAGGATAACGCTATCAACGTTGTTTCCGTTGGCTGCTCCGCCCTTAACCTTTATTCCTGGGCAGGTGACGTAATCGGCTCCGCTCACGGACGTGCTCCCGCTGTTGCAACGGGTGTGAAGAGAAGCATGCCCGAAAGACTTGTTTTCACCTATCAGGGTGACGGTGACCTTGCCGCTATCGGTCTTGCAGAGATTATGTCCGCTGCAAACAGAGGTGAAAACTTTACCGTTATTTTTGCAAATAACCAGACCTACGGTATGACCGGCGGTCAGATGGCTCCCACCACACTCATCGGTCAGAAGTCAACAACAACCAGATTCGGCCGTGACGCTGAAACAACAGGCTATCCTATGCAGATGTGTGAGCTTATCTCCGTGCTTAAGGCTCCTGTATTTGTTGCAAGATATGCACTTAACACTCCCAAGGGTGTTATGGATGCAAAGAAGGGCATCAAAAAGGCTTTCGAGCTTCAGCTTGCAGGTAAGGGCTTTACATTTATTGAGCTTCTTACAAACTGTCCCACAAACTGGGGTATGAATCCTCTTGACACTCTTGAATATATGAACACAAACACCATTCCCTATTTCAAACCGGGTATCTACAAGGATGAGGAGGCTGAGGCATAATGAAACAATCATTTGTATTTTCAGGCTCAGGCGGTCAGGGTATCATGTCAGCAGGTATGATGCTTGCACACGCAGCCATTGATATGACAAAGCACGCAACCTTCCTTCCCGAATACGGTCCCGAACAGCGTGGCGGCAGTGCAAAGTGTACTGTTATTGTAAGTGACGGTGAAATCGTTTCACCTCTTACAAAAAAATGTGACAACTTTGTTGCAATGAACGAGCAGGCCTTCAACAAGTTCAAGGACGATGTCAAGGAAGGCGGCGTAATGGTGCTCAACTCAAGCCGTGTTACCTCTGATGTTGACAGAGCCGACGTTAAGGTTATCTCTGTTCCCGTTGACGATATTGCTCTTGAGGTAGGTAATATCAAGGTTGCTAACATCGTTATCATCGGTGCACTTATCGGTGCAACCGAAATTGTAAGCAAGGATGTTTTTGTAGCTTCTCTTGAGGCAAAGTTCAAGGAGAAGAAGCCCGAAATTCTTGCAATGAACCTCAAGGCTCTTGAAAAGGGTATTGAGTTCGGTAAGCAGGCGAAATAAAAAATTTAATTGTAGGGAGCGACGCCCCCCGTCGCTTCGATAAACATTAAATTACATAAAAAATATTTTTTTAAGGAGATATACACTATGTCAAAGTATTCATTCGACACAAAATTCAGCGTACTTATGAAGGATCCTCAGGTTATGGAAATCGTTAACGATCTCTGCCCTGAAATTATGAATCACCCCATGAAGAACCTTGCTCTTGCAATGGGCTTCACACCCAACATGGGTATGGTAGTTCTTTCAAAGATCTACTCAAAGGAAAAGATTGAAGAGTTCAGAACAAGACTTGAAGCAATCGAATAAGATAATTTGAGGGCGGCAGTTATGCCGCCCTTTTACTTTGCCTGATGCAGATTTTTCCTTATGTTACAGAAAAAATAATTGACTTTTTATTTCCGTAGTGATAAAATTGAGAACACAAAATAAAAGGAGGAAAAAATCCATGAAAAAAATATTATCAGTATTTCTTGCTGCTCTTATGCTTGTTGGTTGCTGCAGCGTCGCAACTTCAGCCGCTGAAGCTGACGAGTTTGTAATCACAGTTGCAAACGACACTCATTTCAATAACTTTGGTGCTGTCGGCAAGAACAATACCGTAAGTGAGGATTATGCTCATGTAAACACCGCAGGCAGACTCTATTATGAGGCTGATGCTATCTTCAAGGCATTCCTTGCAGAGGTTGCAGCAAGCGATAGCAAGTACCTCTTACTTGTAGGCGACATTACAGAAACCGGTACAGATGATCAGGTTGATGAAATGACAAAAATGCTTAAGAACTTCGAGGCAACAACAGGTAAAAAGGTTTTTGTTGTTCCCGGTAACCACGACGTGCTTAAGAACACAAAGGCTCAGTTTATGACTGATTATGCCGAGTTCGGTTACAATGAGGCTCTCGAAAAGGATACAAAGTCAGCTTCCTATGTAGTTGACCTTGATGATGAGTACCGTCTTATCGCAATCGACGCAACAACTGTAGGTACAGGAGCTCACAGCGTTAATGCCGAAAGACTTCAGTGGATTGCCGAGCAGGGCGAAAAGGCAAAGGCTGACGGTAAAAAGCTTATTGCTATGCACCATCAGAACTTTATTGACCATATGATTCTTTCATCACTCATTCAGCCGGGTGGTGTTGTTACCGCAAAGAACGAGGGTGCAGTTGATGTTTACGCTAAGGCAGGCATCAAGTATGTATTCACAGGTCATACCCATGACCACGATATTGCTGCTGTAAAGGCTTCTGACGGAACTGTTATCTACGATGCAGTTACAGGCTCACTCGGCGGCTACGGCACTCCCTACAGAGTTGTAACCTTCGGTGATAATGTAAAGTTTGAAACAAGACGCATTGAAAAAATCAATGTAGCAGATTTACCTTCAGGCATCAGCGCAAACGCTCGTGCACTTGCAGAAAGCAACTTCAACGAATATCAGAAAATCGTTACCGACCTCAGCTACGAGATAACCTTTAATTACTACACACAGCCTGACCGTCTTGTAAGCTTCCTTAACATTCAGGATGCTGATATGAAGGCTCTTGTAAAGAAGCTTGCAGTTAAAATCAACGAGGGCATCAATATGCCTTTTGCGGCCGCTGACGAAACCGAAGAGGGTAAGAGCATTGAATCACTTATCGGTCAGTATGACCTTTCAATTCCCGAAACAGAGTATAAGAACCTTATTGAGCTTGCAGTAGCAATTTATCAGGCTCACAACCTCGGTGATGAGAATCTCCCCGGTTATTCTGAAGAGGTCGTTCTTGTTACAAGAGGTCTCGGCGCAGTTCTCGGCTATGCACTTTCCGATGTAAGCGGTGAAGATTATGCAAAGGCTCTTTCATTCGTTGCAAAGCTTCTCGGTGCAAATGTTCCCGTAAACTTCCTTGTTTATGCAGGTGACGGAATTACACGCTTTAAGGGTATTGAGGTGCTTATCACAACTGTTGTTCTTCCCCTTGTAGTTGAATTTACAACAGACGATGCACCTGCAGATAACAATACCGTGCTTCCCGGTTATGCAGAGCTTGTTGAAGAGGAAAATGAGCTTTCCTTCTTTGAGAAAATTATCAACTTCTTCAAAATGCTTATCGATGCTGCAAGAACAGTATTTACATTCCTTCCCTTTGTAAAATAAAAATCAGGTCGTAGCAATAGCTACGACCTTTTTTTAGTTGCTGCTACGGAAATTTTAAAATCACTCGCCTTTATAAGCCAATCGCCAAAGGGCATAAGCAGTACCGTAGAGAGCACATTGAAGGCAATGTGCATAAAGGAAACCTGCATTGACGGGTTGCCTATGCGATGGATGAAGGCGGGGAAGGGGAGAAAAGCAAAAACCGTACAGAAAATTACCGTACCTATAAGGTTGAAAAGCAGGTGGATGATTCCCACTTGCTTCGCCTGTTTTGTGGCTCCTACGGCTGAAAGCATTGTAGGAATTACAGCACCGATGTTCTGACCGAAAATGATGTAAAGGGCACTTTCGGTATCGACTATACCTGAAAGGGCAAGTGCTTGAAGTATGCCGACGGTTGCCGAGGAGCTCTGGAGAATTGCGGTCATAATAAAGCCCGTTAAAATGCAGGGAATTTTGCCCTTGCAGGCGGATATAAAGGCAAGGAAGGCCTCGTTATCCTTAAGATAGGAAAAGGACATTGACATTGTGTTCATTCCGAGAAACAGCAGTCCGAAGCCAATTACAAGAAAACAGATGTGAGCAGTTCTTTCCCTTTTGGCGAAAATTTTTACGGCAACTCCGAGAAAAATTGCAAGGGGAGCAAGGTCGGAAAAATTGAAGGCAATCAGCAGGCTTGTAACCGTTGTGCCGATATTAGCACCCATTACAATGCCCACCGCCTGAGAAAGGCTCATAAGTCCTGCACCTACAAAGCTTACGGCCATTACCGTTGTGGCAGAGGAGCTTTGAATAATTCCCGTGACGGCAAGGCCTGTGAGCATTCCCGTGAAGCGGTTTTTTGTAAGTACTCCGAGAATATGCTTTAAATTTTTGCCGAAGGCCCTTTCCGTATGCTCACTCATAAGGCTTATACCGCAAAGGAAAAGACCGATTCCGCAAAGCAGGTTAATTATATTTTCCATCGTTCACCCCGGGTTAACTATTGCAATAAAAGAAAAATTAGGTTATAATACAAATAATACTAAAAATGAGGTGTTAATATGACTCTTAATGTTATACCAAAGCCCAATAAGGTGGACTTCTACGGCGGTGAAACAGCAGCGACTGAACAGCCCGTTGCATACAGAACTGATGAAGCCCTCGGTGAAGAGGCCTATATAATTGACATACAGAAAAACGGAACTGTAATTACCTCAAAGGGGGATAAGGGCAGATACTATGCTGATCTTACCTATATGCGTCTTGCTGAAAAGGGTACGCTTCCCCTTTGCAGAATTACTGATGAGCCCGCTTTTTCATACAGAGGCTTTATGATTGACTCTGCAAGACATATGCAGACCGTTGATGAAATCAAAAGTTATATCCTTGCCGCCGCAGAGTTCAAGATGAATGTTTTCCATTGGCACCTTTGCGACGATCAGGGCTGGAGAATTGAATGCGAGACCTATCCCGAGCTTACAAAGGTAGGTGCTTACCGTGACTGCCACGGCTTCCGCTCACAGGATGCAAGGGAATACGGCGGATACTATACAAAGGATGAAATCAGAGATATCATTGCCTTCTGTGAGGAAAGATATATCGAGGTTATCCCCGAAATTGATATGCCGGGTCACACAACTGCAATGGTTGCAAGCTATCCCTGGCTTTCCTGCCGCGGTGAAAAGGTGCCTGTGCAGACAAACGGCGGTATTTTCAAGGATATCCTTTGTGCAGGTAAGCAGGAGGTTTACGAGTTCTGCTTCAGACTCCTGGATGAAATCTGTGAGCTGTTCCCCTCAAATCGTATACATATCGGCGGCGACGAGGCTCCCAAGGCCCGTTGGTGCAATTGTGAAAATTGTCAGGCCAAAATCAAGCAAGAAGGTCTTAAAAATGAGGAAGAGCTTCAGGGCTACTTTACCAACAGAATTGTTGATTACCTTGAAAAAGAAAAGGGTATGGAGGTTTTTGCCTGGAACGAAACCCTTAATTCAGGCATTGTAAAGGATTCTGTTATTGTTTGTGACTGGATGGACAGAGCAAACAAGTGTGAGGAGTATGCCAACAAGGGCGGCAAGATTATAGCAGAGGATTTCTATTTCTACTATCTTGACTATCCCTACGGTATGACACCTCTTAAAAAGACCTACGGCTTTTCACCCTTACTTGAAAAGCTTGACGCTACGGGCAGAAAGAATGTTCTCGGCGTTGAAACTCCCATCTGGACAGAGTATGTTGAGGACTTTGACAGAATGTGCTATATGTGCTTCCCGAGGCTTATTGCCTGCGCTGAATCAGGCTGGACACAGGGTGAGAACAAGGATTATGCTTCCTTCCGTGAAAGAGTAAGAGGCTACAATGAAAAGCTTCTTTCCTACGGTGTGAAGATGGCAGAGGAAAAAGAATGGGATCCCTCACTTCTTATCAGAACAAGGGATATGCTTAAGCGCTTTAAGGATATGCTTGACCCCCGTGCGGTAAGTGTGTTCCTTTTCCCGAATAAGGATGACTGATGGCAGAATCTGAAGAGTAAAGTTCTTTGGTTCTTTCTTATAAGAAAGAACGCATGACCGGCGAGGTCATAAATAATAAAAACAGCACCACCGAGGTAATCAAACCAAGGTGGTGCTTTTAATTTTTGTTTTTTCGCTCGCTGCGTGACGTTACTTTTTTGTAAAAAATCAATCAAAAAACTTTAATATTTTTATTCGCTCTTCTCCTGCATCATACGTGCAAAGTTGATGCTTCTCTTGAGGCCGTGGGTCATAATTGAGCTGATAAGGACGGCAACATCCTCAGCGGAATAACGCTTTTCCTGATTGAGCCAGGTCCAGATAAGGCTGGTCATACCTGCGGCAACAAACTGCACAAGGTAAATTTTAAGCGTGCTGTCATTTTCAAGGCTTATAAAGCGGTTTGTAAAACGTGTGAAGGTTTCACCCATGCCGATATTGCTGTGTTCACTTAAAATTACAAGGAAGGTGTCACGGTGGCTCTCAATATATTTGAGCACCTCGGCAAGGAAAAGCTGTGTTGTGTAGTCCTCACCTGCACAGCGGGTATAAATTTCGCTGATGTCAGAGCTTATGTCGTCGAGAACATCGTCGTAAAGCTCGTACTGTGTGTTGTAGTGGCGGTAAAAGGTACTGCGGTTTATGTCCGCACCGGCACAGATATCCTTGATGCTGATTTCGTGAATTGATTTTTCACGCATAAGCTCAATAAGACTCTGTTTCAAAAGCATTTTTGTCATCCTGACTCTTCTGCCGTCGGGCTTTGTTTTAGCTTCCTGCATGTAAAAATCCTCCTCAAAAAGTAAATTACGTGAAAGATTATACACTATACAGCTTAAAAATGCAACACAATGTTTCAAAAAAATCAGTTTGTTTGAAAAAGCATTATTTCATGAGGCTATAAGAGAAAATATTTTTTAATTTTCTCTGTTCAAAAGTTAAATAGTATGGTACAATGAAGTGATAAAATAGAAGATATTATAATCTTAAATCAAAGTAGGTGAAGGAAATGCTTAAAATTGAAAATGCAACCAAAAAATTCAGGGGAGTAAAAGCCAATAACGACATTTCCTTTCAGGTGGAAAAGGGTGAAATAGCGCTTCTTCTCGGACCAAATGGTGCAGGTAAATCTACGCTGATAAAGTGTATCTGCGGTCTTTTAGAGTTTGAAGGTAAAATTACCATTGACGGCTTTGACAGCAGAAGTACAGATGCAAAGCGACTTATAGGCTATGTGCCCGAGGCTCCTGCACTTTACGATTATCTTACAGTAGGGGAGCACCTTGAATTTATTGAGCGTGCTTATAAATGCAAAAATACCGCCCTGAAGGAAAGGCTTCTTGAAGCCTTTGAGCTTAAGGATAAAACCGATAAGCTCGGCAAGGAGCTTTCAAAGGGTATGCAGCAGAAGCTTTCCGTTTGCTGTGCACTTCTGCATGAGCCGAAGCTTGTTATTTTTGACGAGCCTATGGTGGGACTTGACCCCTATGCTATAAAGACGCTTAAAAATATTTTCCTTGAGCTTAAAGGTCAGGGTGTCACCGTGATTATCAGCACACACATCCTTGACAGCGTTGAAAATTACTGGGACAAGGCCTTCATCCTTTCAAAGGGTGAGCTTAAGGCTCAGATGAATGCAGGCGACGGCAGCCTCGAGGAGCTTTTCTTTTCCGTTACGGAGGTGGAAGGTAAATGAGTGCCCTTGCCTACCTTACCTTCTGCAGGTACAAAAATAAATTTTTTGAGCTTCTGAGAAAGCCCGTCAAGCTTATACTTGTTATCGGCTTTGCCCTTTTGCTTGTGATGAATTTTTCAGCCGCACAGGGCTCTGTCCCGGGCTCAAGACCTATAAACGAATTCAGGCTTATTGTTCTTGCTTTTTACCTTGTATGCTTTTTTGTTGAATTCCGTAAAGGCTTCAAGGGTGGCAGCTCAATGTTTTCTCAGGCGGACATCAATCTGCTTTTTATGGCACCGATAAAATTCCTTCCTGTGTTCTTTTACGGTGTTTTAGGGCGCCTTACATCGTCGCTTTTTATGGGCCTTGCCTTTATTTATCAGTTTGCTCTTCTTCGTTCCTTTTATCCAATTACCGTAAAAACAATGCTTGTGTCTGTTCTCGGCTACGGTGTTGTGGCCTTTTTGTCACAGCTTTCGGGAATATTACTTGCAATTCACAAAAAGGGATATTATGAATATGCGGTTGTTACCGCTCACAAAAATGAAAACGACAAAAATGACGGCATCAGCACCGCTGATGTAAGGGTGAAAAAAAACTCCGTCGGACTTAAAAAAGGTCGGGGTGCATCGGCAATTTTTTACAGGCATATGCTTGAAAACCGCCGCACAAAAACGGCACTTGCTTCACCTACATCGCTTTTTTATCTTGTAATTATAGGCGTTTACGGCTATGTTTTTGAAGGTGACTTCATTGTGCTGTTTGCCTTCAGCTGTATGGTGTCCTTCTTACCCGTGCTTTCGGGCAGGTGGATTAAGGAGCTGACAATGCCTCACATATATCTTATACCGCAGTCACCGGTGAAAAAGCTTTTTTTCAGCTTACTTGAAATGCTTCCTAAAATCATCATCGAGGGTGTGCTTCAATGCGGACTTATTGCTTTTATCTGTAAGCTCGGATTTGTCGGCTTTGCAGTAATGTGCCTTGCAAGACTTTCCGTGTCATTTGTGCTTACGGGCTCGGCACTTCTTACGTCAAGGCTTTTCCGTGAAAGGGAAAATAACGGCATTTTCCTTGCGGCAAGTATTGTTCCCGGTATGCTTTTCCTGTTACCGTCAGTGCTTGTCTGTATGTGGATGCTCAGCTTCGGTATGGGATTTCTCCTTGGTTTTTGTGCAATGTCGGCAGTCAATTTTATTGTTTCGGCAATGCTTATATTTGCTTCGCGCAATATACTGAAATATTAAACGAAAGGGTTGTTTTTATGAAAGGTATAATTTTAGCAGGCGGCTCGGGTACAAGACTCTACCCCCTTACAATGGTAATGTCAAAACAGCTTTTGCCCGTTTATGACAAGCCTATGATTTATTACCCTCTTTCAACGCTGATGCTTGCAGGCATCAGGGATATACTCATCATTTCCACACCTCACGACCTTCCCAACTTCAAAAGGCTCCTCGGTGACGGAAGTGATATCGGCTTAAAGCTTTCCTACGCCGAGCAGCCCTCTCCTGACGGACTTGCCCATGCCTTCCATATCGGTGAGGAGTTCATCGGTGATGACTGCTGTGCAATGGTGCTCGGTGACAATATCTTCTACGGCAACGGCTTCAGAAAGCTCCTTTTAAGTGCAAAGGAAAAGGCAGAAAAGGGCATTGCTACTGTTTTCGGCTACTATGTTGACGACCCCGAGCGCTTCGGTGTTGTTGAGTTTGATGAAAACGGCAAGGCAATTTCCATTGAGGAAAAGCCGAAGAATCCCAAATCAAACTACTGCGTAACCGGCCTTTATTTTTACGACAGACGCGTATGCAAATTTGCAAAGGGCATAGAAAAAAGTGCCCGCGGTGAATATGAAATCACCGACCTTAACGTAAAATACCTCAAGGAGGAAAGCCTTTCCGTTGAGCTTTTAGGCAGAGGCTTTGCCTGGCTTGACACAGGTACTGTTGACAGCCTTAACGAGGCAAGCGACTTTGTAAGAATGGTTGAAAAAAGACAGTCGGTGAAGATTTCCGCACCCGAGGAAATTGCCTTCATCAACGGTTGGATAAGCAAGGAAAAGCTGCTTGAGGCGGCTGAAAAATACGGCAAGTCAGCCTACGGAGCTCACCTTAAAAAGGTTGCTCTGGGTAAATATCTCTACTGATAAAGGATTGAGAATATGAGAAAAAACAGCTTTGACTGGTTCCGTCTTGACAATGCGGCAAAAATCTTCCCCGGTCAGAATACCCGTGCCTGGTCAAGCGTATTTCGTCTTGGTGCAGAGCTTAAAAGTGAGGTGGACCCGGAAATTCTCCGTGCCGCTCTTGACAATACCCTCAAAAGAATTCCCAGCTTTAACGTGCGCATAAGAAAGGGTGCCTTCTGGTTTTACTTTGAAAAAAATCCCAATGAAGCACCTATTATGCCCGATATAAGAAACATCTGCTACAGAATAAACTTCAAGGAAAATAACGGCTTCCTTTTCCGCCTTTATTACAGAGGTAAGCGTATAAACGTTGACGTTTACCACGCCCTTTGTGACGGCTACGGTGCAGTTGTTTTCCTCGGTACACTCCTTGGCGAATATTTCAGGCTTCAGGGCAAGGAGGTCTCTTACAACGACTTTGTGCTTGATACAAGTGAAAAGCCGAGGGAGGCGGAGCTTGAGGACTCCTACAACAAATATGCCGATTCAAAGGCAAAGTTCAAGCGTCCCGACAAATGGGTTTACCATTATAAGGGCACAAAGGCTCCTATGCATTCGAATAATTACACCATTGCCGAAATGCCCTTTGAACAGGTGCATAAGCTTTCCAAAAGCTACGGTGTTACCGTAACGGAATTTCTTGCCGCCCTTATGATTGATGTGCTTTACAGACAGCAGCTCAAAGAGGGCAGGAAAAAGCAAAGGGAGATAAGCGCACAGATTCCCGTAAACCTGCGTAAGGCCTTTCCCTCGGAAAGTCTTCGCAACTTTGTGCTTTGCCTTCGTGTTGTAATTGACCCCAACCTCGGTGAGTACACCTTTGAGGAAATTCTCCGAAGCGTAAGCCTTCAGCTTAAGCTTGCAAACGATAAAAAGCTGATAAACGCTCTGATGACGGAAAACCTTAAGCTTGAGCGTCATCCCGTTTTAAAATATCTGCCCCTTTCCGTTAAAAATCTCGGTGTGGGCATAAGCTTTGCAATCACTGCCGAGCAGACAACAAGCACTCTTGTTTCAAGCCTCGGACCTATTAAATTCCCGAAGGAGATTGAGGACCACATCGAAAAGCTTCTTTTCTTCACAGGTGCGGGCATGGTCAACGGCTCACGCTGTGCAACCCTTACCTTTAAGGATAAGCTTATGTTTTCATTTTCCAACTGCTATCAGGAAAGTGACCTTGAAAGGGAATTTTACACCCGTCTTGTCAAAATGGGTGTTCACGTTAAAATTGAAAGCAATAGAGATTGAGGTGAATTTATGTCCTACTGTGTTAACTGCGGCGTTGAGCTTGATGCAAGTGCAAAAAAATGTGTGCTTTGCAACACCGCCGTTTTAAATCCCAACGATACCGACGAAAGCCCGAGGGAAACTCCATTTGCAACGGAAAGCCACATTCCCAAAAGCGTTTCCCGCAAGTTTGTGGCTTATATCATCAGCGTTGTGATGTTTATTCCCAATGTTGTGTGCCTTATCACAAACCTTGCATTTTTCAACGAGAGTCTGTGGTCACTCAACATTTTCTGCACAAGCCTTTTGCTGTGGATTGTTTTTGTTTTTCCCTTCTTCACAAAAAAACGTAAGCCTTACCTTATGTGGGCTTTTGATACGGTTGCGGTGGCATCCTTCTTTTACTTTATTTTTGCTATGAGTAAAAGTGATATGGGCTCTTACCTTACCGTTGTGCTTCCCATCATTGCCGTTGTGTCCGCTCAGATGCTGGCATTTATGCTTTGGGCAATCGGTAAAAAAAGACATGTCATTCTCAAAACCCTTCATCTGTTTGTGGATTTTGCGGTTTTTGCCCTTATCAGCGGTCTTCTTATTGCAGAGGGTATCGGCTTTAAGGCTGCAGGTGTAATCGGCATAATTATTTTTGTTTCCTGCCTTAGCATTATTGCCTTCCTGGCATACTGCTACAAGAGCAACACTATGAGAAAATATCTTTCAAAGCGATTTTTTACTTGATTATAACAGACAGTTTTAGGTGATACTTTTTGGATAAACATGAGGTGCTGAAAAAATATTTCGGCTACGGTGAATTCCGTCAGGGACAGCTTCAGCTTATTGATGCTGTCCTTTCAGGCAGGGACGCTCTGGGAATTATGCCCACGGGGGCAGGAAAATCCCTTTGCTATCAGGTTCCTGCGATGCTTGTAAGCGGTGTAACGTTAGTTATTTCACCGCTTATTTCCCTTATGAGGGACCAGGTTTCTGCCCTTAAAGAGTGTAAAATTCCCTCCGTTTGTATAAATGCTTCAATGAGCTCCGAGCAGATCGGTGAAGCGGTGAGGGAGATTTTAAGAGGCAATGTCAAACTCGTTTATGTTGCACCCGAAAGGCTGATGACACCCTTTTTTCTTTCGGTGTGCAGTAAAATAAAGGTTGATATCATAGCTGTTGACGAGGCACACTGTGTGTCCCAATGGGGGCAGGATTTCCGTCCGAGCTACCTTCAGGTAAGTGAATTTGTAAAAACCTTCAAGAAAAGACCCGTAGTCTGTGCCTTTACCGCAACGGCAACTCCAAGGGTAAGAGAGGATATTGAAAAGCTTCTTGAGCTTGAAAGTCCCGAAAGGCTTGTGACAAGCTTCGACCGTGAAAATCTTTATTTTGAAGCAATCAAGCCAAAGGACAAGCGAGTTGCTCTTAAGCGTTACCTAGACCTTTACACGGGCAAAAGCGGTATAGTTTACTGCTCATCGCGTAAATGTGTCGATGAGCTTTACGAATATCTTTACGCGGAGGGCTATTCTGTTGCAAGGTACCACGCGGGTATGAGCAAGTCTGACAGAATGAGCAATCAGGAGCAGTTCACCTACGATGAAAAGGAAATCATCATTGCCACAAATGCCTTCGGTATGGGTATTGATAAATCGAATGTCGGGTTTGTAATCCATTACAATATGCCCGGTGACCTTGAAAGCTATTATCAGGAGGCAGGCAGAGCAGGTCGTGACGGTAAAAATGCGGACTGTATTCTTTTTTACGGCGGTAGCGATGTACGTATACAGCGCTTTTTCATTGATAATCCCGAGGACAACACAGAGCTTTCCGAAAAGGAGAGGAAAATATTACGGCAGCTTCGTCTGGAAAAGCTTTCATCAATGATTGCCTACTGCGAGGGTGAAATTTGTCTGAGGAAATATATTCTGTCCTATTTCGGGCAGAAAAGTGAAAATTGCGGAAACTGCTCCGTTTGCACGGGGCTTACAAGCAGTGTTGACGTAACCGTGCCTGCACAGAAGATTTTTTCCTGCATTGCAAGGCTCAAGGGCAGGGAAACAAAAAATACGGTCTGTGATGTGCTCAAGGGCAACCTGACCGAGGATATAGTTAAAAGAGAGCTTGATAAAATAAAGACCTTCGGCATAATGAACGACACAGCCGAAAGTATTATTTGTGAGCATATAGATTATTTCATTGAAAGCGGATATATAATGGCTGACGGTGAAAGCAGACTGAAGCTTTGTGAAAAAAGCAAGGCCGTGCTTTTTGAGGGCAGACAGCTTCGCAAGCTCCGACAGAGGACGGCACAAAAGCCCGAAAGCCACAGAACGGATGTGCTGTTACTTATTAAGCTTAAAAAGCTCCGCAGTCAGTGCGCAAAAAAAGCAAGTGTTCCCGATTTTATTGTTTTCACCGATGCAACGCTTATGAGCATTGCAAAATTGAAGCCGAGAACTCTTGACCAGTTTGCAAAAATACCCGGAGTCAGCCTTTCAAAGCTTGAAAAGTACGGTGTGATTTTTGTAAGAGAAATCAATAAACATTGCAAAGAAAATATTGAAAAGAGAAATAAAAAATAGTATAATGTTATATTATAAATTTTTCAGAAAGGATTGATTGCATGAGCCGTAAAAAATGGGTCGTAAGTGAAATAGATAAGGCACTTGCCTGCAGTATTGCGGATGAATTTGAAATTGATCCTTTCGCCGCCCTTCTGCTCGTTTCAAGGGGCATAACCGAATATGATGAGGTCGCAGACTTTTTTAGCTCTGAAGCCGAGCTTTCCGATCCTTTTACCTTAAAGGATATGGACAAGGCTGTAGAAAGAATTGAGCTTGCCCTTGACCGTGACGAAAAAATTGCGGTTTACGGTGACTATGACGCTGACGGCGTGACTGCAACGGCACTAATGTGTGAGTATCTGCAGATGAACGGTGCTGATGTTGTGCCTTATATTCCCGACAGAAACAGTGAGGGCTACGGCCTTAACCTCGATGCAATCAGAAGCCTTTGCGAAATGGGCATAAGCCTTATTATCACCGTGGATAACGGTATTTCCGCTATCGAGGAGGCAAAGTACATAAAGGAGCTCGGTATGGACCTTGTTATCACCGACCACCACAAGGTGGGTGAGGTGATTCCCGAGGCTGTTGCCGTGGTCAATCCTCACAGATCCGACTGTCCTTCAGCCTTCAAGCATTTTGCAGGTGTAGGCGTTGCCTTCAAGCTTGTGTGTGCCCTTTGCGGTGACGGTGAGCAGGCACTTTCCATGTTTGCCGACCTTGTCACAATCGGCACGGTTGGTGACATTGTTTCCCTTACGGGTGAAAACAGACTTATTGTAAAATACGGTATAAGGACGCTCAATGAGGGCTCGGGTCTCGGTATTGAGGCGCTCAAAAAGGTTGCAGGCGTAAGTGAAAAAACTATGAACTGCTCCTCGGTTGCATTTTCACTTGTACCGAGAATAAACGCTATCGGCAGAACGGGACACGCTTCAAGGGTGCTTGAACTGCTTTTAAGTGAGGATTTTGAAGCTGCTGAAGTCATTGCCGCAGAGGTTGACTCTGCCAACACAAAAAGGCAGGAGATTGAAAAGGAAATCACTCTTCAGGCACAAAAGCAGATTGAGGAAAACCCCGGAATGCTCAACAACCGTGTGCTTATTTTCTCGGGTGAAAACTGGCACGGCGGTGTAATCGGCATTGTTGCCGCAAGACTTGTGCAGAAGTACGGTAAGCCCTGCCTTGTTATAACCGATGACGGTACACAGGCAAAGGGCTCTGCAAGAAGCATTGACGGATTTTCCCTTTACGATTGTATAAGCAGTGCAAAGGATTTGCTCAGTCATTACGGCGGACACACCCTTGCCCCAGGCTTCGGTATGCAAAGCGTAAATCTTGAACTTTTCAAAAAGCCTGTTGAGGCCTATGCAAAAACTGTTGAAATGCCCTTCCCGAAGCTTGAGCTTGACTGTAAGCTTCGTCCCGAATTTATAAATTCCGATATTCTCACCGTTATTGATGCCCTTGAACCCTTCGGTGCAGGTAACCCCCAGCCGATGTTCGGACTTTTCGGTATGAGCCTTACGGGTATTCAGCCAATTGGCGGCGGTAAGCATCTGCGCCTTTCCTTCAGAAAGGGAAATGCGAACATAACGGGACTTCTTTTCGGGGTAACGGAAAAGGAATTCCCTTACATTATCGGTGATACGGTTGACCTTGCCGTAAGACTTGAAAGAAACGAATATATGGGTCAGGTCAAGGTCAGCATATATATAAAAGAAATTAGAATGTCAGGCACCGACGACGAGCTTTACCTTAAAAGCAAGCGTCTTTATGAAAAAATTATGCGCCGTGACAGACTTACCCTTAAAGAAGCAAAATTTGCCCTTCCCGACAGACAGCAGGTGGCAAATATTTTCCGCTTTATCCGTGACAGCGGCGGCTGGAATTTTGATACTGATGTGCTCTGCTACCGCCTTGGCGGTGACGGAAGTAATGCCTGCAAGGTGCTTGTTTGTATAGATGTACTTTGCGAGCTTGGTATTTTCAGAAAAGAGGGAGAAGCTATTCTTCTTCATAATTTACAAAACAGGGTTGACCTTGAGGATTCAGGTCTGATGAAATATCTCAAAAATGAAGGTGACAGCAGTCGAACCTGATAAGGTTTAACGGGGCACATTTTCATTGCAGCAGTGTTAAAAAGCCTTGAAAGGCGACAGCCTTCCTGCGGTTTTTGCCTTGCTGCAGAAAAAAATCTTCTCCCGTTAAACTTCGAAGAACCTTAAATGCCCGAGTTATAGTGCATTTAAGGATTTCTTCGACGAAGGAATACTCGCGTCTTGCGAGGAGAAAAATCATTAAAGGTGCTGTAAATCGGACATTTAAGGCTTATCTGGTTCGATTACTGTCACCTTGAAAAGGAGAGCTGACGATGGAAAGCTACGAAAAGGATTATCAGAAGCTTATTGCTGATTATCAGAACACGTTTTCACCGGCTGATATTGAAAAAATCAAAAAAGCCTACGCTATTGCCTGCGAAGCCCACGTAAACCAGAAGCGCCGTTCAGGTGAGCCCTATATCATTCACCCCGTAGCCGTGGCAAAAATCCTTGCTGATATGGGTATGGATGCCGAATCCGTCTGTGCAGCTCTTTTGCACGATGTTGTTGAGGATACGGAAACCACCGCCGAGGAAATCCGTGAAATGTTCGGTGAAAGCATTGAGCAGCTTGTTGACGGTGTTACAAAGCTCGGTCAGATTCCTCTTTCCGCAAGCAAGGAGGAGCAGCAGAGTGAAAACGTGCGTAAAATGTTCCTTGCAATGTCAAGGGATATCCGCGTAATCATTATCAAGCTTGCTGACCGTGTGCATAATATGAGAACACTTATGCATATGCCGGAGGATAAAAGGCGCTACAAGGCAAGGGAGACCCTTGAAATTTACGCTCCCATTGCCCACCGACTCGGTATCCGTGCCTTCAAGGATGAGCTTGAGGACCTTGCAATCAGCTATCTTGACCCCGTTGCCTATGATGAAATTGCAACCACTCTTGAAAGCACCGTTGAGTCCCGTCAGACCTTCCTTGACAATATAAAGTCAGAAATTCTTGACCGTGTAAAGCAGGAGGTTCCCAATGTTCACATTGAGGGACGAATCAAGTCTGTTCACGGCATTTACAGAAAAACCTATATGAAGGGCAGGACCTTCGACGAAATATATGACATCTATGCAGTAAGACTTATCGTTGACTCGGTTTACGAGTGCTATTGCTGTCTTGGTGTTATCCACGATATGTTCAATCCCATCCCGGGACGCTTTAAGGATTATATCTCCACCCCGAAGCCGAATATGTATCAGTCACTTCATACAACGGTTATCGGCAGGGCAGGTGTGCCCTTTGAGGTGCAGATAAGAACCTGGGAAATGCACCATACCGCTGAATACGGTATTGCTGCTCATTGGAAATATAAGCTCGGTATGAACGGTAAGGCAAAGTTTGAGGAAAGACTTTCCTGGATAAGACAGCTGCTTGAAACACAGCAGGACAGCGACGATGTTGAGGATATTGTAAAAACTATCAAAACTGACTTTGTTCCCGAGGAGGTATTTGCCTTCACTCCCAAGGGTGACGTTATCAGCCTGCCTATGGGCTCGTGCATTATCGACTTTGCCTATGCAATTCACTCGGGTGTAGGTAACAAAATGATAGGCGCCAAGGTTGACGGCAGAATCAGTACCCTTGACCATAAGATTAACAACGGTGAAATTATTGAAATTCTCACCACCTCATCCCGTGATAAGGGCCCGAGCCGTGATTGGATTAAAATTGCAAAAACCGCCTCGGCAAGAACAAAAATCAAGGGCTGGTTCAAAAAGGAAAAGCGTGAGGAAAATATCATTGAGGGTAAGGCGGAGGTTGAACGTGAGTTCAAGCGCAACAACATCAGCCTTTCCGAAAAGCAGATTCCCGAATTCCTTTCCAAGTTTGCCGAAAAGCACCATTGCAACTCCATTGACGATTTTTATGCGGCAATCGGCTACGGCGGAATTGTGTTTACAAACCTTCTGCCCCGTATCAGGGAGGAATATCAGAAGCTTGTAAAGGAAAGTCAGCCTCAGGAGCTTCCCTCGGAAACAAAAATCACCCAGCCTAAAAAGGTTGTCAAAAGTGCAGAGGGCATTATCATTGAGGGGATTGACAACTGTCTTGTCAAGTTCTCACGCTGCTGTGATCCTCTTCCCGGTGACGATATCATCGGCTTTATCACAAGAGGTCACGGTGTTTCAATCCACACTAAAAAATGCTCAAATGTGCCCAAGGATATTTCCAAGGCGGCAGAGCCTGAAAGATGGATAAATGCCCGTTGGGACACAAAGGTGCAGAATTCTTACCGTGTAACCCTTGCAGTTACCTGCATTGACCGTGTTGGTATGCTTGCTGACCTTTCAGCGGTAATTGCAAATATGCACGTTATGATTCACTCTATTTTCACAAAGGATACCAATGACGGCAGAAGCACAGTTTATATGACAATTACCGTAAACGGTGCCGAGCATCTCAAGAGCGTAAGTGAAAAGCTCAGAAAAATCAAGGGCGTGCTTTCAACAGAAAGATCCGGTTTATAAAAATAACATACTTCCCGGCTCTCCCCTCGGGAGAGCTGTTACGAAGTGACTGAAAGGGCAACAAAAACAAAATGAAAGCTGTAATTCAGAGAGTAACAAAAGCAAGTGTAACCGTGGACAGTGAAATCACGGGACAGATAGGAACAGGCTTCCTTGTTCTTTTAGGTGTTATGCAGGAGGATACGGAAAAAGAAATGGAGCTTCTTGCAAAAAAAGTTTCCGAAATCCGCATTTTCACCGACGAAAACGACAAAATGAACCTTTCCCTTGACCAGGTTGACGGTGAGGTGCTTGTTGTGTCACAGTTCACCCTGTGTGCCGACATCAAAAAGGGCAGAAGACCCTCATTTATCCCCTCGGCTTCACCTGACAAGGCAAACAGACTTTATGAAGCTTTTTGTGACGAGCTTGTGAAAAAGGGTGTAAAAAAGGTTGAAAAGGGAGTTTTCGGCGCTGATATGAAGGTCGAGCTTCTCAACGACGGCCCCGTTACGATTATAATGAATACGGATGAATGGCTGAAGTAAAGTAGTCAGTAGGCAGTAGTCAGGGGTGGCTTTGCCGCACAATGCCGATTATCTGTCGGTTTCCAAACGGAGGTTTTATTATGCTTAAACTTACAACTTTCGCACCGGGAATGGTGTATGCTAACTGCTATATAGTAAAGGACGAGGAAAGCGGTGACGCTTTTGTTGTTGACCCCGGTGCCTACAGCAAACGTTTTGAAGCTGTGCTTAAGGAAGCAGGAATTGAAAAGCTTCGCTATATTCTTCTTACCCACGGTCACTTCGACCATATTTCGGGAGTCAGGGAGCTTAAGGAAAATTTCGGCGGTGAAATTGTTATTCACCGTGAGGATGAGGACTGCCTTCACGATAAAAGCAAGTCCCTTGCTTCAAAGTTCCTTTTTATGCAGAATGATGTTGATGCCGATATACTTGTAGCCGACGGTGACAGGCTTACCTTCGGTAATGATGAAATTGAGGTCATCCACACACCCGGTCACACAAGGGGAAGTGTTTGCTATGTCATTGGTGACATTATGCTTTCCGGCGACACCCTTTTCAAAAATACAATCGGCAGAACGGATTTCCCCGGCAGCAGCTTTGAGGAAATGAAAAAATCCCTTGCAAGGCTTGCTTCTCTCTCCAAAAATTACAGCATTTATCCCGGTCACGATGTGAGCACAACGCTGGAAGCGGAGAAAAAGCATAATCCGTATATGTGAGCGGGAAGTAGAAAGTAGTGAGTAGTGAGTAGTAAGGAGTTTAGGATGTATCTTATAAATCTTAACCATAAATTCAATTACGAAACGGAAAATCTGTTAAGGCTCTTTTTCCCTGAAAAAATTGTTCAGAGTGAAGAAGTACCCGAGGGTGAGGACTATATTCTCACCGAGCTTGAGGGCGGTAAAATTACGGTTAAGCTTTGCCTTGACGGAAAAATAAATGAAAAAACAAAGGAATATGCCTTGGGGGATATTCCTTCTTTTGATACAGAGGAAAGCTTTTTTGAAAGAAAAATTGCTCTTCTTATGTTTGATGTACTTTGTGAAGAAACAGGCTATACTCCGCCCTGGGGTATCCTTACGGGAGTAAGACCTGCAAAGCTTATGGGCAAGCTTGTTTTGCAGATGGGTGAGGAAAAGGCTAAGGAATATTTTATGTCAGAGCTTAAGGTGACAAAGGAAAAAACAGACCTTGCACTCTGCGTTTCCAAAAAGGAAGCACCGATTATTGACGGTGCATCGAAGGAAAAATCCTTTTCCCTTTATGTTTCCGTGCCTTTTTGTCCCACAAGGTGCAGCTACTGTTCCTTTATTTCCCATTCAAACGACAAGGCGAAAAAGCTTATGCCCGAATATGTTGAATACATAATAAAGGAAATTGAGGAAACGGGCAGAATAGCACGTGAGCTCGGACTTAAGCTTGAAAGCGTTTACTACGGCGGCGGTACGCCTACCGCACTTACCGAAGAGCTTTTGAAAAAGGTAACCGATGCCGTAAGCGAAAACTTTGACCTTACGGGAATAAAGGAATACACCATTGAAGCGGGCAGGCCTGACAGCATTACAAGAGAAAAATTCCGCATAATGAAAAACTGCGGCTGTAACCGTATCAGCATCAATCCGCAGACCTTCAACGATGATGTATTAAAGGAAATCGGCAGAAATCACACAAGCGGGCAGACCCTTGAAGCTATGAAGACCGCAAGGGAAGAAGGCTTTGATTTTATAAATATGGACCTGATTGCAGGGCTTCCCACGGATACTCTTGAAAGCTACAAAAACACCCTTCAGACTGTGCTTTCCCTTGAGCCTGAAAATATCACCGTGCATACACTTGCCCTTAAGCGCTCGGCAACCCTTGTTACGGATAAAAGAGAGATAAACAGTGGTGAGGTTGCTTCACAGATGGTTTCCTATACCTATGAAACCCTGACAGAGGCAGGATACATACCCTACTATATGTACCGTCAGAGCAAGAGCCTCGGCAACCTTGAAAATGTCGGTTGGGCAAAGGAGGGCTTTGAAGGTCTTTACAACGTCTATATGATGGAGGAGTGCCATACCATTCTTTCTGTCGGTGCAGGTGCGGTGACAAAGCTTAAAAATCCTCACGGAAACGAAATCGAACGAATTTTTAACTATAAATATCCATACGAATATATAAATGACTTTGATGAAATAATAAATCGCAAAAAACAGATTACAGAGTTTTACACGAGGTGAACATATTGGCAAACTATGATGTTGCAAAAATCAACAGCCTTTTGAAAGAGGACTGTAAAAAATACATTATGGAATGTGAAAATGCCTACCGAAAGCAGCTTGATAGTGTTGTAAATGAAATAAATGCCGAAACGGGCAGGGTTCTTGTTATGCTTGCAGGACCGAGCTCCTCGGGTAAAACAACAACGGCAGGGCTCATCTCCGAAAAGCTTTCTTTTCTCGGCAGGAGCACCCTTGTTGTGTCCCTTGACGATTTTTACCTTGAGCAGGATATTCCCCGTACCTTTGAGGACGGCACCGTGGATTATGAAACTGTGGAGGCCCTTGATGTGGGACTTATTACAAATTGTCTTCGTGAGCTTGTAAGTGAGGGCGAAAGCATGATGCCCCGTTTCTGCTTCAAAAGTAAAAGGAGAAGCCGTACCGAAAAGGTCACCGTTGACGAAGAAGGCATTGTTATTGTGGAGGGGCTTCACGCCCTTAACCCCGTAATCACAGAGCCCTTGCAGGGTGAAAAAATGAAAAAGTATTACGTCAGCGTTTCTTCAAGGATAACCGACGGGAACAAGGTGCTTTTTTCAAAAAGGGATTTGCGCTTCATCCGACGGTTGATAAGAGATTTTTATCACAGAAACAGTGAGGTCGAATATACCTTCTATTTATGGAAGGGTGTGAGAATGGGGGAGGACAGATACCTTTTCCCTTACAGCTCACTTGCTGACAGAAAAATTGACTCAATTCATCCTTATGAGGTTGCACTTTTTAAAAATGTTGCAACAGCTCTCCTTGACCGTGTTGATAAAGAGAGTACATATTATGAAAATGCGCAGCAATTAAAACAAAAGCTTAATTGCTTTGTGTCAGTTGATAAGGGGCTTATGCCTGAAAATTCACTTTTATGTGAATTTATAGGCTGATAGTGCAGTACGAAAAAACGGAAATTTTTTTGCAGGAGTTGAAGATTTTGTCTGAACGTAAAAAGCAATCATTGCTTACCGGTGCAGGTGTACTTGCCGTTGCAACGGTTATTGTAAAGCTCATCGGAGCAGTTTATAAAATTCCCCTTACAAACCTTATCGGTGCAGAGGGTTACGGCTATTTTACCGGTGCCTATGCGGTTTACACACCCCTTTATGCAATTTCAATGGCAGGACTTCCCGTTGCTGTTGCCTCAATGGTTTCCCGTAATGTTGAGCTTGGCAGGGTGAAGGATGCACGAAGCCTTTTTTCAATTTCAAAAAGGCTCTTTCTTCTTATCGGACTTGCCTGCACGGTTGTGCTTGTGCTTATAGCCTATCCTTATTCGAAAATAGTAGGCGCTCCCGATAATTTTATCAGTATTATTGCAATTGCACCCTGCGTGCTTTTCTGTTGCCTTCTTTCTGCTTACAGAGGCTACTATGAGGGTCTTAACAATATGACTCCCACGGGTGCTTCCCAGGTTATTGAGGCGGTGTTCAAGCTTGTTATCGGTCTTGCAGGTGCTTATATTTTTATGGACAAGTCCCTCAGCTTTTACCATGAAAATGCCGTAAACGGTGCACTTGAGTTTTTCGGCAAGACTGTAGGCAACGAATCCGAGGCCTTGAGCGTGATTTATCCCTATGCCGCCGCTGTTGCAATACTCGGTGTAACCTTCGGCTCGGTGGCATCCTGGCTTTACCTTTGTACCCTTTATAAAAAGAAGGGTGACGGCTTTACAAGAGAAGAGCTTGTAAATTCTCCCGAGGCAAGAAGCAACAAGGAATTACGCAGAGAGCTTCTTAAAATTGCAATTCCCGTTGCCGCTTCTTCAATTATTCTCAACGTTACAAATATGATAGACGATTTCACAATCCGTGCAAGGCTCAACTATGCTCTGGAGCAGGGCGGTGAAATAATCAAGGCAATGTATGCCGAGGCGCTTACCGCTTCGCAGACTCTTGACAGCGGTATTTCAACCTACCTTTACGGTATCCACGGTTCGGTAATTAACATAAAAAATCTTATTCCTACAATCACTCTTACTCTGGGAATAAGTGCAATTCCCGTCATTTCAAAGGCGTGGGCAACAAAGGATATGAACAGCATCAAGGGGTCAACGGAATCCGCACTCCGCGTTACAATGATGATAAGCCTTCCCGCAGGTTTCGGCATTGCGGCTTTGAGTGAGCCAATCCTCGGACTGCTTTACTCCTCCACCGCAGAGATTATTCCCATTGCTGCACCGATACTCCGGACCTACGGCTTTGCCATGTTCCTTTTTGCCGTGGCAACACCGATGACAAATATCCTTCAGGCGGTAGGTAACACAAAGGCACCCATAATAAGCATTATTGCAGGTGCCGTTGCTAAAATAATCTATAACTACATTATGATAGGCAAGCCTGAAATCAATGTTCAGGGCGCGGCGGGCGGCTCTGTTGCCTGCTATGTGGTAATGGTTGCAATCAACCTTTATGAGCTTATCAGAACAACCCACATAAAGCTTGATTATGTGTCGGTTTTCCTGAAGCCTTTTATTGCTGCGGTGGCTTGCGGCGGTACGGCGTGGGCAGCTTTTGGCCTTCTTACGGGAAATATGGGGCTTGATTCAAAGCTTTCCTGCATTGTTGCAATCGGTTTTGGTGCATCAATTTATGCAATTGTGTTGCTTTTAATCAAAGGAATTGTAAAAGATGATGTAGAAATGCTTCCAAAAGGAGAAAAAATTGCAAAAGTCCTTGAAAAATTTAAATTATTAGGGTAAAATAGACCCATTGAGGTTATAGTATGGTAAATTTTGAGTTTAAAGACAGATATGAAATTAACGATCTTCTCAGGATTATGGAGCTTTTACGTTCACCCGGCGGTTGTCCCTGGGATGCGGAGCAGACTCACGAAAGCATCCGTAACAGCCTGATTGAAGAAACCTATGAGGTTATTGAAGCAATCAACAAAAATGACAGAGAGCTTCTTTTAGAAGAGCTTGGCGATGTGCTTTTGCAGGTTGTGTTCCATGCGCAGATGGAAAAGGAAAAGGAAAGCTTTGATTTTTCCGATGTCTGTGACGGTATATGCAAAAAGCTTGTTGAACGCCACCCTCACGTTTTCGGCTCTGTCAATGTTGAAAATACCGATGAGGTGCTCAAAAACTGGGACGACATCAAGCGCAAGAGCAAGGGGCAGAAAACCCAGGGCTCTGCAATGGAAAAAATTCCCAGGGAGTTACCTGCACTTATGAGGGCGGATAAAATTCAGTCCAAGGCTAAAAAGGTCGGCTTTGACTGGCCTGAAATCGGCGGTGCACTCGATGCCCTTGAAAGCGAAATCAAAGAGCTTAAGGAAGCTATCCGTGGCGGCTGTTTTGATGAAGCAGAGGACGAAATGGGCGATGTGCTTTTCTCCTGCGTCAATGTTTCAAGGTTTTTGAAAATTGACCCTGAGCTTGCACTCACACGCTCAAACGAAAAATTTATCTCACGTTTTCTTGAAGTTGAACGCCTTGCAAAGGAAAAGGATATCAACATGAAGGAGAAAACAATAGACGAGCTTGATGAACTCTGGAATCAGGCGAAAATCAATTTAGGATCCAATTGAGTATAATACTCATGGAAAATATAATATTTTTTGGAGGACACAAAAAATGAATAAAACAGAACTTATCAATGCAGTAGCAGCTAAGGCTGAAATTTCAAAGAAGGACGCAGACAAGGCTGTTGCAGCAGTTATCGCTTCAATCGAAGAAGCACTTGTTGCAGGTGACAAGGTTCAGCTTATCGGCTTCGGTACATTCGAAGTTAAGGAAAGAGCTGCAAGAACAGGTCACAACCCCAAGACAGGCGAAGCTATCGAAATCGCAGCTGCAAAGATTCCTTCCTTCAAGGCAGGCGCAGCACTCAAGAATGCAGTTAAATAATTAACGGCAAATAATTTGAGACTGTTCCCAACGGAGCAGTCTCTTTTTCATAGAGGTATATTATGAGATTAGATAAATATTTAAAGGTATCAAGACTCATCAAAAGACGCACCGTTGCAAATGAGGTCTGCGATGCAAAGCGTGTAACCGTCAACGGTAAGGTTGCAAGAGCATCCTATGACGTTAAGGTGGGCGACATCATCGAAATTCAGATGGGTGAAAATATCCTCAAGGCAGAGGTGCTTATTGTCACCGAGCACGCAACGAAGAATGATGCGGGACTGATGTACAGGATAATATAATTGCTGCCGGCAATTATATTATCCTGAATGCAAAATGCAAAATGCAAAATGCAAAATGCAAAATGCAGAATGCAGAATGCAGAATTAAAGTCACACCGTAGAAGCATAAGACCGGAGCTTCGCTTCCGTGGAGAGAAAAATCGGCAACGGTCAGATTTATAATTATAATTGGCGGAGGTAAAAAAACACCTCTGTTTTTATTTGCGGTTAAGAAGCATATTTTTTGCACCTCTTTAACCCGCGACCGAAATTTTGCATTTTACATTTTGCATTTTGCATTTTATCATACTCCCCTGAATAAACTTTACAAAGAATAAAGGGGGAGTGTTAATGCAGGAAAACAAGGACAAAATTATTATGCCGCACAGTGCACTTTTAAAGGACCGTCAGGAGCTTCATTTAAGCGGTGTTACCGATGTGGACTCCTTTGACGAAACGGGGATTGTGGCTTATACAGATATAGGTGAGCTTTCAATTGGCGGTGAAAACCTTCACATTACAAAGCTTTCGCTTGAATCGGGGGAGCTGCTTGTGGAAGGGCGGATAAATTCCCTCGTTTACCGTGACGAGGCACCTAGGGCAACATCATTTTTCGGCAAGGTTTTCAGATGAGTTACAGTGAGCCCCTCGTTAATCAGATAAGGGTTTTCTTTTTAAGCATTGGCGTGGGCGTTGTCATATGCCTTTTGTATATTGCCGTGCAGAGTATTTTCAGGCTTTTCGGTAAAGGTAACCGTGTGTATTATTTTGCCGACGGTGTTTTCTGTGTGCTGTTTGCCTTTGTTTCATTTTTATTTATGGTGCTTTATAACAGCGGCAGAGTAAGGCTTCATCTTGTTATGGGTGAGGCGGTAGGTTTTTTTGTGTTTTATTTTGCCGTTGGCAGGTATATGTATGCCTTGCTTCTGAAAGTGGCGGAGCTTATCAGGAAGGCGGTGGGTTTTATCCTTTTGCCCGTAAGGTTCGTTTGGAGGCATTTTGTTGCAGGAATTGCTGAAATTAAAGAGAAGACTGCCCGCATTAACTTTAAAAAGAGGGACGGGAAGGAAAGCAAAGAAAAAAAGGTGAAAAAATTTAATTTTCTTGGTAAAATCCACTTGAAAAATCGCAATAAATCTGTATAATTATTTTAGGTATTTGTGAAATTTTCATTTGGGAGGAATTTTTGTGGCTGTCAAAGAGTTCAAGCCGGCAAAATCAAGGTTTAAAATCAAATATAAAAAGACATATTTAGTTTTACTTATCCTCTTTATGTTCGTTTCAGTTTTCTGTATCGGTATCAGAATCAACAACGATGCCGCTATCGCAGAGTATGACAGACAGATAGCCGAGGTGCAGGAAAAGGTTGACAAAATGAGCGCAGAAAACGATGAGTACACCGCTGTGCTGACTTCAACTGACCGCAGTGCATATTATGAAAAAATCGCCCGTGAGGTTTACGGCTATGCCAAACCCGGTGAATATGTTTTTTATAAAACAGCTTCCTGAGTAAAAAGACAAGTCGAAGCGTTTAAATTAGGAGGATAACAGTTTTTTATGCTTGAAATTGGAGCAATTTTGGAAGGTAAAATCACAGGTCTTACAAACTTCGGTGCATTTGTAAGCCTTCCTGACGGAAAAAGCGGAATGGTACATATTTCAGAGGTTTCAACCTCCTTTGTTAAGGATATCAAGGATTTCCTCACAGAAGGACAGACCGTAAAGGTTAAGGTTGTCGGTATTTCTGAAGAAGGAAAAATCAGCCTTTCAATCAGAAAAGCGGAAGCTCCCAAGGAGCCCCGTGAGCCCAAGGAAAGTGTGCCCCAGCGTCCCCGCAGAAGCAACGACAGACCCCGTGCAAACGTGTGGCAGGGTCAGCCTCAGAAGAGCAAGGAAGCAATGAGCTTTGAGGATATGATGGCGCAGTTCAAGCAGGCAAGTGATGAAAAAATGTCCGACCTCAAGCGTTCTGTAGATTTTAAGAACGGCACAAGACGCGGTAAATAAAACAGGACTGCCGATAAAGCCGCAAGAACAACAATGCAATAAATACAAAAATCTTCAAGGTATCATCCTTGAAGATTTTTTTGTATTGTTTTGCCCTTTTTTTGCCCGCTCGGAGTACCTGTGTACGCCTTCGGGGCAAAGAAAATGGCATCTTGAAGCCTTCTTGGCAGTCCGTGTTATAGATTAAGATTATTTTCTGCGGCTTTTATTGTTGACAAGAATTGTTACAAGTTGTTATAATAAGTTAAAGAAAATAAAGGAGTTGTTTGATATGAAGAAATTGACAGCAGTATTACTCGCAATGCTTATGGTGTTTTCACTCACGGTCACAGCATTTGCAACCGATGAAAAGCCTTTTGAAAACAGCAGCTTTTACACCGAGGGTGATTACACAATCCATTACAGAACCTTTGAGCCTGACGGTGCTGCTAAAAATCAGATTTTTCTTATCCACGGCTTCTGCCTTTCAACGGTGAGCCTTGAGGGCGTTGCCGCAGAATACGCAAAGGCAGGCTACCGTGTTGTCGTCTGTGATGCACCTTCCTTCGGTTATTCCTCAAGGGAAACAGGCAAAACAAAGCTTGTTGACAGAGAGGTGCTGTTTTACGGTCTTGCAAAGAAGCTTGGCGGTACATGGATTGCAGGCGGACACTCAATGGGAGGCGGAATTGCAATCAACCTTGTAACGGATTATCCCGAGGTTTTCAACGGCGCAATTCTTTTTGCTCCCCAGACCTCATCTGAGGCAAGCGGTGTAATGGCAATGCTTATGCGTTCAGGCATTATGCAGACAATGTACAGCGTTGTTCTTAAGTTTGCGCTTATGTTCCCGTCAGTTGTGCGCTCACTTGTTGAAATGAGCTTCAGCGACAAGGAATTTGCAAAGAATTACGACCTTTCAAGAATTACTGCGCCCTTTACAATTGAGGGCTCGGGTGCTGCTGTGGCAATTATGGCATCTCATACAAGAGGCAGTGACCTTGAGGCGTTCTCAAAGCTTGATATTCCCTGTGTTATCCTTACAGCAAGTGACGACCGTGTTGCTAATGCCGATAACCTTCAGGCTATCATCGACAACGCTCCCAAGGGTACAGTTGTTCATAAGGACCTTGAGGGCGGTCATATGATGATGGAATATAATCCTGCCCTTGCCGCAGAGCTTACTTTGTCTGTTATAGAATAATTTACGGCATATCAGTATAAATATCATATTATTGAAGTAAAATTAAAGGTGACATAAGTCGCCTTTAATTTGTTAAAAGGGGTTTGTTGATATGTATAAAACCAAAGAGCTTTACAGCCTTGACAAAAGCCTTGCAGGGGAGTATCTTTCACAGTTTGAATATCCCTGGCAGGCACTTTCGGGTATAAAGGAGCTTATACTCGACCTTGGTGAAAGGCTTGATAAAAACGAATATAATGAAATCAGTGAAAAGGTGTGGGTGCATAAAAGTGTGAAAATTGCCCCTACGGCCTACATCGGTGCGCCTTGTATTATCGGTAAGGATACGGAGGTAAGGCAGTGTGCCTTTATCCGTTCATCGGCACTTATCGGTGAGTGCTGTGTTATCGGCAACTCAACGGAGGTGAAAAACGCAATTATATTCGATAAGGTTCAGGTGCCCCACTTCAACTATGTCGGTGACAGCATCCTCGGCTACAAATCTCACCTTGGAGCAGGTGCGGTTACTTCAAATGTTAAAAGTGACAAGAGCCTTGTTAAGGTTAAAACAGCTGACGGAGTAATTGAAACGCGACTTAAAAAGTTCGGTGCCATGGTTGGTGACAATGTTGAGGTAGGCTGTAACAGTGTGCTTAATCCCGGTACGGTTATCGGTAAAAATTCAAACATTTATCCTCTTTCAAGCGTAAGGGGAAGTGTTCCAGAAAACAGCATTTTCAAAAATCAGCAAAATATTATACTGAAGGTGAACAGCAATGGGTAAATATTTCGGTACAGACGGCTTCCGCGGTGAAGCTAACCTTAATCTTACCGCTGACCACGCCTACAAGGTGGGCCGTTTTCTCGGGTGGTATTACAGCGAAAAGAAAAAAAGAGCAGGGGACAATACTCCTGCAAGAATAGTTATCGGCAAGGATACAAGACGCTCAAGCTATATGTTTGAGTATACCCTCGTAGGCGGACTTGTTGCCTCGGGCGCGGATGCTTATCTGCTTCACGTTACAACAACACCCTGCGTTGCATATATTTCAAGGGTAGACGGCTTTGACTGCGGTATTATGATTTCCGCCTCACACAATCCTTTTTTTGATAACGGCATAAAGCTCATCAACGGTGACGGTGAAAAAATGGACGAGGAAACCATCAGCCTTATTGAAGCCTACCTTGACGGTGAAAATGACCTTTTCGGCGTAAAGGGTGAGCTTCCCTTTGCCCATAGGGAAAATATCGGCAGAACTGTTGACTATATCGCAGGCAGAAACCGTTACATCGGCTATCTTATCAGCCTTGGACTTTACTCCTTCCGCGGTAAAAAGGTGGGTCTTGACTGTGCAAACGGTAGCTCCTGGAATGTTGCAAAGGCTGTTTTTGATGCCCTCGGTGCGGAAACCTATGTAATCAACGCTTCACCCGACGGTACAAACATCAACCGTGATGCAGGCTCGACCCATATTGAGGGCTTGCAGAGGCTTGTTGTTGAAAAGGGTCTTGATGTGGGCTTTGCCTATGACGGTGATGCTGACCGTTGCCTTTGCGTTGACGAAAAGGGCAATGTTGTTGACGGCGACGGTATACTTTACATTTACGGCAGATATATGAAGGAAAGAGGAAAGCTTGTAAATAACACCGTTGTAACAACGGTAATGTCAAACTTCGGGCTTTACAAGGCCTTTGACGAGCTTGGTATAAATTATGCCAAAACCGATGTGGGTGACAAATATGTTTACGAATATATGATGAAAAACGGCTGTCGTCTTGGTGGTGAGCAGTCGGGTCACATTATTTTTTCAAAGTATGCCTCCACGGGTGACGGTATACTCACAAGCCTTAAAATTATGGAAGTCATCATGGCGGAAAAGAAAAGTCTGAGTGAGCTTGCTTTACCTTTTAAGATTTATCCCCAGGTGCTTATAAATGTAAGGGTGAAGGATAAGGCAGCTGCACGCAGTGATGCTGATGTGGTTTCCGCCACACAGAAGGTGGCTGACATTCTTGGTGACAGCGGACGTATTCTTATGCGTGAATCGGGCACAGAGCCTGTTATCCGTGTTATGGTTGAGGCGCCTGAAAAGGAAAGGTGTCAGAGTCTTGCACAGAGTGTTGTTGATGTGATACTTGCAAAGGGACACGGTGCAGAATAAAAAGTAAAGTTTTGGTCAAGCTTTTACAAAAGCTTGTCAGGGTTGGTAAGGGGTGAAACCCCTTACACATAACAATTAAAGATAAGGTCACGGTTAAGGTGTAAAAGCTTCCGTGACCTTTTTTATTTGGTGTAGCGCCGCCATTGTGCGGCTTGAACGTTGTACTTTTCATCCATCCGTGGTTGTTGCCGTTAAATCTGTTCCGCTCAAGCCGCGCAGGCTCTTCCTTTGTCCAGAGCGACAAAGGAAGCAAAGCGCTCTTGGTGGGTGCCATCCGTCCGCAGTGGCAGTGAATTTTTCCGCCTTTACCTTTTGTGTATAGGTAAAGTTTGTTCTGTTTCCCTTTGTTCGTTTTGTCGGGAAATTACTACCTTAAAGAAAAATTCACATTACTACTCGTGTGCTTTACCACGGCTCGTCTGTGGACAAAGTGCTTTAAGGAAAAACTGTACAAGTCCGTCCGCTACTCCCATCGTTTCTCCACAGTTCGTTATGGTCTGCTTTTCTCGTCTGCTCTTTTGGCAATGGGTGCCCGACATTCGCAGACCGCTCCTCGGGTTGTTTTAGTCGCTCGGGTAGGGTCAGGTTCGTTAAAGTGGAGGGGAGTCGAGTGATTTTTAAATAGTTGTGATTTGGTAGATTTGTTCGTTGGGGGGCACGGCACAGCCGTGCTCTCGGAAGCCCCTCCCACCGCTACGCGGTTTCTTCCCTTTTCAGGAAGGTGTCGGCATTGCCGACGGAGGGGCTGTGGCGCCGCCCATTGGGCGGTTTAGGATAGCTACCCGTAAAGGCTTTGACGGTCAGGGGAGAGGTTCAACCTGTATTTTCCCCTTGCATTTTTATTTCATTTATGCTAAAATATACTCTGCATTTGTTGTCTTGTGACAACAAGACAGTCAGTTCGAAACCTTCCTGACTTAAACCAACAACGGTTTTAAAACAAAACTAAAGGAGCAGAAAAATGAATATCAACAAACGCAACCACAACCTTGCAACGGGTGCGATTATTGCCGCACTCTATGCCGCACTCACTTATGCCCAGGAAATGCTTTTTCCCGGAAGTGCCTCGGCGGCAATTCAGTTCCGAGTTTCGGAAGCACTTACGGTGCTTGCGCTTTTCACCCCAGCCGCTATCCCCGGACTTACGGTAGGCTGTGCACTTTCAAATCTCATTTTCCTCGGCGCTTTACCACTTGACGTTGTGCTCGGCTCGTTTGCAACCTTACTTGCGGCGGTGTGTATGTATAAGCTGAGAGATGTAACCTTCAAGGGTGTTCCAGTTGCGGCTCTTTTAATTCCTGCTGTGTTCAACGGTATTATCATTGGTCTTGAAATTGAAATTTTCTTTATCGAAGGATCCTTCCACTTCACAAGCTTCCTTGTTCAGGGTGGATGTGTTGCTCTCGGTGAGCTCGGAGTGTGCTTTACTCTCGGTGTTTTATTGCATCGAGTAATAAAAAATAAAAAATTGCAAAAATATATAAAATAGTATTTAAAAATTCAAAATGCTCTGCTATAATAAGTGGAGCATTAAATTTTTAAAATAAATTCAAAGGAGAAAGTCATAATCATGGAAAACAAGCTTTCAAAAAAGATGTGGTTCGGCATTTGTCTGTTCAGCTTTATGGGTGGTATAGCTTGGAATATTGAAAATATGTATTTCAATACCTTCCTCTATAACTCCGTATATGCAGGCGCAACCGAAGCTGCTATGGCAGGCACAATGGCTCCCACAACAGCAATCAGCCGTATGGTTGCACTTTCAGCAATTGCGGCAGTAGTTTCAACCTTCATAATGGGTACACTCAGCGACAAGATGAAAAACCGTAAGCTTTTCATTTCAGCAGGTTATTTGTTGTGGGGTCTTGTAACAGCCGCCTTCGGCTTTATTACAAGAGATAATACTGCAGCTCTTCTTAACCTTTCCGACGAAGCAAAAATCCTCGGTGCAACAGTATGGTTTGTTATCCTTATGGATATTATTATGACCTTTATGGGCTCGGCAAGTAATGATGCCGCCTTCAATGCTTGGGTAACTGACGTTACAACTCCCAAAATCCGTCCTACTGTTGAAACAGTACTTACATTTGTAGGCTTCCTTTCAATGGCGGCTGTTATGGGCGTAGGCTCACTTGCACAGTCAGGCACAGTATCATATCAGAACTTCTTCCTTGTGCTCGGTCTTATCGTTACACTCTGCGGTGTGCTCGGCTTCTTTATCATTGATAATCCCAAGCAGATTTCAGCAGAAAACGAGGTTTCCTCAAGTTATTGGGCAGACCTGTTCTACGGCTTCAGACCTTCCGTTATCAAGGAAAATTCAAGACTTTACCTTGCACTTGCTGCTTTGTGCAGCTTCAGCGTAGCCTTCCAGGTATTCTTCCCTTATCTTCTTGTGTACCTTCAGTACGTTGTTATCCCCGATAACACAAAGGACGGTGCGGCTCTGCTTTCAACAGGTACAATTATCGTAGCGGTATTAGCCGTAGCATTCCTTGTTGCAGGCATCGTACTTCTTCTCAAAATTGCAGGCAAGAGCAAGGGCAAGGGTCTTGTAGGCGGTGTTGTGCTTATGACAATCGGTCTGTTCATCCTTTCAACAACAACAAATATAAAGGCTGTGCTTATCGGCGTTGCACCTACTGCTATCGGTTATGTTGTATTGGGTATCCTTTTCAACGCTTCCGTAAAGGACTTCATTCCTGCAGGTAAGGCAGGTCTTTTCCAGGGTATCAGAATGATTTTCTTCGTGCTTATTCCTATGGTGCTTGGCCCTGCAATCGGTGATATTGCTTGCAGAAGCTCTGCAATCACTTATATCAACGAGTACAATGTTGAGACAATTGTTCCTGCAAAGAGCATGTTCCTTTATGCGGCTATTGTTTCAGTGCTTACACTTGTACCTCTTTATTTCCTTATCAAAAAGGGCTTCAAGGTTGAAGAGGAATAAAGAATGGTAAGTTCTTTTGATTACTTTTCTTTCAAGAAAAGTAATGCCACGCGGCGAGCAAAAAACAATTAAACAATAAAGCAAGGTCACGGATGAAAAAAATCCGTGACCTTTACTATTGTTGTATTCTTATGCCCTCGCCGGGCAGGCATTCTTTCTTGTAAGAAAGAATCAAAAAACTTTACCCTTTTATCTCTTAATCAGCTTGACAACTGCCGCAACCGCAACACCTGCAACCGCAGCTCTCTTAAGGTTGGTAAACACTTCGTCAACACTCGTGGGCATCTTGCAGAAAATGAATTCCTTAAGAGGCTTTGACGGCTTGTAAACCCCAAGCTCACCTGCAGTAACGGTGTAGGTTTTGTAATTTTTAAGGTCGCTTTCGTCTATTTCAAAAATGCGGACACCTCTTTTTTCGCCCGGACCGTAGGTGTTGAAGCCTGCACCCTGAGTGTAAGCAAGGTCAACGCCTTCAAGCTTACGTACAAAGGAGTTCACGTGGTCGTGACCTACGAACAGACCGAGAATATCACCGTGATTTTTGAGTGAGTCAAACTCACCGTTGTTGATTTCAGGCACGGCGGGAGTTTCACCCATAAAGCCCTCATCACCTTCAAGTTTCCAGAAGGTGTTTTTGCGGCTCTTGTAGGCTTCGACTGCACCCTTGGTGTAAAAAGGAACTTTTTTGATTACCTTGTAAAACTCGGGCACGGGGATATGCTGAAAAGCAAGGGCGGGTATATAACCGTTAGCTTCCCTTACCTTTTCAAGCCATTCAATCTGCTCCTTTTTAACGGGGGCATAAGCACCGTTTTCATCCTTTTTGTTGGAGTCGATTATGTAAAGGGAGAAAATGTCCTTTTCTCCGTCTGAATCCTTGAGGTTGATGAAGTGTGTTGCAGGGTCGTCCTTGCCTCTTGCCTCACCCATAATAAATCCCTCGTGAGAGGCATAAAGCTCAAGCTGTGCGCCCTTGCTTACAACGCAGTCGTCGTCGTGATTGCCGAAGGTCATAGTGAAGGGAATGCCTCTTTTTACAAGGGGAGCAACATATTCGGCAATAACCTTTTTTACCTTTTCGTATGTATCTGTGCGGTAGCAGGCGCTGTAGCCCTGAATCTGATCACCTGTAAAAATTACAAGGTCGGGCTTTTCTCTTTCCGCAGCGGCATCAATGAGCCTTATTGTGTCAGGGTTAACGGGATAGTCCTCCTGAACGTCCGCAATCTGCATAATTCTGAACTTGCCGTTTCTGAATTTCAAAATTTCCATGGTCTTTCTCCTATAATTTCAAATAACTGTTAAATTATACATTTTTATTCCTCTCGGGTCAAGGGAACAAATGGAAAAATTAAGCATATACTGTGGTTGAGTATTTCTTTTTTCAGGAGGTAATAGGTTATGCTTTACACATATATTAAATTTGAAAGTCAGACAATGGGTGAAAAAGCAAGAAGATTGCTTTTGACAAAGGGTATAAATTCAAGTCTTCGCAGAAATCCTAACCCTAACAGAAGGGAAGGCTGCAACTTTGCCCTTTTTGTTCACGGTGATGTTTACAACGCCTTTGATATACTTACTAAAAATAATATCAATAACCTCGGCGTGGAAAGCTTCCGTGAAATATTATGATTTACCTTGATAATGCGGCAACCACTTTCCCGAAGCCGATTGCCGTTTACGATGCAATGTACTCCTGGGCAAGGTGCTTCGGTGCAAACCCGGGAAGAGGCGGCCACCGCCTTTCAATCAAGGCAGGTGAAAGGGTTTTTGCCTGCCGTGAAAAGCTTGCCGGACACTTCGGCTGTGAAAGTGAAAATGTTGCTTTTACCAATAACTGCACAGCCGCACTCAATACCGCAATCAAGGGTGTGCTTAAACAGGGTGACCACGTTGTAATTTCCTCCCTTGAGCATAACTCCGTTTTAAGACCTGTTCACGATATGGCACAAAGGGGGATTATCACCTACAGCGTTGCAAGGGTGAATCCCCTTGACGATAACGAAACCCTGAAAAGCTTTGCCTTTAACATAAAGGAAAACACAAGGGCGGTGATATGTACCCACGTATCAAATGTTTTCGGTACGGTGCTGCCTGTGGAAAAGCTTTCAGCCTACTGCAGATCAAAGGGGATTCTCTTTATCCTTGACGGTGCACAGAGTGCAGGAAGCCACAGCATAAATCTTAAAAAGCAGGGGATAGATATACTGTGCATTCCCGGTCACAAGGGCTTGCTCGGACCTATGGGTACGGGTGCAATCCTTTTCGGTGAGGGTGTGGAAATAAAGGAGCTTATGCAGGGCGGTACGGGAAGCCACTCTCTTTCCGAGCTTCAGCCGACGGTGTATCCTGACAGGCTTGAAAGCGGTACGGTTAATATGCCGGGTATAGCAGGTCTTTACGAGGGTATAAGACACATTGAGCTTTTCGGCGGTGAAGGGGCTGTGCTTGACAAGGAGGCGGAGCTTATAAGGCTGCTTAAGGAGGATTTGTCCGTAATTCCCTCGGTTGATATGTTCCTTGAAATGCAGGGCGGTAAAAGCACAAACCTGCTTTCCTTTAACCTCGGTGACCTTCACAGCGAGCTTGTTTCCTCAATGCTTGATAAGGAGGGTATAGCCGTCAGAGCAGGGTATCATTGCTCCTATCTTGCCCATAAAAATTACGGCACGGGTGAAAAGGGCTGTGTAAGAGTCAGCACGGGTATTTTTAACAGCAAAAAAGATATAAAAAATTTAGTATTTTCTCTCAATAAAATTGCAAAGAGCAAAAATTTATGATAGAATATAGGGGAATATAATAACAAGATAACGGAAAATGTGAAAGAAAAAATACGGAGAAGGGGACACAAAAAACTATGTTGGATTTTTTAAAAGAGTTTTTTGACGGCATACTTAAGCTGATTTTGTCAGTTCAATGGTACGATATTGCAGATATAATTCTTGTTGCATTGCTCTTTTACTATTGCATCAGGCTTCTGAGAAAGACAAGGGCCTTCAATCTTATAAAGGGTGTTGCTTTTGTAGGTGTGGTTTATCTTATCGTTTCCGCACTCAATATGTCGGCAAGTACCTTTATTTTCAACAATCTTTTTTCTGATATCGTGCTTGTTATCATCCTTGTTTTCCAGCCTGAAATCAGAAGCACCATTGAAGCCTTCGGTCGCGGTGATCTGAGAAAGCTCAACTTCTTCTTTATGAAGTCGGACTACGGTAAGGATGAAGGCATAAAAACAGCCTCCGCTATTGCAAAGGCGGCTGTGAATATGGGGGAAAAGAAAATCGGTGCCCTAATTGTGCTTGAGGGTAAGACACCCCTTGGTGAAATCATTTCCTCGGGCAGTGAAATCGGCGGTACGGTTACCGAGCCCTTGCTTCAAAACATCTTTTTCCCGAAGGCTCCCTTACACGACGGTGCCGTTGTCGTAAGAGAAAACAAGGTCTGTGCTGCAGGCTGTATCCTTCCTCTTACACAAAGTCCCATGAGCTTTGAATTCGGTACAAGGCACAGAGCTGCTCTCGGTATCAGTGAAACAAGTGATGCCCTTGTTGTTGTGGTTTCAGAGGAAACAGGTGCTGTTTCCGTTGCACAGAACGGTGTGCTTGAAAGAAACATCAAGGTCGGTGAGCTTACCGAAATGCTTACGGCTTACCTTGTGACCGATGAAAATGAAAAGCCTAGGGTGATGAGAATAATCCGAACTCGCCCAAAAGGGTGAATTTTTGCGGCTTTTCGTCATTTCGGATTTGAAAGGCTATCGGATTCACGAGTATTTTAACGAAGTGTTGGCGGAAATTCGCCCGTAAAAAACGGGTTTGGAATATTCCCATCACCCTGATCTCAGATTCCCACGGAGGAAAAAGTGATGAAAAATAAAAATTCAAACAAGAGCTTTTTTGACGGGCTTTTTTATAATGACAAGTTCCTTGTAATATTCTGTGCCGTGCTTGCGGTTATTCTGTGGGCAACGGTAAAAATCAATTACAGCGCCGACACGGAGCGTATTATAAACGACCTTAAGGTGAATATAGGTGAAACAGCTCAGGAGCTTGAATTCACCGCCTTTGTTGACGAGGAGGACCTCCTTGTTGATGTTGAGGTAAAGGGTAAGGCATATAATATCAATACCCACGCTCTTTCAAAGGACGATATTATTGTTGAAGCCTCGAGCAGCTTTATCGATTCGGCAGGCTATAAAATTGTTTCACTTACCGCAAGGGTTGCCGATACAGCGGCTTCAAGTGATTTTGAAATTACAAAAATCACTCCGTCAACAATTACCGTTTATTATGACCGTAAGGTTACAGATACCTTCAATGTTGTTGCAAGGGTGAACAATAACCTTAAAAAGGTTGTAAAGGAGGGCTATACCGTAGGTAAGGCTGTGCCCTCACTCAACACAGTTGAGGTAACGGGTCCTGCAACAATTTTAAGCGGACTTGAAAATGTTTACTTTGATGCAACTATTGATGAAAAGGAGCTTCCCCTTACATCGTCAGTCGAGCTTCCTGCACAGATTTCCTATCCCGTAGGACGCAGTAACGACAGTAAGTTCCTCGTTTGCGAAAGCGTCAACAACGAAACCAATCCTGCAACGGTTACACTTCCCGTTTATACAACAAAGACCGTTCCCGTAACGGTTAAGTTTATCAATATGCCTGAGGGCATGGAAGCACCCGAGTATGAAATTTATCCCTCTGAGGTTGAGATTATCTATAACCCCAAGGATGAGCAGAAGTATGCCGAGCTTTCAGTCGGAACAGTTGACTTCAAGAAGCTTGACAATACCGTGAACAGCTTCAGCATTGAAATCGACCCCGATAAGCTTGCTGTAAGACTTACGGACAAGGAGCTTACCGCCTTTGATGTTACCGTTGATATGTCAGATTATACAAAGACAACGGTTTCCTATTCAGCGGCAAATGTTATCTTCCTCAACAAGCAGGATGATATGGTATATTCACTTGGCACGGGCGGAAGCCTTGACACCATTACGGTAATCGGCCCGAAGAAGAATGTACAGAAGATAACAAGTGATGATATCAGCGTGGAAATCAATGTTTCTGCCCTTAATATGAGCAGAGCGTCAAGTCAGCTGCTTGAGGCTAATGTTACCGTAGGCAATGCTGAAATTGAGAATTGCTGGGTATACGGTGAGTACATGGCTTATGTTACGGTTATGACTGAGGAAGAGGCGGCGACGGTGGCGGAGCAGTAGTCAGTAGTCAGTAGTCAGTAGTCAGGGATGCCTGAGGGCATTCAGGTTGTCCTCTCCGCTACTTCGTGACACCTATTTCATAGGGAGTGGCAAGCGTGAGCGATATGATAATAATACAAGCAGGTGTTGTAAAAAAACACCTGCTTGATTTTTTATTCTGTTTCTTGCCGCGAAGCGGCAATCCTGACTACTGACTACTGGCTACTACTGCACACGGTGTCAGTCAAGTATATACAATCCGCTCTTCAGCCACACAAACTCTCTGCCCATAACATTGATGTATTTGTACACCTTCTCGTTGAAAACCCTGTAATCACGCACGGAGTTGTTCTGAATGTTGAGGGTACGGATTTTGCGTGAAGCCTGATTGCAGATGTAAAGTGTGCCGTTGTGGAGTGAAACCGCACAGGGGCCCTCAAAAGCTGTTGCATCACCGCCGCCTACACGAAGGAGAATTCTGCCTTCACGGGGGGAGTACTTGATGATAGCATTCTCACCGGGTACAGCACACCAGATGTAAGGTCCGTCAACAGCAATGTCGCACACGGGAAGTCCGTGATAGGTAAGCTGTGAGGAAACGTTGAGTGAGCCGTCGGTGTTGAAAATGTTATATTCACCGTTGGGGAAAACGGTCATGATGCGGTTGTCGTTGAGCACACCCACGTCGCAGGAAACATAGTCACCGAGCTGCTCGGCAATTTCCTCGTATTCGTAGCCGAATTTTACCTTGAGGTAAACACTTTTTTTGATGTGGGTGAATTTATCGTTAACGGCATCGTAGCCGAAAAAGTTAGCCTTGAGTCTGCCGTCGGGTGCAGTATCCTTTGTTGCAAAAACAAAACCCTTTTTAAAGGGTGTGATGTTGAGTATTTCGCCTGAAAAAACATTTTCCATATTCAAGTTTATCCTTTCGTGAAAGCTATATGTTAAAAGTAAAGTTAAGTATTTAATAAATTCTTTTATATATAATACATTATATTAACTCTATCGACAAGAATAAAAAATAATATTTTTGTACAGGTGCATAAATTTGTATATTCGTGTCTTTACCGTGTTGACAAAAGCGTAGAATTAAAGTACAATATTATGAGTAAAAAATGTTTTTACTAAGGTGACAGTAGTCTAACCCGATAAGGTTTAACGGGGCACATTTTCACTGCAACTGCGTTAAAAAGCCTTGAAAGGAGACAGCCTTTCTGCGTTTTTTGCCTTGCTGCAGTAAAAAATTTTCTCCCGTTAAATTTCGAAGAACCTTAAATGCCCGAGTTATAGTGCATTTGAGGATTTCTTCGACGAAACAATACTCGCGTCTTGCGAGGAGAAAAATCATCAAAGGTGCTGTAAATCGGACATTTAAGGCTTATCAGGTTCGACTACTGCCACCTTAAGGAGAAAAAAAGAAGAAAATGGCTGAAAAATTAGTACTTGCTCTTGACCAGGGTACAACAAGCTCAAGGTCAATTGTTTTCGACAAAAAGGGCAATATCATCGCAAAGGCTCAGAATGAATTTGAGCAGATTTATCCCAAGGCAGGCTGGGTTGAGCACGACCCTCTTAATATTCTTTACAGTCAGTTCAATTCTATTACAACGGTTTTGCGTAACGGCAATTTTTCCGCAAAGGATATTGCAGGTATAGGCATCACCAACCAGAGAGAAACAACTATCCTCTGGGACAGAGCAACAGGTAAGCCTGTTTACAATGCAATCGTATGGCAGTGCAGAAGAACTGCTGATATGTGCGAAAAAATCAAGGAGGACAAGGAGCTTTGCGATTATATCACAGAGCATACCGGCCTTATTGTTGACGCATACTTCTCCGCTACAAAAATCAAGTGGATTATTGATAACGTTCCCGGTGTAAAGGCTCTTGCAGATGCAGGTCAGCTCCTTTTCGGTACAGTTGAAACCTGGCTTATCTGGAACCTTACCGGTGGCAGAACTCACGTTACCGACTACTCCAACGCTTCAAGAACAATGCTCTTTGACGTTGATAAGCTTTGCTGGGACGAATATCTCTGCGAAAAGCTCGGCATTCCTATGAGCATCCTTCCCACACCCGTTCCTTCAAGCAAGGTTTACGGCTGGGTTGCAAGCGGTATCATCGGTCTTGAGGAGCTTGAGGGTACACCCATCTGCGGTGCAATCGGTGACCAGCCCTCAGCACTTTTCGGTCAGGCTTGCTTTGAGCCCGGCATGTCAAAGAATACCTACGGCACAGGCTGTTTCCTTCTTATGAACACAGGCGAAAAGAGAGTTGAGTCAAAGAACAACCTTCTTACCGGTGTTGCATGGAGCGTTGACGGAAAGACAACCTATTCAATCGAAGGCAGTGCCTTCAACGCAGGCTCCGTTATCAAGTGGCTTCGTGATGAGGTTCAGCTTGTAGACAGCCCCAGACGTTGTGATGAGCTTGCAGAAAGCGTTCCCGATTCAAACGGCTGTTACCTTGTTCCCGCCTTCACAGGTCTTGGTGCACCTTATTGGGATATGTACGCAAGAGGCTGTATCGTAGGCCTTACAAGAGGTGTTAACAGAAAGCACATCGCAAGAGCAGTTCTTGAGTCAATCACTTATCAGATGACTGACCTTCTTGAAGCAATGAAGGACGATTCAGGTATTGATATTTCCGAGCTTCGTGTTGACGGCGGTGCTTCCGTAAGTAACATTATGATGCAGATCCAGGCAAATATGGCACAGACAAAGGTTAACAGACCCAAGACTGTTGAAACAACAGCTCTCGGTGCGGCTTACCTTGCAGGTCTTGCAGTAGGCGTTTGGGAAAACCTTGAAGATATCGAAAGCAACCGTGAGGTTGACAGAGTGTTCTCACCTGAAATGGATATCGAGGAAAGAAACAAGCTCTACGCAGGCTGGAAAAAGGCTGTTTCCCGTGCAATGGACTGGGAAGAAAAGGAATAAAAGTAGTCAGTAGCCAGTAGTCAGTAGTCAGGACGCCCTTCGGGCGTTTAAGATGGGTGCTGACTCAGTAGTTAACAGTCAGTAGCCGACAGTCAGTAGTCGGTATATTGATGATATATAAACAAAAAATATTAAAAAATAAACAGGAGTGAAAACAAATGCCCAAAGTAATACTCGATTGGAAAACAACACATGACTTTATCAAGGACGCATTCGTAGGCTACGGTGTTCCCGCTGATGAGGCTGAAATCGTAACTGACGTTCTTCTTGAATCTGACAGACGTGGTATTGAATCACACGGCTGCAACCGTTTCAAGCCCGTATACATCGACAGAATCAAGGCAGGCATCCAGTTTGCACAGACAAACTTTGAAATCCTTAAGGAAACCGAAACAACTGCAGTTGTTGACGGTCACCACGGTATGGGTCAGGTTATCGGCCACAAGGCTATGAGCATGGCTATCGAAAAGGCAAAGAAGTACGGTATGGGTATGGTAGTAGTTCGTAACTCAACTCACTACGGTATCGCAGGCTACTACACCACAATGGCTGCAAAGGCAGGTTGCATCGGTATGACCGGTACAAATGCACGTCCTTCAGTTGCTCCCACCTTCGGTGTTGAGGGTATGTTCGGTACTAACCCCTTCACTCTCGGTGTTCCCACCGATGAGGATTTCGACTTCAACTTCGACTGTGCAACATCAATCACACAGAACGGTAAGGTTGAATATTATGAGAGAATCGGTGAAGAAATTCATCCCGGTACTGTAATCGACATCGACGGTAACCCCGTTGAAGGCGATGCAGGTGTTGCTCTTAAGAAGATCCGTCAGGGTACAGCTGCTCTTACCACACTCGGTGGTATCGGTGAAGCACTCGGCGGCTACAAGGGTTACGGCTTTGCAATGTTCGTAGAATTCCTTTCATCAATCCTTCAGGACGGTGCTTACGGTAAGGACCTCGACGGTAAGGATGCTGAAGGTAACATCCGTCCCTATCAGCTCGGTCACTTCTTCATTGCTATCGACACCGATCACTTCCTCGGTGAAGAAATTGCAAGAAAGAAGGCAGGCGACATCATCCGCGGCGTAAGAGCTTCAAAGAAGGCTCCCGGTGAGGACAGAATTTATACTGCAGGTGAAAAAGAGCACGACATCTGGCTTCAGAGAAAGGACAGCGGTGTGCCCATCAACGAATCAGTTCAGAAGGAAATGAATCAGGTTCGTGACGACCTCGGTCTTGACTATATCTTCCCCTGGGAGAAATAATTTGTAAAGTTTTGGTCAAGCTTTTTCAAAAGCTTGTCGGGGTTGGTAAGGGGTGAAACCCCTTACACATTACAATATTAAAAGTAAAGCAGGTGTTTTAACAGAACATCTGCTTTGTTTTATTGCTATATATTCACACAAAATTTTCTTCTTTCCCTTGAATGATAAAGCAATATATGGTATTATACTATATATAATGGTTTACTATGGAGAGTTGTTTTTTCTCATAGGGAGGTATAAATATGAAAACAATGCTTAAAAAGGCCGTGGCACTTCTGTGCGTGGTTATCACATTCTGCAGTGTTGTGATTCTTCCGACTTCAGCGGCTTATGAAAACGACTTGCCTATTATTTATCTTGTGGGTATGGGTGAGCCTATCTACGACCAAAACGGCAAAAAGGTCTGGCCTATTTCTGCTGAAATTGAAGATATCCTTCTTGACAACAGCAGTGATCTTATCTCTGCCTTCAGCTTAAGTGCTATGACCTCGGACTGGACATATTACGGCAACTCACTTAAAGCAGCCTTTCAGCAGTATTACGGCCCGGTTGCCCTTGATAAAAACGGTAACCCCAGAAACGGAACCGATATCAGACACAGCGCAACACCTAAAAAGAAAACATCAAACTACGGTCTGATGGACTACCGCTTTGCTTATGACCCCAGACTTGATCCCTGGGAAACAGCTGAGGAGCTTTCAGCTTATGTTGATGCTGTGCTTAAGGCAACGGGCAAAAAGAAGGTAAGCTTTGTGGGACGTTGTATGGGCTCCTGCTTTGTATCCGCTTATCTTTGCAGATACGGAAGTGCAAAGGTTGACACCTGCCTTTTCTATGTGCCTGCTGTTAACGGTGCAACAAACTGCAGTCAGCTTTTTGCAGGACGTGTTCACATCAATGCAGATACCCTTAACAATTATGCAAATGAGTATATGGGCGGCAATGAGGTTGACGATATGCTTGCAGGTATTATCAATGTAACCTACAGCCTCAATATGCTCGGTATGGGTACTGACCTTGCAACGGATATTTTCAATCAGCTTGCGATTGAATCCTTCCCCGAGCTTCTGCTTTCAACCTACGCAACAATGCCTGCCTTCTGGGCAATGGTAAGCGAGGAATATTACGAAGAGGCAAAGAACTTCATTTTCGCAGGCCGTGAGGCTGAATATGCGGGTCTTATCAAAAAGATTGACCGCTACCACGAAAACGTAAAGCTTCGTATAGGTAACAACATCAAGACCTATGTTAAAAACGGAATGAAGTTCAATATCATTGCAAAGTATAATGTGCCTATGCCTCCTTATCTTGAAGGCTACGATCTGCAGGGTGACGGTGTTGTAAATATCAGCGACCTTACCTTCGGTGCAACAGGGGCGGCAACCGGCAAAACCCTCAGCGTTGATTATCTCAATGCAGCAAAGAAAAGCGGTACCATAGACTATGTTTCCGACGACCTTATGGTTGACTCATCAACAGGCCTTTTCCCGAACTACACCTGGTATATAAGAGATATCCATCACGACCTGTTCCCCACAAGCATTGACAATCTTATGCTCAAGATATTCCGTACCAAAAAGCAGGTAAACATAAACACCTATTCGGAATATCCTCAGTATATGTCCTATAACAGCTCAACAAAAAAGCTTTCACCCGTAAAGGGAACAATTCCCAGCGGCTCGGCAAGCAGTACAGTAAGCCCCTTCCAGAAGCTTATCGACTTCTTCCGCTCATTCTTTAATATAATCAAAAATCTCTTTACTATTGTTAACTGAAAACGAGGTGCATATTTATGTCATACATTGAACTTTCAAAGGATAATTTCAACGAGGAAGTTTTAAACGAAAAGGCTTGCCCCGTGCTTGTTGACTTCTGGGCAACCTGGTGCGGTCCCTGTCAGATGCTTTCACCCGTGATTGACGAGCTTGCAGACGAGCTTGACGGTGAGGTTAAGGTCTGCAAAATGGACTGCGACGAAAATTCCGATTTCATTATGGAAATGGGCGTTATGACTATTCCCTGCCTTGTGCTTTTCGTAGGTGGCGAGGAAAAGGGCAGACTTATCGGTTATAATGAAAAGGAAGCAATCATTGAGTTTATCAATGAGAATAAATAAAGGGTCGAATAAATAACAGCAGGGGAGGATAATATCCTCCCGTGCTTTTGCAAAATAACGGAGGTTATATATTATTATGGAAAACAAAATTATCAAGGTAACAATGGAAAACGGCACAGAGTACAGAATTGAGCTCTATCCCGAGTTTGCTCCCGAAACAGCAGAAAACTTTGCTTCACTTGTTGAAAGCGGTTTTTATAACGGTCTTACCTTCCACAGAATCATCCCCGGCTTTATGTGTCAGGGCGGTGATCCCGAGGGAACAGGTATGGGTGGCAGCAGCAAGCACATCCGCGGTGAGTTTGCCGCAAACGGCTTTGCAAAGAACACTCTCAGCCACGAGAGGGGAGTAATCTCCATGGCAAGAAGCCAGGATATGAACTCCGCTTCAAGCCAGTTCTTTATCTGCTACGATGACTGCTCCTTCCTTGACGGAAACTATGCCGCTTTCGGTAAGGTTATCGAGGGTATGGAGAACGTTGACGCTCTTTGCGATGTACCCAGAACCTTCAGTATGTCAGGTGAAATGGCCTCTCCCGTAGAGCCCGTTGTCATCAAGACAATGATTGTGGAAAAATAATAAAAAAATGTAAAAAAATTGTACAAAAGCTCTTGACGGACGGTGTGTTATGTGTTAGAATAAGTGCACCTCTGATTGAGGGCTTTATTTTTGTGCCCTGAAAAAGAGGGAGGCCTTGCTGAGTTATCGGAAGAAGCGCCTTCCGGATAACTAAAAATTCCTATAATGGAGGTGCCGTTCATGAGAGTAAAAATTACTTTATCCTGCACAGAGTGCAAACAGCGCAACTACAACACAATGAAAAACAAAAAGAACAATCCCGATAGGTTGGAGATGAACAAGTATTGCAGATTCTGCAAGAAGCACACTCTCCACAAAGAAACCAAATAATAACGGAGGTTTTGAGTAATGGCTGACAAAGAAAAGAAAGTTGCTTCCGAATCCAAGGTTGACAAGGCCAAGACCGAGGAGAGCAAGGCAGCCGAGAAGGTTGCAAAGGCAGCAAAGGGCAGCAACAAAAAAGACAAGCCTAACTTCTTCGTCCGTTCAGGTAAGGGCACAAAGAAATTCTTCAAGGACTTCAAAGGCGAGTGCAAGAAGATTGATTGGCCCAACGCCCAGACAATCCTCAAGAGTACCGGTGTGGTTCTCCTTGTGGTTGCTCTTGTTTCAGTATTTGTTTTCGCCCTTGACTTCGGTCTTAAAGAGGGTATCGAAGGTCTCAAGAACATTGCAATCGGTGACGTTTCAACAGTAACAGACGGTAATGTTGCAGCTGACGAAGATGAGCATGATCACGATCATGACCACGAAGACGAAACAACTGAAGCAGCAGAAGAAACTGCTGACAAAGCAGAATAATTAGCGGTTCACAGGAGGTGTAACAATGGCAGAAGCCAGATGGTTTGTAGTACACACCTACTCAGGCTACGAAAACAAGGTAGCATCAAACATCGCAACAATTGTTGAAAACCGTAATATGCAGGATCAGATTTTTGAGGTGAGAATTCCCACAGAAATCGTTACTGAAATCAAGGACGATAAGGTACGTGAGATTGAGCGTAAGCTTTTCCCCGGTTACGTTATGGTCAAGGTTGCAACAATCTACAAAAAATGCGGTGAAAATGGCGAAGATGAAGAGCTTGGTATGACTGATGAGGCTTGGTACGTAATCAGAAATACCCGCGGCGTAACGGGCTTTGTAGGCCCCGACAGCAAGCAGCCTGTTCCCCTTTCAGAAGAAGAGGTTATCGCACTCGGAATCGAAAAGAGAACAGTGAAGGTCAACTATGCAGTTGGCGACTTCGTAAACATCTTAAGCGGACCCTTCGACGGTTACAGCGGT
>JAZRFT010000026.1:0-38481 GCA_045643805.1 Acutalibacteraceae bacterium
TAATCAAGGTTGAAAAGTGAGGGTAAAAAAATGGCAGAAAAAGTTCTCATGAAGGGTAACGAAGCTATTGCTGAAGCCGCTATTCTTGCAGGCTGTCGTCATTACTTCTGTTATCCGATCACTCCGCAGACAGAAATTGCGGCTTATATGGCAAAAAAGATGCCTAAAATCGGTGGTTGCTTCCTTCAGGCTGAAAGTGAAGTTGCAGCAATCAATATGGTTTACGGTGTTGCAGGTACAGGTAAAAGAGTTATGACCTCTTCATCAAGCCCCGGAATTTCCCTTAAGGCTGAAGGACTTTCATATATGGCGGGTAGTGATTTGCCCTGTCTTGTTGTAAATGTTCAGCGTGGTGGCCCCGGTCTTGGCGGTATCCAGCCCTCTCAGGCTGACTATTTTCAGGCAACAAAGGGCTGCGGTCACGGTGACTACAGAATGATCGTTCTTGCTCCTTCTTCCGTTCAGGAAATGGCAAGCCTTACAATCAAGGGTTTTGACCTTGCTGAAAAGTACAGAATGACTTCTATGATTCTTGCTGACGGTACACTTGGTCAGATGATGGAGCCTGTTTCTCTTGAAGAGGTTGAAATCAATGATTATGATAAGTCCTGGGCTGTTACAGGCACAGAGATGAAGAGAAAGAAGAATCTTATCAATTCACTTTCACTCGTTCCCGAAGAGCTTGAAAAACTTAATTTTGAAAGATACGAAAAGTATAAGATTATTGAAGAAAATGAAGTTATGTATGAAGAATACATGATGGATGACGCAGAGGTTTGCGTATGTGCCTTCGGCATTACGGCAAGAATTGCCAAAAATGCAATTGCAATGGCTCGTGCAAAGGGCATCAAGGCAGGTCTTATCCGTCCCATCACACTCTGGCCCTTCCCTTCAAAGGTGTTTGAAGCAGCCGCAGATAAGGTTAAGAGCTTTGTTTGCGTTGAAATGTCAATGGGTCAGATGATTGAGGACGTTAAGCTTGCAACAAAGTGCAAAAAGCCCGTTTCACTCTGCAACAGAGTAGGCGGTATGATTCCTTCACCCGAACAGGTGCTCGAAAAGATTATTGAAGCTGACAAAGGAGGTAATGAATAATGGTAGTTTTTGATAAACCCAAATCACTTGCTGATGTACCCTTACATTACTGTCCCGGTTGTACTCACGGTATTATTCACCGTCTTGTAGCTGAAGCTATTGATGAACTCGGTATCGAGGGCAGAACAATCGGTGTTGCTCCCGTTGGTTGCAGCGTACTTGCTTATAATTATTTCAATTGTGATATGGTTGAGGCTGCTCACGGCAGAGCTCCTGCAGTAGCAACCGGTCTTAAGCGTTCAGATCCCGATAAGCACGTTGTTTTCACTTATCAGGGCGACGGTGACCTTGCTTCAATCGGTATGGCTGAAACAGTGCACGCCGCAGCAAGAAATGAAAACATCACAATTATCTTTGTTAACAACGCAATTTACGGTATGACCGGCGGTCAGATGGCTCCCACATCACTTCCCGGTCAGGTTACACAGACTTCACCTTACGGCAGAGATACAAGCCATTGCGGTTTCCCTGTAAAGGTTTCCGAAATGCTTTCACAGCTTGACGGCGCAGGCTATATCGAAAGAGTTGCCGTTAACAATGTTAAGAATGTCAGAAACGCAAAGAAAGCAATTAAAAAGGCTTTCCAGAATCAGCTTGAGGGTAAGGGCTTCTCACTTGTTGAGGTTGTTTCAACCTGTCCTACAAATTGGGGTATGACTCCCGTTGATGCGCTCAAGTGGGTTGAAGAAAAAATGATTCCTTACTATCCTCTTGGTGTATATAAGGACAGAGCCGCTGAAAGTAAGGAGGAAGCATAAAATGAGCACAAAACAGATTTTAATTGCAGGCTTCGGCGGTCAGGGCGTTCTTTTTGCAGGTAAGCTTCTTGCTTATAAGGGTCTTATTGCTGACAAGCAGGTTTCCTGGCTTCCTTCATACGGTCCTGAAATGCGTGGCGGTACAGCTAACTGCAGTGTTATTATCAGTGATATGCCTGTCGGTTCACCCATCATTGCAAAGCCTGATGTACTTGTTGCAATGAACCTTCCTTCACTTAAGAAGTATGAAAACGATGTTGTTTCAGGCGGCATTATCATCGTTGACTCAAGCCTTATTGCTGAAAAGGTACAGCGTGACGACGTAACTGTTTACTATGTTCCTGCAACAAAAATGGCAAAGGACGAGGGTTATTCCACCCTTGCAAATATGATTCTCATGGGCAAGCTTATGAAGGCTTGTGAGGAAGTTGGCTTTGACGGTGTTGAAACTGCTGTTTCAAAGGTAGTTCCTCCTAAAAAGGCAAATCTCATTGATGTAAACCTTAAGGCTATCAAAGCCGGTTATGATTTTGAATAATTGAAGAGGTGTTTTAAGATGGATATTAAGATTACTAAAACAACTGCTCCCAAGGCTAAGCCTCAGAAGGGCGAAAAGCTTGGTTTCGGTCATATTTTTACAGACCATATGTTTGTTATGAATTACACAGAAGGTAAGGGTTGGCACGATGCAAGAATCGAGCCCTATGCAAACATTTCACTTGCACCTTCAGCAATGGTTTTCCACTACGGTCAGGAAATGTTTGAAGGTCTTAAGGCATACCGCGGTGCTGATGATTCAATCTATCTTTTCCGTCCCGATATGAATGCAAAAAGAGCTAACGCTTCAAACGAAAGACTTTGCATTCCCGAGATTCCCGAGGATATGTTTGTTGACGCTGTAAAGGCTCTTGTTGATATTGACAGAGATTGGGTTCCTTCTGATGAAGGTACTTCACTTTACATTCGTCCCTTTGTAATTGCAACTGACGAGTTCCTCGGTGTTGCTCCCTCAAAGACATATCTCTTTATGGTTATTCTTTCACCCTCAGGCGCTTACTATGAAAGCGGTCTTGCTCCCGTAGGCATCTGGATTGAAGACGACTATGTAAGAGCTGTAAAGGGCGGTATGGGCTTTGCAAAGACCAGCGGTAACTATGCTGCTTCTCTTATTGCTCAGGTTAAGGCTCACGATGCAGGCTATTCACAGGTTCTCTGGCTTGACGGTGTAGAGAGAAAGTACATCGAAGAAGTCGGCGCTATGAACATTATGTTCAAGATTAACGGCAAGGTTATCACACCTGCTCTTAACGGCAGTATCCTTCCCGGTATCACACGTAACTCCATCATCAATGTATGCAAGGCTTGGGGCTACGAGGTTGAAGAAAGACGCGTAAGCGTTGATGAGCTTGTTGAAGCCGCAAAGAATGGTACCCTCGAAGAAGTATGGGGTACAGGTACGGCTGCTGTTGTTTCACCCGTTGGTAAGCTTCGTTATATGGATGATGTTATGACAATCGGTGACGGCGGCATCGGTGAACTTACACAGAAGCTTTATGATGAGCTTACAGGTATGGAGTGGGGTAAGAGAGAAGATCCCTACGGTTGGAGAGTTCTTGTAAAATAAGTTTATTTCAAATATACGGTGTATTTATGTTTTTTGATATAAATACACCGTTTTTTTGTATATTTATTCGTATGTTTGTTAAGAAATATGCAAAAATATTGATTTCGTATTGACTTTTATACAAAAATATGTATAATTAGTTTTATTGTATTATAATGGCGGAGAGGTTTTATGATTAAGGTTTTTATTGACGGACAGGCGGGTACAACAGGCTTACAGCTTAAAAGCAAGCTTATCAAACACCCTTATGTTCAGCTTGTGGAGATAGAAGAAAGTAAACGTAAGGATGCAGGCGAAAGACAAAGGCTGATGAATGAGGCAGCTGTTGTTTTTCTTTGTCTTCCTGATGCTGCGTCGGTTGAAGCGGTAAAGCTTGTTACAAATCCCGAAACGGTTATTATCGATGCAAGCACAGCACACAGAACTGCTGACGGTTGGGTATACGGCTTTCCCGAGCTTTCACACTTACACAGAGAAAAGATAAAAGCTTCAAAAAGAATAGCAAATCCGGGCTGTCACGCTACGGGCTTTATATCAATTATTTATCCGCTTGTTGCTTCGGGAATTATGCCATCATCTTATCCGGTTACAGCTCACAGTATTACGGGTTACAGCGGCGGCGGAAATAAAATGATAGGGGAGTACGAAAGTACAGACAGACCTTCTGAATATGATTCGCCAAGGCGGTATGGGTTAACACAGAAGCATAAGCATTTGCCCGAAATGAAGGCGGTGACCGGCCTTGAGCTTGAACCGGTTTTCAACCCTATTGTAAGTGACTATTACTGCGGAATGGCTGTAAGTGTACCTGTTCACACACATTTGCTTAATAAAAAGCTTTCTGCTGAAGAAATGACAGAGTTTTACAAGGATTATTATAAGAACTCTGCTTTCATTTCCGTCAAGCCGTTACCTGAAAGCGGTTTTATTTCACCTATGGGATTGGAAGGCACAAATGAGCTTGTTATATATGTCGGAGGTAATGACGAACGAATGACTCTTACCGCAGTTTTTGATAATCTCGGCAAGGGCGCTTCCTCTGCGGCGGTACAGAATATGAATGTTGCCATGGGATTTGATGAAAAAACAGCTTTATAACAAGTCAGAACTTGTGGACAACTTAAATACGGAGGTATAATTATATGAAATATATTCAAGGCGGCGTAACTGCCGCAAAAGGCTTTACTGCATCAGGTATACATTGCGGTATAAGAAAAAATCAAAGCAAAAAGGACCTTGCAATGATTAAAAGTGAGGTTAAAGCGACAGCGGCAGCTGTATATACGCAGAATAAGGTTTACGGTGCACCGATTACCGTAACAAGAAACAATCTTGCTGACGGCTATGCTCAGGCAGTAATCGTCAACAGCGGTAACGCAAACACCTGCAACAGCGACGGTGTTGAAAAGGCTGAAATGATGTGTAATATCGCTTCAGAAGCTCTTGGTGTTGAAAAAAACGATGTTATTGTTGCTTCAACAGGTGTTATCGGTATGAGTCTTGATGTTACACCTATTGCCAATCACGCTGAAAAGCTTGCTTCACAAATGTCCTGTGACGGTGGCAATGATGCTGCTTTAGCAATTATGACAACGGATACAATCCCAAAGGAGTGTGCCGTTGAATTTGAAATTGACGGAAAAACCGTTACGCTCGGTGCTTGCTGTAAGGGCTCGGGCATGATTCATCCTAATATGGCAACAATGCTTTGCTTTATAACAACTGACTGTAAAATCAGCCCCGCTATGCTTCAGAAGGCATTGAGTGATACTGTAAAGGATACCTTCAACATGATTTCCGTTGACGGTGACACTTCAACAAATGATATGGTTTGTGTTATGGCAAACGGTTTTGCCGAAAATGCAGAAATCAATGAAGAGAACGCTTACTTTGAAACCTTCAAATCTGCTCTTAAGGAAGTATCCGTTAAGCTTTCCCGTCTTATTGCAGGTGACGGTGAGGGTGCACAAAGACTTCTTGAATGTACGGTCAAGGGTGCTCCCGACGAAATTACTGCAAAGAAAATTGCCAAGTCTATTATCTGCTCATCTCTTGTTAAAACTGCTATGTTCGGTGCTGACGCCAACTGGGGCAGAATTCTTTGTGCTATCGGATATACTGAGGGAGATTTCACCGTTGACTCAATTGATGTTTATCTTTCTTCCTGCAAGGGTGAGGTGAAGGTTTGCGAAAAGGGTTACGGTATTGAGTTTTCTGAGGAGAAGGCAAAGGAAATTCTTCTTGAAAGTGAAATCGTTCTCACTGTTTGTATGAATCAGGGTGATTTTGATGCAACGGCATGGGGTTGTGACCTTACCTACGATTATGTAAAAATCAACGGCGATTACCGTACATAAGAGGTGTACAAAAATGGATGAAAAAATAATAATCAGCGACAGTATGAAGGCACAGGTGCTTACGGCTGCTTTGCCTTATATACAAAAATATTACGGCAAAACCGTTGTTGTAAAATACGGCGGCAATGCAATGATAAATCCCGAGCTTAAGCAGGCTGTTATGAGTGATATAATTCTGCTTACTCTTGTAGGTATTAAAATTGTGCTTATTCATGGCGGAGGACCTGAAATTAGCGGTATGCTTCAGAAACTCGGCATTGAGTCAAAATTTGTCAATGGCTTACGTTATACCGATAAGGAAACCGCTGAGGTTGTACAGATGGTGCTTGCAGGCAAAACCAACAAGGACCTTGTTTCCCTTGTTGAGCGTTGCGGAGGTAAGGCTGTCGGTCTTTGCGGAATTGACGGTGCTATGATAAAGGCAAAGCCTATGGAGGATGAGTTCGACTACGGTTTTGTGGGTGACATAACTGAAATTGATCCTAAGCCTATTGAAAAGGTGCTTGAGGAGGGTTACATTCCCGTAATTGCTACTGTTGGTATTGATGATGACGGTCAGGTTTATAACATAAACGCCGATACTGCGGCAGCTGAAATTGCGGCAGCACTCCACGCTGAAAATATTATCACACTATCTGATATTCCCGGACTTTTAAGAGATGTAAATGACTCCTCAACACTTATTTCCCAAATTCACGTTGATGAAGTTCCTGCTCTTATTGAAAGCGGTATAATTTCCGGCGGTATGATTCCAAAAATGAAAAGCTGTGAAAAGGCTGTGAGAAGCGGTGTTAAAAAGGCTGTTATGATTGACGGCAGAATACCGCACTCAATCCTTATTGAAATGTTCTCCGATGAAGGTATCGGTACGCTTATGACAAAGTGAGGCATAAAAATGAACAATTTTGAAAAAATTCAGCAGACGGATAAGCAGTATGTTGCAAACACCTACGGACGCTTTCCTGTCGCAATAGAAAAAGGCAAGGGAGCTACCTGCTATGATTTTGACGGTAAAAAATATATCGACTTTTCAAGCGGTATAGGTGTAAATTCCCTCGGTTTTTGTGATGAAGGATGGATAAATGCCGTTACAAAGCAGCTTTCCGCCCTCCAGCACATATCAAATCTCTATTACACATCACCCTGTGCTGAAACGGCAAAGCTTCTTTGCGAAAAAACGGGCATGAAAAAGGTTTTCTTTTCAAACAGCGGTGCTGAAAGTAATGAGGGTGCTATCAAGTGTGCACGTAAGTATAGCTTTATGAAATACGGAGAGGGAAGAAGCAAAATCCTTACCCTCAATAACTCCTTCCACGGAAGAACTGTAACAACCCTTGCGGCTACGGGTCAGGATGTTTTTCATAATTTCTTTTTTCCGTTTACCGAAGGCTTTGCATTTACTCCTGCAAATGACCTTGACGCTTTGAAAAAGGCTCTTGAAGACACTTCTGTCTGCGCATTGATGATGGAGCTTATTCAGGGCGAAGGCGGTGTAATGCCCCTTGAATTCGATTTTGTGAAGGAGGCAGAGAAGCTCTGCAAGGAAAAGGATATCCTTCTTATAATTGATGAGGTGCAGACAGGTGTAGGCAGAACGGGTAAGCTTTTTGCTTTTCAGCAGTACGGTATTACTCCTGATATTGTTACAACTGCAAAGGGTATCGGCGGAGGCTTGCCTCTCGGCTGTGTGATGTTTACTGATAAAACAGAAAATGTGCTTGTTGCAGGTGACCACGCAACAACCTTTGGCGGAAATCCCGTTGCAACAGCGGGAGCAAAATATATCCTTGAAAAAATGGATGATGCCTTCCTTGATGAAGTAAAGGCAAAGGGTGAATACATAACTGAAAAGCTTTTGAAAATGCCTCACGTAGTCGGTTGTGACGGTATGGGTCTTATGATAGGTGTCCGTCTTGATGACGGAGTTAAATCGGCAGACATCGTAAAAAAAGGTATTGAAAAGGGTGTGCTTGCTCTTACGGCAAAGGTTAAGCTTCGTTTGCTTCCTCCCTTGACAATTACCTATGAGGAAATTGACGAGGGTCTTGCGGCTGTTGAAAAAGCATTGAATGAAATATAAATTTTAAGTGGCGGTGCAGTAAAAACTGTTTCCGTCACTTTTGTTGTCTGTCATAGTTTGAAAATATACTGCATAGTAATTAGCGTAACATTTTACAAAGAGGACGGATGATATGACAAGCATTTATAATTCGATTGCACAACGTACACAAGGGGATATTTATATCGGTGTGGTAGGTCCTGTAAGAACAGGTAAGTCAACCTTCATTAAGAAATTTATGGATAACCTTGTAATACCCAATATTGAAAATGATAACGAAAAAGAGCGTGCAATTGATGAGTTGCCGCAATCTGCTTCAGGTAAAACTATTATGACTACCGAGCCGAAGTTTGTGCCTGAAAAGGCAGTAAGCGTTACTGTTGCCGATTCTGCCGAATTCAGGGTAAGACTTATTGACTGCGTAGGCTATGTTATTCCCGGTAGCCTCGGTTACATAGAAAACGGAAATGCAAGAATGGTCAAGACACCGTGGCATGAAAAGGAGATACCTTTTAATCTCGCGGCGGAAATCGGGACCAAAAAGGTAATTGACGAGCATTCAACGATAGGCCTTGTTATTACAACTGACGGCAGTATATCCGAGCTTGAAAGAGATAATTATAAGGAAGCGGAAGAGCGGGTAATAAACGAACTTAAAGAACATAAGAAACCCTTTGTTGTTTTGATGAACAGTAAAAATCCTGCTTCTCAGCATTGCACAAAGCTTGCTGAAGAGCTATCGGAAAAGTACGGTGTAAAGGTTTTACCCGTCAATTGCCTTGAAATGACAGAAAAAGAAATAAATGAAATAATGATTGAACTGCTCTATGAATTCCCGGTTAAACAGCTTCAGGTGGATTTCCCTAGGTGGATTTCATCTCTTGAAAAAGAGCATAAATTGAAAAAAAGCTTGTATGGGTCAATTAAAAAATCGGCTGTTGGTATTACTAAAATGCGTGATGGCAGATTTTTTGCAGAAAAAATGCTGTCTGCCGAAAATGTTGAGGGATGCAAGGTCAATAAAATTGATTTATCAAAGGGCGGAATAACTGTTGATTTAAAGGTTAAGCCCGAATTGTTCTATGATATTTTAAGTGAAAAAACTGAGCTTGAAATAAATGATGAGCAAGGACTTATGACTGCTCTTTATGAGCTTAATAAGGCTAAAAAGGAATATGAACGCTTTAAAACTGCTCTTGAAGAGGTTGAAAGTACCGGTTACGGAATTGTAATGCCTACAATGGAACAGTTAAGTCTTGAAGAGCCTGAAATTATGCGCCAAGGCGGAAGATACGGGGTACGGCTTAAGGCATCAGCTCCGTCAATTCATATGCTTAAGGCGGATATAACAACAGAGGTGGCTCCTATTGTAGGCTCGGAAAGTCAGTCCGAGGAGCTTATTATGTATCTTCTGAAGGAATTTGAGGAAAATCCCGCAAAAATATGGGAGTCAAATATTTTCGGTAAAAGCCTTAACGGTCTTGTAAATGAAGGGCTTCACAACAAGCTTTATAAAATGCCTGCAGATGCAAGAATGAAAATTCAGGAAACGCTTGAGCGTGTGATAAACGAAGGCTGCAGCGGTCTCATATGTATAATACTTTAAGCTTAAAGGCTCTCTGTTATAGTGGAAACAGAGAGCCTTTTTATATAAAAATAAAATCAGGACATGCAAGTTTTATAAGCTTCAGCATAGATATTATTACGTAGTTTTAACGGAGTGATAATAATGTTTGAGCTTTTGCAGTTGGTTTTTCAGAATCTTACTTTTTTTGCCCTTCATCTGAAAAATATGAATTCCTTTCCGAAGCCGCTTTCGGCTTCGGCGGAAAAGGATTTGTTTGAAAAGGCTAAAAAAGGGGACAACTCGGCAAGAAATCGGTTGATTGAGCATAATCTTCGACTGGTATCTCACATAGTTAAAAAATACTATTCCGACTATGATGAGCAGGAGGATCTGATTTCCCTTGGCACAATAGGACTTATAAAAGGAATTGACAGCTTTGATCCCGAAAAAGGTGCAAGACTGGTTACCTATGCGGCAAGGTGCGTTGAAAATGAAATACTGATGTATTTTCGTGGCAAGAAAAAGGACTCAAATGTTGTTTCGGTCAACGAGCCGATAGACAGTGACAGCGAGGGCAACCCCTTGACCCTTATTGATGTTATATACACCGAGGATACCATAAGTGATGATATTGATCTGAAAAATAAAACAAAGCGTCTTTACGAGCTTATAGAACAGATTATCGATGAAAGAGAGCGGGAAATTATAATTCAGCGTTACGGGCTTTATAACACAAAAGCATACACTCAAAGGGAGATAGCAAAGCGGATGAATATATCGCGCTCCTATGTTTCCCGTATTGAGAAAAAGGTTGTTGAGGAGCTAAAAGATAAATTCTGATATTTTTATGAGCGGTACAGTTGATGTATCGCATTATTTTTTTTTAAAAACTTTTGCATATTTATATTTTTTTGTGTATAATGGTTATATAAATGTGAGGTGTCTGCGGTGAATAAAAGAAAGCAGCTTTCTGTTTTATTTTTTACAATGTTTAAGATTGGTCTTTTCACCTTCGGTGGCGGTTATGCAATGATAGCGTTGCTTGAAAATGAGTTCATAGAAAAGAAAAAGTGGATAGATAAGGATGAATTCCTTAATATGGCGGCAATTGCCGAATCAACTCCCGGTCCGATTGCAATTAACGCCGCAACTTATGTCGGCTACAAGCTGGCAGGCTTTCTGGGAAGTCTCGTTTCAACTGTTGCAATTTGTATTCCGTCATTTTCGATTATATTTATAATATCCTTGTTTTTTGATAAATTTCTTGAGCTTGAGTATATTGCAAATGCGTTCAAGGGTATACAGGTTTGTGTTTTATATCTGATTATTTCTGCAGGCGTACATCTTTTTAAAGGAATGAAAAAGACAAAATTCAACATTACGGTTTTTCTGTGTGTGTTTATTGTTATGCTTCTGTTTTCATTGTTTGCCGTTAAGTTCTCGACTGTTTATTATATTCTGATTTGCGGCTTTGTAGGCGTAATCTGTTACTTCGTGTCAGCATTATACAAAAGCAAAAAGGAGAGTGAACAATGATTTATCTTAAGCTGTTTCTCACCTTTCTTGAAATAGGTGCTGTTTCCTTCGGCGGCTATGGTATGATTTCTCTTATGAGAGAAAAGGTGCTTCTCAACGCGTGGTTAACGGAAGAGGAATTACTGAATTTGATTGCGGTAGCCGAGTCTACGCCGGGGCCGATTGCGGTAAACATGGCAACCTTTATCGGCTCAAGTCAGGGAGACTTTTTTGGTAGCCTTTGTGCAACCCTTGGAGTAGTCCTACCTTCGTTTATTGTAATTCTTATCATTGCCGCATTGATAGGAAATCTGCTTAAATATAAGCCTGTTAACGCTTTTCTTTCAGGGGTTAAGCCTTGTGTGGTTGCCTTGATTTTTGTAACAGCAATAACTATGCTTTTATCAAAGCTTGCAGGCATCGGTGTAATTGGTGACGCGGTTAATTTCGATTTTTCGGGTATGGTTATACTTTTGTCTGTAATAGTAGCTTCGTTTTTATGGAAAAAGGTCAGGAAGAAGAAAATATCACCGATTCTTCTGATTGTTTTTTCAGCATTATTAGGCGCAGCTTTATATTCATAACAAAAAAAGTACAAATATCGATTTAATGTTGAATTTGCATCAGTAAAATAATATAATTAAACAAAACCAAAAGGAGAGAAGAAAATATGGGTAAGAAAATTATTGTTGCAGGCGGTGGCCACGGCGGTATCGGTTGTGCGGCCTTGCTTGCTAAAAAAGGCTTTGATGTAACCGTTTATGAAAAATGTTCGAGAGAGGACATCGGTTACGATTGGACTGATATTTTTGATAAAAAAGCCTTTGCGGCTATCGGTATGGATATGCCTTCCAAGGATAAGTGGTGCCTTAAAAACGATATGACCTTTTACGGTCCCAATATGACGATGGCACTTGTGCAAAACACTCCCGTAGACCAGCTTGAAATTCAGATGGAAAGAAAGGTGCTTTACGATTGCATAATTGAATATGCTGAAAGCTGTGGAGTAAAATTTGATTTCGGTAACGCTGTTCTTTCTCCCATTATACTCGGCAACAGAGTTGTAGGTATCAGAACAGAAAAGGGTGACGTTTTCGGCGACCTTGTTATTGACTCCTGCGGTATGAATTCTCCCGTAAGAGCACAGCTTCCCGAATATCTCGGCGTTCAGCACGATGCACAGCCCTTTGAACGCTTTTATGTATGGAGAGGCTTTTATGAAAAGCTTCCTTGTGAGAATATTCCCGATAAATTCAGACTTATGCTCTTCCATAAGGGTAAGCTCGGCATTTCCTGGGTAGCAGAGGAAGAGGGTTATACAGATGTTCTTATCGGCAGATTTATTGAGCCTGATATGGATGAGGTTGAAAAGACCCTTGCAGTTCTCCGTGAGGAAAACGGACACCTCGGTGAAAAGCTTTTAAGAGGCGGTTCCTTTGCGCAGATTCCCGTAAGACAACCCTTGGCTGTACTTGTTGCTGACGGTTATGCCGCTATCGGTGACTGTGCATTTATGACTGTACCTATTATCGGCTCCGGCATTGCTAACAGTATGAAGGCGGCAAAAATTCTTGCTGATGTTATCTGTGATGACAAAACAGAAAGCTACAGTGCTGCTGCACTCTGGAAGTATCAGAAGGAATATTGGGCACAGATAGGTAACTCAATGGCACCTATGGCTGCTGTTAAGCTGCTTCTTACCCGTCTTGAGCCTCAGGAAATTGACTACATATTTGAAAAGGGTATCCTCAATGCTGAGGATATGACTATCAGCGCAGATACAACAAGTCTTTTTGATATGGTTAAGGATATGATTGTGCCTGAAGCCCTCAAGGCTAAAATCACAGGTCTTGCAGGTAACCCTGCTGTGCTTAAGAAAATCCTCCGTATGGTAAAGGATATTGCGGCTGTAACAGTTGCAACAGCTGTTATGCCCAAGAGCTACGAGGTTAATAAGGTTCGCAAATGGGCAGAAATGTATAATAATTGCTTTAAGCGCTGAAAAAATTATCCCACCGTTTTGAAACGGTGGGATTTTTGTGTTATTCAACATTAAAAAGTCTTTTAGCATTTTCGTTGCAGATATCAATAAGCTTCTGCACATCAATGCCCTTGATTTCTGCAATCTTTTCAGCGGTGTAAGCAATGTGAGCTGAATCACAACGCTGACCTCTGAAGGGTACGGGCGTCATATAAGGTGCATCGGTTTCAAGCAAAAGTCTGTCGAGAGGAAGATATTCAACCACCTCGACGGGCTTTTTTGCATTCTTGAAGGTAACTGCACCGCCAATGCCGATATACATACCGAGCTTTACAATTTCCTTTGCCATTTCAGCAGAGCCTGAAAAACAATGAACAACACCCTTGGGCTTGTACTTTTTCAGTAAGTTCATTGTATCCTCATGTGCCTCTCTGTCGTGGACAATAACAGGAAGGTTGAGCTTGTTTGCAAGAATAAGCTGTCTTTTGAAAACCTCGAGCTGTCTTTCTCTGGGGGAGAAGTCATAGTGATAATCAAGGCCGATTTCACCGACAGCAACAACCTTGTTTTTTTCATAAAGATTTTCTATTTCTGCAAGGTCACTTTCCGTAGCTTCTTCAGCTTCGTGAGCGTGAACACCTATAGCGGCATAAATGAAATCATATTTTTCTGAAAGCTTAACGGTTGAGAGGCTTGACTTAAGGTCACAGCCGCAGTTGACAACGTGACTTACGCCTTTTTCATTGAGACAGGAGAGCAGTTCATTTCTGTCCTCGTCAAATCGGCTGTCATCATAGTGAGCGTGGGTGTCAAAAATATTGCTATACATTATCTTACCTTTGAGCCTGCGGGGATACCGTCAACAAAAATAACCTTAACATCATCCTCGCTGCAGTCAGCGGCAAGAATCATACCTTGGCTTTCAACACCGCAAAGAACAGCGGGCTTGAGGTTTGAAACAACAATAACACTCTTACCGATAAGGTCCTCGGGCTTGTACCACTTTGCAATGCCTGAAGCAACCGTTCTGGGAGTGCCTGTACCGTCATCGAGGGTGAGCTTAAGGAGCTTCTTTGCACGCTTTACACCTTCACAATCAGTGATTTTTGCAACGCGGAGGTCAACCTTCATAAAGTCTTCGATACCGATTTTTGCAATGCCTTCAATCTCAGCCTTCTTTTCATCCTGAACAGTTTCCTCGTAGCTCTTTTCGTTTTCCTGAGCCGCCTTCTGCTGTGCTTCGATATCAGCCATAAACTTTTCAGCGTCAATACGTGCAAAGAGGGGAGTAGCATTACCTACCTTGTTGCCGCTTGCAAGTGCACCGAAGGAGGAAAGACTGTCATAATCAGCAACATCACAGTTGATCTGCTCGAGGATAGCCTTTGATGTATCGGGCATAAAGGGTGAAACGAGAACTGCAATATATCTGATGCCTTCAAGGAGGTTGTAAAGAACAGTTCCGAGTCTGCCCTTGTTTGCTTCGTCCTTAGCAAGTACCCAGGGAGCAGTTTCATCGATATACTTGTTGCAACGCTTTGCAAGGTTGATAACAGCCTCAACAGCGTCAGCCATATGGTATGTGCTGATTTTTGCATCTACAGTCTTAACGGTTTCAAGAGCAAATGCCTTGAGTTCCTCGTCAAGTGCCTCGGGACAGTCAGGAGTCATAACTGTGCCTTCGAAGTATTTGTTTGTCATAGCAACTGTTCTGTTAACAAGGTTTCCGAGAGTATTTGCAAGGTCGGAATTGAATCTCTCAATGATAGTGCTGTAAGAGATTGAGCCGTCGTTTGCGTGAGGCATTTCTGAAAGAAGATAATATCTTGTTGCATCAACACCGATAAGCTTTGAAAGCTCGTCAGCGTAAATAACGTTGCCCTTTGATTTGCTCATTTTATCCTCACCGAAAAGGAGCCAGGGATGACCGTAAACCTGCTTGGGAAGCTCCTCGCCGAGAGCCATAAGCATAATAGGCCAATAAATGGTGTGGAATCTTACAATATCCTTACCGATGATGTGTACATCTGCAGGCCAGTACTTCTTGTAAAGGTCACCTGAGCCGTCGGGGTCATAACCGAGAGCTGTGATGTAGTTTGAAAGAGCATCAATCCAGACATATACAACGTGTCTGTCATCAAAGGAAACGGGAATACCCCATTTGAAGGATGTTCTTGATACGCAGAGATCCTGAAGACCGGGCTTGATGAAGTTGTTGAGCATTTCCTTTTTACGGCTTTCGGGATAGATGAAGTTTTCATTTGCTTCAATGTATTCCTCAAGCTGCTTCTGATACTTTGAAAGACGAAGGAAGTAAGCCTCTTCCTTTGCCTTCTTTACCTCTCTGCCACAGTCGGGGCATTTGCCGTCAACAAGCTGAGCTTCTGTCCAGAAGGATTCGCAGGGAGTACAGTAAAGACCCTCATATTCACTCTTGTAAATATCTCCCTGGTCATAGAGCTTCTTGAAAATCTTCTGCACACAAGCCTCGTGATAATCGTCTGTTGTACGGATGAATTTGTCATAGGTTGTGTTGAGGGTGTCGCAGATTCCCTGGATTTCACCTGCAATATTATCTACATATTCCTTGGGAGTAACACCGGCACTTTTTGCGTATTCTTCAATCTTTTGGCCGTGTTCATCTGTACCGGTAAGGAAGAATACATCATAGCCTACAAGTCTTTTGTAGCGTGCAATAGCATCAGTGAGAACTATTTCATAGCTGTTGCCGATGTGGGGCTTTCTTGAAGTGTAGGCAATAGCTGTTGTGATATAAAATTTACCCTTGTTCATATAAAGTTTCCTTTCAATAATATAATATCCTTAATATTTTACCAATATTTTGGTAGTTTTGTCAAGGGATTTACAGTTTTATAGTCAATAGAGTGTTTCAGGTGAATTTATACTCACTGATACGCAGTTAAACATCATTTAGTTAATGAGCTGTTCATAAAATTTACAATTGGTTTTTATTTGTTTTAAAATTACTTTAATTATAAAAAAATATTTAACTTTCTTAAAAAAACTCGACTATTTCAGATAATTATGATAAAATATGCACAATAAAGGGTTGTTTGTTGCATTTTTGCGACGCAGCCTCGTTTTTTTAAAAAGGAGAGATGGTTTTGAAAGCCCAAGAAAGCGTTAGCAATTACGCATCTTCTCTGAGAATGTATACTAACTATACAGTCAGAGAAATCAAAAAAATCTGCAAGAATATCGGTCCCCGACTTGCAGGTAGTACTCAGGAGCACGAAGCTCAGAAGTACATTGCAGAAGAAATGAAAACCTGCTGTGACAAGGTTGAGATTGAAGAGTTCAAGCTTGCTCCCGAAGCATTTATGAGCTGGGTAAGAATCGACGGTATTCTTATCATTCTTTCAATTATTTTTGCATGGCTGAACAACTTTGTTGATACCTCATTCAACTTTGCATGGGTTTCAGTTGCATTCACAGCATTGGCACTTGTTCTTCTTTTCTGTGAATTCCTTATGTATTGGGAATTTTACGATTTCCTTTTCCCGAAGTCAATGTCACACAACTCAATCGGTGTGAGAAAAGCTTCAGGTGAAACAAAGCAGAGAATTATTTTTTCAGGTCACGTTGACCCATCACATCAGTGGACATACACCCGTCTTGGCGGCGCACCCCTTCTTTTTGCTGTAGGCGGTTACGGTGTTGTAAGTATGCTGTTTGTACTTGTTTCATCAATTCTCATCGTTGCAAATGTAGGCTCACCTGAGCTTCATCAGATCTTAAGATACATCCAGATTGCTTGTATTCCCGGTGCAATTGCTGTTATGTTCTTTGTAAACTTCAACATCACTGTTGAAGGGGCAAACGATAACCTTACAGGTACAATGGCTTCAGTTGCTATTATGAAGTACCTTGAGGATAACAACATCCGTTTTGAAAACACAGAAGTTGTTGCTATGGGTGCAGGCTCCGAGGAGTCAGGTCTTCGTGGCTCAAGAGCTTATGTAAAGCGTCATATGGATGAACTCAAGGAAATTCCCACTGTATTCATCGGTCTTGAAACCTTCCGTGATTATGACAGCATCGCAATTTACGAGCGTGATATGACAGGTACTGTTAAGATGGACTCAAGAGTTTGCTCACTTATGAAAAAAGCAGGTGAGGAAGCAGGTCTTGATATTCCTTACAGCTCAGTTTATGTAGGTGCTTCCGACGCTGCTGCTGTTCAGAAGCTCGGCATCCCTGCAGTTACTCTTGCAGCTATGGATCCCGGTCCTCCGAGATATTACCACACAATCGGTGATACAGCTGACAACATGGATGTAAAGACAGTTGAAAAGTGTCTTGACATTGCTCTGAGAACATTGTTCATTTATGACGAGCAGGGCTTACAGGACAGCTACAAATAATTCTGATTTAAAATGCAGTCGCAAACGCGGCTGCATTTATTTTTGTTGACTTTAAATATCGGTACTGTTATAATTCGTATAAGGAAAACGAGGTGGTGTGATTGAAGAAGAAAATAGTGACGCTTGCTGTACTTTTTACAGTTTTGTTTGCGGCAGTCACGTTTGTTGTATTGTTGCCCGAAAAAGAAGCTGTATTATCCAATGAAAACGCAAGTGAAGAAGCCACAGCACTTTTCAACTGTATCGTTAACCTTGAAGGAAATGCCGTTTTGTCAGGTCAGCAGGAGTCTACCTGGATGGGCAGTCCCGATTATGAAACTGACTACATATATGAAGCTTCGGGAAAATTGCCGGTAATCAAGGGCTTTGATTATATGAATGATGATTTTGAAGGTGTTAACAAAAGAGCTGAGGAATGGTGGAATAAAGGTGGTATTGTTACAATCTGTTGGCACTGCGGAAGTGATTTCAGCGGTGAATGGAAGGACTGTATGGAAAGTGAGGTTTCCGATTGGGAAGCAATGCTTACCGAGGACACCCCTGAATATAAAAAAATGCTTGAAGGTATGGACAAGGCTGCCGTTGCTTTGTTGGATCTGAAGGAGAAGGGGATACCTGTTTTGTGGAGACCCTTTCACGAATTTGACGGGCATTGGTTCTGGTGGAGTAAGGGCGGAGCAGATGCTTTTAAACAAATGTGGATTATAATGTACGAGCGTTATACGAATTACTGGAAGCTTGATAATCTTATCTGGGTGCTCGGCTTTTCCGATCAGGGTGAAAAAAGCAAGAATTGGTATCCCGGTGATGAATACTGCGATATAGCTGGCGCAGATACTTATCAGATTGATATGTTTTCAAAGCTGTACAGAAAAATAAACAGAATAGTATCGGGAAACAAGCCTCTTTGCCTTCACGAATGCGGAGTTAATCCCTCCGTTGAAGAACTGAAAAAGGCACCGTGGAGCTGGTTTATGACCTGGCATACAGAGTATCTGACAGACAATAACAGTAAAGAAGCACTTAATGAGCTTTATAATAGTGAGTTCGTTATAACCCTTGATGAATATTTATTGCAAAAACAAGCGTAATTTGTCAGACAAAAATATATAAAAGAAAGATTTTGTTGTTGAAAAATCGGAAAAATTGTTTTATAATACTGTCAGACGAAAGTGAGGAACGAAAACTATGAATGATAATTTTGAAAAAAACACTGATTTTGAAAATGCGGATGCTACACCGAAAGGCAGAACAGCAGTTGATGTTATTATTAAATTTCTTACAGCCTGCTGTGTGCTTGCAGCTGTAGGTCTGCTTGGTGTTATGGTAATGGCATTTATGGGACTTGGGGATGCAGATACTGTTGATAAAATCACTCCTCCCGATATCATAGCAACAACTACAACTACAACAACAGAGCCTACAACAACCGCAGCGGCACCCAAAAAGATAGTTTATCTTAAAGGTGATGTTAATCTTAAGGCTTCTGCCTCCAATGATTCTGAAACCCTTTTCGAGGCTAAATTCGGTGAGAAAATCGGACTTATCGCTGTTGAGTCAAACGGCTGGTACAGAGCTGTTTATAATGATACGGAATGCTATGTGCATCTTAATTATCTTTCAGTTGTTGAGCCTGTACAGAACATTGACACTGAAACCGGCAGAAAAATCATTGATCCCGAGCAGGAACTCTGGTACCTTGTGGTTGTTGATCACGACAGACAGATGCCTGAAGATTACGAGCCCGAGCTTGAATATATAGCTGATTACGACTATGAGCTTGACTACCGTGTTGCAGAGTATTATGACGCAATGCATGAGGCTGCTTATCAAGAGGGTATAGAGCTTGAACCTGTTTCAGCCTACAGATACTATTCAACTCAGGAAAGCAATTTCAATGCTCTTGTAGAAGAGCTTATGGAAACAGACGGGCTTTCTCAGGAGGAAGCAGAAGCAAAGGCTGTAACTGAAATTCTTCCTGCAGGCTGCAGTGAGCATAATCTCGGTCTTGCAGTTGATATCGGCAGCGTTGAAGATGATTTCAAGTATAGCGATGCATATGCATGGCTCAAGCAGCACGCTCACGAATACGGCTTTATTGAGCGTTACACCGCAGAAAAGCAGGATATCACCGGCATTATTCCCGAGCCCTGGCATTGGAGATATGTTGGTACAGAGCACGCAGAAAAGATTGCCGAAGCCGGTATCAGCCTTGAAGAATATCTTCAGCAGAACAATATCCTCTACTGATAAAAAATATTAAAAAAAATCATAAAAAACACTTGACAAACATATCAGTCTATGGTAATATACCTAGGCAAACAAAGCAGAGCAGTATGCGTTCTCACCTGCGGAATTCCGTTTCCTGTAGGTCAATAGACTGATTTTTTGGTGTATTGATGCGTGAACAGCTCTCTGTTCACGCTTTGATTTTTTCTGACAGGAGTCAGACGATAATTTTTGGAGGTGTATGAACATCGCTATCAAAGAGTTACAGATCAACGAAGAAATCCGTGACAAGGAAGTAAGAGTTATCACCGGTGACGGTGAAGCACTCGGTATCATGTCATCACAGGAAGCACTCAGGATTGCTGATGAGAAAAATCTCGATCTGGTGAAAATTGCTCCTCAGGCTGTTCCTCCCGTGTGCAAAATCATGGACTACGGTAAGTACCGTTTTGAACAGGCAAAGAAAGAAAAGGAAGCAAAGAAAAACCAGCACGTTGTTGAGGTTAAGGAAATCAGACTTTCTCTCAACATTGATACTCATGACTTCGAAACAAAGGTTAACCACGCCAGACGTTTCCTTACAAGCGGAAACAAGGTTAAGGTTTCAATCCGTTTCAGAGGACGTGAGCTTGCTCATACTGAGAACGGTCTTGTGACAATGAAACAGTTTGCTGAAGCTTGTGCGGAATTCAGTAATGTTGAAAAGGCTGCAAAGCTTGAAGGTAAGTCAATGATGATGTTCCTGGCACCTAAGCCGAAAAAGTAATAACAGGAGGAATTTACAATGCCTAAAATTAAAACACACAGCGGTGCAAAGAAGCGTTTTAAGCTTTCAAAGAACGGTAAGCCCATCCGCTACCATGCAAACAAATCCCACATCCTTACAAAGAAGAACACAAAGCGTAAGAGAGGTCTTCGCACAACAGTTGTTGCTGATAAGACAAACGAGAAGCAGATTAAGCGTCTTATTCCTTACAAATAATTCAAGGCAACATCAAACAAAACTTAGTATAATAACAAACGGAGGTACTTAATCATGGCTCGTATTAAAGGCGCAATGATGACTCGTAAGAGAAGAAATAAAGTATTAAAGCTTGCAAAGGGCTACTACGGCTCAAAGCACAGCCTCTTCAAGACAGCTAAGCAGGCTGTTATGAAGTCAGGCAACTATGCATACATCGGCAGAAAGCAGAAGAAGAGAGATTTCCGTCGTCTTTGGATCACAAGAATCTCAGCAGCTTGCAAGGCAAACGGCATGAACTACTCAACATTCATGAACGGCCTCAAGAAGGCTGACATCACTCTTAACAGAAAGATGCTTTCAGAGATTGCTATTGCTGATCCCGCAGCTTTCACAGCTCTTGTTGAAAAGGCAAAGGCTGCTCTTTAATCACAATAAATTGCGTCCGAGATTTTCTCTCGGGCGTATTTGTGTTTTTTATGATTTATTTTTTTGTAGAGGAATACCGTAATGCAGAGGATAGAAAGTTCAACAAACGATAAAATCAAGGCTGCTGTCAAGGTGGCAACATCTTCCCGTCACCGCAGGGAAACAGGATTATTTTTCCTTGAGGGATTGCGTCTCTGCCGTGATGCGGCGCTTACCGGTTATGAGATAGAAACAACATTTATTTCGGAAAATATTCTCGAAAAGTTCCCTGAAGATATTGATTTTATAATTTCAAAAAGTAAATATTATTTCCTTGTGAGTTCGTCGGTTGAACAGAAGCTTACACAGGCACAGACTCCGCAGGGCGTATTCTGTATTTGCAAAAAGCGTGAAAACAATCACGAAATTGATTATTCCGGCAAATATATTGCCTTGGAAAATGTTCAGGATCCTGCAAATTTTGGTGCAGTTTGCAGAACTGCTGAAGCACTCGGCATCAAGGGCGCAATTACCTGCGGCTGCTGTGATTTGTATAATCCAAAAACACAGCGTGCGGCTATGGGCTCGGCTTTAAGATTGCCTATAATCGAAACTGACGACTTATCCTCCTTGCTTTGTTCTTTGGCGGAGAAGGGGATGAAGCTCTATGCTACTACTCCAAGAGCAGATTCTGTTAAAATAACTGATATTGCATTTAACGGCGGTTCTGTAGCAGTTATCGGTAACGAGGGCAACGGTGTAACTGACGAAATTTTTTCGCTTTGTGAAAAAATCACCATACCAATGGGCGGCAGAGCTGAATCACTTAACGCTTCAATGGCTGCAGCTATCACTATGTGGGAGATGATGCGTAATGACGGATAACCTGATTTATTGGCTCTGGCTTCAGGATTGTCTCGGTCCCGGTGCAAGGGTGAAGGATTTGCTTGCGGACTATAAGGACGCAAAGTCCTTTTATCTTGCAGGTGAATCTGCTTGGAAAAGCAAAAATCTTTCACGTGTTGCTTTTGGTAAGCTGAAACGAAAAAATCCTGAATCATATCACAAAAATATCGCATTTTGTTTTGATCATAAAATTTATATTCTCTGTCCTGATGATGAATATTATCCGCAGAGATTGCTTGAAATTGAGAATTATCCTCTCGTTCTTTATGTGAGAGGTGATTATAAAATTCTTAACAGTGAAAAATCAATTGCTGTTATCGGAAGCCGTACGCCTTGCGTGTACGGACAGAAGGCGGCTGTGAAAATCGTTTCAGGTCTTGTTAAAAACGATTATCTGATTGTTAGCGGCGGCGCTCTCGGTATTGACAGCGTTGCTCATAAGTCCGCAATTGATTCAGGCGGCAAAACTGTTCTTGTAATGGGCTGCGGACACGGTAACGGATACCTTCCGGAAAACTCCGCTTTGAGAAAGCTTGTTGCATCAAACGGTGCTCTTATTTCAGAGTATCCGCCGTATAATCCTGTAACACAGGGCTCGTTTCCTATGAGGAACAGAATCATTTCCGCTTTGAGTGACGGAGTTGTAATTGTTGAGGCTGCTGATCCCAGCGGTACCTTTAACACCGCAAATCATGCGCTCGAGCAGAATAAGGATGTTTTTGTTTTGCCCGGTGATATTGAAAGCGGTAATTTTGCAGGCTCAAACAGGCTTATCACCGAAGGGGCCATTCCCGTTTTCTCCAGTGAGGATATTCTTCTTTACTGCGGTCAGCTTAATCATACCGATAAAATTTTTGTAGAAAAGAGCGGCAAAGCTTTCCCTGAATTGAATGTTGAATCTGAATTTTCTAAAAAGATTATCAAAAAGGCTTCAAAAAAGAAAAGTTCAAAAAAGAAAAATGAAGTGAAAAATAATGCCATAGAGGAAAATGCAGAAGAAAAATGTGAAAAAAAGGAAAAAAATTGCCCCGAAGGTATTTCTAAAAATGCCGCAATAGTGTATAATATAATGTCCGATGATATCGGTACGGTTGATGATATATCCCGAAAAAGCGGTCTCGGTGTAAGAGAGGTGCTTGTTGCCGTGACTGAATTGGAAATGCTTGGGGTTATAGAAGCTGACGGACCCGGTAAATATCAACTTAAATAAATTTGAAAAGGTGAACATATATGGCAGATTTAATTATTGTAGAGTCGCCTTCCAAGGCTAAAACGCTCAAGAATTATCTTGGCAGCGGTTACAATATTGTTGCATCAAAGGGTCACATAAGAGACCTTCCTGCAGCAAGACTCAGCGTTGATGTCAAGCACGACTTTGCACCTAAATACAGTATAGTAAAAGGAAAGGAAAAGCTTGTCAAGGAGCTTAAGGCAGCTGTTGCCGAAAGCGACAAGGTGTTTCTCGCAACTGACCCTGACCGCGAAGGAGAAGCAATTTCATGGCATCTTGCTGAAATTCTCGGTCTTGATCTCGGTGAGGCTAACAGAGTTACCTTTAACGAAATTACAAAGACCGGTGTAAAAACCGGTATGGCTAATCCCCGTAAGGTTGACCTTGACCTTGTAAATGCACAGCAGGCAAGAAGAATTCTTGACAGACTTGTCGGCTACAAGCTCAGTCCCTTTGTTTCACAAAAAATCAGAAGAGGTCTTTCGGCTGGTCGTGTTCAGAGCGTTGCACTCAGAATTATTACCGACAGAGAAAACGAAATCAGAGCCTTCGTGCCCGAAGAATACTGGACACTTGAGGGTAAGTTCAACTGCTCAAAAAAGACCTTTGTGGCTGATTTTTACGGTGATGAAACAGGCAAGGTTGAGCTTAAGACAGAGGCTGATGTAAACGCTTATATTTCACGCCTTGAGGGTGCATCATATTATATCAGCTCACTTAAAAACGGTACAAGAAAAAAGAATCCTACACCTCCCTTCATTACTTCAACCTTACAGCAGGAGGCTTCAAAAAGACTTGGCTTCCGTGCGGAAAGAACAATGAAGATTGCCCAGGAGCTTTACGAAGGTCTTAACATTCCCGGCTACGGCTCAATCGGTCTTATAACTTATATGAGAACTGACTCATTGCGTGTTTCCGAAGAAGCAAGAGCTTCAGCAAAGGATTTTGTAGCAAAGACCTACGGTGATAAATACAATCCCGAAAAGCCTAACTATTACAAATCAAGAAGCAACGCACAGGACGGCCACGAGGCTATCAGACCTTCAACTATTTCAATTACTCCCGACAGCATCAAGGAAAGCCTTACAGCAGAACAGTATAAGCTTTATTCACTTATCTGGAAGCGCTTCCTTGCAAGTATGATGGCTCCTTGCTTACAGAACACATCAAAGCTTGAAATCAGAAGTACACAAAGCGGTGCTCCCGAGGATAAATACTGTGTATTTACCGCAAGCGGTTACAGCGTAAAGTTTGACGGCTTCACCGTGCTTTACAATGCCAATGATGACGAGGAAAAGTCAAAGCTTCCCGAAGGTCTTAAGGCTAACGACAGCCTTAAGCTTAAGGATCTTTCAAAGAATCAGCATTTTACACAGCCTCCCGCAAGATTTACCGAAGAGTCACTTATCAAAACACTCGAGGAAAACGGTGTGGGCAGACCTAGTACTTACGCAACAATTATTTCAACAATTGTTAAAAGGGAATATGTTTCAAGAAAATCCAAGCAGCTTATTCCTACCGAGCTTGGTGAAGCAATCGTAGGCCTTCTCAAGGAAAAGTTCAAGAACATTGTAAACGTTAAATTTACCGCTCAGATGGAGTTAAGCCTTGACCGTGTAGGTGAAGGTGAAGAGGATTACATTATGATGCTTCACGGCTTCTATGATGATTTTGATAAGAATCTTCAGAAGGTTAAAAGTGAGATGGACGGCGTTAAAATTCAGCTCAAGGAAGACGAAACCGACATTCCCTGTGAAAAGTGCGGCAGAATGATGGTTATCAAAACCGGACGCTTCGGCAAATTCCTTGCTTGTCCCGGTTACCCTGACTGTAAAACCACAAAGCCTTATGTGGTTGAAACAGAAGCTTGCTGTCCCGTTTGTGGCGGCAAGGTTATTTCAAAAAAATCAAAGAGGGGTTACACCTTCTTCGGTTGTGATAATTGGCCCGAATGTAACTTTATGACCTGGGATAAGCCTACAAAGGATAAATGTCCCAATTGCGGCAAGTCTCTCTTCAAGGGTAAGGGTGGTATGGTATCCTGCCTTGATGAAAAATGCGGATATAAGGCAAAAGAAACAAAGAGCAGAAAAGCTAAAAACGATGAATAATTATGTTGAGAAGGTGAAAATTTGGCAGAGGTAGTAAAAGTTATAGGCGGCGGTCTTGCGGGTGTTGAGGCTGCCTGGCAGCTTTCAAAGCAAGGCTTTAAGGTTGAGCTTTTTGAAATGAAGCCCGTTAAATTTTCACCTGCGCATAAAACTGAATACCTCGGGGAGCTTGTTTGTTCAAACTCTCTTAAGGCAAAAAGATTTGAGTCTGCGGCAGGACTGCTCAAAACCGAAATGAGGTTTTTCGGCTCACTTTGTATGGAGTGTGCTGATGAATGTGAGGTTCCCGCAGGCGGTGCGCTTGCAGTAGACAGAGATAAATTTGCACAGCTTATCACCGAAAAAATCAAGGCTGATGAAAATATCACTCTGATAAACGAGGAAGTTACAGAAATTCCCGAGGGCAATGTAATCATTGCGGCAGGGCCTCTTGCTTCGGACTCCATAAGTGAAGAAATCAGCAAGCTTTGCGGTGACGGTCTGCACTTTTTTGATGCGGCTGCTCCTATTGTTACAAGGGACAGCATTGATATGGAAAGTGCCTTCACAGCCTCGAGATATGAGCGCGGCGGTGAGGATGATTACATCAACTGCCCGATGAATAAGGCTGAATATGAGGAATTCTACGATGCTCTTATTAACGCTGAAAGTGCCGAGCTTCACACCTTTGATAAACGTAAGGATGTCTACGAGGGCTGTATGCCTATTGAGGTTATGGCTTCAAGAGGTAAGGATACAATGCGTTTCGGTCCTATGAAGCCCGTAGGACTTGTTGATCCGAGAACAGGTCACAGACCCTGGGCGGTGTTACAGCTTCGTAAGGAAAACAGTAAGGGCACAATGCTTAACCTTGTAGGCTTTCAGACAAACCTTAAGTTTGGTGAGCAGAAAAGAGTATTTTCGATGATTCCTGCACTTAAAAATGCCGAGTTCATCCGTTACGGTGTAATGCACAGAAACACCTTTATCGATTCCCCGAGATTGCTTAACGCTGATTTTTCCTTCCGTGAAAGGGATAACCTCTTTTTTGCAGGTCAGATTACGGGTGTTGAAGGCTATATGGAATCGGCTTCATCAGGTATACTTGCAGGACTCAATATGGCAAGAAAACTTAAGGGAATGAATACAGTTACCTTGCCCGAAACAACAATGATGGGTGCTTTGAGCAGGTATATAAGTGACAGCACAGTAAGGAATTTTCAGCCTATGGGTGCAAATTTTGGTGTTTTGCCTGCAATTGAGCCTAAAATAAGAGACAAAAGTGAGCGTTATATGGCTTTAAGTCAGAGAGCGTTGGACGATTTGAACAAATATATGGAAGGAGTGGACAAATAATGAGTTTTACAGAGCTTGAAGAAAAAATCGGTTATAAATTCAAGAATATGGATTACCTTGAAACTGCTATGACACATTCCTCCTATGCTAACGAAAAACAGCTTTCAGGAGAGTGTAACGAGCGCCTTGAGTTTTTGGGCGACTCTGTTCTCGGAATTATTACAGCTGAATATTTTTATCACAATCTTAACCATCTTCCCGAGGGTGAAATGACAAAAAAACGTGCCGCCTGTGCATGTGAAAAGTCACTTTTCGGCTTTGCTAAAGAGATAGATTTAGGTGAATATATACTTCTCGGAAAAGGTGAAGAGCGTACCGGTGGCAGAAAGAGAGCCTCAATTCTTGCTGATGCTTTTGAGGCATTGATTGCCGCAATTTACCTTGATGGCGGACTTGATAATGCAAGGAAGTTTGTACTTGACTTTGTAAAAAAAGCCGCTGACCAGCAGATGAAGTTCAGAGATTATAAAACGGAGCTTCAGGAAATCATACAAAAGAATCCTCATGAGCATCTTTCTTATGTGCTTGTGGGTGAAAGCGGCCCTGACCACGATAAACGTTTTGAGGTTGAGGTTAACCTTAACAGCAATGTTGTGGGCTACGGTGTCGGCAGAAGCAAGAAGCTTGCAGAACAGCAGGCTGCAAAGCAGGCACTTGAGCTTATGGGTATAAAAAGTTGAAGCATATAAATGTTGCACTTTTTGTGCCTGATGCGGGTTGCCCGCACCGTTGCAGCTTTTGTAATCAGAAAACAATTTCTGGTAAAATTACGCCTTTAAAGGTTGAGGAAATCGACAGTGCCGTGGAGGTTGCTTTAAAAAGCATCGGTTGTAATGAAGGTGAAATCGCATTTTTCGGTGGCAGCTTCACTGCAATTGATAAGGACTATATGATAAGTCTGCTTGAACGAGCTTACGGCTATGTCAAAAATGGCTTTTTCAAAGGTATCCGTATTTCCACAAGACCTGACCGCATTGATGAAGAGGTTCTTGATATACTTAAATGCTACGGAGTAACTGCCATTGAGCTTGGCTGTCAGAGCATGGATGATGAGGTACTTCTTCTTAACAGAAGGGGACACACTGAGAAAGATGTGGTAAATGCCGCAAAGCTTATAAAGTCAAAAGGCTTTGAGCTCGGACTTCAGATGATGACAGGTCTTTACGGTGACAGCGATGAAGAATCTGTTGCAACGGCAGAAAAAATCATTGCACTTTCTCCGGATACCGTAAGGATTTATCCCACTATTGTGCTTGAAGGAACGGATTTGTGTGAGCTTTACCGTAAAGGCGTTTATACTCCGCAAACCGTTGACGGTGCGGCAGAGCTTTGTAAAAGGCTTTTGCTTATGTTCGAAGAAAGGGACATAAAAGTTATAAGGCTTGGGCTTCATTCCGGTGGAAATGTAGAGGACGGTTTTGTTGCGGGTCCGTATCATCCCGCTTTCAGAGAAATCTGTGAAAGTAAAATATATCTGGATAATGTCCTGAATCAGCTTAAGAAAAATGGTTTAACCGATGGCGAAATTGAAATTGAGGTAGGTACAAGCTTTGTTTCTATGCTTACGGGACAGAAAAAAGCAAACATTTTAAAGCTCAATGAAATGGGTTTTAAGGTAAAGATAATTCAGAATAAAGAATTTGAAAAATATAAAGTTAGGGTGACGGATTATATTCACCACCCTAGTGTGCGAGGTTAACATTATGATTTTAACAGCACTTGAAATGCAGGGCTTCAAATCCTTTCCCGAAAAAACAACACTTAATTTCGGTAAGGGTATAACTGCCGTTGTAGGCCCTAACGGAAGCGGTAAAAGTAACATTTCCGATGCCGTTCGTTGGGTACTCGGTGAGCAGTCAAGTAAATCCTTGCGTGGTTCAAAAATGGAGGACGTTATCTTCGACGGCACCAAGGTAAGAAAGGCTTACGGTTATGCCCAGGTAACATTACGCCTTGATAACAAGGATAGAAGCCTTAAGGGTTATGATTCTGACGAGGTAAGTGTTACAAGAAGATATTACCGTTCAGGTGAAAGTGAATACAAAATCAACGGTGCAAGTGTACGTCTTCGTGATGTGCACGAGCTGTTTATGGATACTGGTCTTGGCAGAGACGGTTATTCGATGGTCAGCCAGGGCAAAATTGCCGATATGGTAAGCGGTAAGGGTAAGGAATGCCGTGAAATGCTTGAGGAAGCGGCAGGAATCTCCTCATACCGTTACAGAAGAAACGATTCACTTAAAAAGCTCTCTCAGGCAGAGGATAACCTTATCCGCTTGAGAGACATTCTTGCTGAACTTGAAGGCAGAATAGGCCCCTTGAAGCATCAGAGTGAAAAGGCTGAGAAGTTCCTTGTTTTTGCAGAGGAAAAGAAAAAGCTTGAAATCGGTCTGTGGCTTTACAACATTGAAAAAATAAGAAATGACCTTCGTAAGCAGGAGGATAACATTGCTGTTGCTTCAGGTCATTACAATGAGGTTGAAAAAGAGCTTTCTGAAATTGAAGAGAAAATTGAAGAATGCATCAGAACGACTCAGAACATTAACATTGAAATTGATGAAATAAGACAGAGTATTTCAGAGCTTGAGGAGGCTGCGGCAAACGCAGGCAGTCAGCAGGCTGTTCTTAAAAGCTCAATTGAGCACAATCGCGATACAATCGAAAGAATCGAAAAAAGCCGTGATGACACCGAAAGTGACAAAAAACAGCTTCTGAAGGAAATTGAAACAGAAGAAAAGCTTATTTCACAGATAACAGCAATTAAAAAAGAAAAAACAGAAAAGCTTGATGAGGTTAATGCCGAGCTGGAAAAAATGAAGCTTTCAGGCGGTGAGCTTCTTCAGGAAAAGGATAAGATTTCCGGGGAAATTTCAGCCCTGACAGCCTTGCTTGCTGATTACAGAATTAAAATTTCAACTGCACTTTCATCAAAAAATGAGATTCTTGCAAGAAAAGAAATTGTTGACGGTCTTATTGCACAAAAGCAGAATGCTGTTGATGAATTCCTTGCAAAAAAGCAGGAATGTGAAAAGGCTGTTACCGACAGCAATGATGAAATTACATCAATAAACAACTCACTTAACGGTTATACACTTCGTTTGAATCAGAAGGACGAAAAAGCCGATAAGCTTAAAAGGGAGCTTGATGAAAAAAGCTTCGAAAGTCAGAGAAATGCATCAAAAATCAAGATGCTTCTTGAGCTTGAAAAGAATATGGAAGGCTACTCCGGTGCTGTAAGAAGAGTTATCAAGGAAGGCGATAAGGGTGCTCTCAAGGGTATTCACGGTACGGTTTCACAGCTTATTTCCGTTAAGGGTGAGTACGCTGTTGCAATAGAAACTGCATTCGGCAATTCTATTCAGAATATCGTAACCGATACTGAAAACGATGCTAAAGCGGCAATTAACTTCCTTAAAAATGCAAATCTCGGCCGTGCAACCTTCCAGCCGATTTCAGCCATCAAGGGTAAAGCTCTCGATGAAAAAGACCTTGATGATTGCTACGGCTATGTAGATATGGCGGTAAACCTTATCACATACGATAAAATTTATCATGAAATAATCACCTCTCTTATCGGCAAAACTGTTGTTGCAGAGGACCTGACAAGTGCAATTGCCATTGCTAAAAAGTACAATCACAGATTCAAGATTGTAACTCTTGATGGTCAGGTTATCAATCCCGGCGGCTCAATGACCGGTGGATCACAGGATAAGAGTGCAGGTATTCTTTCACGAGGAACTGAAATTGAGGAGCTCACCAAAAAGCAGGGCTCACTTGATGAAAACGTTAAGTCACTTAACGGTGATTATGACAGAATCGTTGAAGAATTAAGCGCAATCAAGCGTGAAACCGAATGTCTCAGACAGAGCCTTGTTGCCGCACAGGAGGAGAAAATCCGCCTTGAAGGACAGCTTAATCTTACAACACAGCAATATACTTCCGTTAAGCTTGACCTTGAAGAATTAGTAAGAGAAAAAACGGAAGCAGATTCACGTCTTGCTGAGCTTGAGCGTGAGCAGACCGAGGCTGAAAAGGTTGTAAACGATTTCACCTCAAGAATTGAAGGCGGTGAACAGAGCCTTAAAAATCTTGGTGTAAAGACAAATGAAATCACGGCCAAGAGTGACGAATTTGCTCTTACAGTATCAAAGCTTAACCTTGAAATACACGGTGCAGATAAAGACCTTCAGGCGCGTAATCAGGCACTTAATCTTCTCAAAGCACGACTTATCAGCTATGAAAACAAGGATAAGGAGCTCGACAGTGAGATTGAAGCTATAAAGGAAAAGAATATCTTAATTGAAAAGCAGATTCTTGAGCTTTCACAGCTTTCAAAGAATCTTGAAGAAAAGCGCAAGCAGGCTAACGACAATATTGCTTCACTCCACAAAAAGAGGAGTGAGGAGGAAGAAAAATCTGCGGCATTGCGTAACTTTGAAAAGAGCAAAACCTCTGAAAGAGAAAAGGTGAGCGGTGAGCTTGCACGTCTTGAAGAAAGAAAAGCTTCGATGCAGCAGGATTGCATTGATACAGAGAATAAGCTCTTTGACGAATATCAGCTTACACGCCGTGAGGCAGAGGCTGTTGCCGAAAAGCCCGAGGAGCCCAGACTCGCACAAAGAAGTCTCAATGAAATCAAGGGTAAAATCAGGGCTCTCGGCTCGGTCAATGTAGGTGCTATTGAGGAATACAAAGAGGTTAAGGAACGCTATGAATTTATGAGTGAGCAGGTAGGTGACGTTGAAAAGTCAAAGAAGGAGCTCACCAAGTTAATCACTGAGCTTACAGATAAAATGTCCTGTCAGTTCCGTGAGCAGTTCAATAAAATTAACCTTAACTTCAACGATACCTTCCGTGAGCTTTTCGGAGGTGGTAAGGCAGAGCTTATAATTGAAGACCCGACAGACATACTTGAAAGTAATATTGATATCAAGTTACAGCCTCCGGGCAAAAACGTTAAGCGCCTTGACTCACTTTCAGGCGGTGAAAAGGGACTTTCAGCCATTGCTCTTCTCTTTGCGATTATGAAGGTTAATCCTGCTCCCTTCTGTATTTTTGACGAGGTTGAAGCCGCACTTGATGATGTAAACGTTACAAGATACGCTCAGTATGTGAGAAAGATGACAGACAATACACAGTTCATTCTTATTACACACAGACGCGGTACAATGGAAGAGGCTGATATGCTTTACGGCATAACAATGCAGGAACAGGGTGTTTCAAAGCTTCTTGAACTAAAAACAGCCGAACTTGCAAAACAACTTGGAATTACAGGTTGATGAACATACCAAGGAGGTAAACTATGGGAATTTTTAAAAAATTCGGTTTCGGTCTTAAGAAAACCCGTGACGGTATGACCGGCAGAATTGAAGATGTGCTCGGTGCATATGAAGAAATCACCGACGATTTTTACGATGACCTTGAAGAAGCTCTTATTATGGGTGATATCGGTATGAAAACAGCTACCGATATTGTTGAAGAGCTCCGTAAGAGGGTTAACCATAACGAAGTGCGTAATCCCAAGCACGCAAAAATGATTATTTCCGATATCATCGCTGATATGATTGACGGCGGTGAGGATATGGGTCTTGTTACAGTTCCCTCAATTATCCTTGTAATCGGTGTTAACGGTGTAGGTAAAACTACAACAATCGGTAAGCTTGCTGCAATGTACAAGAAGGAAGGCAAGCGTGTTATCCTCGGTGCGGCTGATACCTTCAGAGCTGCTGCTATTGAGCAGCTTGAGGTGTGGGCAGACAGAGCAGGAGTAGATATCATCAAGCACAAGGAAGGTGCTGACCCTGCCGCAGTTGTTTATGACACAATCGAAGCAGGTATTTCACGTGACTGTGATATCATTATCTGTGATACTGCAGGCAGACTTCATAACAAGAAAAACCTTATGGATGAGCTTGCAAAGATTTACAGAGTTGTTGAAAAGAAGCTTCCCTATGCTGACCGTGAAATTCTCCTTGTTCTTGATGCAACAACAGGACAGAACGCTGTTAATCAGGCAAAGGAATTTATGAACGTTGCAGAGCTTACAGGTATTGCACTTACAAAGCTTGACGGTACCGCAAGAGGCGGTGTTGTGCTCACAATCAAAAATGAGCTTAAGCTTCCCGTTAAGTTTATCGGCGTCGGTGAGCAGATTGACGACCTTCAGCCATTCAAGCCCAAGGTTTTTGCAAAGGCTCTTTTTGAGGATATCTCAACAGATGATGAGGAATGATAAAATGAAAATTATTATTGCTACTCACAATAAGCATAAATTAGCCGAAATGGCACGAATTCTCGAGCCTATGGGTTATGAGGTTGTAACTGACAGAGACATCGGTATTGAGCTTACCGATGTTGAGGAAAACGGCAAAACCTTCCTTGAAAACGCAAGAATCAAGGCAGAGGCGGGCTGTCGCGAAAGTGGACTTCCCTGCATAGCTGATGACAGCGGACTTTGCGTTGATGCCTTGAACGGTGAGCCCGGAGTATATTCCGCAAGATATTCGGGTGAGCACGGTAACGATGCGGCTAACAATGAAAAACTCCTTTTAAATCTTAAAGATATTCCCGATGAGAAAAGAACGGCACGCTTTGTCTGTGCTATTTGTGTTTCCTTCCCTGACGGAAGCGAAATCACCGCCGAGGGTGCCTGCGAAGGTAAAATCGGCTATGAGTACAGAGGTAACAACGGCTTCGGCTATGATCCCTTGTTTATGGTAGGGGAGAGAAGCTTTGCAGAGTTTTCAGCGGAAGAAAAGGATGCCGTAAGTCACAGAGGTAACGCACTTAAAAAATTAAAAGAATTATTACCGACAGTATAATAAGGAGCAGATTTAATGACAGGTAAAGAAAGAGCAGCATTCAGAGCACAGGCAAATCACCTTGAGCCTCTTTTCCAGGTAGGTAAAGGCGGTATGTCCGATGCTCTCATAAAGCAGACAGATGACGCTCTCAGAGCAAGAGAGCTTATCAAGGTAAAGGTTCTTCTTGAATCTTCACCCATCACACCCAGAGAAACAGCGGATGCCCTTGCAGCCGCAACAGGTGCAGAGGTTATTCAGGTTATCGGCGGTGTAATTGTTCTTTACAGAGAAAGCCCTGAACTCAAGGAAAAGGCTTTGCAGAAGGAAAAGAACAAGAAAAAGGCGGCTAAACTTCAGCGTGAAAAGGCAGCTGCTGAAAGACGCGAAAGCAACAAAAAATTCCGCTTTACAGGTAAGGCAAGGTGACAGTAGTCGAACACGATAAGGTTTAACGGGGTACATTTTCACTGCAACTGCGTTAAAAAGCCTTGAAAGGCGACAGCCTTTCTGCGTTTTTTGCCTTGCTGCAGCAAAAATCTTCTCCCGTTAAACTTTGAAGAACCTTAAATGCCCGAGTTATATTGCGTTTAAGGATTTCTTCGACGAAACAATACTCGCGTCTTGCGAGGAGAAAAATCATTAAAGGTGCTGTAAATCGGACATTTAAGGCTAATCGGGTTCGATTACTGTCACCATAGGGTGACGAGAATAATCCGAACCCGCCTTAAAGCGTGACTTTTTCACGGCTTTTCGGTGATTCGGATTAGAAAGGCGGCAGCCTGTCGTCATCCTCATCAGCCAAAAATCCTGAAAAAATTCGCACTTTAAGGTCGAAGATTTTTTTCGAAACGGATTTTTGGCAAATCAAGGCGTAAAACACAGCAAATCCTGCCGGATTTGCGAGTATTTTAACGAAGAGTTGGCGAAAATCCGTCCGAAAAAAACGGGGTTCGGGTTATACTCGCCACCCTAAGCACAAAAGGAAAGAGATAAAATGCGTATTGGTATTTTTGGCGGTACCTTTAATCCGCCGCATCTCGGTCATAAAAGGCTTGCTGAAACAATGCTTGAAACAGCAAATCTTGACAAAATAATAATAATGCCAACCTATACTCCGCCTCATAAAATGGGGAGTGACCTTGCTTCGGAAAAGGACAGGCTCAATATGTGCCGACTCTTTTTTAAGGAAGGCTATTATCAGGTAAGTGACCTCGAAATTACACGCGGAGGAAAGAGCTATACAGTCGACACGGTAAGTGAGCTTAAAAAGCTTTATCCCAATGATGAGCTTTTTCTTATCATCGGCTCAGATATGCTTTTATCCTTTGACCGTTGGTACAGATTTGAGGAGATTTTAGATAATGTCACTCTTTGTGTTGCTACAAGGGAAAATGACATTTCAACAGAAGACCTTCTGTCTTATGCAAAGGATAAGCTTAAGCTTGACATAGAGGATATTATTATTTCATCAGTAGATGCTTTTGTATGCTCCTCAACTCAGGTCAGAAACCTCATAAAGGAAGAGAGCGGTACCGAAGGAATCCTTGATAAAAGTGTAAAAGGCTACATCGATTTCAGAAAGCTTTACAGCGATGAGTACACATCCTGGAGAAAGCTTCTTAAAGAAAAGCTTTTAGAAAAAAGGTATATACACTCACTAAATGTTGCCGACAGTGCTCGTGCTCTTGCCGAACTGTATGGCGGCGATAAGGATAAGGCTTATTTTGCCGGACTTGTCCATGATATAATGAAAAATGCAAGTCAAGAAGAACAGTTGCAAATCATGGAAAAAGGTGGTATAATCTTAAGCCATACGGAAAAAAACAATCCAAAGCTCTGGCACGCTATGGCAGGTGAGTGTTATCTTCGCACGGAAATGGGAATAACAGATAATGAAATCCTTTCAGCCGTCAGGTATCATACAACGGGCAAAGCAGGAATGAGTCTGCTCGACAAAATTGTTTATATAGCAGATTATATTTCGGTGGAAAGAGATTATCATGATGCTGATGTGATGCGTGAGCTTGCACTCAATAAAGGTCTTGATGAAGCGGCTTTGTACGCTCTCAAATATTCCTTTACCTCGCTTTCTAAAAAGGAAAAGCTTATTCATACAGACAGCGTTGCGTACTATAATGAGCTGATAATAAATAAAACAGAAAAGGAGAAATTGCTATGACAGATATGGAAATTTTAAAAGAAATCGTCAGGGTGCTTGATAAAAAGAAGGCTCGTGATATAAAAGCTATTGAAATTACCGAGCATTCAATAGTTGCCGATTATTTCGTTATTTGCTCAGGTACATCAAACACTCACGTCAAGTCACTTGCCGATGAGGTAGAATATGAGCTTAAGGAGCAAGGTGTTGCACCTTACCACATTGAGGGTAAAGCAACAGGCTGGATTCTTCTTGACTATAGCAGCATTCTTGTACACGTTTTCACGGGTGAAACAAGAGAATATTACAACATTGAAAGACTCTGGCAGGATGCAAGAGAGATTGATATTTCAGATGTTATAACCGAAGACTGATAACAGTCTTTGAAAAAATAAAACAGAAACTAATTTAACGGAGTGATAAATTTGCATTACGATTTTAAAAACACAGAAAAAAAGTGGCAGGACAACTGGGAGGATGCAGGTGTTTTCCACGCACAGGACAATTCAGATAAGAAGAAGTTCTATGCTCTTGTAGAGTTCCCTTACCCTAGCGGTGCAGGTATGCACGTTGGTCACATCAAGGCTTATTCAGGTCTTGAGGTTGTTTCACGTAAAAGAAGAATGGAAGGCTACAATGTACTTTTCCCCATTGGCTTTGATGCTTACGGTCTTCCCACAGAAAACTATGCAATCAAAACAGGTATCCATCCCAGACAGGTTACTGATGACAACATTGCAAAGTTTACCTCACAGCTTAAGCGTGTAGGCTTCTCCTTTGACTGGAACAGAGTTGTTGATACCACAGAGGAAGGCTACTACAAGTGGACACAGTGGATTTTCCTTAAGATGTTTGAAAACGGTCTTGCTTTCAGAGATAAGACCCTTGTTAACTACTGTCCTTCATGTAAGGTTGTTCTTTCAAACGAGGACTCACAGGGCGGTAAGTGCGATATCTGCCACAGTGATATCGTTCAGAAGTCAAAGGATGTTTGGTATCTTCGCATTACCGAATATGCCGATAAGCTTCTTGAAGGCCTCAAAGAGGTTGACTATCTTCCCAACGTTAAGCTTCAGCAGGAAAACTGGATCGGTAAGTCAACAGGTGCATTTGTTAACTTTGATGTTAAGAATACTGATGAAACACTCCGTATCTATACAACTCGTCCCGATACACTTTTCGGCGTAACCTTTATGGTTATGGCTCCCGAGCATCCTATGCTTGATAAGTATAAGGATATGATTGCAAACTTTGACGCTGTTGAAAATTACAGAACTGAATGTGCAAAGAAAACAGAGTTTGAGCGTACTCAGCTCGTAAAAGATAAGACCGGCGTTAAGCTTGACGGCTTTGTTGCAATAAACCCTGTAAACGGTAAGGAAATCCCCATCTTCATTTCTGACTACGTTATGATGGGTTACGGTACAGGTGCTATTATGGCTGTTCCTGCACACGACCAGCGTGACTATGACTTTGCAAAGGAATTCGGCATTGATATCATTGAGGTTATCAAGGGCGGTGACATTTCAGTAGAAGCCTACACAGGCGACGGCGAAATGGTTAACTCTGATTACCTTAACGGTTACACAGATAAGAAATCCTCGATCGCAAGAGTTCTTGAGGAGCTTGAAAAGAAGGGTATCGGTGAAAGAGGCGTTCAGTATAAGATGAAGGACTGGGCATTCAACCGTCAGCGTTACTGGGGTGAACCTATTCCCATCGTTCACTGTGAAAAGTGCGGTATGGTTGCTGTTCCTTATGAAGAGCTTCCCCTTAAGCTTCCCAAGGTTGAAAACTTTGAGCCCGGTCAGGACGGTGAAAGCCCCCTTGCCAAGATTGATGATTTCGTAAATTGCACTTGTCCCAAGTGCGGCGGCAAGGCAAAGAGAGAAACCGGTACAATGCCTCAGTGGGCAGGCTCATCATGGTACTTCCTTCGTTATATTGACCCCCACAATGATAACGAGCTTGCAAACATGGAAAAGCTCAACTATTGGATGCCCGTTGACTGGTATAACGGCGGTATGGAGCACGTTACCCGTCACCTTATTTACTCACGCTTCTGGCACAAGTTCCTTTATGATATCGGCGCTGTTCCTTGTGAAGAGCCTTATGCAAAGAGAACTGCTCAGGGTCTTATCCTTGGTCCCGACGGCGTAAAAATGAGTAAGTCACGCGGTAATGTTATCGATCCCAATGAGGTTGTTGATGCTTACGGTGCTGACGTTCTTCGTACTTATGTACTGTTCATGGGTGACTATGAGCAGGCAGCTCCCTGGTCAGAAAGCTCAGTAAAGGGCTGTAAGAGATTTGTTGACAGAATTTGGAATCTCCAGGAAATCGTGACTGATGGTGACGAGTTCAGCAAGGTGCTTTCATCATCATTCCATAAGACAATTAAAAAGGTTACAGAGGATATTGAGGCTCTTAAATACAATACTGCAATTGCTGCTCTTATGACTCTTCTCAACGCAATTTATGCAAAGGGCGCAATCAATAAGGCAGAGCTTAAGGCACTCCTTCTTCTTGTTAACCCCTTCGCACCTCACGTAACAGAGGAAATCAACTCTGCTGTCTTCGGTGACGGTATGCTTGCAGTTACACAGTGGCCCTCATTCGATGAAGCAAAATGTGTTGACGATGAAATTGAAATTGTTGTTCAGCTTAACGGTAAGGTAAGAGCAAAATTGAATGTTCCTGCTGATGTTGAGCAGGCAGATGCAATTGCAATGGCAAAGGCTGATGAGAAGATTGCTGCTGAAATTGCAGGCAAGACTATCGTAAAAGAGCTCTACGTTAAGGGAAGACTTGTAAATATTGTCGTAAAATAAGAAAAATACTTATTTTAACTATTGACAAGCGTCTTTCAATAATGTATAATATCTTTCGTATCCGTTTGGAAATATACCCCTGCTAACAGGTAAGGGAGGGAAATATAAATGAGTCAGGTAAAAGTTAAAGAGAACGAGTCACTCGACAGCGCTCTCAGACGTTTTAA
>JAZRFT010000027.1:0-5747 GCA_045643805.1 Acutalibacteraceae bacterium
TCTGCCATATTATTTAATCACGAACTTTGCAACTGAGCAGGGAGGGATTGTAGTTTTGAATCCATCTGCGAGGATTTCGTAATCGCTGAAAGCTTTTGTGTAGGCTACATTCTTGTTCTCAAAGCTGTTGTAGTCGTGGATGTCGCCTGTGAGAATTTCTGCTGAAAGATCTTTGAGATTAAAGTCTGCTATCTGACAGTGAATGTCTGCACTCTCATCAGCAGATGTGTTGACTACAGTTGCAATAATAGTACCGTCTTCTTTAACTGAAGCACTTTCTATAAGTTTAGGCAGGGTACCCTTGTCGGCAAGGTTGGGAGTAGTGATATATGAGCCGAGGAGTGTGTTTTCCTGATGGTCCTTATACATTTTGAAAATGTGATATGTGGGAGTAAGAAGCATATCCTCGCCGTCGGTAAGAGCCACAGCCTGAAGCACGTTTATAGTCTGAGCAATGTTTGCCATTTTGATTCTGTCAGAGTGCTTGTTGAAAATATTAAGGGTAAGACCTGCAACAATAGCATCTCTCATAGTGTTCTGCTGATAAAGGAAGCCGGGATTTGTACCCTCTTCAACATCGTACCAGGTACCCCATTCGTCAACTATCATAGCGATTCTCTTGTCAGGGTCGTAGCGATTCATAATATCACCGTGACGGCGTACGAGCTCTTCCATTTTGTAAGCTTTTTCGATGGTAGTATAGTACTCATCTTTGGTGAAGCTGAGAGCTTTACCCTTATTGCCCCAATCACCGGGGAGAGTGTAATAGTGAAGTGACAGGCCGTTCATACGCCACGCTGCTTTTTTCATAAGTACATCTGTCCAGTTGTAGTCGAAAGCGTTTGCACCGCAGGCAATTCTGAAAATACGGTTGTTGCTGTCATAATCACGGACATAGGTTTCATAGCGTCTGTATTGGTCAGCGTAAAACTCAGGGTGCATATTACCTCCACAGCCCCAGTTTTCGTTACCAACACCGAAATATTTTACTTTCCAAGGTTTCTCCCTGCCATTAGCCTTACGAAGATCAGCCATAGGAGATACACCGTCAAAGGTCATATATTCAACCCATTCGCTCATTTCCTGAATTCTGCCTGAGCCAACATTACCATTGACATAAGCTTCACAGCCGAGCTGTTCACAAAGTTCAAAAAACTCGTGAGTACCGAAGCTGTTGTCTTCAACAACACCGCCCCAATGGGTGTTAATCATCTTTTTTCTGCTTTCTTTTGGGCCGATGCCGTCTTTCCAATGGTACTCATCAGCAAAGCAACCGCCGGGCCAACGCAGTACGGGAATGCCCATATCCTTGAGAGCATCAACAACATCTTTTCTCATACCATTGACATTAGGGATAGGGGAGTCCTCACCGACATAAAGCCCCTCGTAAATACATCTGCCGAGATGCTCCGAAAAGTGACCGTAAATCTCTTTGTTGATTTTACTGATTTTCTGATTAGGGTTGATAAGATATTTTTCCATAGGTTTCTCCTTAAATTAATTGTTTATTTGCATTTTATAATATTTAGCTTTTCGCTGTTTCCGTGAATAGTATAATCTGTTACCTTGCCGTCTGCCCATTCAATATCTAAAGTAACATTTCCCTTTGCAGCCAGGCCCTTGACAGAGCCGTTTTTCCATTTGTCGGGAAGAGCAGGAAGCAGATAAATGTTTTCGCTGTCAGACTGTAAAAGCATTTCACAGATACCGCTGAGTGCACCGAAATTGCCGTCAATCTGAAACGGCGGGTGTGCATCAAGCAGATTCGGATAAACACCACCGTGGTGATAGTTTTCTCCGTCGGTATCAACAAGGGTAAGAAGCTTATCCACAAGTCTAAGGGCGTGGTTGCCATCACGAAGTCTCGCCCAGAAGTTGATTTTCCACGCAAGGCTCCAGCCTGTACCGTCGTCACCTCTGATTTTCAAAGTCTTTTTGCAAGCGTCAAAAAGCTCCTTATCCTTCTCATAGGTTATGAGGTTTGCAGGGTGCAGAGCATAAAGATGTGACACATGTCTGTGATGTACTTCTCTTTCAGGGATCTGCTCATTCCATTCAAGAAGCTCACCGTTTTTACCGATGCATAGAGGCTTTATTTTTTGTATGCTGTCGCAGATTTTAGTATAGAAGACATCTTTTACCGACAGTACCTCGCAGCTCTTTTTACAACTCATAAACAAATCAAGAACGATACTGTTCATCATAGCTGTACTCTTCGAGGTCGCTGATGAACCGAAGCCCATTTTGAAATTGTTTTCGGGAGAGGTCGCAGGACAGATTATGAGATTGCCCTTTTCATCTTCGGTGAGAATATCAAGATAAAACTCTGCCGCTTTCTTCATAATGGGGTAAGCAGTTTTTCCGAGGAAATCTTTGTTGAGTGTGTACTCATAAATCTCAAAAAGACTACGGCACAACCAACCTGAACCCCCTTGCCAGAACGCCCAACAAGCTCTACCTTGAACGGGATATGAAAAGCCCCATATATCAGAATTGTGGTGAACCACAAAGCCCTTGGCGTTATAGAAATTCCTTGCAGCATCTTCACCTGTAACGGATAAGGTCTTTAACATATCTGTAAGCGGTGTCATAAGCTCAGGCATATTGCAAGGAAGCACAGGCCAGTAGTTCATCTGAGTGTTGATGTTTGTGGTGTAATTGCAGTTCCACGATGGTTTGATGCTGTTACTCCATATGCCTTGCAGATTAGTCGCTTGAGTGCCTGCTCTTGAAGATGAAATGAGCAGATATCTGCCAAAATTAAAGAGAAGCACATAAAGGTCGTCATCGTTCTTGTTTTTCTCAAAAGCCTTGATTCTTTCATCGGTTGGTATCAGCTGACTGTCACTTGTACCGAGAGAAAAAGAAACTCTGTCATAGTATGACTTATAGTCTGATATGTGTCTATTTTTGATAGCATCAAAGCCAAGCCCTAAAGCTTTGTCTAAAGTTTCAATGCAGCAGTTTTTGTACTCTCTACCCTCTACCGCAGGGTGCTTGTCAAAGCCGTTAAAGCTTGTTTTTATAGTGAAGTATATGGTTGCAAAGGTTGCGTTTTTGATATCTAAGTCCGCCTTGTCTTCGGTGATTTCGCCGTCGGTATCGACCTTGAGAGCACCGCGAAACAAGATGCCTCTTTCCTCGTCTTTGTCGGAATAAATAAGGCTGTGGCAAGGATAAGACGAGTGCTGTGTGTCAGCATCACCGGGACATTCGCCGTCAACGATGAGATAGCCGTCAGAGGTGAAGGCTTCACTTTTCAGCGGACAATCAAGCTCTGCTCTGAAGGAAAAAGCCTTTCCGTTTTCGGACTCAATTCTATACACCATCACATCGTCAGGATGCGATACAAAGGCTGTCTTTCTGAAGCTTACTCCATCTGATTTGTATGTATTAGTTAGCACAGCCTTTGACAAATCAAGACTACGCTCGAAAGTGTCAAAATTGTCACTTTTGAAATGTAGCTTCAGGTCACCGAAAGGCATATATGCCTGAGACCAGCAAGTGAGGAAATTCGCCTCAATTTCTTTCTGAGCTTTGACATATTTGCCTGCAAGAGACAACTTCTGAGCTTTGAGATATGACTCGTAAGCTCCATCTTTTTTGATAGTACGAGGATGTCCTGTCCAAAGTGTATCGTGATTGAGGGAAATCACATCAGTACCAACCGAGCTATAGCACATAGCTCCAAGTGAGCCGTTACCAAGGGGCAAAGCCTCCATATAGTGTTTTGCAGGTTTGTTATAGTATAGAAGTTCGTTATACATAAAACTACACCTCTGATTTTTTTAGTATACATTTTAATTATAGCAAATTATTTAAGAATAAACAAGGCGAAAGTCTTCAAAATCACTTAGTGGTGATATCGAGGGTTTGAAAATGAACATCAGCCAGCGGATAATCTGTTGGCTGTCTCCAATTTTAGTTTCATCACTCATTTCATCAATCATGTGCATTTTAAAAGTGAGCGATGAAGTTTCGTATATAGTTAAAATTCGGCTAAAATAACATTATATCGAATATCAGGCTATGAGCTTGCAGATGCAGTTCTCAAAGCGACCAATATTTTTTATGAAAAGAAAGAGCCTTCATATTCTGATTTTAAGGGTAGAGAATATTGGGCAGGCTGGATACTTGCATATTATCAGTGGATAACAAATCTGCGATTTGAAGATATGGTAAAGAACGGACTTATGCTTTCGACCGTATTATCTATGTATATTCTACACGAGGCTGATGAAAGTAAATTTGTTTAAACAGCAAATAAAATTATAGCCCGTAATAAAACGAATCGAAAAACAAGACTATGCGAAATACGAAAAGCAAGAGGCTTTACTCAACAGCAATTAAGTGAGGTTTCGGGGGTATCTGTCCGTATGATTCAGCTCTATGAACAACGTCAAAACGACATTAACAAAGCTCAAGTTAATATTGTTTTAAGTCTTGAAAAATCACTCGGTTGTGATGTTGAGGATTTGCTGGAGTAATAATAAACAAAGCAATAATAGGTTGATTTTTATTAAGTCTTGTGATATAATTACCGTGCTTAAAGTTTAAGCGTATCTCAAAAAAACAATTGATACCACCCATTTGATACCGGACACAAAATAATAGTTGGAAATAATAAAATCTACCCCTGTTTTGATACAAAAACAGGGGATTATATTTTGCTTGGAGAATATAACACTATTTCGTAGAAGCGTGGGAATAAGAAACAAAAAGTCCACAAAGCCTTATATATCAAGGGTTTCGGGTGTTTTTTTTATTTGATACACGAAGCCACAGGGCACAATTCTTTTTCATATTTTGCAGTAAACTAAAAAAATACCGCCGAGGAAGTTAATCCCCGACGGTGTTTCTACTATTTACATCAAATATATACTCTTTTTCTGAAGTATTCGGCATTTACAACGCCTCTCTGTGTATAAAAACCTTGGTTACTTAATTCTTCATTAAGCTCCTGTATGAGTCTGTATGCTGAGCTTTTCTTAACTCCATAAAGCTCTATAATATCAAAAACATTGTAAAACAATTTTTTCTCCATAAATATTTCTCCTTATTTTTCTTCTGTATTTTTAAATTCGTTAAGTACATTACTTAAGAATGCGATCGTTCTGAGTAAGTCTGTAAAGTTTTCTTTGGTTGTTTCTTTTTTCTTAAGCTCTTTTAATATTTCCTCGGCTACATCTTTTAAAGCGTAATATACCTTTGCCGAACCTTTTACCTCTACTGTGGTATCAAGTAGTTTGCTGATTATATAATCTTGTTTTGTTAATCCTGACATTCTTACATATTGGTTTAACAGGTTGTTTTCAGCTTCAGACATTCTGAAACCAATAGTTTTATCTCTCCAGCGACCTTGAGGATCCTTGGATTTAATCGTCATTACTTATATCACCATCCATTTCTAGTTTTGTTATAATATCCATCTGACCTTGCTCGGTACTGTGGCTATAGTGCATAGTCATATTTAGATTTTTATGTCCGACACGCTTGGCTATTTCAACACTCGGAATAACAAGCGACTGAAGGTATGTAATGTGGCTGTGTCTTATATCATGAATTCTTATTCTGGGAAGACCTGTTCTGCTGCAGCCTATCTCCATAGCCGATACAAGAAACTTTCCGGTATTGTAATTGAAAAGCCTTTGAGTGGGACTTGGTTTATAAAAGAGGTTTATATATGTGTTTATTGCTTCACTAACAAAGTCGGGGAGCATTACTGTTCGTTTGCTGTTCTTTGTTTT
>JAZRFT010000028.1:0-102839 GCA_045643805.1 Acutalibacteraceae bacterium
CAGTATTTTGTGTACTCTCTTGAGAAGATAGCCTGCTCGTGACGGTAGCCGGTCATTGACATATAAAGAGCATCTTCGTCACTTGCTGCATCGTAGTGGTCAACCTCTCTGTCAAGAGGCTTGGTGTAAACACCGATTTCAGCACCGATGAATGCAAGACCGTACTGACCCTTCCAGAACTGAATCATCCAGTCCTTGTTGTTGTAACGGAATTTTGCTCTCATTGTATCCATATAAATTGAAACAAAGGGAGCCGCTGTATCAAATGCCTGAGTATAACCGAAGTTTCTCTGCCAAGGGTCGTCAGCTGTGAAGAAGAAATCACCCGCCGCATTGAAAAGGTAGCCTGCAAGGCCGCTGTCTGAAAGAGGTGTCTTCTGTGTGGTTGTCTGACCCTTGGTTGTGGTTATAAGAGGTCTTGAGGTTGTTGTTGCCGTTGTACCGCTTGTTGACGGTGCTGTTGTGGTTGTGCTTGCCGTTGTTGTCCCGGTTGTTGTTCCGGGTGTCACAGGGAAGGTAGTGATAAGGTTAAGAGCTGTTGTTGTGGGGTCTGTAACAAGGCTGTTAAGGTTTGAAACAGGCTGTCCCGTTGCAACAACAGGTGCCGTGGTTGTAGTTGTGGTTGTTTGAGGTACATATTCCACAACAGCATTGGTGGGTGTTGTATCAATACTCTTATTCATCGCCCTTACGCCCAGAAATGAACCGCCACAGACAACAATAAGTGCAACAATTATCATAATCGTTGACTTGTTCTTCAATTCGTTCATTTTGAACCTCCTGGTGAATGATTGCTATATAAAGCCGTTATTTTAAAAATCAGTTATTGCCGAAAATGTTTCTGCCCTTGAACACGGGAAGAACATCGCTTTCATCCTCACCGGGATCATCGAAGATTGAGCCTGTCTTTTTTGCAGGTGCTTCAATCACATCAACAGTCTGAACAGGAGCCTGCTGAACAGGTGCCTGCTGTGCGGGTGCAAATTCAAAGGAAGCAGGAGCTGCCTTGCCCTCTGAAGCTGCTGTTGCTTTTTCAAAAACCGAAACAAAGCTCTGACCGAACTTGGTTGAAGCAAAATCAATAGCGTCCTGGTCAATTGATGAGAACACATTGCCCATACCTGTTGCGGGAGCCTGGCTGATAAACTCGGGAGCTGCCTTGCCCTGAACAGGCTGATACTGAGCAGGTGCGGGCTCGGAAGCCTTTGCTGCACCGAAGCCGGTTGCGATAACTGTGATGAGCATTTCGTCGCCCATATCCTCGTCAAACACAGAACCGAAGATGATGTTTGCATCGGGATGTGTTGCATCGGAGATGAGTGAACCTGCCTGCTCAATCATATCAAGTGACATATCGGATGAGCATGTAACGTTGATGATAACGCCGCTTGCACCGTCAATTGCAGTTTCGAGAAGGGGGCTTGTGATAGCCTGCTTTGTTGCCTCTGCAGCACAGTCAGCACCCTTACCGCGACCGATACCCATATGAGCAAGACCTGCGTCCTTCATTACGCTCTTGATATCTGCAAAGTCAAGGTTGATGTAACCGGGAACCTTGATTGTATCTGAAATACTCTTAACACCCTGCCAGAGAACATTGTTTGCCTGACCGAATGCGTCCTTCATGCTCAGGCTCTTGTCACCGAGGAGCTTAAGTCTTTCGTTGGGGATAACGATAAGGCTGTCTACGTGCTTTTCAAGCTCACGGATTCCGTCCTCTGCCTGCTTCATTCTCTTTTTGCCTTCAAACTTGAAGGGCTTTGTAACGATACCTACGGTAAGTGCTCCGAGCTCTCTTGCAATTTCTGCAACAACGGGAGCTGCGCCTGTACCTGTACCGCCGCCCATACCTGCGGTGATGAATACCATATCGGTTGAGCGAAGCGCATCAGCGATTGTGTCACGGCTTTCTTCAGCAGCCTTTTTACCTACTGAAGGATCACCGCCTGCACCCATGCAGCCTGTTACCTTTTCACCGATCTGGATTTTATGTGTTGCCTTTGAATTTTCAAGAATCTGTCTGTCGGTGTTGATTGAAAGGAACTCAACACCTACGATGCCGGATTCAACCATCTGGTTAACAGCGTTACCGCCGCCGCCACCGACACCAACAACTTTAATCTGATTGTAAGCGATATTTTCGTTGTCCATTATGAAGCCCATTGTACTTCCTCCTATTATAAAAATTTAGTAAATTAAAACTCTGTTTGTTTCGTGCGCCCATAATAAGGCACAATAACTTATTATCCATAGGATTATAGCACGTATTTACCGAAAATACAATAAGTAAACGGCAAAAAGTTTTGTAGTTTTGAAAAAATTAACGGTTATTTTTTTGCTTTTCGTGAAATTTGTCATATAACATAAAAACAGACACCTTCAGATAGCTTAAGCTGAAAATGTCTGTTTGTTATTCTTGTGATTTACTGAATTGTCATACTTCCCGGCTTGAAGTAGCCAAGGTCAAAGCGCATATCGATATAGCCCGACTGACCTGCCGCCTTCACCTGTTGGATAATTCCGCTTGAATAGGGAATCTTTTCCTCAAGGTTGTCACAGTCACCGAAGTATACGGCTATTTTATCGTCGACTATGACGCTTACATCCGACGTGTTCTGAAGGTTGATAACGGCAGAATCCACAACATCGCTTTTTTCATAGAGGCTGACGATTTTTTCCATCAGCTTGTACCTTTGCTTATTTCCGCCCTCGGGAACATATTTGTCACCCTGCTCAAAGAACTGCTCATCAAAACCGTCCACACGGAACATTCCTTCCTTGAGCTTCTGCTTTTTGTCGGAAACAACCTTGCCGTCAGTATCAATGGTAAGCCAGGTGGTTGTACCCGTAATAACATACTTGTCACTCGTTCCCCTCACAGTGAGTATAACCGTATCGGGAAGATCAAAGTCCATTTTAACCTCCTTGATGTAGGGAAGCTTACGGGTAATTTCACGCTCAACCTTTTTCTCTCTTAAGGAAAGCATATTTTTACCCTTGGAAATTCCCGCCGCCTGATAAATCTCCTCGGCGGAATAAATGCTGCTGCCGTCAATGATTATATTTTCAATAAGTGCTCCCCTGCTGTAGCAGTAAACCATAATGAAAACAAGAGCAAAGAGCAATACTGAACCTACGGTTACCGCGTTTTTTATTATCAGCTTTTTACGCTTGTTCTTGTTACGGCTGCGGCTGATTTCATCGTGACTTTTGCCGCTTTTTGCCTGGCGCTGATAATCCTCACGGGATTTGAAAAGCTCCTCACGGTGCTTCTGCTGTTGGCGGACATCCTCTCTTAAGTCTTTACCCACGGGAGTCCTTGACCGAGGAGGCTTTTTTGCAGAAGTGTTCTTTTTGTTCTGCGAAGGCTTTGAAGATTGCTTACTTGTTTTTGATTTTGAAGCATTCTTCTGCTGTGAGGGCTTACCCTCACTTATCAGCCTTTCCCTTGAAGCAGGGGCAGACTTTTTGCTCTTCGTTTTGTTTGATGCATTCTTTTTGCCCGATGAAGCCTTCTGACTGTTTTTTCCGCCCTGCGGTGCAGATGCTCTGTTCTGTGTACGGGGCTTGTCCGATGTGCTTCTGCCCGCACTTATAGGCTCCCACATTGAGGAGCTTACATTTTTAATCTGACCTGCATTGTTATATTGCCCGAAGGTATCAGATATATTCCTGTTTCTGTCGTCCAAAAGAACACCTCCTGTATTTTGAAATCTATAGCTTGTACGAAGACCTCTCCGTCGGCTTTGCCGACACCTCTCCCAGAGGGAGAGGCAAGGCTCCGTTTAATATTCTGTCATTTATTTTCTTTCAATATCTGCGCCCACCCCTTTAAGGCAGGCTTCAATGCTTTCATAGCCTCTGTCTATATGACTCAGCGAACAAACCGTTGTAACGCCCTTTGCCGCAAGTCCTGCAACAACCAGAGCCGCACCTGCACGCAGGTCAGGACATTCAACCCGTGTTCCATAAAGGCTTTCCACTCCGTCAATGAGTGCAATCCTGCCCTCAAGCTTGATTTTTGCACCCATACGCACAAGCTCGCCAACATGCTTGAAGCGACCTTCAAAAATATTTTCCACAATCATACTTGTGCCATTTGCAACACAGGCAACGGTCATCAGCGGTGCCTGGGCATCCGTAGGAAAGCCCGGGTAAGGCATTGTACGGATATCCTCCAAAGCACGGGGACGTCTGTTCATTTTTATTCTTATCTGCTTTTTATTATCGGTAATTCCACAGCCTGCCCCTTCAAAAAAAGGCAGTACCGTGCGGTAATCATCGGTATCGGTGTTGGTTATCAGCACATCTCCCCCGGTAACAGCCACCGAGGAAAGATAAGTAAGGGCGGCAATTCTGTCAGGAATAATCCGATGACTTGTTCCGTGAGCCTTTGACACAGCATCAATTATCACCGTACCCTGACCCGTAAGCTCCACCTTACAGCCACAGCTGTTGAGGAAATCCGCAAGGTCCCTGATTTCAGGCTCCCTTGCCGCATTGAGTATAACCGTCCTGCCCTGACCTACTGCCCCTGCAAGGATAATGTTTTCCGTTGCACCGACGCTCGGAAAGGAAAGGCTTATAACCGTATCGCTACGCTTTTTTTCTCTTTTGCAGGTGATACAACCCCTGCTTTCATCAACGCTTATTCCCATTGCCTTAAGGGAGCTGATGTGAAGGTCAATGGGTCTTAAGCCTATTTCACAGCCTCCCGGTGAGGAGAGCCTCACCTGACCCGTTCTGCCGAGTATAGAGCCGAGAAACACAATGGAAGAACGCATTTCCCTCATCAGCGTATCGGGTATGCTTTGCTCGGTAATAAAACGGGAATCCACGGTAAGCGTGCTACCCTGCCGTGTCACCTTACAACCGAGATGCTCGAGAATTTTTACCGCGGCAGTGACATCGGTGAGGTCGGGACAGTTATGTATCACACTGACACCGTCAACAAGCACCGTTGCCGCAAGCACGGGAAGAGAACTGTTTTTTGACCCCTGAAGGTAAATTTCACCTTCAAGTCGGCGTCCGCCTTTTATAACAATGGTTTCTTCCATAAAATCACGCCTTTCACCCCATAGTATGCAAAAAGCGTAATTTTTGTGATTTTTTCTTATTTAATGAGCGAAATTATACAGTCGGCAATTTTTTCCTTTGCATCATCGGTGCTCATAGACTTTGCCGCAAGCTCGATTGTTTTTCTGTTAACGTCATCGTCAGCAAGGGAAATAAAGAGCTCCTGCATCGCTTCTCTTGTAAGATTCTTTTCTTCAAGTAAAAGTGCAGCTTTTTTGTTTACAAGTGCCATTGCATTATGGTACTGATGGTTTTCCGCAACGTTGGGTGAAGGAATTAGGATTGATGCCTTACCCATTGCCTGAAGCTCTGAAAGAGAGCTTGCACCTGCACGACAGATAACAATATCAGCCGCCGACATGCATCTGTGCATATCGCTTATGTATTCACGAATTTCAAGATTTGCGGTATTATCAGGGTCAACACCCTTTTCCTTGAGCTTATCGGGGAACCAAAGACCGTACTGACCCGTTGCGTGAAGGAAGTAGAGGTCTTCTCTGTTTACGTTATCGGCAATAATGTCAAGCATTGCATTGTTGATTGTTGTGGCACCGAGAGAGCCGCCCATTGAAAGCACAAGCTTCTGATTATCCTTTACACCCAACTCTGCTCTGCTGATATCTCTGTCAGCACGGAGCATTTCACCCCTTACGGGAAGACCCGTTACAAGCACGGGATTTTTGGGTGCAAGGTATTTTTCAGCCTCTGCTGCGGTGAGCATTACCTTGTCAACCTGCTTTGCGAGAGCCTTGTTTGTGATACCGGGATAAGCGTTCTGCTCATGAATAGCGGTGGAAATGCCCATTTTAGCCGCCATACGCACAACGGGACCGCTGACGTAACCGCCGAAGCCCACAACAACATCGGGCTTGAAATTCTTAATGATTTTCTTAACTCTTCTTCCGCAGGTGAGAAGATACCATACGGTTTTGATGTTCCTTATAATATTTTCAGGTGTGAGCTGACGCTGAAAGCCTGAAATTTTTATTGTTGTAAAGTCAAAGCCTGCCGCTGGAACAAGCTTTGCCTCCATTTTATCCTTTGTTCCCACAAAAAGTATTTCCGCTTCGGGATAACGCTCCCTTATTTCACCTGCAACGGCAAGTGCAGGATTGATGTGTCCGCCGGTACCGCCGGCAGCAAACATTATTTTCATTTCAATCACTCCTGAAATTTTTTTATATCTTTAATCAGACCCAAACAAGTCCGATTTACTTCTTCTCTATCAGGCAATCCCTCGAAACAGACAACACCACACCCATCTGGGCAAGCAGCACCACAAGGGCTGTTCCTCCGTAGCTGAAAAAGGGAAGGGAAATTCCCGTGTTGGGAAAAATATCAGTAACAACAAAAATGTTGAAGATAACCTGAATGCCCACCTGAATCATAATTCCCATTACAAGCAGTGCACCGAAATAACTACGGCTTTTAAGAGCAATACTGCACCCTCTTGCAATTAAAACGGCAAAAAGGATAAGCACCGCCGCCGCACCCACAAAGCCAAGCTCCTCACAGATTACGGGGAAAATAAAGTCATTCTGCGGCTCGGGTATATACAACTGCTTTTGCATTGAGTTGCCGAGTCCCACACCTAAAAGTCCGCCCGAGCCTATTGCGTAAAGCCCGTTTACGGTCTGGTATCGGCTGTCGGCGTCAGCGGTGTCCTTGTTGATAAAGGACTGTATTCTGCTTGAAGCAAAGCCGAAGCCTTCAAGGATTTCAGGCTTCGTCAGCACAAGGGTAACAACAGACACCACCGCAAGCCCCACAAGGGCAAAATACCGCCCCTTTGCACCGGAAATCCACATCATAAGAACTCCCACGGTGAAAAGCAGAATTGTGCACGAGTAATGGCTTTCAAGAAAAACCAATCCGCAAAAGACACAGATTATAATTGCAAGAAGCACACACGCCCGGAAAGGTGTTGTTCCGAAAGCGAAAAACTTCTGCTCCGCTTTTGTAAGGCGGTCCTTTCTGAAATCAAGTCTTATATGCTTGTTGGTTTTTGAAAAAAGGGGCTGCTGAAGAATGTTTATCATATACGCAAGGGTTATGATAAGTGCAAATTTTGCAAACTCCGAGGGCTGAAGCTGTACGGGACCGAGCTGAATCCAGCGCTTTGTCTGGCTGTCCGTTGCACCGATGTTGAGTATAAGAGTCAGCACAAGTATTGCCACGGTGCCGAAAAAGACAAGCAAAGCCGCTTTTCCGTTAAGAACCTTGTAATCAATTTTGCTGAGTATAGCCATTAAAACAAAGCCCGCAAGCCCCTTCTGAAGCTGTGAATGTAACAGTACATCGGAGCCGCCCTTGTTTGCCTCGGAAAAGGCATAGGAGGCGGAATACATCATAATTATTCCGAAGGTAAAAAGTATCAGCACAAGAGAAAGAAAAACAAGGTCTATGCTTCCCTTTGCAAAATAGTAGCTGTTTTTTTGGTCAATGCTGTTTTTAAATGTCCCTGAAGCTTTTTTACGTCCTGCTGACCACAGGGACATAAGGTGCACTCCCTTTTATTTGTTGATTGTAAGATACATAAGCACAACGCCGATTGCACAGCCTACGGTGCTTACTAAAGTAAAGACAGTAACGATTTTGTTTTCGTTCCAGCCTGACATTTCAAAGTGATGGTGAATGGGTGCCATTTTGAAAACCTTCTTTTTACGAAGCTTGATTGAGCCGATCTGGATAACATCGCTCAGTGCTTCAATAACATATACGATACCTACGGGAAGAAGGATGATGGGACATTCAATTGCATAGGCAAGAGCAACAACAAGTCCGCCGAGGAACATTGAGCCGGTGTCACCCATCATTACCTTTGCAGGGTAGTGATTCCATACAATGTAGCCGCAGCAACCGCCTGCAAGTGCGGCACCGAGAATGCCTACGGATGTATTTTTCATAATAAGACCCATCACACAGAAGGCTACGCCTACGGGGATTGTTACACTGCCGCAAAGGCCGTCAATACCGTCTGTGAAGTTAACAGCGTTGATTGCACCGTAAATTACGCAAACGCCGAAAATGAAGAAGAAAATCATACCGGGGATGCTGTCAAGGGCAAGCTTACCGAAGAAAGGAATATACATACCTGTGCTTTTGCTGATTGCAAGGGAAGCAAGGTAGCCTGCAATGATAAGCACCTGAGGAACGGTTTTCTGAATCTCGGTAAGACCAAGGTTTCTCTTTTTAACAACCTTGATATAGTCATCGGCAAAGCCTACAAGGGCAAAGCAGAAAGCCATAAGTATACCTGCAAAAAGTCTTGTCATCTGCTGATTGCGAAGCACCTCAAGCTCGGAGAAGACATCAAGTCCCGTAACCTTACAGATTATAAGTGTAAGCACAGTTGTGAAAATTATACCGATGATGAACATAATACCGCCCATTGTGGGTGTGCCCTGCTTTTTTGCATGCCATGCAGGACCGATATCCATAAGAATATTCTGTCCGAATTTAAGCTTGTGTAAAACGGGAATGAGGAAGTAGCCGAGAACTGCCGTAACAATAAGTGATACACCAAAGCTGATTCCTACTGCAAGATAAGTGTTCATTTTAAAACATTCCTTTCAATTTATCTTTATTAAATAATTCCTTTGTATTATCGGGAGAGTATTTCCCGCACAATTTTCCTTTCATCAAAGGGCAGTTTTTCGTCGCCGATTTCCTGACTGGTTTCGTGACCTTTTCCTGCAAGGAAAATAATATCATTCTTTCCTGCTCTTTTCAAGGCATATTCAATAGCTTTTTTGCGGTTTTCGTGGATATAAAGGTTTTTTTTGTTTTTTTTCATACCGCAAAGGATATCATTTATAATTTGAGTCGGCTCTTCAAATCGAGGATTGTCACTTGTAACAACCACCATATCCGAAAGGTCACCGACTATTTTACCCATTTTAGCACGTTTTTCTCTGTCACGGTTTCCTCCGCAGCCGAAAACGGTAATAAGTCTGCCTTTTTTTATGCTTTTGAGGAAAAGTAAGCTTTGCCTTAAGGAGTCTTCGGTGTGTGCATAGTCAATTATCACGGTGAACTCTCTGTTCAAAGGGAGCATTTCCATTCTGCCCTTAACGGCGTAAAACTGCCTTAAGCCCTCTGCACATTCAAAAAGACTCACACCTGCTTCAAGGCACACGGTAATTGCTCCGAGAGAGTTTGCAACATTGAAGCTTCCCGGAACTTTAAGCTTTATCCGATGGATTATGCTGTCACCGACAAAGGCATAGTTTGTTTCATCCGCCTTATATTCGGCACATTTTGCCGTGTAGGTTGCACCGTCATCCTTAAGGGAGTAGGTAAGCTTTTTGCCCCTTGCCCCGGAGAGAAAATCATCCTTTGAAGCATCATCAAAATTAACAACGCAGGTTTTTGCATTTTCAAAAAGCTTCAGCTTTGCCTTTTTATAGTTTTCGGGAGTTTTGTGATAATCAAGGTGGTCAGCGGTAAGGTTTGTAAGCACCGCAATTTCAAAGCTGAGTCCGTAAAGCCTTTCCTGACAAAGCCCCTGGGAGGAGGCCTCTATAACGCAGAACTCTGCACCTGCCTTGTGCATTTTATAAAGCATTTCATGAAGACTGAAGCAATCGGGAGTTGTAAGCTCCGCTTCACTTTCGCCGTCGCAGGTATTATTTTTAACCGAGCTTATTATACCGCAGCTTTTACCTGCAACGGTAAGGATGTTGTGAATCATAAAGCAGGTTGTTGTTTTGCCGTTTGTGCCCGTAACACCGATAAGCCTTAAGCTTTTGTGGCAGTCACCGAAAAAGCGGCTACACAAAACTGCATAAGCCTGCCTTGTGTTTTCCACCGTTACACAGCCCTCGCAGACCTCATTTTCCGCAATAACAAGCACCGCACCTTTTGAAAGGGCATCGCCAACATAGGCTTCCGCATTATTATGGCAGATAAAAATTGAATTTTCGCAGCATTTTCTTGAGTCGTCCGTAATATATTTTATGTCCTTATCCTCACCTTTATACGATATGTTCAAGGCTCTTAACAATTGAGAGATAAGCATATTTTCCTCCGTTAAAAATCTAATCTGCAGGGACCTCGGTGTTTTTGAAATACACCGTAAGGGTTGTGCCGACGCCGACACAGGAGCCTGCTTCAAGGCTCTGACTGTAAGCAATTGTCGCCCCTTCTTCGGTGGGTCCCGAAAAAATTACGTTAAGTGAATTTTCCGTGGCAAGGAGATTTACCTCTGCCACAGTTTTATTGCTGAAATCCGGCACGGCAACTTCCTGCGAAGCCTCACTGCCGTCGGTATAAGCCACAACCACTCCCCCCTTCGGGATAAGTGCATGCGCCTCGGGATATTGAGAAATAACCGTTTCACCGGTGCCCACCGTTTTCAAGGTGATGCCGTTTTCTGCGGCTGTATTTTTTGCCTCCCACAAGGCTTTGCCCGTAAGAGAAGGCGTTTTTGTACTGATTTTTTCCAGCTCCTCTTCCGTGTATTTCGGAGCAATATTAAGGTAGTCAAGGGTGCTTGCAAGCACTTCCTTTGCAATGGGTGCTGCAAGTGCACCGCCGCTTGTAAGATATCCGCCGGGACTGTCAACACCCACAAGGATTGCTACCTCAGGGTCATCAGCAGGGGCAAAGGCAATAAAGGAAGCAATATAAGTGTTTGCACCCGAGTCAAGCTTTTGTGCCGTACCCGTTTTACCTGCAACGCGGTAGCCCTCCAGATAGGCATTTTTACCCGTGCCTTCCTTTACAACGGCTTCCATCATGGAGCATACTGTTTTACTTGTACTTTCACTTATTACCCGCCGTCTTACCGTCGGCTCTGTTTTTGAAATAATATTTCCCTCGCTGTCGGTAATTCCCGCAACAAGGTAGGGCTTCATAAGTTTTCCGCCGTTTGCAATTGCACTCACACCGCTGATAAGCTGTAAGGGCGTAATTCTCACACTCTGCCCGAAGGAGGTACTTGCAAGGTCAACAATGCTCATTTTATCCCTTTTGTGCACCACGGAAATACTTTCGTTTGCGGCATCTATTCCCGTTCTTTCCGTAAAACCGAAAAGCTCAAAATACTTGTAATAATTCTCCACTCCGAGCTTTTGTCCGAGGGAAATGAAAAAGGTGTTGCAGGAATTCATAAGTCCCTCCTGCAGAGTCTGACTGCCGTGTGCCTTGTGGCTTGCACAATGGTAAACCGTATCGGCAACGCGGATGCTTGAGGTACAGTTATGTCCCGTAGCAGGTGTTGCTGCCCCCTCCTCCAGAGCGGCGGAAAGGGTGAATATTTTAAAGGTTGAGCCGGGCTCATAGTTGCTTGTTATACAAAAGCTGTTCCACTTTTCAAAAAGAAGCTCGGAATATTTTTCACTGTACTCTGTTGTGCCCTTTGTAAGGCCGTCAAGTGCCGAAAGGTCAGCATCTGCCGAAAGCTCACGGGGATTGTTGAGGTCAAAGTCGGGCTTATCACTCATTGCAAGTATTGCCCCGGTGTCAACGTCCATAACAATGCCGTATACACCCTTTGCCCCGGTGCTTGAAAGTGCCTTTGAAAGGGCATTTTCAAGGTAGGTCTGTATGTTTTTATCAACGGTCAGCACAATGCCGTTGCCCTCCCGGGGATCAATCAGGGTTTCGTAGCCCGTTGAAATTTCGTTGCCCCTTGAGTCCCTTGCGGAAAGTATTCTTCCGTTTTCACCCTTGAGCACATCGTTATAGTAACGCTCAATTCCCGTTTCACCGTCACCGTCGGCATTCACAACGCCGATAAGGGTTGAGGCAAAATTGTTCTCGGGATAAAGTCTGACATTATCGTTTTCATAAAAAAAGTAATCTCTTGAATCTATGCTTTTGCCCGAAGAAAGGCTGTATTCCTTTTCAAAAAAGGTCTCGAGATTTTTCCTTTGCTCAACAGTGATGTTTTTGTAAATTCTCACATTCGGGTCACTGCTTCTTTCAAAATATGCGAGTATATCCTCCCTTGCCTTACCCGTAGCAGAAGAAATTCCGTCAGCCAGATAACTGAAATAAGCCGTTTTTTCCTCGGGAAGCTTTTTGAAAGCAAGGTTCATCTTATAACTGTTAACGCTTAAATTCCAGGCAGATGAGCTTGTTACAAGAGGGGTCATATTGCAGTCATAAACGGTACCGCGTACACCCCGTATCACCGTGTCGCGAAGCTGATTATCCGCCGCAAGAGTGCGGTACTCCTCCCCTTTTACGGTCATTATATAGGCAACTCTGCCAAGACAACCTACGGTAAGTACAGAAACCATTGCCGCCGCAAGGGTAAACACACGGAAAGAGAAACGGCCTCTGACCCTTCTTTTTACACTGTCCTTTTCAAAACGGTGTTTGCCTTCGCCTGCAAAACCGTGGCTATGTTTTTGCAATTTGTCAGCCTCCGGATAAAATAATAAGTTTTTAAAAAGGCAAAACAGGGGCTGTCAAATAACAGTCCCTTCTTTCACTTTAAAAATCCTTAACTTTAATATATTCATATCCGGAAAAAATTATTATTCCGAAAAGCTTTTACTGAAACTGACTCATATCAACCGAACGCTTTCTTGCATCGGGAATTTTCTGAAGTCCGAGCTGCTGCTGTGCAATTTTATCAATATTTACCGTTGCAAGAGCCTTATCAAGCTGAAGCTTGAGCTGATTGTTTTCCTCAAGACAAAGCTGATAGGTTGCGTTTACGCTTTCAAGCTCTGCTTTTGCATTTGCAAGCTCTGCATAGCTTCCTGCCGCCATACCAATCATTGAAGCAAAAAGTGCAAAAATGATTGACACCTTAGCAAGGGCAATTTTAAATTTACGCTGATTTTCACGGATTACCTGCTCTTTTGTCCTTTTAACCTTGCGAAGAGGAGGTGTAACGGGAGCAGGCTGGGAAGGTGCGTGAGAGGGTGCTCTCTTGGGAGCTGCTGTGTTAGCCGCCGCGGAAGGCTGAACAAGATACTCGTCATATATGTCATTATATTTATAAGCGTACTGTGCCATTCCTTTTTTTCACCTCATCCTTTTTGTTTATGTTTCCGTTTTTTTGTTTTATCCGAGTTTTTCTATACTTCTTAATGTTGCACTGCGTGAACGGGGATTTGCTTCAATCTCCTCTTCACTCGGCAGTACCTTTTTAAATGGTAATTCACCCTGCGGTGTTTTTCCGCAAATACATATGGGAGCACTTTTGGGACATTCACAGCCCTTGCAGAATTCCTGAAAGGCTTTTTTTACAATTCTGTCCTCAAGGGAATGGAAGGTAATGATTGAAAGTCTTCCGCCCTTACCGAGGCAGGAGAACATATCCCCTAATGTGTCCTGGAGCTTTTCAAGCTCGCCGTTAACCTCAAGGCGTATCGCCTGAAAGCATCTTCTCGCAGGATGTCCGCCGGTTCTTCTTGTTGCGGCGGGGATGCTTTCCTTGATAAGCTCCGCAAGCTCCGTTGTACTTTCAATGGGCTTTAATGCTCTTTGAGTAACAATGTTTTTTGCAATTCTGGGAGCGAATTTTTCCTCACCGTAAATGCGGAAAATTCTTACAAGCTCCTTTTCACTGTAAGTATTGACCACATCGTAGGCGGAAAGTCCGCTTTTGCTCATTCTCATATCAAGAGGAGCATCATTGTGAAGAGAAAAGCCTCTGTCAGCCTTATCAAGCTGATGAGAGGAAACGCCCAGGTCAGCCATAACACCGTCAACCTTTTCAATTTCAAGGTCAGCAAGTATTTTTTTCAGGCTTGCAAAATTATCGTGTACTACCGTAACGTTTTTTTCGTTTCCGATTCTTTCTTTTATAACTTCTATTGCCTCGGGGTCCTGGTCAATGGCAATAAGTCTGCCCGTACCCTCAAGGCGTTTTAAAATTTCACGGCTGTGTCCTGCTCCTCCGCAGGTGCAGTCAACATAAATGCCGCCTTTTTTTACTTCAAGGGAATCAACCGTTTCCTTAAGAAGGACGCTTACGTGTGAAAATTCCATAGTGCTCACCCTTCTTCGTCGGCTGTGAGGAATTTGCCCTCACTCATCAACTGACGGTAAACTGCTTCCTCTGCCTCAACGGCTTCCTCGTCGGCGGAATTGCTCTGACACATTTTTTCAAGGTAGTTATCATAAGCCTCAGGGCTCATAACCTCAACATAAGAGCCGAAACCAACGAATATACAACGCTTTTCAAGTCCTGCTTTTTTTGCAATGGCAGAGCCTATGGAAATTCTGCCCTGATTATCAACGGTAGCGTCGTCCGTACCGAGATAAATCTGCGCCAGAAGATTTCTCTTTTTTGCAAGGTTTGAAATTCCGCTTACGGGGTCTTCAAACTGTCTTTTAAACTCTTCCTTGCTGTAAAGCTGAATTGAGGGGTACTTTTCCGAAGGATAAAGCTTATAGTAAAAGCTTTCGCCCAATTCTTCACGGAATTTTGCAGGAACAAAAACGCGGTTTTTGGAATCCATATTATGCTCAAAGGTTCCGATAAACATTAAAAGCACCTCTCTTTCTGAAAATTACAAAGTCAGCGGAGAAATCTGTTTTTCACCACGAAAAACCACAAATCCACTCTGAGATTTACCAATTCCCCACTTTCACGTGATTTTATTATAATATTCCCCACCATAAATGTCAACAGTTAATCACAAGTTTTTGAAGGAAATTTTCAGTTTTTTCAGATAAAAAAGGACATAAAAACAAAAATGCACACGGCAATGCGTGTGCGTAATCGTGGCAGAAATAAAAACACCGCCTCAGTTTACACCAAAGCGGTTTGATTTATTTAGTTGTCGCTCGCCGCGTGGCGTCACTTTTTTGTAAAAAAGCTACACAAAAAACTTTACATTCGGGTCAGTTCCATTGCTAACCTTACCGCATCCATAGCGTCCTTTCCGTAAGCCGTTGCGCCTATCATATCAGCATACTCCTGTGTCAGCACAGCTCCGCCGACGATTGTTTTAACCTCGGGGGCTTCCTTTTTAAGAAGCTCCACCGTATCCTTCATTGCTTCAACGGTGGTGGTCATTAGTGCCGAAAGACCGACGAGCCTTGCTCCGCTTTGCTTAACTGCTTCAAGCACGCCTTCGGGAGCAACATCCTTGCCAAGGTCAATCACCTCAAAGCCATAATTTTCCAAAAGCACCTTAACAATGTTCTTGCCGATATCGTGAATGTCGCCCTTGACCGTTGCAAGAACAACCTTACCCTTGCTTTCACCCTTTTTGTCACCCATTTTTGCCTTCACAGCATCAAAGGCACGGGAAGCGGCTTCCGCACTCATCAGAAGCTGTGGAAGGTAAACTGTCTTTCGCTCAAAGCCCTTACCCACCTCATCAAGGGCAGGAATAATCTTTTCGTTTATAACTGCCATGGGGTCGGTTGTTTCAAGTAACTGATTTGCCTTTTCAAAGGCAGGCTCACGCATACCTTTTATAATGGCATAAACAAGGTCATCCGTACTTTCCTCCTGCTTCACGCCTTCCTTTTTAACTGCGGTAACTTCATTTTCCGCAGAGAAGGAGATATAATCCATACAGCCCTCATCAAGACCCTTGAGTGCCCTGAAGCTATGGTAGGCCTGCATCATGGAAACTGAATTCGGATTCATAATTGCACAGTCAAGTCCTCTTTCAAGGGAAAGAGCAAAAAAGAAGGAATTAACAACATCCCTCTGCGGAAGTCCGAAGGAAATGTTTGAAACACCGAGGCTTGTTTTTACGCCAAGCTCCTTTTTGATAAGCTCAACACTTTCAAGAGTAACCTTACCGCTGTTTTTATCTGATGACACCGCCATTGCAAGAGGGTCAACAATGATATCCTTCCTGTCGATACCCACCCTTTCACATTCGGTTACAATTCTGCGAGCAATTGCGAGTCTGCCCTCAGCAGTTTCGGGAATACCCTTTTCATCAATGGTAAGCGCAATAAGCACACCGCCGTATTTTTTCACAAGGGGCAGGATTTCCCTCATGCTCTCCTTTTTGCCGTTGACGGAGTTGATAAGGGGCTTACCGTTATAAAGACGCATTGCCTTTTCAAGAGAAGAAGCTCTCACCGAGTCAAGCTGTAAGGGAAGGTCAAGCACCGCCTGCAGAGCCTTTACGCTGTCGCAGAGCATTTTATCCTCATCAATCTCAGGAAGTCCCACATTCACATCAAGAATATGTACTCCCTTTTCCTGCTGCTTTACGCCCTCATTTACAATATAATCAATGTCCCCTCTGCGAAGGGCATCCTTGAACTTGGGCTTACCTGTCGGGTTTATTCTCTCACCGATAAGTATCGGCTCTTTGCCGATTTCAACAGCGTGGGTATAAGAGGAAACAAAGGTGTAGTTTTTCTTTTCCGTTTTGCGGAAGGTGATATCCCTTGTTTTTTCCACCGTTCTTTTTATATATTCAGGAGTTGTACCGCAGCAGCCGCCGAGGATACCGACACCCATCTGTGCAATCTCTGCCATAATATCGGAGAATTCCTCCGCATCAACATCGAACACGGTTCTGCCGTTTTCACTCCTCGGAAGGCCGGCATTGGGACTTACCATAACGGGAAGTGAGGAATATTTCACATAATCACGTACAACGGGAAGCATCTGTTTAGGTCCGAGTGAGCAGTTCATACCTATCGCATCAACACTGAGGCCCTCAAGCATTGCTATCATTGCCTTTGCATCAGCACCCGTCATAAGCTTTCCGCTTTCATCAAAAACATTGCTGACAAACACAGGAAGCGACGAGCCTTCCTTTGCACCGAGGACAGCCGCCTTTGTTTCAAGGCTGTCGTTCATTGTTTCAATAATAATAAGGTCAGCCTTGTTCTTTTCCGCCTCAAAGGCTGACTTGCGGAAAATTTCAACCGCATCCTCGAAGGCAAGGTCACCGAGAGGCTCGAGCATTTTTCCCGTAGGACCCATATCAAAGGCAACAAAGCATTTGCCCCTGTCACCGTCAAACTGACGGATTGCCTGCCTTGCATTTTTTATTGCGGCAGCAATAAGCTCCTTATAGTTGTCAAATTTAAGGCAGTTTGCTCCGAAGGTGTTTGTGGTGATTATGTTGCTGCCTGCCTTTAAATATTCAAGGTGAATTTCCGTTATAATTTCAGGATGGGTGATGTTCCACTCCTCGGGCTTTTCACCGGCTTTAAGTCCGCGAGCCTGCAGAAGCGTTCCCATGCCTCCGTCAAAGTAAAGACGGCTTTTATTGAGATATCTTTTTATATCCATTGCTTATTCCTCCACAATGCCCACAAAAGCCGTCACCGACTTGACGGGCACCATAAAATACGAATCCGTGAGAGTGATACCGAGTCTTTTTTCGACCTCGAGAAAATTGAAAATTTCACGCTGATGACAAAGGTCAACTCCGCCATAACCGGGACTGAAACGGGGCTTTGTTTTTTTGCCCTCTGCAATTTTTTCGTTGACCTTGTCACACCAGCACTCGGCAACCGATGAGCCTACAGCACTCAACACCATCGCCTTAACGGTATCAAGGTGCTGATATTTTAAAAGCAACCTGTCAATTCCTATCCCTGCCGTTGTGGCAAAAACATAGGCTTCCTTACAGCCCTCAAGGTTTTTGCAAAGAGAAGCACTTGTGATTGTGCCGAAGTCGAGCTCTACCCTATCGTCACCGATAAAGTTAACCGAACTTTTACGCCACACAGCCTTTAAAGAGGCCTCATTTTTTACAAGCTCCACGCACTCATCATAAAGACGGCCAAGCTCCTCGTTATCAGTATCATCCTTACAGCCCATAAAACGGTAAGCCTGTTTTTTATCACAGCCGACCTCATTGAAGGAGACTGACAAATATGAAATCACATTTTCACTCATAATTACAGATTGCCCACCAACTTTCATTAGTGGGCACCTTTCGATTTATTTAATTATTGCACTGATATTCTCCATAATCCTCTGTGCCACATCAGGCTTGTTCATAGAGTAAACGTGCACAGCCCTTACTCCGTTTGCGTAAAGGTCAATTATCTGCTCTGTTGCATAGGCAATACCTGCCTGCTTCATCGCCTCGGGATTATCTCCGTAGCGGTCAACAATTCTTATAAAACGTTGCGGAAGTGCCGAGCCCGAAATACGGCAGATACGCTTGATTGACTTTGGATTTGTCACGGGCATAATACCTGCAACAACGGGAACATCAATACCTGCATTTCTTGCTCTGTAAATGAAATTGTAAAGCAGATTGTTATCAAAAAACATCTGCGTTGTAAGGAATTCACAGCCTGCGTCCACCTTTTCCTTAAGGTGCTTCATATCCTCAATTGAGTTAGCACTCTCGGGGTGGCTTTCGGGATAGCATGCACCGCCGATACAAAAGCCACCGAACTCCTTTATCTCACGGGTAAGCTCACTTGCGAAAGTGTAGTCAAGGTGATCAGTACTCATCCCCTCAGGAATGTCACCGCGTAAGGCAAGGATGTTTTCGATGCCCTTTGATTTAAGAAGCTCAAGCTGTTTTTTGATTTCGTCCTTTGTTGAAGAAACACAGCTTAAATGAGCAAGCACGGGAACATTGTACTTTTCCTGAATGTTACCTGCAATTTCAGCAGTGAACTGTGAAGTGCCGCCGCCTGCACCGTAAGTAACGGACATAAAGTCGGGGTTAAGAGCCGCAATAGCTTCCGTTGCAGTTTTAACGGAGTCAAAGGTATCCGTTGTTTTCGGCGGAAAAACCTCCATTGAAAGGGTAGGCTTTTCACTTTTTATGATGTCTATGATTTTCATTGTAATTCCTTCTTTCGGGGAACCCTCTCAGTCACTTCGTGACAGCTCTCCCAAAGGGAGAGCCAAGCTTACCCTGAAAAGAGCATCTTGCCTCTCCCTCCGGGAGAGGTGGCAGACCATCAGGTCTGACGGAGAGGGCAATTGCGAATCAATTCTTCAGCGAATGCATCGGGGCAGGGATTCTGCCGCCGCGAAGTATAAAGTTTTCGCTTGAAAATTCGTGCACGGGCATTACGGGAGCCGTGCCTAAAAGTCCGCCGAACTCTACCATATCGCCGACCTTCATACCCACTGCAGGGATGATTCTGACGGCGGTTGTTTTTGTATTTACAACACCGATTGCTGATTCATCAGCGATGATTGCGGAGATTGTTGAAGCACTTGTGTCGCCGGGAACGGCAATCATATCAAGGCCGACAGAGCAAACGCAGGTCATTGCTTCAAGCTTATCAAGGGTAAGGCTGTTTTTAAGCGCCGCCTCAATCATACCCTCATCCTCACTTACGGGGATGAATGCGCCTGAAAGTCCGCCGACGTGGTTACTTGCCATTACGCCGCCTTTTTTAACGGCATCATTAAGCATTGCAAGGGCTGCTGTTGTGCCGTGAGTGCCGCAGGCTTCAAGACCCATTTCCTCAAGGATTCTTGCAACGCTGTCACCCTTTTCGGGAGTGGGAGCAAGGGAAAGGTCAACTATACCCGAGGGCACGCCGAGTCTCTTTGAAGCCTCAGAAGCAACAAGCTGACCCATACGGGTGATTTTAAAGGCTGTCTTTTTAATGGTTTCGGCCACAACGTCAAAGGGCTGACCCTTACATTTCTGCAAAGCGTGGTAAACAACACCGGGACCGCTTACTCCTACGTTTATAACACATTCCGCCTCACCTACGCCGTGGAAGGCACCTGCCATAAAGGGATTATCCTCAACGGCATTGGCAAAAACAACAAGCTTTGCACAGCCGAAGCCGTGAGTTTCGCCTGTCATGTCAGCGGTCTTTTTGATAATTTTACCCATAAGGGCAACGGCATCCATATTGATGCCTGCCTTTGTACTTGCAACGCTTACGCTGGAGCATACTCTCTCGGTAGTTGCAAGGGCAGAGGGAATTGAATTGATAAGGTTTTCGTCTGCCTTTGTCATTCCCTTATGTACAAGAGCGGAAAAGCCGCCGATAAAGTTAACACCGCACTTTTTGGCCGCTTCATCAAGAGCAACGGCAATGGGAGTATAGTCTGTTTCCTTGCAGGCGGCGGCAACAAGTGCAATGGGAGTTACGGAAATACGCTTATTAACAATAGGAATACCGAATTCCTTTTCGATGTCCTCACCTGTTTTAACAAGGTCCTTTGCAAGGCGTGTGATTTTCTCATAGATTTTTTTAGCAGTCACCTCTACGCTGTCACTTGCACAATCAAGCAGGGATATACCCATAGTGATTGTTCTTACATCAAGGTGCTGATGGTCAATCATATCAATAGTGGAAAGAATTTCTTTCTGGCTGTGCATTATTCTTCCCCCTTATATTCTGTGCATTTTGTCAAAGATATCTTCTCTCTGCACGCGAATGCTCAGATTCATTTCCTCGCCCTTTGCACCGAGCTTTTCACTGATTTCAGCAAAGGGAACAATGCACTCCTTCATATCAATAAGCATTGTCATCGTGAAGAAGCCCTCCATAACGGTCTGGCTGATGTCGAGGATGTTAATTTTATTTTCTGCAAGGAGGGTGCAAACTGCGGCAATGATGCCTGCTCTGTCCTTACCGATTACTGTTACGATTGCTTTCATAGTTGTTATTTCCTTTCGGGTATAATTTTCTATTGTTTATTTTATTACTTTGAAGAGGGATTGTCAAGGGGTTTTGCGTAGGGGCGACCTCTACGCGGCTGAGGTTTGCAGGTAAAGAAAAAGGACGGCGAGTGCCGTCCTTGGATTTATTCAATTGACTTAGGCTTATAAAAAACAGCAAAAAGAGCTATCATTACAGATACAACAAAAACAATTATCGGGAACTTGTTCAATAAAATGTACGAAGAAAAAATTGTGTACAGCATCAGCAAACCTGCTGTAAACGCTGAAAATATTTTAATCTTGTTTTTCTCAATTATTGCATAGCAAATCAAAAATATCAGACCGCACAAAGCCACAAGAGCAAAGGCAACAATTTTATATTGCGGATTTTCAATTTTAATAAGGTTATCCAGCAACAGCCACAAAACAATAAACGCTCCGAAAAATATATATGCCACTTTTTTCTTCATAATTTCACCTCGTTTTTTATAGTTTCGTTTCTTATAATTTTATTATAATCACCCCCCACATTTTGTCAATACCCTCACACTTTCCGCAAACTGCTCTCTACTTATTGATAATCTTTTCATTATATAGTATAATACCTCTATCAATCCCAAAGGAGAACTCACTATGCTCAAAAAAGACACTTTTGCCCTCACTCCCCCCATGGGCTGGAACAGCTGGGACTGCTACGGTGCCGCAGTAAATGAGGAACAGCTTTTAGGTAACGCACAGTATGTTGCCGATAACCTCAAGGACTACGGCTATGAATACATCACCTGCGACATTCAGTGGTACGAGCCCAAGGCAACAAGCAATTTTTACAACAACTTCACCGAGCTTTGTATGGATGAATACTCACGCCTTATCCCTGCAGAAAACCGCTTCCCCTCTGCGGCAAACGGCGTAGGCTTCAAGGCAATTGCCGATAAAATCCACGCTATGGGTCTTAAGTTCGGTATACATATTATGAGGGGTATCCCCCGTCAGGCGGTGCATATGAATACCCCCGTAAAAGGCACGGACAAGACCGCCCGTGAAATCACGCAGGGATTTTCCGTATGCTTATGGAACACAGATATGTACGGACTTCGTACCTGCGAGGGGGCACAGGCTTACTACAACAGTATTTTTGAGCTTTACGCTTCCTGGGGTGTTGACTTTGTAAAGGTTGACGACATCGCAAACACAGAATACAAGCCCCACGACCCCTACAGTGCAAGAGAAGAAATTGAAATGATCCGCAAGGCAATTGACAACTGCGGACGCGCAATGGTGCTTTCCCTCTCCCCCGGACCTGCTGTTATAAACGAAGCCTTCCACCTTTCACAGAATGCCAATATGTGGCGTATGACGGGCGACTTCTGGGATCATTGGGACAAGCTTTATGCTATGTTCGAGCGTTGCGAAAAATGGGCACCTCACGTAAAAGTCGGCTGCTGGCCCGACTGCGATATGCTCCCCTTAGGCAAAATCAGCAAAACCTGCACCTGCCTCGGTGACCGTGACCGTTACACAAACTTTACTCCCGACGAGCAGAAAACAATGCTCACACTCTGGTCAATGTTCCGTTCACCTCTTATTTTAGGCGGTGAATTACGTGAAAATCGCCCCGAGGACCTCGAGGTTATCACCAACAGAGATATACTTGAAATCAATCAGCTTTCAAGTGAAAACCGTCAGATTTTCCGCACACGCAAGGAATGTGCGTGGTACTGCCGTGACAAGGACGGAAACAGCGTTATTGCTCTTTTCAACCTTACTGATGAGGAAAAAGAGGTTGCCGTCTGCTTTGAAAACTACGGCATTGAAAAGGGTGCTTATAATGCTTTTGAGCTTTGGACAAAGGAAGCCTCTATTACTGATAAGGAAAGCATTTCGGCATCAGTCAAGGCTCACGGCTGTGCCGCTTTCAGATTAACAAAATAAAAAATCAGGGATAAGCTTACTGCTTATCCCTGAACTTGTTTTTAAGCTTATTTCATTATAAGAGAAATTGCACTCTGCATCCTTGCTATCACCTTAAAAAAGAATGCGAAATAATTAAGTGTACCGTAAACCCCGGGGCCGAGGACAACATCGATTCCCTTTGCCTTCGGGTTGAGTACGGTCTTGTTTGTGTATCCGAGCTTACGGAGGGTCTTAAGCACCTCACGGGCTATTTTTTCATTACCCTTTGCACTCGGGTGCATAGTGTCATCGGCAAAGTTGCTTTCGTAACCGTTAAGTGCTGAAGCAACATCAACAACCACTACACCGCGGTTTTCCCTTGCGCAACGGTAAATAGCGTCATTCACACGGTCAGCGCCCTGCTGATAAGCCTCCTTGAGATAGTCAAACTGCGGATTATAAAGGGTCTGAAGAAGAATAACGGCATCATCGTTAAGCTCTCTTATACGGTCGATTACCTTGGTGATATTTACATAAACACCGTATGCAAGGTTGTCATAGGCCTTGTAATCCTTTTTTACAATAGAGTCATATGCAAGATATCCGAGCTCGTCAAGGAAATCGTTACCACCGATTGAAATGCTGATAATGTCTGCCCTTGCAATATCCGAACGTACGGCACTGTCGTTCAGCCTGTAAATAAGACCGTGTGTTGTTGCACCTGGCACAGAGTGGTTTACATAATCAAAGCCGCAGGTGTCGGCAACCGCTTTTCCGTAGCAGGCCTCACTTGCGTTGAGAAGTCCCGAGCCGTAGGCTATGGAGTCACCGAGAACTACATATCTGTATTTTCCTGCCGCTATTGAGCAGACAGAAAAGCAGCTTAAAAGCATTAAAACTGAAAGAATTACTGAAATAACTTTTTTCATTTTTAAGCAATAAACCTCCTGAGTAATACTGTTTTTTCAACTTACCAAATGAGGATTATACACTCATATATTTAAAAAAGCAAGGGTTTGTTTATAATTTGTTTATAAATAAATGCTGTCCCTCTGAAGAGAAGGACAGCATCATTTTATTTTTCTTGCCCTCGTCGGGCAGGCGTGACTTTTCTTGAGAGAAAAGAAACCAAAAGAACTTTACATTTGCCGACGTTTTGCTTACTCAAACTTCGGCATCCAATCCCCGTGAGCCTCAATAAGCTCATCAACCATAGCGTAAATATCCTCAATGCTGAGCTCTGCACCCGTGTGAGGATCCATCATTGCCGCATTGTAGATATACTGCTTTTTGCCCGTTACGGCAGCCTCAATTGTAAGAAGCTGAGCGTAAATGTTGCTTGAATTCATTGCCGCAAGCTGTAAGGGAAGCGGACCTACCTTACAGGGAGTAATACCGCTACCGTCAACAAGGCAGGGCACCTCAACGCAGGCCTCCTTGGGAAGATTGTCTATAAGTCCGTTGTTGATTACATTACCGCCGATTTTATAGGGCTTGTTTGTAACAATTGCTTCCATAATATATGAAGCGTATTCCTCACTTCTTTCGTGAGTAATCTTACCGTCGGCAAGGATTTCGTCCCTCTGCTTAGCCCAGCCCTCAATCTGATTTACACATCTTCTTGGGTACTCATCAAGAGGAATGTTGAACTTTTCAATCATTTCGGTATATTTTGACTTTATGTAGAAGGGATTGTATTCGGAGTTATGCTCACTGCTTTCGGTACAGTAATAACCGAGCTTGTCGATATAGTCATAGCGTACCATATCCCAATGCTTTTCGGTTGCGTTCTTTTCCTTTGCTCTCTTTCTGATTTCGGGGTAAAGGTCATTGCCGTCCTTGTCGTAGATTTCGAGAAGCCAGCCCATATGGTTGATGCCTGCAATTTTCTCTGTTCTGCCCTCAAGCTTATCCTCAAGACCGAGGCTGTCAAGCAGATGCTTGCTGCAGCCCTGAACGCTGTGGCAAAGACCGATAGTTTTTATGTTTGTGTAACGCTGCATATATCCCGTAAGCATTGCCATAGGATTTGTATAGTTGAGGAACCAAGCATCGGGGCAAACCTCTTCCATATCGTCGGCAAAGGCCTTCATCACGGGAATTGTGCGAAGGGCACGCATAATACCGCCGATGCCCATTGTATCGGCAATGGTCTGACGAAGTCCGTACTTTTTGGGAATTTCAAAATCCGTAACGGTACAGGGCTCATAACCGCCCACCTGAATTGCATTGATAACAAAGCTTGCTCCGCGAAGGGCATCCTTTCTTTCAGCCTCACCGAGGTAGGTTGTAATTTTCGCCTTGCCCTCGTTGATGTTTTTGTTAATGGCAGAAAGGATAATTTCAGACTCCTTTAATCTGTCAGCGTCAATATCATAAAGTGCAAATTCACTTTCACAAAGTGAGGGTGTGCACATACAGTCACCGATAACATTTCTTGCAAAAACGGTACTTCCTGCACCCATAAATGTAATTTTCATAAATTCTCCCTTGCTTTCCTTCTTCTTTTTTGTTAATATTACTATACTGCAACTCTAAAATCAATATATTTTTATAAATAATGAGGAAAAAAATATGAAAGAAACAAAGTTTTATCTTATAACCGACCCCCACTATTTTGCAACGGAGCTCGGCTGCAGCGGTGAGCAGTACGAGGACTTTATGCACTACGAGCAGAAGTGCTTTGCCGAAACGGAAAGCATCTGTAACAGCGTTTTTGAATGGCTGAAAAACGCCGACGAGGCGGACACTCTGCTTATTGCAGGTGACCTTTCCTTCAACGGCGAAAAGAAAAGTCACGAAAAATTCCTTAAGCTCCTTTATGACCTTAAGCAAAGCGGCAAGAAAATTTATGTTGTAACCGCCGACCACGATTACAAGGACAAGGAGGGTGACACCTTTGCCTTCGGAGAAAAGGGCAGATATTCACCCGAGCACACGAAAAGAGATGAGCTTTTCGATATGTACCGTGACTTCGGCTTCGGCGATGCCATTGCCACAGACAAGGAAAACCTTTCCTATGTTGCACAGCTTTCCGATGATGTGAGACTCCTTTGCATCAACTGTGACTTCAAGGAAAAGGGCAAGTACTATTTCAAGGACGAGCAACGGGAATGGATTAAGGAGCAGACCGAAAAGGCACGCGAGGATAAGCAGACAATGATTGCTATGTGCCACTATCCCATTTTACCCGGTCAGCCTCTCTTTCAGCTTCTCTCCCCCGTTATGATAAAGGACGCTCACAAATTTGCTTCCTTCCTTGCCGATGAGGGTGTGAAAATGATCTTCACAGGACATATGCACAACCAGAGCATCAACTACATTGACACAGAAAAGGGCAACCGCCTTTATGATATCACAACGGGTGCAATCATTGCCGACCCTGCCTTTATCCGCCACGTTACCGTAACTGACACAAAGGCCGAAATCAAGAGCATACCCACCCCCGACTTTGAATGGGACACCGACGACTGTAAAAAATATCTCCGCGATATGTTTGACCGTATGATAGTCAATGTTCTTACCGATTTGAGAGATGACACAAAGCGTGCAATGCGTAAAATCCGAATTGAAGAAAAGGATTCAACTGAAAAGGTGCTGAGAGCCGCAGGCAAATTCATCTGCTCGGTCAAAATCGGCACTATGGCAAAGGTATTTTTTGTAAAATGCGATAAGTCAATCAGGGATATGCGCGTGCTCGACTACGCAACGGAGCTTGTCCGCGGCGTTTTTGAAGGCAACCAGAGCTTTAAGGAGGGCACTCCCAAGGGTGATGTTTTGCTTGCACTTTTAAAGAGATTACGTCCTATTCTCAGGAAAGTTGACCTTAAGGGTTGGGACGGCGAAAAGGCTGACCTTTACGAGATTCTTAAGCACAGCGCAGGCAACTACGGTATTGATGATTATAACGCTATTCTTGAGTTAAAATAATCCTATTGACAAAAAAATTCACGATGTGATAAAATTAAACTAATGAAAGCATTACTTTTAAAAATCCGACAAAATCTGCACCTGATATTACTTTTTTTGCTGATGGCTCTGTTTTATTATAAGCACGGCTGTCCCTTAAGGTTTTTCACGGGTATATGCTGTCCCGGTTGCGGAATGACAAGAGCTGTTTTTGCCTTGTTAAGGCTTGACTTTGCCCTTGCTTTTGAAATGCATCCCCTTGTGTTTCTGCTTCCCGTGGCGGTGATAATTTACCTTTTAAGAAAACGCATACCTAAAAAAGTAATAACCGCACTTTGCATTCTTACCCTTGCACTTATGCTTACAGTATATATTGTAAGGCTTGGCGGAGAAGGCAACGTGGTTTATGCCGATTTTGAAAGCGGACTGATTTACAAATTCTTTTCATAAAATAAAGGAGGAAATAAAAATGGCATTAAAAAATTATCCCTTTACTGCAGGCACAGACCTTTACGCAGTAATTCAGGCAACAGCTCTTACAATGGACGCTCAGGGCTATCAGACAAGCATTCAGATGATCGGCCCCAACGCAGGTGTTCTCACCGTAACCAAAAACCGTGAAGGCTTTTCAAACATCATCGGTCTCGGTCTTGAGTGCAGAGTAAACTTTTCTGCAATCAACGATCAGCTTACAGTAAACATTGACAGCGAATGGGCAAACAAGGTTATTGCTATTGCAGTTGGCTGGTTTGTATGCTTCATCCCCGTAATTACAGGTGCTGTAGGCACAGTAAGTCAGCTTACCCTTCCCGATAAGATTTTCAACGGAATCGGTATGGCTGTTTCAGCCGCACAGAACGGCGGAACCTATCAGCAGAACCCCGGTATGTAAAAGCAAACAATAAAATTAAGGACACGGATTTTTCCGTGTCCTTATTTGCATTATGAAACGATATTCCGGTCTTACTTAAGGAATCTGTCAATATAGCCGAAGAGAAGCTCATCTGCTCTCTTCTTAGCCTCGTCGTCCTTGCCGAGATCGTGATCAGCACCCTTGTAAACATTAAGCACGTGCTCAACACCGTACTGTGTAAGCAGAGCGTCAAGGGTCTGTGCATTTGAGAATGGCACAATTGAATCGCTGTCGCCGTGATTGATTACGGTGGGAACACATTCAGCGCTTACATAAGCAACAGGTGAAACTCTGTAAAGTGCAGCCTTTGCACTCTCCCTTTCAGCATAAGCAAAACGCTGACCGCAGGCCTTTGACATAAGGTCACAAATAGCCGCCTCATCACCTAAAGCGTTGTTGTGATAGAAATTATCGTCATAAAGGTCTGTGGGGCCTGAGTTGCTCACAACGGCAACGGGAGTGATGGGAGCCGTATTTTTCCTTGCATAAGCATAAAGCAGAGAAAGATGACCGCCTGCGCTGTCACCGGTAAGGAGAACCTTGTTAATATTCACGCCTGCCTCTGCTCCCTTTTGCTTTACCTTTGCAAGGGCGGCGTCAATATCGTCAAGAATATCAAGCAGGTCAACATCCTCACTAATATAGCGGTAATTTACGGAAGCTGTTGCAATGCCGAGGCTCGATGCACCGTAGTTCATTCCACCCTCATAGCTTGACTTATCGCCTCCAATCCAGGCTCCGCCGTGAATGAAAAGCACCATTCCGATATCACCGGAAGCCCCCTCGGGAATGCAAAGATCAACAACCTGCCTTTCATGAGTTCCGTAGGACAAATCAAAAAAGGTCTGACAGTCAAATTTCTGTCCGCCTATTTGCCCGAAGCCGAAAAGGCCCATAAAAAAGTTGATGATGGCCATAAAAAACGCAATAATTTTGTCAAACATAATATTTCCTCCTTAAGTTTTTCCGGAGCTTTCTCCTTTTTTATGTTAACACATTGGTAATATTTTTTCAAGCATTTTTGAAATGTAAAAAAAGCATACCATAAAAATGATATGCTTTCTGTTTTTATATTATTTGTATAAAAGCGTTGAAACAAGCCAAAGAATCAGCATATGTGCAGGATAAAAGGCATAGCAGAAATACTGGAAGGCCTTACTCTTTTTACCCTGTCTGCCATTATAAAGCCAGATAAAGACAAGTGACAGAACAGCTATTCCCTGCTGAACTATTTCAAAGGTGTGACCGAACAGCTCAACCTCAAAGTAAAGTCCCTGAAGCATTTCAACATTGATATAATAAAGTCCCACAAGCTGACCGAGGTAGCACCACCATTTTCTTCCGCGGAAGAAGTAGAAAAGAAGCACCGTCATTATACCTGCCGCATTATAGTCAACAAAGGTGATATAGCCGAGAACATAGCCCAGCACCACCGTGCCTGCCATTGTGACAAGATTAAGCCACAGCTTTTCCTTTTTCCTTGCAAGCTCATTCAGGTGAATAAGTCCGATTGAAATAAGGAAGGTCCACAGAACATTCTGATGCACATAGAAAAATACTGTGTTTCCAACCATAAGGTTAAAGGGAATTTCCGTAATTACTGCGAAAGCAAGAAGCCTGAGAACATATTTTTTAAGATTTTTTGTATGGGTGTAGCCTTCAACAATCATAAAGGCAAAAATAGGATAAGCAAGTCTGCCCACCTGAGTCAGCCACTGTGCATTAGTAAACACCGTTGCCCACATATGGTCCATCAGCATAAAGACCATTGCAAAAATGTGAAGTCCCACAGAGCTTAAATCAAATTTTCTTTTCTCCATATCTTTTACCTCTTTTAAATGCAAAATGCAAAATGTAAAATGCAAAATTGCGGTCGCGGGTCAGGTGTTGCTATAATCAAAAAACGAACCCGCAAAGATATCTTTAATGTTATAGATAGTGAGCAGATTATAAAAATCTCCCGTGGGAGATGTCTGCGAAGCAGACAGAGGGCATTAAAATGCGTCGCAGACCATTAATTTTGCATTCTGCATTTTGCATTTTGCATTCTTTACACCTTATCAATCTATAAGATAGTGCAAACTCACTACCTCTTTGCCCTTTTTGTAGTATATTCTCGGCACACGCCTTGAAATTCTGCAGGGAAGCTCGTAGTTGAAGGAGTATGCCTTTTCGGAAACCTCTTCCATGGAAAGGCACTCGTCACCGTCACGGCCTACAAGGGTAACCTCACTTCCTCGCTCCACTCCGGGAATATCCGTAACATCAATCATAAACTGATCCATACATATTCTGCCGATAATGGGAGCCCTTTTGCCGTTCACAAGCACCTCACCGATATTTGAAAGGCACCTCGGATATCCGTCAGCATAGCCTACAGGCACGGTGGCAACCACAGTTTCCTTTTCGGTAACATAGGTACCGCCGTAGCTTATCTCCCTTCCTGCAGGGAGAGTTTTGACGTGGCTGATTTTTGCAACCCAACGCATTGCAGGCTTGACGGGAAGAAGGCTTTCGTCAACATCGTGACTCGGGTAAAGTCCGTAAAGAACAATACCTGCTCTTACCATATCGTATTTTTCATCAAAATTTATTATTCCTGCAGAGTTACTCATATGCCTTATCGAAAAGCTTACTCCCATTTTTTCAAGCTCTGCAGTAAACTCATCAAACAGCTCCTTTTGCTTCTGTGCCCTTGAAAGGTCGGGCTCGTCAGCAGTTGCAAAATGAGAGAAAACGCCCTCAATTTCAATAAAAGGAAGCTGTGAAATCTCCTTGATTATCTCCGCCTCGTCACGCTGAAAGCCGATACGGCTCATACCCGTATCAAGGGCAATGTGAATTCTGGCACTTTTCTGCTGTTTTTCACCCTCTTTTGATAATTCAAGGGCATCATCAAAACAGGACACCGCTGTACGGATGTTGTATTTTATAATTACATCGCTGTAATAAGGGTCAGTTCTGCCGAGGATGAGAATAGGCTTTTCAAAGCCGCCTATACGAAGCTGCATAGCCTCATCAATATCCGCAACGCCGAAAAAGTCACAGCAATTTTCAAGCTCCCTTGCCGTTTCAATGGCACCGTGACCGTAAGCATCAGCCTTAATAACGGCAAGCACCTTTGTGCTTTCTCCGACCTTTTTCTTTATCTCGTTAAAGTTTTCCTTAATTACATCAAGGTCAACCACAACAGCACTTCTGTAATAAGGCACAAGACCTCTCCTTTCCGGCAATGCCTGAGCATTGCAGTTATATATCTGCATCGCAGATGTGATATCCGCCTTGCGGCGAGTGTTATTTTGCTGTAAGTCCACTCCGTCAGGCGTTCCCTGACTACTGACTACTAACTACTGACTACTTAAACACCGCATTCCTCATTGAATTCTTCAACAAGACCGTCCTGCAAAGCCTTTAGAATCTCCCCTGCCTTGCCGCCGACGGGCTTACCGTCAATATGGCTTGCCTGAAGGCAGAAGGAGCCGCAGGAGGAAATGATAACCTCGTCAGCGTCAAAAAGCTCACTTACGGTGAAGACTCTTTCCTCAGCGGGAATACCTAATTCACCGCACTTGCGAAGAAGGTTGAGCCTTGAAATACCGTTGAGAATCTTTTCATCGGCGGGGTGAGTAATAAACTTCCCGTCCTTTATTATGTGTACATTTGAGTGTGCACATTCCGTAACCTCGTCACCGCGGTGGAAAACACATTCGTCGGCACCCTGAAGCTCTGCAGCATTTGCACCCATACAGGCAGGAATAAGGTTAACCGTTTTTGCATTGCAATGAAGGAATCTTGTATCCTCACGGGTGATAAGCTTAACCGTTTTATAGGTGTCAACAATCTTTTTCGGTGTAAGCACAACCCAGAGGTTACCCTTCACCTTTTCTTTGTCGGGGTAAATGTGGTTTCTTATACCCGTGCCTCGGGTCAGCTGAAAATAAACAAACTGCTCGTGACTGTCAACCTTTTTAACAAGGTCACAGAGAAGCTCGGAAAGCTCCCTTTTGCACATCGGCACTTCCATTTCGAGAAGATCCGCGCTTCTGTAAAAGCGGTCAACGTGCTCCTTTAAATCGTGGATGACATAGTTACAGCAGTAGGTTGCATCGTAAACGCCGTCACCGAAAAAGCAGACTCTGTCAAGCATGGGAATCTGCATTTTTTCAAGCTCGTCATATTTACCGTTATAATATCCTAAATTTTTCATTATTATTACCTTCTGAACATTCTGAAAAGTGGCAGACAGGAGGAGAAGAATTTTTTGTAGCTTTGGCAGTAGTCACCGCTTTCACGGTTACGCTTACATCCCCCTTGTCTGCATATGGGATAGTATGAGCATTTTTTACATTCGTCCCTTACGGCAATGCTCTCTTTTATAAATTCGTATGCCTTTTTGCCCTCTGCCATTTCCTTAAGGCTTGTTTCGTTGATGTTACCTAAAAGCCATTCATCGGTGCAGTAAAAGTCACAGGGATAAATGTTACCGTTACCCTCTGCAACAAACTGATGGGTACAGTGTCCCATAAGTCCGCATTGCTCAGGCTTTTCACCGAGGTACATTCTTACCCAGTTATCAAACTGACGGATTGAAACATAGTTGCCTCTTGTAAAATCCTTGACATAAAGGTTAAAGATTTTTATAAGAAAATCAGCATACTGTTCGCTTGTCATATAAAGCTCACTTTCCGTACTATCCCCCATGGGACGAAGGCAGGGAATAAACTGAATGTATTTATACCCCATAGAACGGAAGTGCTTGTATATTCTTTCGGCGTTTTCGGCACAGTAGCCCGTAAGCACCGTGAGAATATTGAACTCAACGCCGTGCTTTATAAATTTGTTTGCCGCCCTTGTGATTTTGTAGTAGGAGTTCTGCCCGTTGGCATCCACGCGGAATTTGTTGCCCTCATAGTCACCGTCAAGGCTTAAGCCTACAAGGAACTTATTATCGTGAAAAAAACGTGCGAAGTCATCGTCAACCAACGTTCCGTTGGTCTGGATTGAATAATAAATCTCGGAATTTTTCACGTTGTACCTTTTCACAAGAGAAACAAACTCTCTGAAATAGTCAAGGCCTGCTATAAGGGGCTCACCGCCCTGAAAGGCAAAGGCAACAGAGCAGCCGTCGGCAAAGGAAAGGGCACTTTTAATGAGATTTTCTGCCGTATCAATCTCCATTTTACCCAGAGAGAACACATCTCTGTGGGCGGCAACATCACAGTAAAAGCAATATTTACACCTTAAGTTACAAAGACTTGAGGCAGGCTTTATCATTATTGAAAGCGGCGGCATTACTTAATTATACCTCTTCTGTTTTCTTTAAGTCCCTGCTGAATGCTGTCAAGCTTTTCGTGCATTTCATCGGAAATTGTGGGATAAGCAGGTGTACGGTTGTAGTTTTCCTGATAGTCATCGGTAAGAATGTGAAGCCAGTTCTTACGGTTCTTATCCCAGAAGGCAGAGTTGTCATTCTGAAGCTTGTCAAAGTACTTGAAGGTGATATATTCATTATCAGTAAGGACAGGATAGGTATAATCCTTGTACTCTTCCCTATCAAGAACGCTCTTTGTTGTAACGGTATACTGGATACCCTTGATGTCCTCACGCTTCATATGAAGGATAGGATGCTCCTCGTTATGTACGGGGGCATTCTCCTTGATTACGGGCATCATGGAAACGCCGTCAATCACACGGTCAACGGGGAGAGAATTCTCCTTGCCGTCAACGGTGATGCCGCACATTTCAATAAGTGTGGGGAAGAAGTCAACAGAGGTTGCACTTTCAGTTCTTGTTTCACCCTTTTTGAAAAGTCCGCCGTTATTGTCCCAACGGATCATAAGGGGTACCTTCTGTCCGCCCTCATAGGCAAGGTACTTACCACCGCGAAGGTCACCTACAGAGCCTTCAAGGGCAGGTCCGTTGTCACTTGTGAACACAATGATTGTATCCTCTAAAACACCAAGCTCCTCCATTGTGTTAAAGAGCTTGCCGAGATATGCATCAAACTCCGTAAGGCAGTCAACATATGTACCCATACCGCTTGCGCCCTTGAAGTCGTCACCGACAAATACGGGGCCGTGGGGCCAGGGAGTTGCATAGTAAGCGAAGAAGGGCTCGTCCTTTTCAGCCTTATCGGTAATCCAGGCTTCAATTTCACCGTGAATCCACTCGGTGAGCATCTTCTGATCCTTTTTGCCCTTCTCGTCACGCATTTCATCGTTGCCGTGAACGATTTCATATTCACCGTTTTCCTCACTTGCGTGATAGAAGGCGTACATATCGTTTACGTGGTGGCTTCCGTAGAAGTAATCGAAGCCCTGATTTGTGGGAAGGTATTCGCCGTAGTCACCAAGGTGCCACTTACCGAAGGCACCCGTAGCGTAGCCTGCGTTTTTGAACACCTCTGCAATTGTGATTTCGTCACCGAGCATACCGTCAACGTTGTTGCCCATTTCAAAGGAGTTGTAAACTCTTGTCTGAGCAAAGTTGCCCGTGGTCTGTACGGTAGGATAGATAACATTGTCCGCATAGCCTCTGTAGGGATAACGACCCGTGAGGGTTGCAAAACGTGCAGGTGAGCAAACGGAATAGCCTGAATAGAAGTTCTCAAAGTTAAGTCCGTTTTCACCGATGGAGTCCATATTTGGAGTTTCGTAAATTGCACCGTTAAGTGAGGTGTCACCGTAGCCCATATCGTCCATAAGGATGAAAAGCACGTTGGGGTTGTCACTCTTTACCTTGTCAACCTTTTTGAGGTAATCGTCGTGACCCTCCCAGAGCCTTTCTGTAACGGGCTTTGATCTGTGGTTACCCATAAGCACGGAGAAAACCGATGCACCCATAAGAAGCACACTCAAAGCAAAGGATGAAACAGCCTTAAGACCTGTTTTATTGCACTTCTTTTTTGCTACAAGGAAAAGTCCCATAAGAGCAGCAAGCCAAGGCAGAGCAAAAAGAAGGTTACCGCCGAGCCTTGTGAGGAATGAGCCGTCGCCTGTGAAAAGTGCATTTGCCGCACTTGACCAACCCTCAGCTTTATCGGAAATAAAAGCACCGAAGCCTGCATCCGCACCCCATACTGTATGGAAAATAATCATAGCAAGGCCTGAAACAGCATATCCGATAAGCATCGGAGCGTAGACCTTTTTCTTAAAGATAAGTGAAACAAGAATTACGGCTGACATAATGCAGCAGTAAAGAAGGCACACAAGGTTAACAAGGTTAAGCCTTGAGATTAAAAGTGCCGCAGCCACGGCAACACCAAGTGCCATAAGCAATGTCGGGAAAATCTTTTTAAAGGATGTGTCAAGTGAAAATTTACCGTTCATATTTTTTCTCCTTCAACCCCTCACAGGACTCAGTCGCTTTTCGGGGCATAATTTTACCTGTAAATTATACATTAAAATAATGATGTAGTCAATAATTATGCGCCAATAATATATACTTTTAATTTTATTTGTGTTAAAATGAATTATCTTAGATTCAAAGGCGGTATAGCATGAATTACATCATCTGTCAGGATATCCTTTCACTTAAGGGAAAAATCAAAAAAATTGTCTTTTCCTCAAAGCGTAACAAGGATTATGAATACAGCAAAATCACCCTGCGGCCCTTCAAAGGAAAAAAGGGTGAAATGTGGCAGGCGGAAAAAATCAAGGGCGCCCAGGCCTTTCATCAGAACATCTCCCCCGAGGAGCTTCTGGAGCTGATTTACAACGAGTACCGTCACAGCTTTTCCCAATGCTGTCTTACAGCCGAGGGCACGACGGTTCACTACACAATTTTCCCCGATAAAACAAAGCGTAAGCTTACGGGTAACGAAATAAAAGTAGCAGAAGCAAACGGTCACAACAAGGAGAAAAACTACATTCTCCGCCAGGGTGAAAATATTCCTGCCCTTGTTGACCTTGGCGTTTTTACCGAGGATTTCAAGGTGGTCAAAAGCAAGTACGACAAGTACAAGCAGATTAACCGCTTTATTGAAATAGTAGACGATGCCTTCGGTGAATACAAAAAGGATGAGGTTACGATTCTTGACTTCGGCTGCGGTAAAAGCTACCTGACCTTCATCATTTACCATTACTTTACCGTGATTAAAAAGGTCAAGGCAAGGGTAATCGGCTACGATTTAAAAGAAGATGTTGTCAAGCATTGCAATGAAATTGCAGAAAAGTACGGCTACAATAATCTTAAGTTTTACATAAACGATGTTACAAAGGGTGAGCTTTACGAGGGCGAGGTTGATATGGTAATCACTCTTCACGCCTGCGACATTGCAACAGACTTTGCCCTTTTCCACGGAATTCAGAACAAGGTGAAGCATATTTTCTCCGTCCCCTGCTGTCAGCACGAGGTCTGCTCCTCGATTAAAAAGGGCGGTGACTTTGACTTGCTTTTAGAGCACGGGCTTATCAAGGAACGTTTTTCCGCACTTCTTACCGACAGCATCCGTGCGGACATACTTAAAAAATGCGGATACGAGGTTGATATAATTGAGTTTGTGGACTTTGCCCACTCGCCTAAAAACCTGATGCTTCGCTGTAAGCTGAAAAAGGCGCAGGCTCCCGACCTTACGGAAATAGCCGCACTTACGGAAAAATACGGCTTTACTCAAAAGCTTTATTCACTTATAAAAGAAGGAAAATGAAAGGAGAAAAATAAAAATGGGAAAAATCAATGACCTTACCTCAAAAGCAAAAACGGCTTTAAAAACAGCCAAAAGTCAATGGAAGGTTCCCGGAGAGGGAAAATACGTACCCTATAAGGAAATGGCGGCTTACTCAGTAGGCGGTGCAGGTGTTTATTTCATCACCGCACTTGTGGGCAAAATCACCCTTGACGCAGGCAGTATGATTGTCGGCCCAGCAATCGGGCTCAACCTTGTTGATATTCAGACAATGAACGCCGTTGTTACTCTCATAATGCTGCTTATCACACCCACAAGGGCAATGCTTTTTGATAACACCCGAAGCAAAATGGGCAAATTCCGTCCTTACCTGCTTTATATGGGCATCCCTACGGCACTTCTCGGCACACTGTTTGTTTACCTGCCCTACGAAACTATGAGCTATAATCAGAAGCTTATTTCCGTTTTTGTGGTTTACTCTCTTTTGCAGTTCTGCTCACCCTTTTATCTTGCCGCTTATTCAAGCCTTGTGCATGTGCTCTCCCCCAACTCCTCGGAGCGTTCCTGGATAATCGGTATAAGCTCAATTGTTTACTCCTTTGCACCCACGGTAATTAACCCCGTGCTTCCCCTTATCGGCCCCCTTGACGATATGAAAACCTACCGCATCGCCTTCCCGATTTTCTGTACTGTAGGTGCCTGCGTAAGTATGCTCTGCATTTTCGGCACAAAGGAAAAAATTATTGTTCCCAAGCAGTATGTTCAGAAAATGGGCTTTTTCGAGGGCTTGAGAAAAGTTTCCAGAAACAAATATTTCTGGATTGTCAACGGCTCAAACTGGATTTCCTTCCTCAATTATAACTACTCCTCACTTTTCCAGTATGTTTTCTACTACGGTATGAACAACAACGCAATTTACTCAATTATGACCGTCATCAAGGGAGAGGCATCCACCCCCGGTCTTGCTCTCGGTGCTCCGCTGACAAACAAGCTCGGCAAAAAGAAAATCTGCCTTTTATCCCTTTCCGTTCAGGCTACGTGTATGGCACTTATGCTCACCTGCTATGAAAACTATTACCTTTTCTTTGCCCTTATGTTCATAAAGGATATGTTCGGTGCTCTTTCAATAGTTTATCTGCCCGCAATCAAGGCCGATGTTATGGACTATCAGCAGTACAAGACCAACGACCGTCTTGAGGGCTTTATGGATCAGAGCGGAGTTTTCATCGGCAGCATCCTCACTCTCGGAACGGGCTATGCTATGCCCCTTATTCTCGGCTCCTACGGTCTTACCAACAACTTTGACGACCTTTACAACGCCGACTTCCGTAACCCGATTTTAAAGGTTGTTATCATCTGCAGTCTTATCGGTACCCTGCTTTCAATTATCCCCTTCCTTTTTTATGACCTTACCGAGGACAAGCGTTCAAATATGGTACGCGCACTTAAAATACGTGCTCTCTTCTCTGACTTCGCCGAAAACAAGGCGGAGGACGAAAAGCTCCTTGACACTGTTAAGGAAATTTATCATGTCAAGTCTCTTTATGAAGCCGAAGCCGACGAAAAGAAAAAGGCGGCATATAAAATTGCCGTTGATGAATTTGAAAAATACAAGGCAGAATCACCCGAAGTGTGGATGATGATAGAAGAAAAATACGCACTTCTTACCGCTGAGGCATAAAAATTAACGGCTGTTGCTCAACCGCAACAGCCGTCTTTTTATGCTTTGTTATATATCGCCTTAAGTCCGTCAAGCAGAAGGTTTTCGTCGTAGATTATCTCCGTTTCGCAGCACTCGGCAATTGTTTTGCTGTAGCCGCCCGTTGCAACCACAGTAACAGCCTCATCCTCGAGCTCGGCCTTTATACGCTTAACGAGTCCGTCAAGCATTGCCGCCGTGCCGTAAACAATACCGCTTTGCATACACTCAACGGTGTTTTCACCGATGGCCCTTTCAGGCCTTTCAAGGCTGATTTCAGGAAGGAGTGAGGCATTTTTTGCAAGGGCGTCAAGGGAAATCTTGACTCCCGGTGAAATTGTACAGCCACGGAAAAGACCCTCTTTGTCAATTACAAGGATTTTTGTTGCTGTACCGAGGTCGGCAACAAGGCAGGGAAGCGGATATTTTTGGGTAGCACCCACGCTTGCGGCAATAAGGTCAGCACCGAGATGTGAAATAGGGAGAATCTCCACCTTAAGGTTGCCGTTATATTTTTCACCTACAAGAAGCGGCTCTTTACCGATAACCTTTGTTACGGCAGAGGAAAAGTAAGCGGTAATTTCAGGCACAACGCTTGATATGATTGCGCCCTCGAGCTCCTCACCCCTTACAGAATGAGAGTCAAGGATGCCGAGAAGGTCGGCGGTATATTCCTCAGCGTTTTTCTGTCTGTCAGTATAAAGCCTTGCGGTAAAAATCAGCTTTTCATTTTTGTAAGCACCAATGGTGATGCTCGTGTTTCCTACATCAACGGCAAGAAGCATAGATTTTACCTCCTCGTAAATCTTTATAAAAAGTATATATCAGCCTATGGAAAAAGTCAATTGTGTGTGATAGAATAAAGAGGTTGAATATATAAAGGGTGGTGATAAAATGAAATGTAACCTTTGTCCGAGAGGCTGTAATGCCGACAGACAGAATCAAAAGGGCCGTTGCGGTGTCCCCGATGAAATACTCCTTGCAAGAGCATCAATCCACCTTTGGGAGGAGCCGCCCATAAGCGGTACAAGGGGCAGCGGAACGGTGTTTTTTTCAGGCTGCAACCTTGGCTGTGTTTACTGCCAGAACTATGAAATCAGCCACGAAGCAAAGGGCAGAGCTGTGACAGAGGAAAGGCTCGGTGAAATTTTCCGTGAGCTTACGGAAAAAGGCGTTCACAACATAAACCTTGTAAACCCGACTCATTATGCCCATAAAATTGTAAGGGTGCTGAAGAAGGAAAAGCCGACTGTTCCCGTGGTCTACAACTCCTCGGGCTACGAAAGGGCAAGCACCTTAAAAAGCCTTGAGGGGCTTGTTGACATCTACCTACCCGACCTTAAGTATATAAGTTCCGACCGCTCGGAAAAATACAGCGGAGCATCAGACTATTTTGACTTTACCTCGAAGGCACTCCTTGAAATGAAAAGGCAATGTCCCGAGAATATTTTTGACGGTAACGGCATAATGCAAAAGGGTATGATTATCCGTCACCTTGTACTGCCGCAGAACACTAATCAGTCAGTTAAAATCCTTGAATGGATTCGTGACAACCTCGGCACGGATACTCTCATAAGCCTTATGAGTCAGTACACCCCCTGCGGTCAGGCGGATAAATACAAGGAGCTGACACGTAAAATCACCGCAAGGGAATACGAAAAGGTTATTTGCTCCGCCGAGGATATGGGCTTTAAAAGCATTTTCACCCAGGATTATGCTTCGGCAAGTGAAAATTTTATTCCCGATTTTGATTTTACGGGCGTATAAACAAAACAATAAAGTTCTTTTGGTTACTTTTCTTCCAAGAAAAGTAACGCCCGACCGGCGAGGTCGCAATAAAAATAATACATCAGCCCCTTTATTTTTGAAAAAAAGTGTGCTAAACTAATTAAGTTGGCGGTAGTCGAACTCAATAAGGTTTAACGGGGTATATTTTCACCGCAGCTTCGTTAAAAATCCTCGGAATACGCAAGTATTCCTTGCGGTTTTTGCCTTGCTACAATAAAAATCTCCACCCGTTAAACTTCGAAGAATCTGAAATGCCCAAGTTGTGTTGCATTTGGGATTTTCTTCGACGAAGCCATACTCGCGTATTGCGAGGAGAAAAAATCATCAAAGGCGGCATAAATCGGGCATTTCAGACTTATTGTGTTCGATTACCGCCAACTTACTAAAACGGAGGAATTTCAAATGAAAGGTTTTTTAGGCGAATTCAAAAAATTCATTATGCGAGGAAATGTTATTGACCTTGCAGTCGGCGTTATCATAGGCGGTGCTTTTCAGGCAATCGTCAACTCACTTGTAAACGATGTTGTTTCACCTGTAATTTCCCTTGCAACAAAGGGCATCAACTTTGCCGATAAGTTCATTCTCCTTACAACAGACGATGTCACCTTCCAGACTGTTGAAGCCGCAAAGGAAGCAGGCTACGCAACCCTCAACTACGGCTCCTTCATCACCGCAGTCATCAACTTCCTTATTATGGCAACGGTTATCTTCCTGCTTGTAAAGGGCATCAACAAGGTAAGCGAAATCGGCAAGAAGAAGGAAGAGGAAGCACCTGCCGCTCCCACAACAAAGGCATGCCCCTTCTGTAAGAGTGAAATTTCAATTGAGGCAGTAAAATGCCCCCACTGTACTTCCGACATTCCCGAGGAGGCAATGGCAGAATGATTGGCTTTATCGGATGCGGAAACATGGCAACGGCTATTATCCGCGGTCTTGTTTCAAGCGGAAAATACAACAGCAAAGAAATTGCTGTTTTTGACATCTGCCGTGAAAAGGCAGAGGAATTTGCAAAAGAGCTTTCCCTCACCCTTGCGGAAAGCGAAAAAGAAATTGCAGAAAAATGTGATGCAGTTGTCCTTGCTGTGAAGCCTGATGTTTTCCCCGTGCTTCTTGAAAAAATTGGTGAGGAGTTAAAAGCAAATGACCCGCTTATTATTTCAATTGCGGCAGGCAAAACAACGGAGTTTATCGCTTCGCTTCTCCCCTATTCACCAAGGCTCGTACGTATTATGCCCAACATCAACGCTAAAGTTCAGGCGGCAATTTCCGCCTACTGCGGCAACGAAAGGGCAACAGACGATGACAAGGCTTATGTAAAGGAATTCTGCGACTCCTTCGGCAGAGGAATTGAAATCGCTGAAAAGAGCTTTTCAATTTACAGTGCCATCGGCGGCTGCAGTCCTGCCTTTGCCTTTATGTTCATTGACGCCCTTGCAATGGCGGCGGTTAAAAACGGTATGACAAAGGCTCAGGCACTTGAAACGGCGGCTCAGGCTGTGCTTGGAAGTGCAAAGCTTATTCTTGAAAGCGGTGAACATCCCCGTAAGCTTGTGGATGCTGTCTGTTCCCCCGGCGGTACAACCATTGAGGGTGTTTGCGCATTGCAGGAAAACGCTTTTGAAGCGACAGTTGAAAAGGCCGTCGAGGCTTCGTATAATAAGGATAAGAGGTTATAAGAAAAATCCCACGGAAATCCGTGGGATTTTTTGATGCAAAATGCCGCTTTGGTTAAAGTGATGTGAAAAATTTGTTCTTTCGCTCGGTGCGTGCCGTTACTTTTCTTGTAAGAAAAGTAGTACTCTTGCGGTTCCCAAAATTTCTTTGCACCTTGGAGCGGTGCAGAAATTTTGACCGCTGCGCCATCCTCACCTCGCTGTATCCGCCACTGGCGGCGCTTCGGTGACGATGCAAAAAACTTTACTTGTTTGAACTTTACTTTTTCCTTATAACCTTGCAAATTTTATCAAGAAACAGCACCATAAACACCGTCTGTATCACAAGGGAAACAAGACACTGCGGAAGCCTTGTCATAAGCACCGCACCGTAGGGTGTGCCCGACTGAAAGCTTCGCCAGAAGCTGTTCATTAAAAACGAGCCGACAAGCTGTGTGCAGAAAACGGACAGCACAATTTTAGCGTTACGCTCAAAGGCACTTTCTTCCCTTTTCACGGGTCTTAAAAACAGTCCGAAGATAAGTCCCACTATCGCTGCAGTAATTGTATAGCCGGGGAAAAATGCACCGCCCGTAGGAAATGCAATCGCACCCACAAGGTCACCGATGCCGTAAACCGCCATACCGCCGAAAACACCGAAGCGTCTTGCCGCAATTACAACGGGAATAAACGAGGTGGAAAACCTCATCATATCACCCACAGGGATTACCGCAAAGCGTGCAAGGACAACCTGCATTGCAATGAGAACACCGAGGCAACAAAGGGTGAAGATTTTTTCCTGATTTAACTTTTTTTCGCTCATAAAAAAACACACTTCCTTCTTTTTTGCGTCTGCATATGCTCTCGCTGAAAATAAAGGAAGTGAATATATTTATCCTTTTTGTAACAGCGGGATGCGATTTGTGTACCGCAAGGAAAATCCTTTTCGTCCTCAAAGCAACTCCCCGTCCCTGAGGCACTAAAGCGCACACAAATCTACTCTGTCGAATTATTATTTATTATAAAACTCCGTAGCATACAAGTCAATAGGCTACGGAGTTTTTTATCAGAATTTAAAAAGCTTGCGGAATCTCTTCTGCCACACAAGAACATAAGCGGTGAGAAGCCTTGTAAGAGCAACATCGTAGAGAATGAAAACAACGTTACCCATACCGAGCATTATGGGAAGGGCATATTTTGTAAAAAAGGCACTTTCGCCGTCAATACCCAGAAGGTCATTGTAAGGCATACCGAAAACCTTCACAAGCACAACACCCGAAAGAACAATTGCCACATTGAAGGTTAAAAACTTAAGCACATATTCAACTGCACGGGGCATTCTGCTTTCAAGCAGAGCCTTGACCACGGGGTAATAGCCGAAAAAGGCAACGTAATAAACCACCGCCTCTTTATTGGCAACAAATAAAAATCCTATAAGCGAGGTTGCGACATAAGAGCCGATTGCCCACTTTTTATCAATTTCCACAACGGCAAGCATTGTGAGCATACCTGCCATTGCAGGGAGGGTGTAAACGAACACCTGCACCGCCGAGGGAATAAGTATCACAACGGAAAGGGCGGTTACCATTGCACCCAATGCCGTTTTTGCGCTGACTGACATTTTCATTTTTCTTACCTCAACAGCAGGGAATCAGATCACCGCCGAAGCATTCACAGCAGCAGTCGGCACACATAAGTCCCGTACAGATATCACAGCCGTCACATCCGCCCGAGGAGCCGTGGTGCTGTGTGTGACCTGTTCTGAAGCCGCCGTTACTGTTACGGGCAATGCGTTCAAAGGCACTTCTGTAAATGGGGTTACCCGGCTGCATATTGTAAGCCATTGAATAGTAGCTGTACGCCTGCTGTGTCCAGCCGCGCTTGTAATTAAGCTCACCCTTAAGGTAGTACCAATGAGCATCACGGGTGCTTTCGCTCATACCTTCAAGGATTCTTTCCGCCTCGTCAAAGCGTCCTGAGTTTATGCAGGCTTCAACGGCGGAATAGTCGTTCACATTATAGCCTGAGCCTTGTGAACGGTAGGATGAATTTGTGTTGCCTGAAAGTATTGCATCGTAAGCCTCGTTGATTTCCTGCATTTTTTCGTTTGCAAGGTCAGCAAGGGGCGTACCTGCATACTGATCAGGGTGATATTTTTTTGCAAGCTCTCTGTAAGCCGCCTTTACTTTTTCTCTGTCGGCTCCTCTGGGAACTCCGAGCACCTCATAGGGGTCTTTCATTTTTCATCTTTTCCTTTCAGAATATTATTCATAACCTTTTCTGTTCCCGAATATATGATATTCGTAACAATCGGTATAAGTGTTTTGTCCTTTACATTTTCAAAGCTTTCCGCAGCAAGGGCACAGCTCATATTAAGGCTTCGTTCAATTGCTGCTTTGTCACCCTCATCGGGAATGTCACCCTTTTTAAGTCCGAGCATATTGGCAAAAACATTGTAGCTTCCTTTTTCAAGGTCATCCTCAAGGTCGTCCGCCGCGTCGCAGAGGTAAACCCATTTGCCCACTCCGTAACCGAAGCGGTAAATGTTACCGTCGGTGTCTTCTTTGCCGTAAGCGAGGATTTTACCCAGGGCATCGGCACTTTCGTGTGCCGCCTCATCAGGGTAAGATGTGCCCTCTTTTTCCTTTTGAGCCTGCCTTTGCATAGCTTCGGATATAATCGCACCCACCTCGGGGTACATTTTTTCAGCCTTTCTGTTTTTGAAATAAGCATAAGGCAGGATAAGGTACATAAGTAACCTTTTAAAAAAGGAGCTGTCTGCAATATTGTCCCTTACCTTGTGGTAAAGCATCATCATGGAAACTGCGGCGGCATACCGAAGCTCCCCTTCACCGTTAGTACAGAAATTGCACTTTTTTGTGGGATTAAAGGGACAGCGTCCGCCCTTAAAATCGGGTACTATCACACCGAAGGAAAGCCGCATAAGCACAAGAAATGCGATATCATAATTCAGCGTGAGGCTTGAAAGCAGACCGAAGTGCTTTTTCATTGCTTTACAAAGTGAGCAGTATAAGCCTCTGTAAGCCTCATACTCCTTAACCTTCATTTCAGGCTTGTCACATTTTACATAACCGAACATTTCTGACCTCGTGTAAATTAGATTACAGAATATTATATATTATTTTAATTAAATTGTAAACTATGTTAGTTTAATAACTTAAAATTTAAATAAATTTTGTTGATTATTTGCGGTATATATATTATAATTGAATGAGCGAACACAAGTCAAAGGAGGACTTTTTATGGCTATAATCAAAAAAGATGCGTACTTCATCTCCTCAACAGCGGTAAACAAAATCCATTGCTGTATATGGCAGGACGATGAAAAGGAATACAAGGGCATTTTTCAGATTGCCCACGGCGTAAGCGAACACATTGAGCGCTATGACGAATTTGCACGCTTCCTTGCAAGCGAAGGCTACATCGTCTGTGGTAACGACCACCTCGGTCACGGCAAAAGCGTTGACAGCCTTGACGACCTCGGCTTTTTTGCCGAAGAGGACGGCGACAAAAGAATGATTGACGATATGCACATTCTTTACTCAATTATGCACAAGCGTTATCCCGAGCTCCCCTACTACCTTTTCGGTCACAGCATGGGCTCCTTCTGCGCAAGGGTTTATGCAACTGCCTTCTGGCACGAGCTTTCAGCACTTATCCTCTGCGGTACGGGTGAGCTTCCCTCTGCAGCGGTCGTACTTGAAGAGCCTATCAGATTCCTTTGCAAAAAAATGGGACCCCGTGCCCAGGCTTCAAATGCTATCCTTGATAAATTAAGCACCCTTTTTGTAAAGGATGCCCGTACCAACAAGGATTGGCTCAGCAGAAACGAAAAAAATGTTGACGACTACATTGCCGACCCCCTTTGCGGTGCTGACCTCAAGCTTGGCGGTGTAAGAGACCTTATTTCTCTTGCTAACTCCGCCTGCACAAGTGAGTGGGCATACCTCATCCCTCCCACACTTCCTATTCTCCTCATTTCAGGTGCAAAGGATCCCATCGGCTTCAACGGTAAGGGTGTCATCAACGTCTGCGATAACCTTGAGGATGCAGGCCATGAGCCCAAGGTTATCCTCTACCCCGGCGACAGACACGAAATCCTCAACGAGGACGACAGAGAGGTTGTTTTCAAGGATATTCTTGATTTCTTAAAAAGTGTAAGTGAGGCTCCCGATTTCGGCAGTATTGAAAGCTTTTTTGAAAGCATGGCAGAATAACATTCAAGGTCACGGAGAAATCCGTGACCTTTTTGTATGCAAATAAAAACACCGCCTTGTTTATTATACAAAGCGGTGTGATTTTTGTTTTATGCCCTCGGCGGGCAGCCGTTACTTTTCTTGTAAGAAAATTAACCAAAAGAACTTTAACATTTTTTTACTTAACTGTTACCTTACAGCATTCTGCATAATTTCCGTCAACAGAAATCACTCTGATTTCACAGGTACCCTTGCCCTTGCAGGTAACATTACCCTTCTGGTCAACAACAGCAACCTTTGCATCAGTTGTTGTCCACTTAACGGCTTTATTTGTAGCGTTTTCCGGTACAATTGTTGCGTTGAGGCTGAATGTTGAGCCAACCTTTCCGCTGTAATTTGCACGGTCGAGTGCTACACCGAGTACGGAAACACCTGTAACTGTTACAGTACACTTTGCGGTATATCCGCCGTTATTTGTAGTACAGGTGATAACAACTGTACCCTTTGACTTTGCGGTGATAATGCCGTTCTGATTAACAGTTGCAACTGCAGTATTTGAGCTTGTCCACTTTACTGTTTTGTTGGTTGCATTTGCGGGTGAAACTGCTGCATAAATTGTTGTTGACTTACCTGCCGCAAGGGTCAGGCTTGTCTTACTGAGCTTTACACCCGTTACAGGAATTGCTGCAACCTTAACGGTACATTTTGCAATCTTACCGCCGCTTACGGACTTACAGGTAATAACAGCTGATGAGTTAGCGGTAAGGCCCTTTACAACACCTGATGATGTTACTGAAACAGCCTTGGGATTACTTGAAGTCCAGGTTACTCTCTTATCCGTTGTATTAGAGGGAGTAAATGCTGCTGTAAGCTGATATGTTTTACCGTATTTTACGGTAACGGTTGATTTATTAAGTGCAATTGAAGTGGGCTTGACAGCAACAACAGTAACCTTGCAGGTTGCCTTTTTACCGCCCTGAACGGAGGTACAGGTAACAACTGCTGTACCGGGCTTAACGCCTGTTACCTTACCGTTTGCATCAACCCTTGCAATTGCTGTATTTGAGCTTGTCCACTTGACATTTTTAACTGAAGCGTTGGCAGGCTTGACTGTTGCAGTAAGCTGACTGTAGGCACCTGCCTGAACGCTTACGCTTGTTTTGTTAAGAGCAACAGAGGTAACTGCAACAACCTTCTTTACGGTAATTGTGCACTTTGCGGTGTATCCGCCATTATTGGTCTTGCAGGTGATAACCGCTGTACCGGGCTTAACGCCTGTTACCTTACCGTTTGCGTCAACCTTTGCAACTGCTGTGTTTGAGCTTGACCAGGTTACCTTTTTAACTGTTGCATCAGCAGGAAGAACCGTTGCCTTGAGTGTTCCCGAGAAGCCTGCGAAAACAGAGCCCTTTGAAACATTAAGCTTAACACCCGTTGTTTTAACTACAACCGTAACGGTAAAGGTAGCTGTTACTCTGGGATTATCAACGGAACGGCATACGATTGTTGCCTTACCTGCACCGACAGCCTTAACCTTACCGGTGCTGTCAACGGTTGCAACCTTGGTATTGGAGCTTGTCCACTTAACCTGCTTGAAGGTTGCCTTTTCGGGATAAACCGTATTCTGAAGCTGATAGGTAGCACCCTTATACATTGAACCGCTTACCTTATTGAGAATGATTTCACCAACCTCAACCTTGGGCTTTACGGTAACTGTGCACTTTGCGGTAAGACCGCCTACCTTTGTTTTAGCTGTAATTACAACAGTACCTGAACCGACTGCCGTAACCTTACCTGTCTGGTCAACTGTAGCAACCTTTGTGTTGCTTGATGACCATACCACAGTTTTATCATATGCATTGGCAGGAAGCACCGTTGCGGTAAGCTTTCCGCTTTTTGTTGTAAACATTGTACCCTTGCTTACGTTGAGAGTAATGCTTGTGGGCTTTGCTTTTACTGTGTATGTACAGCTTGCTGTGTAACCGCCGTCAACGGTTTCACACTCGATAACAGCCTGACCTGCACCTACAAATTCAACAACACCCTTACTGTCAACCTTTGCAACCTTGCTGTTACTGCTTGTCCAGGTAACAGCCTTGTTTTCCGCTGTAGCAGGATAAACTTCAGGCTTAAGGGTTACCTTTTCACCCACATAGCCTGTTGCTGTTATTTTTGCAAGTCTTACACCTGCAACACCCTTACCTACACCGATGATGCTCTGCGGGAACTTCTGACCCCAGATTTTCTGCATTGTGTCGGAGGGATGGATGCCGTCGATTGTGTACTCGGGATAGAAAGCATCGGGATCCTTGGGGTTGACGGAATCCTTGTTAAGGTCAACATATCCGTCATGCTCTGTGCTCTGCTTGAGCCATTTGTTTACATTCTGTGCAATTTTCCAGTCAGCCGCAAACTCTTCATCAGTTCTTACATACTTTGCACCTGTGCCGAGATAATCTCTTGTTGCGCCCTTCCAGGGAGTAATGCTTACGGCAACAACCTTTATACCTGCATCGTGGCAAAGCTGGAACAGCTGTCTGTAGCCAAGGCAGATTTGCTGCCATGTGGGCTGCTCAATGTCAGGATACATTTCAACAATATCGTTACATACGGGATGGATGATATCATTTGCACCGATTTTGATAACTACATACTCTACACCGCTCTGACTTAAAACGTCACGGCGGAAGCGGTCAATAAGTGATTCACCGAAAATAAGTGAGCCGTAGCCGAGGCCGTCACCTAAAAGACGGTTACCCATAATGCCCTTACCGACGATACCTACATTAGTGATGCCCTTTTCGTTGATAGCCTCTGCAAGGTACTGAGGGAATTCATTTGCAACAGTTGAGTCACCTACAACAACAACGGAGTAAGCACTCTCGTTGGAAAGAACGTCCATACTTGCAAGGCAGGGTACAACCTTTACCATGCTGAAGGCAAGCTGAAGATTAAGGTCACTGCCGGTAATCATTTTAAGGTAGCCCATCAGCTCCTCGTTGTCCATCATTGTACCGATGTCCATTTTTTCCCTTACGGTGTAGTCACCGCCAATGGCAAGATAAGTATCACCGCCGGAAAGACCCATGGTCTTGACTTCCGTAAAGTCTTCAAGATAAATGCTGATTGCAATCTTTTCACCTGCTACTACATCAAATGTAACGGCATCGGAAATAAACTCCTTACCTGCAGGAATTGTAACAAAGGGCTGACCCTCGTTAAAGGTTACCATTTTAACGCTTGAAGCATTTATCTGTGAGCCCTCAACGCTTTTAGCAACGGTTACCCTTGTAATTTTCATTTCGCTTTTACCGTAGTAGTTTGAAAAACGAAGGCGGAGCTTTGTACCGCTTGCGGTGGGAGTAATGACAGTTCTTGCAGTAACGTTACCCACATAAGCGGTAATGTTGTTGTAGCCTTCAATACCTATTTCGGTAGGAGCAGTACCCCAGGCGGAAATCCACTTATCATTGTTTGACGCAGCAGAAGCGCTTACCATAGCGGTGCACATAAGCACAACGGCAAGCACAAGGCTCAGGAGCATCCCCTTTATTATCTTCTTCATATAAATCAATCCTTTCGAAACAAGGTAACTTTATTCACAGTAATAATACCTTATATGTCAGAAAAAGTCAAGAAATCAAAGGCCATACAGACTCTTTTAACCGTTATTTAACTTTCCCCTGCTTTTTTGTGACACTTTTCTTTTTTGTGTCTGTTGTTTTAGTTGGCTTTGCCCTCTTTTCAGGCTGTACGGATCTTTTTGCAGCAGGTGCAGCTGCACTTTTTGGCACAGGTCTTTTTGCCTGAGGTCTGCCGTCGGGATCAGTCTTTTTCACGGGAGCCCTTCTTTTGCCGTCGGGGCTTCCCTTCGGTGCATTTACCTTGCCCTTTGCGTCAGCCTTGCTCTTTGCGTCGGCTTTACCCTTTTTCTTTGCTTTCGGCTTCTTTTTACCGCCGAAGGCAAGCTTCTTTTTGATGCTTTCAACAAGCACCTCGAAGGATGAGGGTAAGGGCTCATAGCTTCTTTTTCTTTCAAGGTCGAAGAAATCCTTTGTATCAAGCACAAGCTTAAGAACCGCAACAGCGGCGGCTGTAAAAGTAATTACAAGGAAGGCAACGGAGCCGACAATCCTTTTAACCGCAGAGCTTATAAGTCCGCCGAAGCTCAATCGGATATCCTCTGCCGCAACAAGGTTTACTGTTGTAAGCTTCTGTCCTGCGTAGAACACATCTGCCTGTGCAATAACATCACCTGCATTTACGGGTGCCACTATACTTTCGGGAGCCTGACCTCCGGTAAATTCAAACATTACCGAAGCAGGGGTAGCCATTGCAGGAACAAGTGCCGAGGTTTCCTTTTCGGGTACAAGCTGAAGCTCGTCCGTGCCCTGACCTGCAACAACGGGAAGTGTTGCCACGGTCTGCTCGGGTGTTGCAATAACCTTGTATCGGATATTTTCGTAAACCCAGTCGAGCATCTGACGGGCATCGGTCATTGAGGTGTTTTCATCGTAGTAGTCGTCGTCGATATCATCCATATATCCACCCATAACGATTGTAAGGTATGAATAACCGTCGGCGCTTGAAATAACGGCAATACATTCACCTGCAAGGTTTGTGCTTGTCTGCTTACCGCCGGTTACGGAGCTGTGGTAATAGTCGGCAATGGCGGCATTCTGCATTTTGTTTGAGGCCTGATATGTACGCTCCTCATTGTAGTCTGTTTCCTTGAGCGTTACATCCTGAAGGGAAAACGCCTCATTAAAGGCAGGATACTGCAGACCGTACTTGATGATTTTTGCAACATCGGCGGCGGTGGTGTACTGATCGGGCTCATCAAAGCCGTGGATGTTTTTGATTGAGGTTGAGGTGCAACCGATTTTCTTTACAAGTGCCTGGATATCGGCAACAAACTGTGCAAGTGAGCCTGAAACCTCATAAGCAATGATGCTCAGGGCATCGTTTGCACTGTAAGCAACAAGGCAGTCAAAAAGCTCTCTTTTGGAAACAACCTCACCCTCCTCATAAAGGGCTGTTGTCATTCCATCCTCATAATCAAGGAGATTGAGATTTTTTTCCGTAATTTTTATATCACCGTCAAGGTTGTTCCATTTTTCAATGGCAACAATAGCGGCAAGAATTTTCACAAAGCCTGCAGGAGCCGTCTGCAGAGTGCTGTTTTTTTCAAAAAACACGGTGCCTTCGTCAAGGTTTTCAAGGTAGTATATTTCCGAAAGCAGATTTGAAGTAACCGTACCCGAATCAAAAAGGGCGGCTGCCGAGGATACGGACAAGCCGAAAATCAAAATAAAAGCGAGAAAAAAGGAAATCAGTTTTTTCATTTATTTACACTCCGGTTGACAAGTTTTTGAATTTATGCTTTAATTATTATATAAAAATCAATACACAATAAATATACACATACATTATAACAATTTCTGAACAAAAAGTATATAGCTACGGCAAAATTTAATGTTTAAATTATTTGAACTTTTTAATTTGTTTTGTTCAGCGTTTGCGAAAGGACAGCGTTAATTTATGATATTTGTAACCGGTGACACACACGGAATTTATTCACGCTTTGACGACCCCCGTTTAAGAAAGCTCGGCAAGGGTGACACCCTCATCATCTGCGGTGACTTCGGCTTTTTATGGAACGGCTCAAAGGAAGAAATCAGCGTTCTGAAAAAGCTCAGCAAAAAGAAGTACAACATCTGCTTTGTTGACGGCACCCACGAAAACTTTGAGCTTTTATCAAAGCTTAAAATCAAAAAGTGGAACGGCGGCAAGGTGCACCACATCGGCGGCAACATTTTTCACCTGATGAGAGGTCAGGTTTTCAACATTGAGGACAAGACAATTTTCACCATGGGCGGCGGTGAAAGTCCCGACATTGACATCCGCTTTGAAACGGAGACCTGGTCCGACCTTGAAATCCCCTCAAGAGAGGAGCTTATTGAGGGTGTTGACAACCTTCAGAAGCTTGGCGGTAAGGTTGATCTTATTATCTCCCATGAGCCTCCTGCAAAAATCAAGGATTTTCTGCTTTTAAACACAGGCACAAACGCAAGCATCACCGCCATCAACACCTACCTTGAGGACGTAAGCCGTACCTGTAAATTTGACCACTGGTACTTCGGCTCACTTCACATGGACAAGTTTATTTCCAACACACACGCCTGTGTATTCAACAATATCATCAACGCTAAAACCGGTGAGATTATCCGCAGATAAACAGCAAAAAATGTAAAGTTTTTTTGTTTCTTTTCTTCCAAGAAAAGAAAGCCCCGCAGCGAGCGGTAAATCAGTACAAGATAAAACAAAGGTCACGGATTTTTGCTTTCCGTGACCTTTAGTTTTGTTATAAATTATTTAATGACCTCCCGGTCAGGCGTTACTTTTTTTGTAAAAAAAGTAACCAAAAAAACTTTAAATTTTTCAGCTTAAGATCAGTCTTAATTTAATCATCAGACCGCTGAAAAAGTTCTTCGGCTTGTCAGCAGTCTTGTTGTAATCAAGGCAGTTTTCACCGTTAATTTCAGTAATCTCACCCTTATCGGAAACAGAGAAAACAGTATATGTAATATGTGAGGGCTTATCCTCACCGTAAACGGCAAAGTTACCGTCTGAAAGCTCTGTAAGGCAGGAGTAGCCGAAGAAGTCCTTGTTAAGGTGATACTTGCTTATCCAGTCAACCTTACCCTTTTCACCCACAAGACCGACACAGATAACACCGTCGGCACGGGCATTTACGTTACCGCCATGACTGCAGAGAATGACCTGCTTACCGTCAATTTTTCTGCTTGTATCAATGAGGGAAACCATGCAATTCTTTGTACCTAAAAGTCCCTTATCAGCCTTGAAGGTTGTCCAAGTTTCACCGCCGTCAAAGCTATCCGCATAAGCAATGTAATTACTCAGATTACGGGCATAAATACGAAGTGCCTTATAGTCACCGCTGTCAATACGCACAAGCTGTGCTTCACTTGTTTTCTGAATACCGGGCTTTACGGCAATTTTACCCCCTCTGTGCCAGGTTTCACCGTTATCGTCACTGTAAACAACACTTGCTCTTTCAAAAATCGGATCCTTGAAAAGTCCGTTGTTATCGTAAACGCAGAAAAGAATTCTTTCCTTGCCGTTATGCTCAATTACCATTCCTCTGCCGGGGCCTACACCGAGGAAGCCCTCATCGTCGGACTTGACCTGATCGGAAATAATACGGGGCTTACTCCAGGTTCTGCCGTTGTCATCGCTGTATTTAAGCCAGAGGTAGGTTGTTTTATAGCACTTGAGGTCTGCGGCGGCATAAAAAATGCTTTGCTGAACATTCACAGCCTCACTGCCCTTCTGCAGACAGTAAAGAGCTTCACCGTTTTTGTAAAGACGGAACTCATCATCAACGGTGTACTCTGTTTTCGCATTGGTTTTTCTGTCAAGCACAGGAGCAATGCCGTTTTCGTAATCACCTATGTAATAGCCGAAGGAAGCAAGCTTGTCACCGCACTCTCCGCTTGTAAGAAGCATACGCTTTTTGCCGTCAACGGTTGCATAGCCCGTTCCCGTTTTTGACTGAAGATAACCGCAGCCATAGGGGTAAGCATCAGCAAGGATAAAAATTCTGCCCGATGAGCTCTGCACGATAGTTGAGTCAATAAAGGAAGCACTTTCCTTTTCCGTAAGTGTTTCGGAATAATCGTCAAAGTGGTTGACCATCACATATTCCCAGTCACCGTAGCCGTCCTTTGAAAGGGCAACGGCAATGTCGATATTATTCGGCGAGTCCGAGCCGTGATTATAGCGCATATCTGCACCTGCAATAACAGTACCGTCATTGAGGGTATAAAGTGCGGGAATTCGGTTTTCCTTTGAGCCGAACTGTCCGTCGTTAAAGGGCTGGTCATATATCTTTTTTTCAGTTTTAACAGTATCCATAGTTTTCTCCTTGAATGCCGTAATAATATTTTTTTGATTATAGCATAACGGAAAAAATTATGCAAGGTTTTGTGAGTAAGCGGAGAAAAGTCGGCTTGGGTTGCAATTCGAAGAGGCAAGAACGAACCTGACCCAAGCCGAGCAAATCCGTTCAGCCACCCACTACCCTCCACCTTAACGAACCTGACCCATCACGACTATCTGAAACCACCTGAGGAGCGGTCTGCGAATGTCGGGTACCCATTACCAAAAGGGTAGACGAGAAAAGCAGACCATCAACGAACGAAGGTGATACGACGGGTGTAGCGGACGGACTAGTACAATGTTGTTTTAAATAGAGTCGTCCGCAGACGAGCAGTTGTGAGGCACCCAAGTAGTAATGTGAATTTTTCCGTAGGGTAGGATTTTCCCGACATAACGAACAAAGGGAAACATAACACACCTTACCGACACCCAAAAGGTGTGGCGGAAAAATTCACCGCCACTGCGGACGGATGGCACTTTCTAAAGGGCGCTTTGGTTACTTTGCCGACCCGGGCAAAGTAACGTCCCTCTTGCGGTTCCCAAAATCGCTTTTCGGCTTGGAGCGCCAAGCGATTTTGACCGCTGCGCCATCCTCGCCTCGCTTCATCGTCCGCAGGACGCGCTTCGGCGACGATGCCCCGCGGCTTGAGCGGAACGTAACTAAAAGTCATATAAAAACTACACTGCAGAAGTATAGAATAGAAGCCATACAAAAACACCGCCTTGTTTAACAAAGCGGTGTTAATCTTTTTATGACCTCGCCGGTCGGGCATTACTTTTTTGAAAAAAAGTAATCAAAAAACTTTAACATTTTCAGCCTTATCAGAGCTTCTTCTGATAACTCTTGCAGAAATGAGGAGTAGCCATTGAATCAGAGCTTGTCTTTTCGTGTGTAACCTCAATCTTCTGAAGTCTGCACTTGTCACACTCAACGTGATACTCACATTCGTTAACTGTACACTTTACACCTTCGTTATGCATTAAAAACACCTCCCTTTAGCTTTATTATTGCAAAGGGAGGCGATTTTTATTCAGCTTTTATCTTATTTTACAGCATTGATAATGTTGTTGATAAGCTCAACAAAGGTCATGATAATATTGTAAATGATTGCGGCAATGTTCTTGATGCCGTACTTTGTAAGAATTGAGTCGGTTTCATCGTCAAGCACATCGTTGATTCCGGGCTCAGGATCAGCAGGAGCAAAGGGTTTTTCCTCATCATACTCCGCCTCTTCACCGTTCATAAGCGTAAACTCGAACACTCTTTCACCGATAAGTGTTAATGTGCCGATAACATAGCTTAAGCCGATTTCAAAATTCTTTACGCTGCCCTCGGGAATTTCACCCTTTATATCAATGCTTCTTGTCTGTCCGGGAAGAATTGTAAGGGGTGAAAAATCAAGCTCAAGGTCTGTGCCGTAAACATTTGCGGCAAAAATTGTAATTGTCTTTTCCTTTGAAAGGTTTGTCACCATAAGCTTTGTTGCGTCCTTGGTGAGGTAGCCCTCTGTACCCTTGTCAAAGGTTGCAAATACTGTGTGTGAAAGGTTTGTTGTTGCGTGGAACTGAGGATATTTTTCCATTGAATGCACATTGTAGCTTTCTTCGTTGAGAAGCAGAGTGTACATAAGTGACTGTGTGTAGTCATCCCAATAGGTCATACCGTGGTGATAGTCCTCAATAAGCCAGGTGTGTTCGGGAAGGTAGCAGGTGGAAGCGTCAACGGTCATTGAGGGTGAAACCTGATAGAAGCCTGTGTCAACCTTCTGTTTGTAGCCGTCAGCAAATCTCTCACCGAAAGGAGCACAGGTTGCACCGCTTGAAGCATTGGTTGTGATAATTGCATCTGATGAAAGGGGCATACCTGTTACAATCTGAATATCGTAGCCTGCAAGGATGTATACGTTTGTGCCTGCATCCTGAGCCTTCCTGAAGCCCTTTGCAAAGTAGTAATCACCCTCGGGTGACATAATTTCGTAGTGCATAAAGTCGCTCTTTTCAATAAGAGTCGCACTTTCTGTTGCATCAAGGCGCTGTGCCTTAAGCTCATCGTAGTACTCAACGGGAATGAAGTCCCAGAGACTTCCCCAGGTGCCGATTGTAGGCATAACATAAGGAACAAGGGCATCTGCAAGGTCGTCAAGGAAGCCGAGCCAGCCTGCTTCAACAAGGTAGTGAAGATCCTCCTCAAGAAGCATACCGTGTTCGATGAAAATCATAATTGCAACCTCACCGAAGTCAAAGCCGTCGTTTTCAGTATTGAAGGCATCGTAAGCAATACCTGCACCGCCGAGTGCGGGAACTGTAAGCACGGCATTATTCACCTTGCCCTCTTCACCGAAAAGTGTAAGGTATGTGCCGGTAATCTGACCGCCGTGGGAAACTGCAAGGATGTTTACCTTTTCTGCGCCTGTGTATTCGAGCACATCGTCGATGAAATCCTTAAGCTCCTTGGCACAGTCAACTGCACCCATTCTGAAGTCGCAGGTGAAAACAAAGCAGTTTTCGGCTCCGACCTTTGCGATAACCTCTTCCATCATCTGATTTTCAGCCTGATGTCTGCCTTCGGGATATTTTTCCATAAGGGTTGCATAACAGCATTCTTCGGGGGTGTTGATGTAATTTTTAAGCTCATAGTAGCTTGAACCGTCGGGATTTGTTTTCATATCACCGAAGATTCTCTGGAAGCCTTCACCGAGTCTTTTCGCAATAGGCTCAACGTTACCTGCAAGAAGGAAAGTGCTTGCATCGGCAATGATACCGCCGAGATTACCGCCTACAGCAGAGCCTATCTGTCCGAAGGCGTCACCCCACACGTGAACAGTTTCACCGTTTTCGTCAACTCTGTAAAGCTCACTTGAGGAATAGCCCGGCACCATAATAACGGGATATTCGGTAAGCTCATTAAGCTCGTATGCGGCAAAAACACCCTGTGAGCAAAGTGTGAAAAGCATCAGAGCCGTAAGTAAAACTGCGATTATTTTTTTCATTTCTCCCATCTCCTTTGAGATATTATATCCAGTTAAATATTTTACCACCAATTAACAAAAAATTCAATATTTTTACAGAAAATTATTCTGTTCATTCATCCTTCTTCAACTTCGGAAGCACCAGACATAAAATAACTGCAAGCACAGCCGCAACGGCTATACCTGCAGGGATGATGTAATCCATATCGCTGTCACCGGTATCCGGTATAACCGTTCCGGAAATAACAGCGGCCTCATCAGCGGCAAATACCTGCAATAAAACTGCACAGGCACTGAGAATCATAAGTCCCGCCATAATGATACAAATTACCTTTATCATTTTTTTGCTCATCATGATAGTTTACCTCCGTAATTTATAGTTCCGCTATATTCTATCACTACAAGGAAATTGTGTCAAGTCAAACTGTCGATAAAGGCACAAGAACAACAATGCAGAAAAAATACATAGTACAATTTTCAGCATTGTTTTGACCTTTTTTCACCCTCTCGGAGTACCGTTTATCACTACAGGGAAATTGTGTCAAGTCCTCACTACATATACTATATTTTAAAAATATGTTGAAATAAAAAATCAACGGGTATATAATGTAAGGGTAACTTTACAAAAGAAAGGGGTATACCCAATGAAGAAAACAACAAAAATCATCGGAGCAGGTCTTCTTGCCGCCGCTGTGGGCAACGCAGTTCACGCCGCAACCTTCAAGCCTGAAAAAAGGGAGCTTTCCCCCCTTCCCGAGGAAGCATTCAATGTAGAAAGATACCGCAAAAACCTTTCAAAGGCAGTTCAGTTCAAGACTATCTCTTACCGTGAAACCGAAAGAGTTGACTGGAAGGAATTCGAAAAGTTCCATAAGTTCCTCGACGAGTCCTATCCCCTCATTGCAGAAAAGCTTGAAAAGGAAATTGTTCCTCCTGCAAACCTCATTTACCGCTGGAAGGGTAAGAGAGAAGACCTTAAGCCCATCGCACTTCTTGCCCATCAGGATGTTGTTCCCGTTTCGCAGGGCACAGAGCAGGACTGGGTACACGGACCCTTTGAGGGTGTTGACGACGGCGAGTTCATCTGGGGCCGCGGCACAATAGATATGAAAAACCACCTCATCGCAGTTATGGAGTCCGTTGAGGCTCTTCTTGAGGACGGCTTTGAGCCTGAAAGAGATGTTTACCTTCTCTTCGGTGACAATGAGGAGGTTGTTGCAAATGCCGAAAACGGTGCATTTGACATTATGACAACCCTCAAAAACAGAGGCGTTATGCTTGACAGCGTTATTGACGAGGGCGGTGCAATCATTCCCATCAATGTTCCCGGTGTGCTTCCCGACAAGCACCTTGTAGGCATCGGTGTTGCCGAAAAGGGCTATTCAGATATTGAAATCGTTGTAAACGGCAAGGGCGGTCACTCCTCACAGCCTCCCAAGCACAACGCTCTCGGTCAGCTTGCCTGTGCAATTCAGGAGATTGAAAACCACCAGTTCAAATCCTCCTTCAATCAGCTTATGAATGACCTTATGGATGCCGTTGCAAGAGAGTGTACATATCCCGTACGCCTTATCACCTGCAACCTTCCCCTTCTTAAGCCCGTTATTCTTCAGGTTGCAAAGTCAATCCCCTTCGGCGCCTGCTTTGTAAGAACAACCACAGCCGTAACAATGGCAAGCGGCAGTCCTGCCGCCAACGTTCTTCCTCAGAGAGCAAGCGCAACAATCAACTTCCGAGCAATGCCCGGCACAACAAAGCAGGATCTTGTTGACCACATCAGAAAGGTTGTTTCAAACAAGGATATTGAAATCAACGTGCTTAACTCAAAAGAGGCTTCCAAGTTCTCCCCCACCGATTCAAGAAGCTTCAGAATCATCGGTGACCTCTGCAAGAGCCTTGAGCCCAACTCAATCGTTGCTCCCTACCTTGTAATGGGCGGAACAGACGCTTACAACTACGAGCCCATCTGTGAAAATATTTACCGCTACGCTCCCTTCAGAGTAAGCGTTGAGCTTCTGCGTGGTACTCACGGTACAAACGAGAAGATTCCCGTTGCCTGCCTTGAGGATGCACTCAAGTTCTTCAAGAACTACATCAGAAGAGCAAGCGCTGAATAAACGCCAAAGGCGTTTATAATGCAAAATGCAGAATGCAGAATGCAAAATTGCGGTCGCGATAAAACTCGCGACCGCAGAAAAACAACCTTCAGGGCACAGAAAATGTGTCCTGATTTTTTTGTTAATATTTCTCATATTTAAACAAAACCTTAACATTCTTATAATATAATAAAGCTGAATAATTACAGAGGTGCTTTTATGTTTAAAATTCTTGTTATTGAGGACGATAAAGATTTATGCCGCAGTATGTGCTCATATCTAAATATCAGCGGCTACGATGCCGTTGGTGCACTCAACGCCAAGGCCGCCTATGAAAATATGTACAACACTGTTTTTGACCTTATCATTTCCGATATTATGCTGCCTGACGCCGACGGTTTTGAAATTGCAAAAAGCATACGCTCCACCGATGCGGAAACGCCCATTATTTTTGTAACAGCAAGAGATGACTTTTTTTCAAAGCAAAGGGGCTTTCTTACGGGAATTGATGACTATATTGTAAAACCCGTTGACCTTCAAGAGCTTGTTTTACGAATTGGTGCGGTTTTACGCAGGAGCAAAATTGCCGCCTCACGAAAACTTGTTATCGGTGAATTCAGCATGAATATGGATGAGCGCACCGCAAGGCTGGGCACAAAGGAAATCCCCCTTACTGCAAGGGAATTCAACCTGCTTTACAAACTTCTTTCATACCCGGGCAAAACCTTCACCCGCTCACAGCTTATGGATGAATTCTGGGATTCAGGCACAACCTCAGGTCCGAGAACGGTAGATGTTTACATGGCAAAACTGCGTGAGAGACTTAGTGAATGTGAGGATTTTGAAATTGCCACAGTTCACGGTCTAGGCTACAAGGCGGTGCTGAAATGAAAAAGAAGCCTAAAAAGGACAGGCGTCTTCGGGACAGTATTTTTTCTCCCTGGCGCTTCATCCTCTATTTTGCAATAACAGGCTTTGCTGTTTCCGTAAGCTTCCTGCTATTCTTCAGCGGCAGTCTTTTTGAAGGCACAGGAAATCCTGTACTCATCCCTGACGGCACGATGAAAGAAAGAGCTTTGCGCACTCTTCTTAATATACTTTTCATCTGCCTTTTCATGAGCATTGTTGACGGTATCAGAAAGCGTATTACCACCCGCCGTCCCGTAACAAGAATTCTTGAAGCCCTTTCAAAAATAACTGCAGGTGACTTTTCCGTCAGAATAAAGCCCCTGCACAAAAAAAGAGCCTTCAACGAATATGACCTTATTATTGAAGACATCAACAAAATGGCAAGTGAGCTTTCCTCAATTGATACGCTGAAAACCGACTTTATTTCAAATGTTTCCCACGAGATAAAAACGCCCCTTGCCGTTATACACAACTATTCCGCAATACTGCAGAATACGAATCTGTCCGAGCAGGAAAGAACCGAATACGCCCAAAGGCTTCAGGCAGCTTCAAAAAAGCTTGGTGACCTGATTTCAGGCATTCTCAAGCTCAACAAGCTTGAGAATCAGCAGATTTTTCCTGAAAACAAAAAATTCAATTTAAGCGAACAGCTTTGCCAGGCTCTTATCATTTATGAAAAGGAATGGGAGGAAAAGGAGCTTGATATTGTGACCGAGCTTGACGACAGCATTGTTGTTGAAGGTGATGAGGAGCTTTTATTAACAGTATGGTCAAACCTTATTTCCAACGCTGTAAAGTTTACAGAAAAAGGAAAAAAAATAACTGTCAGACTATGTAGTCAAGACAATAACGCAATTGTTTCCATAACCGACAGCGGTTGCGGAATGACTAAGGAAACGACAGCCCGGATTTTTGAAAAATTCTATCAGGGCGACACCTCTCACGCCACCGAAGGCAACGGTCTGGGGCTTGCCCTTGTCAAAAGAATAATTGACATTACAAAAAGCGAAATTATTGTTGAAAGTGAGCCCGGTAAGGGATCAACCTTCACCGTAAAAATCAAACGCAACAGATAAGCTGTGACAACATCCATTCTCTCCCTATAAAAGCAGGAGCACGGAATCTTTTCCGTGCTCCTGCAGTTTTTTATTCAGTTACATCTGCTGTCGGAACTACATCCGTCTTGTTTAAGGAAGGGTCATTTTCCGCTGTGATAAGTTCGCCCTTTTCATTCCAGGAGGCTTCATAAGCGTAGTAATAAATATTGCCTTCTTTGTCAACAACATAATCGTTGTAATATCTGTAGGGAGCTTTGTCAGCCTCCATCTGTTCCTTGTAATAGGCGTCAATTTCCTCATCGGTCATATTATCCGTATCGGGCTCATAATAGTAAAGCTCATCTGCCTTGTCGCAGAAGAAGAAGCCGTCAGCGGTTATAAAGCAATCAGACTCATAATACTTTTCACCGTCATCACGGATATAGTAAAACTCGTCGTACTCATAGCCGTACTCCTCGTCGGTTTCCTTTATTACGGTGTAGGTGTAGACTCTGCCCTCTTTATCATAAAGAGGTACAAGATCCTCGTCCTCGTAGCTGTTGCCCTTTTTGTCGTAGAAAATACCGTCAACGGAAATTCTGTCATTTTCGTAGTAGTAATCCTCAAAGTTGCCGATAATGTCTATAACGGAGCTGAACATCTTACCGGTCACCACAAAGCCTGCAATAAGGGAGGCTATGCAGGTGACGATAACACCGATGCCGAAGATTTTGGAAAGCTTCTTCTGCTTTGCCTTTTCCTCGGTGTCAATTTCGGGAAGCTCAACAAGACAACGGTTGCAGACCTCGTAGCTTACGGGGCAGCGGTTACCGCAGGAGGGGCACACCTTAAGGTCGGGACCGGGGAAATCCTTTCTTTTAAGAAGGAAAACAAGTACTGTCCAGGGACCGAAAATAACACCGCAGATATACCAGCCGAGTCCGAGCTTGTGATTTCTGTGCTGTGCGGAAAAGTGCATAAAAAGGATGCACAATACCGTTGACAGAAGGCTGACAATCGACAGCACGGGATAATACTTGAAGATTTCGGAATACACATCCGTCATTTGCTGAATAATTTGTTCTTCCATTTTAAATTCTCCTTTGTTTTGTTATTTTATCCGAAGGGCGATGTGTAACCGCCCTCTCAGTCACTTCGTGACAGCTCTCCCAAAGGGAGAGCCAAGTATTTGCAATTTATTCTATTGCCTCTCCCTACGGGAGAGGTGGCAGACCCTCAGGTCTGACGGAGAGGGTGCGCATTGCGAATTGCGGATTACGAATTCCTTTAATCCCACTCAAGACCCGTAACCTTATCAAGGTCAATGCCCTTTGTTTCGTGGGTCTTTCTGATAAGTGCAATAAGGGTGATTACAAAGCTGGGAACAAGCAGACAAAGAGCAACTGTTCCGATAATGCCGTCGCCGAAGATAAGTGCAAGCACCATATTGAGAATAAATGCCACGGAATAGCCTGCAAAGCCGACAACTGTCTGTGCTGCAGCAGTTGACGAACGAAGATTTGTGGGAGCGGATTCACTTGCCATCATAATAAGCACATCGTTGGTTGAATAGTAGCTTCCTACGAATGCACCGCAGAAGAAGCCGACAATTGCGGGAGTGAGCAGATTGTATCTTGAGCCGACAGCGAAGATAACGAATGAAACAACGCAGTTTGCTGCAACGGTGATTGCGGCGGCCTTTCTGCCCTTTTTGTCAGAGATAAAGCCCATAATTACCTGGGAAAGTGCCATACCGATAGGATAAAGGGCAATAGCCTTGTTAACCTCGTTAACACTTACAAGGTCAAGGAATTCCTTTACGTTTGAGCCGTGGATGCTCATTGCGTAGCCGTGAGTAAGAATAGCCTGATAGTTAAGGCTTCCGATAACACCCACGCCTGCAAGAGCAAAGCAGATGTATATCCAACGAAGCTGCTTATGCTTGAAGCCGAACTTAAGAGCATCGATAACACCGCCCTGAGAATCCTGAGCGGATTTCTTCTGCTTTTCAGCCTCACGCTCCTCGTCGGTCATACTGAGATAACGGATTCTTGTATCGATAAAGGTATCGGGCTCTCTTGCACAAAGAAGCGCGATAAGAGAAACGGCAATACCGACAACAGCGGGGATAAAGTAAACATTACGCCACTCTGATGCGGTCTCCATAAGCCATGAACGAAGCAGGGGCACAAGAAGAACCGACATATTTGCAAAGAACTTGATAACCGAATATGTAATTGCGCGGATTTTTGCCGGTGAGGATTCCATAATATACACAACGTGCATATCGTGAGGAATAAAGAACATAATAAGGCATGCACCGAAGAAATACATAAACACATTCTGTGAAAGGAAGATTATCAGCATTGAAAGGGACATACCGAAGGTGTTGATGATAAGGAAGGTTTTTCTGCCGAAGCGGTCGGCAAGGGGTCTGTAGAAAATACCGATAATCTGGAAGGGAATTGCGATAACCTGCAAAAGGTTAAGAAGTGTAACTGCGCTGTCACTTACAAAGAAATCGTTTGCAATTTCCGTCTGCATAAGTGTACCTATCTGTGAGGCGATTTCGTCAACAGCATAAATAAGACCGATAATCAGCACAAGGTACCAGAAATAAAAATTACCCTTGGGACGTGCCTTCTGCTTCTGCCAGTATTTAAGCTCCTTTTCGCGTTTTTGCTGAAGCTTCTGAAGCTTTTCGGGGGTTACTGCTTTTGCCATAATATTTTCTCCCTTCAAAGAAATATTCTTTCAGGTAAATTATATGACAATATAACCAAAGTGTCAAGGAGTTAAGGGAGATTATTAGTGATAATGACCTTTCACAGAAGGTTGCAGAAAAAATAATGAACCCACGGAAAATTCCGTGGGCTTTGTGTTTGAATTTTCTTTTTTTCGCAACCTTTAATATGTTTTGTTTATTGTTCAAACCAAGGGGCTTTGCCCCTTGACCCCACAAGCTTTTGTAAAAGCTTGACCAAAACTTTACATTTTTTATTTCGCAATTTCCTTTGCTCTTTCAATAGAGGTGTGAATATCACGGCAGAAGTTTTCACTGCCCACCGCCGTATAGAAGCCTGACTTCTTCATCGCCTTCATCGGCTGCTCGTTAACATGTGAAAGAATAAGAGTAATATCCTTCTTCTCGCATCTCTCGTGAAGAGCCTTAAGACTGTTCATCGCAGTACTGTCAATAGCAGGCACACCTCTCATACGAAGAATAAGACACTTGGTCATATCCTTGAAGATAATCTGCTCAATCTGATTAGCCGCACCGAAGAACATCGGTCCCGTTGCTTCGTACACTCTGATATATTCGGGAACTGACATAAGCTCCTTTTTTGTTTCCTCGTTGTCAGCCTCAACATCCTTGCTTTCGTTTACATACTTCCAGGATTTGATGTAGCTTTCCTCGCTCATACGCTTCATAAAGAGTATAAGTGCAAGGAGCATACCGAATTCAATTGCAACAACAAGGTCAAACACAATTGTAAGCACAAAGGTGATAAGAAGAACGATGATGTCATTCTTGGGAGCAGTTTTAACAAGGGAAACGAAGGTTCTCCAATGGCTCATATTGTAAGCAACCTGGAAAAGAATTGCCGCAATGGCAGGCATAGGAATAAGTGCCGCATAGGGCATAAGGAAAATAAGCACAAGAAGAAGCACAACTGCGTGAACAATACCTGCAATGGGAGTTCTGCCACCGTTTTTGATGTTTGCCGCTGTTCTTGCAATAGCACCCGTTGCGGGAATACCGCCGAAAAGTGCAGATGCAATGTTACCTGCGCCCTGACCGAGAAGCTCAGCATTTGAACGGTGCTTTGTGCCTGTCATACCGTCAGCAACAACGCAGGAGAGAAGTGACTCGATAGCCGCAAGCACTGCAATTGTGAATGCATCGGGAAGGGCAACCTTGATTGCACCGAAGGAGAAATCGGGAAGGGTGAATTTGGGAAGTGCACTGCTGATTGTGTAAAGGTCACCGATGGTGTTAACCTCAAGGGGAAGAAGCTTCACCATTGCGATACCGACAATAACAGCCACAAGGGAGCCGGGAATTTTCTTACTTATCTTCGGCATAATGAGAAGAACGGCAAGACATACTGCACCGACAATGAATGCGTCAAGATTAAAGGTATCTGCACCTGCAATAAGAGCCTTGAGCTTTTGGGCGGTTTCAATGGTTTCCATTCCCTCGGGATAGGTCATACCGCAGAAATCCTTTATCTGACCGAGAAGAATTGTAAGAGCGATACCCGAGGTAAAGCCCGTTGTAATTGTAAAGGGGATAAACTTGATAAGTGAGCCGAATTTACAAACACCCATAATCACAAGGATGATACCTGCAAGGATGGTTGCCGTTGCAAGACCGCTCATTCCGTTTTTTGCAACTATACCTGCAACAATAGTTGCAAAGGCCGCCGTAGGACCTGCAATCTGCACGGTGCTGCCACCAAAGGCAGAAATTACAAAGCCTGCGATAATTGCGGTGTAGATACCCTCCTCGGGGCCTACGCCTGAAGCAAGGGCAAGAGCAATTGAAAGCGGCAATGCAATAATTGCAACGATAAGACCTGAAACAATATCCTTCACAAGCTGGTTTTTGTTATAACCCTTAAGGCTTGTAAAAAGCATCGGTGTAAGCTGATTTTTTTCCATTTTTCCTTCACCTTCATTTATTTTCGATTATTTTTTTACCGCTTTATTATATTCGATTTATAAAAAAAGTCCATACATAAGAGAGAAAAAAATTGAATATGTTATTTTAAATAAATATTTATAATTTTACAGCCTTTAATTGTATATTTTCGTGATTGACTTTTAATCTGCACACTCCTATAATTCACTGTGGAAATCACAATTAAATTCATATAAAAAAAGAAGGTATCTTTTATGGAAATGCAAACTCTCCTGGGCATATCAATTGCCCTTATGGCAGGTCTTCTTATGTCAAGAGTGGTAAAACCTCTCAAGCTTCCCGCAGTTACGGGTTACCTTGTTGCAGGTATACTCATCGGACCCTACTGCCTCGGCAGGCTCGGTATTGAAGGCATCGGCTTTACAAGTGTAGGTGCCGTCTCTGACCTTTCAATCCTCAACGACGTTGCTCTGGGCTTCATTGCCTTTGCAATCGGTGATGAGTTCCGCCTTTCACAGCTCAAGCACACAGGTAAGCAGGCTACCATCATCGGCATTTTTCAGGCTGTGCTGACAACCCTTGTTGTTGATGCGGCTCTTATCGGACTTCACTTTGCTCTCGGCGAGGATAAGCTTCCCCTTTCAAGTGCAATCATCCTCGGTGCTATTGCTTCGGCAACGGCTCCTGCGGCAACGCTTATGGTTGTCCGTCAGTACAAGGCAAAGGGTAAGCTTACAAACCTGCTTCTTCCCATTGTTGCCCTTGATGACGCCGTTGGTCTTATCATCTTCGCAGTTTCCTTCGGCATTGCAAAGGCTCTCACCCTCGGTGAGTTCAGCCTTGTTTCCGTGCTTGTTGATCCCCTTGCTGAGATTGTATTCTCACTTGTGCTCGGTGCAATTCTCGGCTGGTGCCTCTCCTTTGCGGAAAAGTTCTTCCACTCAAGAAGCAAGCGTCAGGCAATTGTTATCACTGCAATCTTCCTTGCAGTTGCCCTTTCAAAGCTCAAGTTCCACATTGGTCCCGTTCACGTCGGCTTCTCACCTCTTCTTGTGTGTATGATGCTCGGCACAATCTTCTGTAATGTCTGTGAATTCTCTGCAAACCTTATGGAAAAAACTGACCGTTGGACCACTCCCCTTTTCATCCTCTTCTTCGTATTAAGCGGTGCAGAGCTTGAATTTTCCGTATTTACCGATTTCGGCATTATCGGTATCGGTATTGTTTACATCATTGCAAGAAGCCTCGGTAAATACTTCGGTGCTCGCTGGAGTGCCGTTATGGCAAAAAGTGAGCCTAACATTCAGAAGTACCTCGGCATCACTCTCCTTCCCCAGGCAGGTGTTGCCCTCGGTATGTCAATCACCGCAATGGAAATCGGTGAAAGCGGTATCATCATCCGCAACATAGTGCTTTTCGGTGTGCTTATTTATGAGCTTTTCGGTCCCACAATGACAAAGGTTGCTCTTACCAAGGCAGGCGACATTCAGCCCAAGCCGCACAAGGAAAAGGTTGCTCTTCCCAAGGGCAGAGACGCTGTATAAAAAAAGACCCCTGCGGGGGTCTTTTTTAATGAATAATGAATAGTGAATAACGAAAAATGAATAGTATCGGGTCGCTTCGCTCCTATCATATCCGCGTTAAGTCTCTCTCAAAGGCACAATCACACCGCCAAAGAACAGAGGAATTATAGCTTGCAATTTCCTTTTTGTGCAATCTGCCTTTGCGGGCTTATTCTTAATTTCAGCACAATGCAGGACGCGACCTCAATTATTCATTATTCACTATTCATCATTCATTATTCATTATACAAACCGCATATACTCTAACGGTGATTATATGAAAAAAGCTGTGCTTCTTCCCCTGCTCATTGCCCTTTGCAGCGTCATTCTTTCCGCCTGCACTCCCGAGGGCAACTGCAACATCCTCCTTCTGACCGATAACCTTAACCGTATAAACGGCAACAAGCTCCTTTCCCTTTCAAGCTATACCGTAACGGATAACAGCTACAAGCTCCTTTTGAAAAACGGGGACAGCCTTGTCCTTCTTACTGCCGAGGAAAACGAAAAGGGTGAAATAAAAAAAATCCGCCTTACAGTCAGCAAGGCAGACGAAAAGGGCAATATAATCGGTCTTACTCCCTCTCAGGGGGAATTTTACAGATGTGAGGCGGCAAAGGTCCTTGAAGCCTTCACTCTTTTCGAAAAGGAAAAATGTGAGGAAACGGTAAAAAAAATCCTGCCGATGAAAAGTGAGGACTTTTCAAGGACAGGTGAATTGACTTTAGATGTTGATGATTATCACTTGGTGTACTATTCAAATAAAATATGCTGTCAGTTTACCGTTACAAACCGTTTCCTTGAAAAAACCGAAAGCACACGCAAGCCCGAAAGCAAGCCTCTTTACGGAGTTACGGCAAACACAGTTAAATCGGAATAACTGCGTTTAATATGTCTGCTCCCTTAAGCGGAAGCTGTAGCCGTTGTCCTCAAGCTTTTTCATATTTTTGAGCATAAAGCCTGCTCCCTTTGCACCGCAATGCTCGGGGTCGGCGGCTACGGTAACCCTGATGCCGAGCTTTTTTGCAAGGAATTTGTCAAGGCCGTAAAGCTTTGCAACTCCGCCGGTAAGCACAATGCCCTCGTTACAGATATCGGTATAAAGCTCCGGCGGTGTCTGGTCAAGAACCTCCATAACTCCGTCAAAAATGCTTTCCACATTTTCCTTGAGTGCCTCGCATACATCGTGGGAGCTGATGCCGAAATTCTTGGGCATACCGGTGACTATATCCTTACCCGTAAAGGTGATTTCAAATTCTTCTTCTCTTTTAACGGCACAGCCTACGGCGTGCTTTATTTTTCTGCCCGTCTGCTTGCCGATGTGAATATCCATATTCTTTTTAACGTACTGACAGATTGCCTCGTCCATTGTGTCGCCCGAAACTCTGCGAAGAGAAGTTGCATAAGCAACGGTACCCATAGTAATTACGGCAATATCCGTTGTGCCTCCGCCAAGGTCAATAACCATAACTCCCTTGGGGTGGTCAATGGAAAGTCCTGCTCCGAGGGCTGAAACAACGGGCTCATCAACAAGGTGCACCTTACCTGCACCTGCGGCACAAGCAGCTTCAATAACCGTCTTTTTTTCAAGCTGTGTACTGCAGCTTGGAGCACTTATGAGCACATTGGGTCTGAAAATACTGTTTTTGCATATTTTTTCAAGGAAGCGTGAAAGAATATCAGCCATTACGGTGAAGTCGGAAATAACACCGTCGTTAATGGGTCGCTTTAAAATATAGCTTTCAGGTGCCTTACCGAACATTATACCTGCATCGTCACCAAGGGCAACAAAGTCATCGTTATGTGCATCGTAGCAGATTGCGTTATCCTCTGAAAGGACAATACCTCTTCCGCTTACAAAGGCGGTAACCGTGCTTGTACCAAGGTCAATACCTATATTATAGCCTGCCATTATTTCACACTCCTTTCTTATTTCTACAACTAATATATTCTACTTGCATTTTGCTTTTTTGTCAACTGTGGGTTTGGGAGTTGCTGCTGACCGAGCAGACCTTCCGTTATACGGCAGGAGCAAGCCCCTGCCCTACGGTAATAATGACCTTGCGCTTACCGAGCCGACCATTGATTGCCGCTACATCTCAAACCTTGCGGACACGGCAAGCCGTGTCCCTACAGTAACCATTCATTTGCCGTGAGGCAATCCTGACTACTGACTACCGGCTACTGACTACTTCTTCAACGTCTTATCCTTCAAAAGCATATACTTAAGCGCCGAATAGCGGCGTGTTTTTTTATCGTTGTCAACCATTGCACAGATTTCCTCACTGCTTCCGACAAGGATGAGTCTGTTCTTGGCTCGTGTCACACCGGTATACAAAAGGTTACGGTAGGAAAGCCTTGGCGGTACACAGCACACGGGCATTACCACGCTGTCAAACTCACTGCCCTGACTTTTATGTACAGTGATAGCGTAAGCAAGCTCAAGCTCCTTGACATTGTCAAAGGGGTAAATTGCCGTCCTTGTATCAAAAAGGATTTTCATAAAGCCTGCGTTGTGGTTGACGGAAATTATTCTGCCGATATCACCGTTGAAGATGCCTGCCATGGTTTCCTTGCCTCTTGTCCAGACGATATCGTAGTTATTTTTAATCTGCATTACCTTGTCACCCTCACGGAAGATACGGCTTCCTCTTGAAAGCTCCTCCTTATCCCTTGAGGGAGGGTTGAGGATTTTCTGCATCATATCGTTGATTCTCACCGTACCCGTTTCACCCATTTTTGAGGGACAGATTATCTGTATATCCTCAAGGGGGTCACTTCCGTAGGCCTTGGGCAGACGGTTAGTGCAAAGGTCAAGCACCGTTTCGGCACAACGGAACATATTGTTCCTTTGCATGTAAAAGAAATCCTTGTCCTTTACATCAAGCTCGGGATATTCACCCTTTACTATTTTATGAGCATTGGTGACTATAAGGCTTTCAAGACTCTGACGGAAAACCTCTGTAAGCTTTACCGTGGGAATAAGCCCCGAGTCAACTATATCCTGAAGCACGTTACCTGCACCTACAGGCGGAAGCTGATCCGAGTCACCGACCATAACAAGTCGGCAGCCTAATGGCAAAGCATCAAGAAGTGCGGCAAAAACGTGGGTATCCACCATTGAAAGCTCGTCAACTATAACAGCATCGGCCTCAAGGGGATTTTCCATATTCCTTGTAAAGCGAGGCTTGTCACCCTCACCCCATTCAACCTCTAAAAGGCGGTGAACGGTTTTTGCCTGCCTGCCCGTAACCTCACTCATACGCATTGCGGCTCTGCCCGTAGGCGCCGCAAGGAGAACACGAAGCTTCTTTTTTTCAAAAAGCTCAAGGATGCCGTTGAGGGTTGTTGTTTTACCCGTACCGGGACCACCCGTCAGAACAAGCAGTCCGTCATTTACGGCGGTGAGGATTGCCTCTCTCTGCTTTTCCTCAAAGGAGATGCCCTTTTTCTTTTCAATTTCCTCAATTGCGGAAACAGTTATCCTGCCCTTTGCAGGAGGAAAGCGGAGCATAACGCCTATTCTGTCAGCAATGCTCCTTTCGTCAAGGTACTCCTCACAAAGAAAAACGTAGGGCTTGTCATCGTAAAAATCCACAACAATTTCTCTGTCGTCGATAAGATCATCGATAACCTCACCGGCTTGCTCACGCTCAAGACCTAATAGCTCCTTTGCAGGAAGGATAAGCTTTTCCCTGGGCACACAGGTGTGACCGTTAGAAAGGTTATGTCTTAAAATATGTATAATTCCCGCACGGTGGCGGTATATATCCTTTACTCCACCGGGGAAGCTTTCTGCAATTTCATCTACACGCTCAAAACGAAGGGCGGTTTTTTCACCGCATAAAATATAAGGGTTTTCGTTTATCCTTTCAACAGCACCGCTGCCGAAGGCCTTATAAGCGGCAAGAGCCTCGGATGGATTGAGCCCCCACCTTTCAAGAGCAATTATAACCTCCCTTGCGGCAAACTGACTTTTAAAGCTCTTGCTGATTTCCATTGCCTTGTCACGGGTAATGCCCCTTATTTCGCTTAAGCGTTCGGGGTGGTTTTCGATTACGTCAAAGCTGTCCTCACCGAAGCGGTCAACAATTTTTGTTGCCGTTGCAGGGCCTACGCCCTTGATTGCACCGCCCGAAAGGTAGCGGTACATATCCCCTGCGTTTTTCGGAAGGGTACGCTCACATCTTTCAACAGAAAACTGCATACCGAAGGTAGGATGAGTTTTCCACGAGCCGTAAATTTTTATTTTTTCACCGGGACTGCAGGAGGGCATAATGCCAACGGCTGTGATAAGACGCTCATCACAGCTTACATCAAGGACGGTATATCCGTTTTCTGCGTTTGTATAAATGATACCTTCAACGACACCCTCAAGGGTAATCTGCTCTGACATTTGCCCACCTCCCTTTTGAAATGATGTATCCGCTTTGCGGATATGATGTCCGCCTTACGGCGGATGATGTTCCGTCTTACGACGGAGTGATGTATTTACCCATATGGGACAAATATTGTCGGTCTGCGACGCATTTGCACCCTCTCCGACGGCTACGCCGCCACCTCTCCCAAAGGGAGAGGCTAGTGTGCTCATTCAAGGGCGGATAATATCCGCCCCTACCAAACAATAATTATACTCCACCCTCAGCACTGCCGTCAATATTTTCGCTTAATTTTGTGAGTGGTTGTTTTGTCGAAGCCGTCCTTTTTAAGCGTCACCTTTTTAAGGCGCTTATAAGACGGAAGATGACGGTTGATGTTCCTTACCGCTTCGTTTATAACCGATTTCATTTCCTCATCGGTCAGGATGCTTTTTTTAAGCTTTGCCTTTATTGCCTCCTCGTCGGGGACAATTTCACAGCTTACAATATCACCCTTTTCACCGAAAACAAGACTTTCCGCAATAAAGGGATTTTTGTTAAGGCGGTATTCAAGCTCCTCGGGATAAATGTTTTTGCCGTTTTTTGTAACTATAACATTTTTACATCGTCCGCTTATACGGTATCTGCCGCTTTTGTCAACATACCCGAGGTCACCCGTACAAAACCAGCCGTCACGGAAAACCTCGTTTGTTGCATTTTCGTTTTTATAATAGCCGAGCATCACCATGGGACCCTTAATGAGAATTTCACCAACACCCTTTTCGTCGGGTGAATCAATTTTCACCTCTACCTCCTTAAGTGGTCTGCCGACGGTATCGGGACTTGTGTCGTGGGTGCTGTTACATATCACAATGGGTGAGCACTCCGTAAGCCCGTAGCCTATAACCACCCTGAAGCCGAAGGTCTCAAAGGCTTCCGCCACCGAGGACTGAAGCGGTGCCGCACCGACAACAAATTTTTCAAGCCTGCCGCCGAAGAAACCGTGTATTTCTGAAAAAAGCTTTTTCTTTTTCTCCTCACTCATTGCCGTGGAAACAAGTGTTGCCAGGCGGAACTTCTGCCTCATACCCTTTTTTTCAATTTCACCGATAAGTCTTTCGTAAAGCTTTTCAAGTATCAGCGGTACTGTTACAAAAACCGTGGGTGAAAAAAGCTGAAAGCTCTTGCTTAAATATCTCAAACCACCGCAGAAGGCTATACAGCCGCCGCAGTAGAGCATCATTAAAAAGGCAATGGTTTCATAGGTGTGATGAAGTGGCAGAAGGGAAAGGGAACGGTCGCAAGGGGTAAGGTTGATGTTTTCACTTACAAGGAAAAGGTCACTGCAAAGGTTACGGTTAGAAAGCATTACACCCTTTGAGTTGCCCGTTGTACCCGAGGTGAAAAGCAAAACTGCAAGTGCCTCGGGGTCAATTGTGTTTTCAAGGGCAAAGCCCTCCTTTACAAGGGCTTCACCCTTGCGGATAAGCGGATAAAGTCCCGTTTCACCGTCGTCAAAGCTGATAAAATCCTTTTCATTTATCGTGCTTAATTTCTGTAAGGTCTTACCGTCACAAAGAACTGTTTTAACCTCGGCAAAATCAAGAATATCCCTTATATCCTCTGCCGCAAGCTCGCGGTCAATGGGGACGGCAACAATACCCGCCGAAAGGCAGGCAAGGTAGCTTACGCACCATTCATAGCAATTGTAGGAAATGATTGCTGCCTTTTCGGGTCTGCCCTTTTCACGGATAAGCGAAAGGGCAAGGCTTACTACGTCATTTCTGAACTGCCTGAAGCTTACATTTGCTTTTTTACCATTACCGTCAAGGAAGGTAAAGGCATATCTGTCACCGAATTTTTCCGCACTTTTATATAAAATTTCTCTGATTGTTTCGGGTCTGTACAAAAAATCACCGCCTGTTGTCATATATAAATATGATTAGCAACAGACGGTTAATTATTCAATTATATTTTTCGGTTATTTTACTTTATACACGTTTGCCTCAAAGGGAGAAAGTGTGCTTTCGTTTTGTGTGTTGACATTTGAAATAACCTTAGTGAAGCCCTTGACGCTTACGCTTCTCTTCTGAGGCTTATCGGTAAGGTTCATTTCAACAAAGAAGGTTCCGTCCTCACCCTTACGGTAATAGGAAAGGACATCCTTCCACTTTTTGCTTGCAAGCTCAAAGTCACCATAAACGAGTGCTTCGTTTTCGTGCCTTAATTTTGTCATACTGCGGTAGAAATTAAGCACGGAGAAGCGGTCCTTATCCTGGCTTTCAACATTTATTCTTTCGTAATTGTCAATTGTCTTAATCCAGGGAGTGCCCGTTGTAAAGCCTGCATTTTCGCCCCTTGTCCAGCAGATGGGAGTTCTGCCGTTGTCACGGCTGCCTGCACACACAACCTCAAAAATCTTTTCGGGGCTTTCACCCTTTTCGATGTACTCGTTATAATAGTTGATTGATTCAACGTCACGAAGCTCACTCATATCCTTGAAGTCAGCGTTGCACATACCGATTTCCTGACCCTGATAAATAAAGGGACAGCCCTTCATTGTCAGCTGCATTACTGCAAGAAGCTTACTTAATTCACTTCTGTAAAAGCCGTCGGGACAGACCTTACTGGGCATTCTTGTTGTATCGTGATTTTCAAAGAAAACCGTGGGCCAGCAATGGTTACCGTAATCAAGCTGCCATTTTACAAGCTCCTTTGCCATAGGACGAAGGTCATACTTATACTTAAGGAAACGCTTTTTGCCGGGATTTTCCACATGGTCAAAGGAGAACACAACGCTCAATTCCTTGCGGTAGTCACCGGTCATAAGCTTGCTCATTTCAATGCCTGTACCCTGACATTCACCGACGGTGAAGGCATCGTACTTATTGAAGGTGTTCTCTGCCATTTCGTGGAGATACTTGTGAAGCCTCGGGCCGTAGAAATAATTTTCAACACCCTTGAAGCCCATAAGTGTACCAACGGTGGGATTACCGTCGGGAAGTCCGTCAACCTTGGAGATAAAGCTGATAACGTCAAGACGGAAACCGTCAACGCCCTTATCAAGCCACCAATTTATCATTTCGTAAAGGTCTTTTCTTAAGTTCTCGTTCTCCCAGTTGAAGTCCATCTGCTTTTTGGAGAAAAGGTGCATTGCCCACTGCTTACGCTCGGGGTAATAATTCCAGGCAGGACCGCTGAAAAGTGAGCTCCAGTTGTTGGGAGGTGTGTTCTCGTCACCGTCACGCCAGATATAATAATCCTTGTAGGGTGAGTCGGGGTCGCTGACACTTGACTTGAACCACTCGTGCTCGTCGGAGCTGTGGTTGATTACAAGGTCCATAATGATTTTCATGCCCCTGTCGTGGATACCCTTGAGAAGCTCGTCAAAATCCTCCATTGTGCCGAACTCTTCCATAATTTTTCTGTAATCACGGATATCGTAGCCGTTATCATCGTTGGGTGAATCGTACATGGGGCTGAACCATATTGCGTCCACACCGAGCTCCTTGAGATAGTCGAGCTTTTCGATAATACCTCTTATGTCACCGATACCGTCACCGTTGCCGTCCTTGAAGGAACGGGGATAAATCTGATAAAAAACAGCTTCCTTCCACCACTTCTTTTCGATGGGAGCGTCGTCCATAAGGGGAATATCCTTTTCAAGGTTAAGTATACCTAAAATGGAATCCACAAAAGCGTCGTCAATTTTACCTGCACTCAGCTTCTGCAGCTTGCCGAGGGTCAGCTTTGAAAGGGGGCCTTTTTTGAGGATATCTCCGCTCAGACCCACCTGATAAAGCGCCTTCATTAAAATATCGTGACCTGCGGGAGTTGCCATAATCTCACCGAGGGTGCTCTGTCTTGTTACTGTAATGCCTGACATGTTTTTTCATCTCCTTTGAAGTTTTGCTTTCTTCTTATATATAATAAACCAAAACAAAATCTTTTACAATAATTTATATTAAAATATTTCAGCTGTCGAAAAAATATTTTCGACAGCTGTCAGACTGCTGAGAATGGTGCAAGATGACCTTTTCTTCACCCCGAAGGCGTACAAAGGTACTCCTAGAGGGTGAAAAAAGGTCAAAACAATGCATAAACAGGTTGAAATTCGATATTTCAACCTGTTTTTCTCACCCTAAAGTCAATTTTGTGATAACTGCAATTTCATTATTTTCCGCATTGTTGCTCTTGTGCCTTTATCGGCAGTCTGAAAAAAATATTTGACTTTTCAAGCATGAATATATAATATTAGTTTAGATAAACATATAAGTAACTCTATGGAGGTAAATATTATGGATATAAAAGAAATTCTTTCAAGGGTTGACCACACGGTTTTAGGTCAGGCTTCCACCTGGGAGGACATCAGGGCTCTTTGTGATGACGGCATAAAATACGGCTGTGCAAGTGTTTGCATTGCTCCCTCTTTTGTTAAAAAGGCAAAGGAATATGTGGGCAACGACCTTAAAATCTGCACCGTTATCGGCTTCCCCAACGGCTATAACACAACTGCCGTAAAAGCATTTGAAGCAGCCGAAGCAATCAAGGACGGTGCCGATGAAATTGATATGGTAATCAACATCGGTATGCTCAAGGAAAAGAGATATGATGAAATCCTTGCTGAAATCAACGCGGTAAAAAAAGCCTGCGACGGCAGACTTTTAAAGGTTATTATTGAAACCTGCCTTCTTACCGAGGAAGAAAAAATTAAAATGTGCGAGATCGTATCCACCTCCGATGCGGACTACATCAAAACCTCAACTGGCTTTTCCACAGGCGGCGCCACCAGAGAGGACATTGCCCTTTTCAAGGCACACGTTTCCGATGTGACACTTATCAAAGCCGCAGGCGGAATTGCAAGCTTAAGGGACGCCGAGGATATGCTGGCTCTCGGTGCTTCAAGGCTCGGCACAAGCAGAATTGTCAAGCTTGTGAAGAATGAGCAGGGCGAAGGGTATTGATTGAGGGCCGAGTGGCTTAGTAGTCAGTAGTCAGTAGCCAGTAGCCAGTAGTCAGGGACGCCTGACGGCGTAGCCGACAGAGGGCATTACAATGCGTCGCAGACCCTCAATTATTCACTATTCATTATTCATCATTCATTATTCATTAAAACAGGAGAAAAACTATGAACACTCCCCATATAAATTTACTTGACGATATCGGCTTTGCCAAAACCGTGCTTATGCCCGGTGACCCCTTAAGAGCAAAAATGATTGCCGAAACCTTTCTTGAAAATGCCGTGCTTGTCAACAATGTAAGAAACATTCAGGGCTACACGGGTTATTACAAGGGTCACAAGGTTTCCGTTATGGCAAGCGGCATGGGTATGCCCTCAATCGGCATTTACTCCTACGAGCTTTTTAAATTCTTCGGCGTGGAAAATATTATCCGCATCGGCTCGGCAGGAGGTATCGGTGAAGGCATTAAGCTTCGTGATGTTGTTGCAGGAATCGGTGCAAACACAAACTCTGATTTTATGAAGCAGTATGGTGTTACGGGTACACTTGCCCCCACCTGCAGCTATGAAATGCTGAAAACCGCTGACGAATGTGCAAAGGAAATCGGCGTAGAGCTTAAGGTAGGCAACCTCCTTTCCTCGGATACCTTTTACGATGCCGACGAAAAGAGCCTTGAAAAATGGGCAAAGGCGGGCTCACTTGCCGTTGAAATGGAAGCTGCCGCCCTTTACCTTAACGCTATGCACCTTAAAAAGAGGGCTCTTGCAATCTGCACAATTTCCGACCTGCCCTTCACGGGTGAATCCTGCACCGCAGAGGAAAGGCAGAACACCTTTACCGATATGATGAAAATTGCCCTTGAAACAGCTGTGAGGTTTGATAAATGAGCACAAAGCGTGTATTTTTAATTGTCCTTGACTCCTTCGGCATCGGTGAAATGAAGGACAGCCACCTTTACGGTGACGAGGGAAGCAATACCTTTTATTCCTGCTTTAAGCAAAAAGAATTCTGCGTACCCAATATGAAAAGGCTCGGTCTTTTCAATATTGACGGAATTGACTTCGGTGAAAAAGAAGCAACTCCCCTTGGTGCCTACGGACGCTTTTGTGAAAAAAGCCGCGGCAAGGACACCACCGTGGGACATTGGGAAATTGCAGGCGTTGTTTCAGACGAGCCTCTTCCCACCTACCCCGAGGGCTTTCCCGATGAGGTTATAAATGAATTCACGGCAAAAACGGGCAGAGGTATACTTTGCAACAAGCCTTATTCAGGCACAAAGGTGCTTGAGGACTACGGCAGGGAGCACCTTGAAACAGGAAAGCTCATTGTTTACACCTCGGCGGACAGCGTTTTTCAGCTTGCGGCACACGAAAGCCTTGTGCCGCCCGAAAAGCTTTACGAATACTGCGAAATTGCAAGAGAGATTCTCAAGGGTAAGCACGGCGTAGGCAGAGTTATTGCCCGTCCCTTTGAGGGTGAATACCCCGACTTTAAGCGTACTGCCAACCGCCACGATTTTTCCCTTGCACCGCCAAGGGATACTATTATAGATATACTGACAAATAACGGACTTGACGTTATCCCCATCGGCAAAATTTACGACATTTTTGCAGGCAGAGGCATGGAAAAGTCCAACCCCACCAAGGGCAATGCTCACGGAATGGAGCTTACCGACAAGGCGGCAGAAAAGGATTTCCACGGCCTTTGCTTTACGAATTTAGTTGACTTTGATATGGTTTACGGTCACCGCAACGATGCAATGGGCTATGCAAAAGCCTTGACGGAGTTTGACCTTTGGCTTGGCTCGTTTATGAAAAAGCTTAAAGCGGATGACGTGCTGATGATTACCGCCGACCACGGCTGTGACCCCTTGACAGAAAGCACCGACCATTCAAGAGAGCATACTCCCCTTTTGGTTTACGGCAAAAATATAAAGCCCGTAAGCCTCGGCACAAGAAACACCTTTGCCGACATAGGAAAAACTGTACTTGACTTACTCGGTGTGCAGGGTGACATTCAGGGCGAAAGCTTAAAAAATGAAATTCAGTAAAAATGAAGTTCAAGGAGAATAAAAATGACAGACATTGAACTTGTAAAAAAAGCAAAACAAGCGGCAGAAAGCTCCTATTCACCCTACTCAGGCTTTACGGTGGGTGCGGCACTTCTTACAAAAAGCGGTAAGGTTTACCTTGGCTGTAACATTGAAAGTGCATCCTACTCCCCCACAAACTGTGCCGAAAGGACGGCTTTTTTCAAGGCTGTAAGTGAAGGTGAAAGGGAGTTTTCCAAAATTGCAATCGTCGGCGGAAAGGCTCTTGATTTTGCCGACTTCTGTCCGCCTTGCGGAGTATGCCGTCAGGTGATGAGTGAATTCTGCGGTGAAAATTTCACAGTAATCCTCGGCAAAAACGGTGAGGATGTGAAAACGCTTACACTCGGTGAGCTTTTACCCCTCGGCTTCAATTTATAAAGAATAACGCTTTTTAAAATAATCATTCTGAATTTTGTCGGAATGATTATTTTTTTGCCTTGCTCAAGCCCCTCACACCTGCACCGTAAATTCATTTCCTGTTTGACTTGTAACCTCATTTATGCTAAAATACCTTGAATACTTTTATTTAAGGTGAAGCAAATGAAAATTGGTAGCATTGAAATAGATAGCCGTACCGCCGCACTTGCTCCTATGGCAGGTGTTGCCGACAGAGCCTTCAGAGAAATCTGCGTGTCCTACGGTGCAAGCTATGTTGTAAGTGAAATGGTCAGCAGCAAGGGGCTTACCATGTGCGACAGAAAAAGCAAAAAGCTGCTTGCCCTTTCAGAAAAGGAGCGTCCTGCCGCCGCACAGATTTTCGGCAACGACCCCGAAATTATGGCACAGAGTGCCCGTGCCTGCCTTGACTATAAACCCGAGGTAATCGACATCAATATGGGCTGTCCTGCACCTAAAATTGCAGGCAACGGCGGAGGCAGTGCTCTTCTGAAGACACCCGACCTTGCCGAGGAAATTATGAAAAGCGTAAAAAATGCCGTCGATATTCCCGTTACGGTGAAAATCCGCCTCGGATGGGACAAGGACAGCATCAACTGTATCGATATGGCACAGCGTGCCGAAAGGGCAGGTATGAGTGCCGTAACCCTTCACGGCAGAACCCGTCAGCAGATGTATGCTCCCCCCGTTGACCTTGGTATGATTGCCGAGGTAAAAAAGAACATCTCCATTCCCCTTATAGGAAACGGAGATATCACCGACGGAATTTCTGCCGCAAGGATGCTTGAGGAAACAGGCTGTGACTACCTTATGGTGGGCAGAGGTGCCCTCGGCAGACCCTGGGTTTTCAGTCAGATTAACGCTTACCTGCAAAACGGTATTATCCTTCCCGAGCCTCCCGTGAGTGAAAGAATGCTTGTGATGATCAAGCACATCAAGCTCATTTGCGAATACAAGGGTGAGCGTGTGGGTATAAGAGAAGCACGAAAGCATGCCGCCTGGTACATCAAGGGCATAAAGGGTGCCGCCGCCTACCGTCAGCAGGTCGGTGCACTTGAAAGCATTGAGCAGCTTGAAGAGATGGCATTCAGAATTGTAAAGGAAAATCAGTAAAACAAATCCGTACACAAAAAACTGTGTACGGATTTTTTATTCATCGTTTTTCTTATGCCCCTATCTTAAGGCAGAAAAAAAGCTCCGACAATGTCGGAGCTTAAGCTGTTATGTTTTATTACATAATACCTGCAAGGAGCTTTTCAACAAGCTGAACACCCTGTGCTGTTGAGCCGTCAAAGAAGAAGATACCAAGCATTGCACCGAATACCTTTGAAAGAATACCAAGGATTGTTGTAAGTGTGTCTGCTTCGGGCTCTGCAGATTCATACTCTGCTGTGAACTTAACAACACGGCTGCCGTTGTTTGCTGTGAACCATTCGCTGGGGATTGTTTCAATGCGCTGACCTGTGATGTAGTATCTACCGTCTGCATAGCAGTACCAACCACGGAAATCCTTATCATCGGGAGCCTTAACTGTAGGAAGCTCTAATGATGCGCCTGCAACAAGCTGATTGTAAGCTCTGGGTAACATATAGTATGTACCTGTGATTTCCTCACCGGGAACCTCAGTGAATGCACCGTTCTCATAAACATAAAGAGGAAGCTTAGATGAACCAGCGCCGAAATTGAACTCAAGGATAAGATGTCCGCCCTGACCAACTGTTGTATTTGTTCCGGGAACTTCAATCTTGTACATTTCATCATATATACCTTCTGCTGAAGCGCTGATTGAAAGTGCGCCGAAGAGCATCATGATAGCTAACATAACTGATAATATCTTTTTCATAAGTTACCTCCTAAAATCTGTATAGTTTTGTAGCTTGCATAGATTATACCACCACATTCTAAAAATTTCAACCCGTTTTGCAAATTATTTTTTACAAAAATGATTAAAAAAAATATAATCTTGCACACTTTTTGTGATTTTGTTGCAAAGTACAAGTTTTGCAAATATTTTAATTAAGGAATTAAAAATAAGTTGACTTTGTTTACGGCTATATTATATACTTATATTTAAACAAATGTGCAGTCAGCTCAGTCATTATGCAGGCTTACAATCCCCCAAAATGACTACTGACTACTTTAACAGTGAGGTGTACTTATGCTTGATAAATTCAGCTGCCTTTCCCTTTGGGGACCCTACAGCAAAAAATATGCAGGTATTTCCCGCATTGCCGACCACGAAAAATATAAGGGCATCCGCTTTGATTTTTGTGTTGCTCCTGCCGTTCACGCCTTTGATATAAGAGTTCCCAACGTGACTCTGCCTTCGGCTTATCATCCCTGGCGCTGCAGTGAGGATTACTCATTTTACTCCTACCGTCACGACCTTGAATGGAAGGACAGGGTTTACGCCGATGTTTCCTACACAAGGCTTACAGACGAAAGCACCCTTGTAAGAACGGAGATTGTCAACAACACCGACCTTATCAAGGAGTGTGTTGTAAACTACTTTTCTTGAATAGAATACCCTGCCGACAGCTACACCGAGGTTTTCCTTCCCGAAAAATGTGACTTTATCAAGGCTACGGACTACCTTGAATACACCTATGCTACTCCCCGTCCCTGGGACGAGCAGAATGCCGACGGCAGAAAAAAGGGTGAATTCATCGACAAGGCATTTACCTTTGAAAAGGGTCTCGGTGACAGAGCAGAAAAGTGGCATATGCCCCACCGCGTTATCAAGCCCTTCGGTGCCGAAGCAGGCGACAGGGTTACCTATAAAAAAGTACTCGAAAACGACTATGACAACGCCGTGCTGACCCTCCGCTACCGCACAAGTGACATTCACTACGAGCAGGGCAAGCAGGTAGGTGTTCATTACATAAACAGCGAAAACACCGCAACCTTTATTTTAAACGGCAGTACAACCCTCCCCCTTGCTCCCTGCGACGAGCCTCAGCTTGTGCATATTCATTTAGGTAAGCTTCACAAGGGTGAGCTTAACCTCTCCTTTGTTGCAACGGGCACGGGTGCGGCAGAATTTGACTTTTTTGCCGTTACAGAAAACTATGATAAGGACAACATAAAGGTAGAAAGCGTCCCCGTAAACTTCACCCCATCTTTCACAAACGAGGAAGCCGAAAAGGGCTACCTTACAACCCTCACCTACGATAAAATTGAGGGTGAATACAAGCTTCGCATTTTTGACAGCAACACCCGTTTCAGAGAAATAAATACGGGTGCCCTTGAGGACTGTATGACCGCAAGACTCTCAAACGGTGACGAAACCTTTGACGATTTAACGGAAAGCTTTACCGGTGCCTTCAACCGCAAGCACAGCGACAACGGCTTCTTCCACAACGCAATCTCCCACACAATTTTCATCGAAAGCGGTGAAACAAAGGTGCAGTATGCCGTTATCTCCAAGGGTGAATGCGATTACCTCACCGAGGAAGAATACGAAGAGATTTATCAAAAGGCAAAGGAAAAAGCCGTACGCTTCAACCTTAACGAAAAGGGTGAAACCTACCGACTGAGCAATCAGCTGCTTTCAGCGGCACTTCTTACAAACGTTGTTTACCCCATTTACAAGCACGGTGATTATATCATCCACCACACCCCCGGCAAGCGTTGGGACTGCCTTTACACCTGGGATTCAGGCTTTATCGGACTCGGTATGAATGAAATTGCCCCCAAGTTTGCCGAATACATTCTTGATACCTACTTAAGTGAAGAGGACAACCCCGACTACGCCTTCCTGCACCACGGCTCACCCGTACCCGTGCAGATTTATCAGCTTTACGAAATGCTTCAGAAGGCTGAGGATAAAAAGCATCTGCTTACCTCCTACTATGCAAGGGCAAGACTTTACTACCGCTTCCTTGCAGGTAAGATAAGAGGCTCAACAACGGGCAAGTTCAAAAGCGGAATCCTCACCACCTACGACTACTTCTATTCAACAAGCGGTATGGACGACTATCCCGCTCAGGTTGCTATGATGAAGCAAAATGTCCGTGACAAGGCTTCACCCGTAATCTCAACAAGTCAGGTTATCCGCTTCGGTAAGATTCTTTCAATTCTTGCAAGAAAGCTTGATAAGGCAGAGGATATCAAAGAATATGAAAGCGATATTGCAGGCTTCAGAAAGGCACTTGACACCTATTCATGGGACAGCGAGAGCGGTTACTACGCTTATGTGCTTCACGATGAAAACTACGAGCCCGTGAAGAAGTTCACCACACCCGAGGGTGAAAACCTCAACAAGGGTCTCGACGGCATTTATCCCATCATTGCAGGCGTCTGCAACGGTGAACAGAAAGAGAAAATCATCGGTCACCTTGAAAACGAGGATGAGATGCACACCCCCTTCGGCATCAGCGCCGTTGACAAGAGTGCTTCCTATTATAAGGTAAACGGCTACTGGAACGGCAACATCTGGTTCCCGCACCAGTGGTTTATATGGAAGAGTATGCTCGATATGGGCAAGCCCGACCTTGCAAGAGATATTGCCCACCTTGCCCTTAATATATGGAAGCGTGAGGTTGAGGCAACCTACTACACCTTTGAAATGGTCAACACCGTAACTGGCTGTGGCGGATGGTTCCACAACTTCGGCGGACTTTCCTCACCGCTTAATATGTGGCTCAAGGCTTACTATTCACCGGGAACAGTCAATGTCGGCTTTGACACCTACCTTGACAAGGTAAGCTTCAACGAGGACTGCACCAAGACACAGATTAACTTCACCTGCTACGGTGAAAACGAAAAAATGACCCTTCTTTGCGTGATGAAGGACGGTCACGAATACACCGCCGAGCTTGACGGCAAGGAAATCGGCTTTGACTACCGTGACGGTCTTTGCGAAATCACCCTTGATGTAAAAAAGGACGAGGCACATTGCATTGTTGTTACGGCTAAATAAAAAGGAGAAAGAATATGTACGAGAATCACAAGCCTTTAAAGGTAAATATTATTTCAGACATCCATTACTATTCAAAGGAAACCGGTGTTACAGGTAAGGCCTTTGAAAAGGAAAATGCCAAAACCCCCAACGACCTTTACAACTGTGAGGAAATCCTCACCGCCCTCATGGATCAGCTTGCAAAGGACGACACCGATATTGTACTCGTATCAGGAGACGTTACAACAAGGGCAGAGGTTGAGGCTCACGAGGGTGTTATAAAGCTCCTTCGTTCACTCAAGGAGCGCGGTAAAAGGGTTTACGTCATCACCGCAACCCACGACTTCCACGACGGTGACGTTACAAGAAAATTCGTCGGTGACGATGTTGTTACCGTGCCTGCCGTAAAGCGCGATGAACTTTACGATTTGTACCGTGAATTCGGTCCCGACGAGGCTATTGCCGTTCACCGTGAAAGTATGAGCTATGTTGTACAGCTCTGTGACGGCTACCGCCTTTTTGCCCTCAACGATGACAGCAACCGCAAAAACGGAAGCGGCTTTTCCGAGGAGTGCTTTGAATGGATAAGCGAGCAGATTAAGGACGCTCACGAAAACGGTCAGTTTGTCATCCCGATGACACATCATCCCATGCTTTCACCCTCACCCTTCTACAAGGTTATCGGCGGCGGTAACATTATGAAGGACCCCGACTTAAGAATTGAACAGCTTACCGAAATGGGAGTGCCCTTTATGTTCACGGGTCATACCCATATGCAGGACATTTCCTACAAGTACACCGAAAGCGGTAAGGTGTTCTATGACATCACAACCGCCGCAGCCGTAGGCTACCCTGCAACCTTCCGCAGTGCTACCTTTGACCCCGCAAAGGGTATCATTGATATTAAAGCTGTTGACTCCGAATGTGAAATCGGCGGCCGTAAGCTCCGTGACCACCTTGCAGACAAATTCTTCGGCATGATAGGCAGAGTTATTGACGCTGCCGCAACGGATATTCCCACACTCGCCAAAATGGTTACCGCCTTCAGCGTAAAGGAAGAGCTTATCTATAAAATCGGCTGGATTATAAGACCCTTTGCAAAGATACTCCGCAAGCTTACAATCGGTCACGTTGCCGCCCTTTGCAAAAAGGAAAGCGGCGTTAAAAAGAGTGACATCAGGGATATAAAGGATCGCAAGGTTGTGGACTTCATCATCTCTCTTGTTACCAACCTTTACGGCGGTGACTCCCCCTATTCACCCGAAACTCCCGAATACAAAATCACCATGGGCTTACTCTCCATCGTTGACAGCATCCTTAACCTCTTCGGTGTGAAGCTCGGCAAAATCCTCAAGTGTGTTGACTCTGCCCAGGCACTCGTTGAGCCTCTGCTTTACAACAGCGGCATCTGTGACGCTGACGCCGTGCTCAACCTTTACGATAACTTCCCCCCGAAGCAGGAAGAGGTTACCAACTACATAAAGAGCAAAAAAGCTGTTCCCGTTGTTGTTTCACTTGTGCTTCTTGTTCTTCTTTTCCTTCCCCTTATTCTTGTATGGCTCGGCGTGGGCTTTGTTGTCAACAAGGTTAAATACGGAAAATATCTGAAAAAATAATTATAGGGGCGGCAATCTGCCGCCCGATTTTTAATAAAAGGAGCATACTATGGAAATCAAAAAAGGTAAATACCGCCATTTCAAGGGTAATGAATATGAGGTAATCGGTACGGCTAAGCACAGCGAAAGCCTTGAGGAGTTTGTTGTTTACAGGGCTCTTTACGGTGAAGGCGGACTGTGGGTCAGACCTGCCTCAATGTGGAACGAAACCGTCGAAAGGGACGGCAAGGTGTTTAAACGCTTTGAGAAAATTGAGGATTAACAGTTGCTTAAAATCCTCAAACTTGACTAAAAAGAATAATAATGATATTATGTAGTATATTATTGAGTCAGGGAGCTTCCCTGACTGACCGCCAAAGGAGTTGAAAATATGACCTTAGAAAAGCTCAGAAGCTACGAGCCATTTTTCGGCACTTGGTCTGTTGAAGGCAAAATTGCTGAAGGCAGATTTTCCAAGGTTTTTAAAGTCAGCACAGTAGAGGACGGCCGTGTGCGTTACCAGTGCATTAAAACAATCCGTTTTCCTGCAGGCAACGATGAATTAAGCCGCGTGATTTCCTCGGGTATATATCAGAATGTACAGCAGTACCTTGACGAGGTTGAGCAGTCCGTAAGAAAAAACATGGAAAAGATGCTCCTGCTTCGTGACAACAAGAACATTGTACGCTACGACAATTATCAGATTATCAAGGAAAGCTCCTGCTTCTACCTTGTAATCCTTACAGAGCTTCTGCGCCCCTTAAGTGATTACCTCAAGGTTGACTCTGCAACACAGAACGATGTTATCAGAATCGGTGCAGACCTTTGCAGTGCCCTTGATGGCTTCCGTAAGGTAGGCATCATCCACCATGAGGTAAGACCCGAAAATATTTATGTTGATGCAAGGGGCAACTTCAAATTAGGTGACTTCGGTGTTTGTAAGGGACGCTTCGGTGAGGATAGAATCACATCCTCCTACATTGCTCCCGAGCTTTACACCAAGGCTCCGATTGATATAAGCTCGGATATTTACTCATTGGGCATTCTTCTTTACAAGCTTATCAATAACAACCGTCTGCCCTTCCTTCCATCCTTTCCTGCACCCGTATCAATGCAGGACAGAGAAAACGCCTTTGCAAGAAGAATGAGAGGCGACCTTTTCCCTGCTCCCTCAAATGCAACACCTGGTCTTGCAAATGTTATCTACAAGGCTACAGCCTTCCGTGCTCATGAGCGCTACCTCGATCCTGCAATTTTTGCAGCCTCACTTAACAGCCACCTTCTCTATGAGCCCCCCACAGAGCCCGAGCCTGAGGTTTATTCTCCACCTGCTCCCATCAGACCTGTGGCTCCCCGTCCCGTAAATCCCTATCACCTTCAGGGTAACGAGGAAAGCACTCCCCTTTACGGCAAAAGAGCTCACATTCACAACGAGGCAAGTGACGACGAAAAAGAGGACTTTGCCGAAGCCTTTGCCGACGATGAGGAAGAGGATGTTCAGGAGGGTGAAAGAGTAAACAAAAAGTGGTACTTCATTATAATCGGTCTTGTAGTTATTCTTGCAATTGCAATAGGACTTGTGGCAAAGGGCGGCTCCGACAAAAAGGAAACCACCACTACAACCACCACAACGGCTGTTACCTTCGGTGAGCAGACAACAGGTCCCACCACAACCACAGCAACAACTACTACAGCTACAACCACAACTACAACAACTACCACTACCACCACAACGACTACTACCACTACCACCTCTCCCACCTACGCTACCGTAGGTACAACCACAATGGCAGGTACATCCCAGGCAGTTCCCAACGGAACCTCGGCAACCACAGCCACCACAACCGTACCCACAACAACTGCTCCCACAGTTCCCGGCTATACCGAGCCCAACTTTGTTTACAGCCCCAACGTTGAGGGCAGTACAGACACCCAGGGAAGAGTTTACACACCCGTCACCCTTTCCGTTGCAACGGGCTTCGGAAGCGGCAAGGATGTAACCATCAAAATGGAAGGCCTTGAGGGTACATCACCCACAGTAAACGACAGCTTCATCACCGTTTACATTATGAGTGATGCAAGGGTTATGGGCACATCAACCGCTGATGCAACCCTTGTTCAGGGCTCCGACGGATCAGTTTCCTGCTTCCTTAAAATTGACGACGAGTACTTCAATTTTGAGCCTGATACCTATCAGTATTTCGTATGCTTCGAGGACGGTGCAGTTGCTACCAGCAAGTCAATCAACCTTGCCGCACAGGTAAGAGTTCACAACTGATTTCAGCACTTATCACAAACCGACATCTTTTTGAAAAAGGTGTCGGTTTTTTATTGTGTTTTGCCTTTACAAACTCACGGTTTTTATGTATTATTATTCTGAGGTGAAATGTATGAAAACAGTAGCACAAAAGCCCTTCCGCCACGTTGTAGCGGCACTTATATGGGATGAAAATAAGTTTATGATTTGTCAGCGTCCGCTCAATAAAACCCGTGCCCTGCAATGGGAATTCGTCGGCGGTAAAACTGAAGAAGGCGAGACCAAAGAGGAAGCCCTCATCCGTGAATGCCGTGAGGAGCTTGATGTTACCGTTTCTGTCGGTGATGTTTTTTTCGAGGTTGACCACGAATACCCCGACATTTATATTCACCTGACGCTTTTCAACTGTACAATTGCCGAAGGTACCGTTAAAATGCTTGAGCATAACGATATAAAATGGATAACCCCCGAGGAGATTCCGCAGTACGAATTCTGCCCTGCGGATAAGGATATACTTGAGAAGATTATGAAGGAAAAACCATAAAGGAGAAGCATTATGAAAAAACGCCCCCTTACACGAAAAGACCTTGAATACTACGCCCGTATGGCGGCTGAGGCTTATGTGAATGACCCCGTTCATTCCTATGCCACAAAAAATGAAAAGATAAGAAAGCGTTACGTCTATCACTTTATGATTGAACGTCTTTCTACTTCCAACCGTGAGGATATAATTTATCAGGACGAGAAAAAAAGAGGCATCTGTATTTGGCGTAAGGCTCATAACGAATATGACATTTTTGATTTTCTTATGTGCCCGAACTATATTTTCCTTGCCCTTTATCTGCCCAACACAATCAAAACCCTTATGGCTTACGGACACCTTGATGTAAAGGTTTTCCCCGAGGACTGCTACATTATCTCCCCCGTTTTTGTAGACCCGAAGCATCAGGGTAAGGGCATTGCAACAGCGCTTATCAAAAAGGGCATTGAGGACCTTACCGCAAAGGGCTACAAGCTTGGCCTTGAAGCACAGGACCCCGAAAACGTAAGGTTTTACGAAAAGCTCGGCTTTAAGGTCATAAAGCACGACCATTGGAAAAGAGAAAACATTGACAATTATTATATGATGTACGAAGGAGAATAAAATTATGCTTATACTTGAAAACAACGGAGTATTTGTCCTCGAAACCGAAAACACCCATTACGTAATGGCAGTTGACTGCACAGGTGTTCTTAACCACGAGCATTGGGGCAGAAAATGTGCCGATATTGACGATTACAAATCCACTTATACCCCTTGGGAGAAGAACTCAAACCACTCCGCCAAGGACCTTTCAAAAACCGAATATCTCCCCTACGGCGGCACCTGCTACCGCACTCCTGCTTTTGTTGCCACCTATGGTGACGGCTGCCGTGAGGCACAGCTTTTATATAAGGATTTTGAGGTTACCTTTGAGAATGAGGACACATTCCTGCTTGAAATCATCCTTGAGGATAAGCACTACGGCCTTGAGGCATCCCTCTTTTACAGACTCCGTGAAAACACAGACATAATTGAACGCTTTGTAAAAATCAGGAACAAGAGTGAAACTGCCGTTACCCTCAAAAAGGTTTCTTCCGCAGAGTTCAACTTCCCCTCTCTTCGTCCCTACACCTCAACCAACTTCAACGGCTCCTGGGCGGCAGAATTTTACAGAGAGGATACCGTGCTTAAAAACGGTGTGCTTACCTATGAAAGCAGAAAGGGCGGCAGTAACCACACCAATAATCCTATGTTCATCCTTTCACAGAATGCTACCGAGGACGAGGGTGATGTTTTCTTTGGTGCACTTGCCTGGACGGGCAACTTCAAGGTTGAATTAAGCCGCGACTTCGCAAGCAGAACAAGAGCCGTTATCGGCATAAATGATTTTGACTTTTCCTATACATTAAAGCCCGGTGAGGAGTTTGATGCTCCCTCGGTTTACTGCGGTTACACAAAGGGGCTTGCCGAAATGAGCAATCAGATGAACGCCTACGCCGTAGAGCATATTCTCCCCAAGAGCTTCAACAAGGCTCCCCTGCCCGTGCTTTACAACAGCTGGGAAGCAACCTGGTTCAACGTAAGCTGCGAGGGACAGCAGAAGCTTGCGGAAATTGCCGCTGACATCGGCTGTGAGCTTTTTGTTATGGATGACGGCTGGTTCGGTGAACGCAAGGATGACTGGGCAGGCCTTGGTGACTGGTATGTAAAAAAAGAGAAGTTGCCCAACGGACTTACTCCCCTCATTGACAAGGTAAAGAGCCACGGTATGCGCTTCGGCTTATGGTTTGAGCCCGAAATGGTCAACCCCGACAGTGACCTTTTCCGCACCCACCCCGACTGGGCATATCACTACGACACAAGAGATGCAGACCTTCTTCGTCAGCAGTTAGTTCTCAACCTCACAAAGCCCGAGGTTAAGGAATTCGTTTTCAAGGTAATGGACGATATGCTTTGCGAGTACGACATCAGCTACATCAAGTGGGATATGAACAGAGCCTACTCACAGACGGGCGGTGAAAACCTTGAAAATCCCCAGGAGCTGTGGTACCGCCACGTCAAGGCAGTTTACGAAATTGCCGACAGACTCAAGGAAAAGCATCCCGCCCTTCAGCTTGAATGCTGTGCTTCAGGCGGCGGCAGAGCCGACTACGGCGCACTCTCCCACTTTGATATGGTATGGACAAGTGACAACACAGACCCAATTGACAGACTTAAAATTCAGCACGGCTTCTCCCTGCTTTATCCCATCAAGTGTATGCGCGCCTGGGTAACTGACACCAACAGAGGATCACGTCCCAGAGATTTTGACTACCGCTTCAATGTTACAATGCAGGGCTCACTTTCCATTGGCGGAAACCTGCTTAAGTACAGCGAGGAGGAGCTTGAAATTCACCGCAAGTATATTGCCCTTTATAAAGATATAAGAAATACCGTGCAGTTCGGTAAATTCTACCGCCTTGCTAACTTTGAAGAGGATAAAATTTACGCCACACAGTATGTCAGCGAAAAGCAGAGCGTTCTTTTCCTTGCAAAGAGTGTCAATACATTCTTCAACGAGAAGTTTTATCACATCAGACTCCGCGGTCTTGATGAGCTTGCCCGTTATACTGTTAAGTATGATGACAAAGAAGAAAGCTTAAGCGGTGCATATCTTATGAATGTGGGACTCGGCTTTGAAATGGGCGGAACATTACAGTCAAAGATTGTTGTTATGGAAAAACAGTAAGGTGAAAAATATGACAGTTAAAGAATACTTACAGCAGATTGATGCTGTTATTGAAAACGGCAAATACAAGGCTGACTGGAAGAGCCTCTCTAACCACAAAACCCCCGATTGGTACAGACACGACAAGCTCGGCATTTTCATCCATTGGGGTATTTACAGCGTTCCCGGTTACGGTAGTGAGTGGTACTCAAGGTCAATGTACGATAAAAACTGCCGTGAGTTTGAGCATCACAGAAAAACCTACGGTGAGCATAAGGACTTCGGCTACAAGGATTTTATCCCTATGTTCAAGGCGGAAAAATTCAATGCCGATGAGTGGACTGACCTTTTCAAAAAGGCAGGTATCAGATATGTTATGCCCGTTTGTGAGCATCACGACGGCTTTGCAATGTACAAAACAGAGTTCAACCGTTGGAACGCTTCGGAAATGGGTCCCTGCACCGATGTTGCAGGTGAAATTAAAAAGGCCTGCGAGGAAAAGGGTCTTACCTTCTGTGCATCAACCCACCGTGCAGAGCATTACTTTTTTATGAACCTCGGCAAAAGCTTTGACAGCGACGTAAACGATGAAAGCTATGCTGATTTTTACGGCCCTGCAGTTTATATTCCCGAGTTCGACGCACACCATATGGGCGGCAGCACAGAGGATCCTCAGGGAATGGGTGCAAGTGAGGAGTGGCTTCAGGACTGGCTTGTACGCACCTGTGAGCTGATTGACAATTACAAGCCCGCTGTTCTTTATTTTGACTGGTGGATTCAGAATCACTCCTTCAAGCCCTACCTTAAAAAGCTTGCGGCTTACTACTATAACAGAGCCGAGGAATGGGGCAAGGAGGTAACAATCAACTATAAGCACTATGCCTTCCCCGACACCGTTGCAACCTATGACATTGAAAAGGGCGCACTTACGGGCATCTCCCCCGTCCCCTGGCAGACCGATACAAACATCGGCAAGCACTCCTGGGGCTACATAAAGGACAACAAGTTCAAAAGCGCCCGTCAGGTTATCGGCGACCTTATTGACATTGTAAGTAAAAACGGCAACCTGCTTATCAACATCGGGCCCAAGCCTGACGGCACAATCACCGACGAGGAAACAGCCGTCCTTCTCGAAATGGGCAAGTGGCTCGAGACTAACGGTGAGGGCATTTACGGCACAGTTCCCTGGAGATACTTCGGTGAGGGTACGGTAAATGCCGAGGACGGAGCCTTCAAGGACAGCGACGAAAAGGCCTTCACTAACGAGGACTTCCGCTTCACTTATAAGGAAGGTGAGCTTTTTGCCTTCCAGATGCGTCCCGACGGAAGCACCGTTAAGATAAAGAGCCTGAGAAGATGCGATATGAGATATGTTCTCTTTGATAAAATTGAGCTTCTCGGCTACGGTGAGGTAAGCTACACAAGAACAAAGGAAGCGCTTGAAATCGCACTTCCCGAGGGTGTAAACACGGACTTACCCCTTTGCTTTAAAATCAACCTGCTTTAATTAAATATATAGGAGTCACAAAATGAAAACCTACGGCACATATTTTCAAAATGATGCAGAAAAGCCGATCAAATACGGTGAAATAAATCTTATCAACCCCGAAAGACAGCGTTTAAGAGGTGAGCCCCTTTTAAAGGGTGTTGAGGCATGGCCCGTTTTCCAGGGCTTTTGCGGAACTGACTTTGAGCTGATGAAAATGGGCAGAGAGCATAAGCTTCTCAAAAAATTCCCCGAGGGTGAAAGCAGACTCATCAACGGTCACGAGGGCGTTGTGTGGGTACCCTCAGAAAACCGCTTTGCAATTGTACTTATCCGTGGCGGTGACAGCTGGGACCCCACCCGCTACACCGAGGACGAAACCTATTTTGAATACGGCTGTGACGGAGCTGACGGACTTTTCTGCGACAAAAACTACTTTAACCCCGATATGCTCCTTAAGCTTCCCGCAAAGTATGAGGGGCTTAAAAAGCTCCCCCTTTCCGTTGCAAAAAGGCTTTCCTTTGCCGATCCCTACGCTTGTGCTATTTTCCAGCTTGAGCGTATGGAGGACATCGGTGAAGCACAGAATTTCCGTGTGGAAATGGCAAAGCACAAGTGCTCCGAGCAGGAAGCACGCAGAATGGCAAAGGACAACATTTTTAAAAAGACCGTTATTTTCGGCCTTGGTATGACGGGACTTTTCATTGCTGCCGAAATCAGAAGAAACCACCCCGATGCTGAAATTCTCTTTATCGGCAGAAGCGACGAAGAGAGCAAAAAGGTTGTTTTCTCAAAGAAAATTGCAAAGGCCGACTACCTTTGCACGGCAGGTCTTAACGAAAAGGAAACCGCTGAAAAAATTATAGAAAAGCTCGGCTCACGCGCTACAATGTTTGTCGGCACAAGCGGAACGGATATTGAACACCGCGTTGCCTTTGAGCATAAGGTGCTCGGCTGTAACGGTGTTTACAACAGCTTCTCCCTCGGTCCCGTTGTAAAGTATGACACTATGCCCTTCGGCTTTGAAAACCACGTTATTTTTGCTTCCATCAACTTCCGTCAGGAGCATATGGAAAAGGCAATTGAAGTACTTGTTGACAGCCGCTACGATGAGGTTGTTGAGCTTATCGACAAGGACGAATTCATCGCCGACCCCTTATATGCCTACGAAAACAGAATTTTCTCAAAGGGCGCTCCCCTTAAGACGGGCATAATCTGGAACAAAGAGTTTATTGAGGTGAACGAATAATGAAAGCTATAGTTATTGAAAATCCCAATAAGATTGAAATAAAGGAAATCCCCATGCCCGAGGTCAAGGAGGGTGAGGCACTGCTTAAAATCAAGTGTGTCGGCATCTGCGGAGCTGACGTTGCTTCCTACACGGGCAATCAGCCCTTCACCACCTACCCGAGAATTCCCGGTCACGAGTTTTCAGCGGAGATTGTTGAAATTCCCGAAAACGACCGCGGACTTAAAAAGGGTGACATTGTAACCTGCAATCCCTACTTCAACTGCGGAAGCTGCTACTCCTGCGAAAGAGGACTTGTCAACTGCTGCACAGATAATCAGACTATGGGTGTTCAGCGTGACGGTGCCTTCTGCGAATATGTTGCAATGCCCGTTGAGCGTATTTTTGACGGTCAGGGACTTTCCGCTGAAGAGCTTGCCCTCATCGAGCCCTTTGCAATTTCACAGCACGCTGTATCCCGTGCAGAAATCAAGGATACCGATACTGTTCTTGTTGTGGGTGCAGGGCCCATCGGTCTTTTTGCCCTGCTTGCCGCAAAGCAGAAGTGCAAAAAAATTGTAGTTGCCGATATTCTCGATAACAGACTCAACCTTGCAAAGGAATACGGTGCTGATGCCGTTGTAAATACAAAAAAGCAGAGTCTTGAGGAATTTACCAACGAGTTCACAAACGGCAACGGCTTTGATGTTTGCATTGAGGCCTGCGGTGCACCCGAAACCTTCCTCGGTTGTATTGACTCTGCCGCCTTCGGTGCGAACATTATCCTCATCGGTAACGGCAAGAGAGAAACAAGCTTCATTCACTCAATTATCCTTAAAAAGGAGCTTAACATCCACGGAAGCAGAAATGCCCTTAAGGCTGATTTTATCAATAACATTGACCTTGTAAAGAATAAGAAGGCTGATGTTATGAAGATGGTAAGTGCCGTTTATGATATGGCTGACGCAACAAAGGCATTCGAGGCACTTAAAAACAACGACGGTACACTTGCCAAGGTACTGATAAGAATAGGATAAACGATTATGATAATAGACGCACACGCCCACCTGTGGGGCAAACAGAACGGCATTGTAAACGGCAAGCCCGTTTATGACATTGGTGGCGGTAAAAGTGATTTCGGCGGTGAAATCCGTCAGATGATGCCGCCTTATATGACCGACGGTGTAAACTCCGCGGAACGCTTCATTTCAAATATGGATTATGCGCAAGTTTCGGGTGCCGTTATCACCCAGGAATATATTGACGGCAATCAGGACAGTTACCTACTTGAAGCTAAGGCTAAGTATCCCGAAAGAATTAAAATCTGTGCCCTTTACGAGGAAAAGGAAATGGATAGCCTTGACGGCTTTGACGGAATTAAAATCTGTGCTTCAAGGCTTAAGGATAAAAATCTGCTTAACCACCTGCACCCCTTTGAATTGGCAAACAAAACGGGCAAGTTCATTTCCATTGACCTTGCCGACGGTGACGAGCAGACCGCTATGATGCAGGAAATCATTGACCGCTTCCCCGACCTTAAAATTGCAATCGGTCACTTCGGTATGGTAACAAGAGAAAACTGGCTTGAGCAGATAAAGCTTGCAAAAAACAGGAATGTTTTTGTTGAAAGCGGCGGTATTACCTGGCTTTTCAACAGCGAGTTTTACCCCTACCCCTCGGCTGTCAGGGCAATTAAAGAGGCGGCTGACCTTGTAGGCTTCGACAAGCTTATGTGGGGCAGTGACTATCCCCGTACAATGACGGCAATCACCTACAAGATGAGCCTTGATTTTGTGGAGAAAACCGACGAAATCAGCGAGCGTGACAAGGCACTTTTCCTTGGTGAAAATGCAGTAAAATTCTACGGCTTTGATAATCTCACAGTACCCGAAAGGGTTAAGAATATGGTTGAATAATAAAAAAATAACGGAAGAGCATTTGAATACTCTTCCGTATTTTTTTATTCAGCTTTATTTACTTACAGCCCTTGGAAACTCTTCCTCACCGAAGCCTATTGTATAAGCTATTCTTATAGGAATTTCATAGTTGTTGAGGGTTTCGCCCTGCTCAATGAGCTTATCCGAGCCGTAAACAAGCACGGGAACGTTCACACCTGTGTGACCGCCGCTTGTGAATTTGCCCTCGGCCGTGATGCCGCCCGTTTCGTGGTCAGCGGTAACGATAACAAGTGTTTCGCCGTCAGCCTTGGCATATTCAAGCATTGCCTCAACTGTTCTGTCAAAGCTTAAGAGTGAATCTGTCATTTCGTCTGAAAGGTTGCTGTGGGAGTGCTTGTCAATGTGAGCACCCTCAATCATAAGGAAAAAGCCTTCATCTGTATCGTCAAGGATGTCAACCGCCTTGACCGCCATCTGCTCAAGTGTGGGAGTCTCTGCGTCAGCCTGCTGAGTTTTCCAAAGGACATTTTCAAACTGTGCAAAGCTGCGGCTACCCTCCTCAAGTGCCATCATTTCGCTGTAGGTTGTAACATAGGTAAAGCCGTTATCCTCTGCTCCCTGCTTTGAAGCGACGCCGTCCCTTTCACCCCAGATGATGTTGAAGCCCGATTCATACTGGTCAGCAACAATTTCCTCTGTGTTGTTTCTGTCAGAGGTGTGAGCAGAGAAGGACGCAGGAGTTGCACCTGAATTTTTATCTGTTGTAACAACACCTGTGAGCATACCCTTGTCCCTGCAGATTTCCGTAAGGCTGACGGGATTTGAAAACCTTGCCTTAAGGTCAAGAGGATAAACACCCAAAGCGCTGTTTTTTGTTCTTGCACCCGTTGAAAGAGCTGTTCCGCCTGCCGCACTGTCGGTAACCTTGTTGGAAAATGAGCGTGTCATGGAGCTGCCCTGAATGGGGAAGGTATCCATTGCAAGACTTACACCCTTTTCTCTTTTGGTTTTTTCAAGGTGCTCAAAGCCCATTCCGTCTCCGATAAGATAAATTACATTTTTGATTTCACCGTTGAGGTAATTCTCCGCCCCCTTTGTGGTTGCGGGCTCATATGCTCCGAAAAATGTTCCGAGGCTAAGAATTGCACTTGTGATAAGTGCGGCTATTTTCGCAAAAAGTGAATTGAACATAATATTTCCTCCTTGTTTCATTTATTACATTTTAAACTATGTAAAACTTAAAATCAAGTAATATTATTTTTTTAGTTTACAATTTTCAACTTTTGTTATATTTATATAAAAAACTTTTACAAATCAAAAAAGTCTACACGATTGATAATCGTGTAGATTTCTGCTATACTGAAAATGTATAAAAATGCCACAAATTAAACGGAGGTGCATTTATGAAAAGCTTCATTGATTATATCGAGTCCTCCTGCAAGGGACTCAAAGAAAACCGTATGACCTATCTTTACAAAAGAAAACTCCTCGACGATATGACCGAGAGAGCAAACGAAATCACCCACGCAGGCATCAGCAGTGAAAAGGTAATTGCTGACATCATTGCCGACGAATTTGGTGACCTTAAAGCAGGCTTCCCGATTTTTGAAAAGGAAGAAAAAAAGCGTATGATGGCAAAGAAGCTTAAGGTTATCCTTCCCATTGGCGGACTTATCAGCCTTATACTCATTTTCGTTGCATACTTCTGGGTCAGCGACGCCACGGACGCCTGGGACAAGACCTGGCTTATTATCGTCGGCGGCATTTTCACTATGATTATCTTTTACTTAAGCTTTGGCATCAGAAAGCTTTGCAGTATGTCAATGATATTCCATCCTGCCGCAAGGGTGCTTATTGCTATCTGCACAATGCTTGTTGCTGTTTTCGTCTTTTTATTCTGCCTGATGATGCTTCCCGGTGTTATCACCTGGCCCATAGTCATCGGCGGTGTTGCTCTTATGCTCCTTTGCGACCTCGCCTTCTCCTACATAACAAAGCAGAAATTCCGCACAATTTCATTTTTTGTGTATATGCCACTTGTTGCAACAATGCTTTACATAATTCTTTCCGCCTACGGCGTTTTAACCTGGACCGGCGGATGGCCGTTTATTCTTCTCGGTCTCGTTGTTGACCTTGGATATATCCTTGCCGTAATTATGAGCAATATGAAATACTTTATGTACAAGCAGGAGGTGGATGAATAATGAAGCGTAAATTAACTGCCGAGCTCTGGGATAAAATGCACTACCTTTTCCGCGACTTCAACGACCGTATGGTTCACGTTGAGTTAAAATATGATTTTGTTCCCGATATTGAGGCTCTTAAAACCGTAATCATCTGCGCCTTTGAAAAGGCTCCCGTGCTCCACTCAAAATTTGTGGACACAAAGCTTTCCACCCATTGGGAGGTTATGCCCTATAAAATTGAGGACGTTTTTACCGTAAGCTATCCCGAGGATGTTGACGCGGCTGCCAATGAATTCCTCACCCAGTACATATCCCCCGATGCTCACATCCAGATGAAAATTGCCCTTTTTATAAAGGACGGAAAAAGTACCCTTTGTATAGTGGAAAACCATATGTGTATGGATGGCGGCGACCTTAAATACTTCCTGCAATCCTTCTGCGAAAACTATACAGCTTATGTAAAGGAAGGCATCAGCCCCGTAAAATACAGAACGGGCTCTCGCTCCTACAATGATGTTTACTCCGGCTTTTCACAGACCGAGGCAGGCGTTGCACAGCGTCTTTTCAAAAACATCAATGCAAGGGACGACCACAAGTTCCCCCTTACCGATGACAATATCCGTGACATTTCCTTTATTGCCCGTAAAAAATTCACCGAGGATACTCTTTTAAAGCTCAAAGCAAAGGGCAAGGAGCTCGGTGCAACCATAAACGAGCTTATCCTCGCAAGCTATTTTTACAGCGTTTACGAGCTTGCAGGCTATCCCGCCACCGACAAGGTTATGATTTCAAATGCAATCGACCTTCGCCGTCATATGGACAGCGTTGAGGGTAAGGGCTTCACAAACCACACCTCCTGGATGCAATGCGCTATCCCTGAAAGAGGACGTGACATTTTTGAAACGGTACAGTATGTTGTACGCAGTTCAAACCGCTTCAAAAAGGACAAGTTTATGGGCCTTTACGGACTTCCCCTTTTAAACTTCGGCTACTCCTTCCTTCCTCACGCTGTATCCGAGGGAATTATCAAAATCGGCTACTCCAACCCCCTTATGGCAATGAGTAACATCGGTGTGCTCAAAGGCGACCTTTTCTCTCTTGACGGTAACGAGCCTACTGACGCATTTATGTCGGGTGCGGTAAAGTACAAGCCCTTTGTGCTTCTCACCGTTACAACCTATAAAAACATTATCACCCTTTCCATGTGCGTACGCGGAAACGACGAGGACAAAAAAATTGTCGGCAGATTTTTCGAGCTTATGGAAAAGAACATAAACACAATTATCGGTGAGGACGTGAAATAAATGATTTTCAACCTTAATGATTTCACCTATGAAATAATATGCGACAGCAACATCAGCGACTGCAGACTTGAAACCGAGCTCAACGGTGACCACCTTGATTTATACCTGACAGCCGAAAATGACAGACCCAAGTACATTGAGCTTAAATGGAACACGGAAAAGGCTGACGGTTTCCTCGTTCTCGGTGATGCCTGGGAAAGAAGCTACGCTAATCTTGAATTTTTACCCGTAGAAAAAAATGACCGTTTTATGCCCTGGTACTTCATTGCCACGGACAAGCATAAGTCAATGTGCTTCGGCGTTAAAACAGGGCCGAATGCCTTTGTAAGCTTCCGTTTTGACAGCGACGGCATCAGAGCCCTTGTGGACGTCAGAAACGGCGGAAAGGGCGTTCATCTTAACGGCAGAAGGCTTCACCTTGCAACATTTGTCAAGGCGGAATATGAAAGCGGTGACGTAATCTCCTGCCTTAAGGATTACTGCAAGCTTCTCTGCGACAATCCGATACTTCCCAAGGAGAGGGTTTACGGCGGTAACAACTGGTACTATGCCTACGGCAAAAGCAGCTACAAGCAGATTATTTCTGACGCGGCACTTCAGGTTGAGCTTGCGAAAGGGATAGACAACAAGCCCTTTGAGGTTGTTGACGACTGCTGGCAGAAGCACCGCTGTGCAGGCCCCTGGCTCCCCAACAGAAAGTTCAGGGATATGAAAAAGCTTGCCGAGGAAATAAAGAGTCTCGGTGCAAGACCCGGTATATGGGTGCGACTTCTCCGGAACAAGGACAGAGCGCTGAAAAAAGAAATGAAAATTCCCAACGGAAAAAGAAGACAGTACCTTGATCCCACCCGTCCCGATGTTCAGGCTTACATAAAAGCTGACATTGAAAGAATAAAGGGCTGGGGCTTTGAGCTTATCAAGCACGACTTCTCCACCTTTGACCTTTTCGGCAAATTCGGAGCAGATATGGGCGAAACCGTGACAGCAGAGGCTGACTGGCATTTTTACGATAAGACAAAGACCAACGCTGAAATTGTGCTTGACTTCTACCGCCTTATAAAGGAAACGGCAGGCGATATGCTTATTATCGGCTGCAACACCGTTTCACACCTTTCCGCAGGGCTGGTGCACATTTACCGCACAGGTGACGACACAAGCGGCAGAGAGTGGGAACGCACAAAAACTATGGGTGTTAACACCCTTGCCTTCCGCCTTGCACAGAATGAGGCATTCTACATGTGCGACGCCGACTGTGTGGGCATACTCAAAAGCTACATCCCCTGGGAGAAGAACAAGCAATGGCTTGACCTTCTCTCATACAGCAACACTCCCCTTTTCATTTCCTGCAACAACACGATTACAGAGGAAATGAGACGGGATATAAAGAAGGCATACAAAACCTTTAACGAGCCCCACGACTTTGCACCCGTTGATATTTTTGACACAAGGGTGCCGAAGGTATGGGACATTGACGGGGAGAGGGTTACGTATAATTGGTAAATTTAAACCCCCGACGGCTTGTCGGGGGTTTATTGCTGTTAAGGTAGATGTCGACAATGCATGGGAGTTATGGTGGGGAAAGAAAAAACAATTGCATAAAACAAAAAAACCAGACCTTTCGGTCTGGTCTGGTGCGAGAGACGGGACACGGCTTTGCTTCGCAAATCCTGCATCCTCGTCGACCCAATGCTTCGCATTCGGTACCCGACTTCGGACTTCGAAGCTAAAAACAATCCACCGGATTGTTTTCTTAACGCTTCTCACCCTCTTAGGCTTCAAGTCCCTTTGCCTTTTTCTTAAACAAGATAAAAAAGAACTCAGCAACCTCTTGGTTACTGAGTCATGGTGCACCTGACACCTTGAAATCCGAACCAAATGCCGACTTTTCGAGGTCGGCAAAGGTTATGGTTTCAGTACCGTCTTTGAAGTTGAAGGTTATTACCATTCTGTCTTCAAATAAGAATACTGAGTTTACAAAGTTATTGATTAAGGTTCTTCTGTGGTCGAGCTTCTTGGGATTGAGCTTACGGAACTTGTAGAACCAATATAAAATCTCCTCACGGGTAAGCTTAGGTCTTGACATTTCCTCTTTCATAATCCTAATTGAAAGCTCACTCTTTTCTGCTTCAAGCTCTTCCGTTCGCTCTTTGGTTGTTGGAGTTATAATACCTTTCTCCATAGCGGTAATAAGGTTGTTTATCGCTGTGAGCGTCTGTGCATATTGCTTTTGCAGTATAGGGAGAACAGTGCTCTCTTTATTAAAGGTTTCAAGAGCCTGGTCAGTTAAATATTCAATAGTTTCATCATTCATAATGAGTCTGCGGATACTATCTACAACAATGTCCTCAATCCAAGCCTTTTTAACTGTTTTCTTATCACAGCCTTTGTGATTTTTAACACTCACGCATTTGTAATAACGGTGAACAAATTTTGTTCTGCTTGTACCGCTTTCACCAACCATAAGACACTGACACTTGCCGCAATAGAGCTTTGTAGTTAAAAGATATTCATCTTCCGCTTTGTGCTTTGCAGGGGCCTTCTTATTCTGCTTCATTTTTTCCTGTACCAATTCAAACAACTCCTTATCTACTATTGCGGGAATTCCTCCCGGTGTAACAACATCTTTAAATTTGTATTCACCGATATATTTTCGGTTGTGCAGCATACGGGCAACAATGTCAACATCTAACTTGGTTTTCTTGTGAGTGCGTACGCCTTGGTAGTTGAGCATATTTGCAATGTGCTGCATTGACATACCCTCAGCATAGCTCTTGAAAGCTAAAACTACCGCAGGTGCTGTAACCTCATCAATCAAATAATTCTGCTCTTTATCTACCTTGTAACCAATCGGCAAGGTACCGCCGTTGTATTTGCATTTGAGAGCATTTTCCATCATACCTCTTGTAACCTTTTCTGCAAGCTCTACCGAGTAATACTCAGCCATACCTTCAAGCAGACTTTCAAGAAGAATACCCTCTGCACCCTGAGATATTGTTTCGGTTATAGATACAACCTTAACTCCGTTCTTACGAAGCATATTTTTGTAATGAGCAGAGTCATATCTGTTACGGGCAAAACGGTCAAGCTTCCAAACGAGAATAACCTCAAAATGCTTTGAAGCACTGTCTTTTATCATCTGCTGAAATCTTGGTCTGTTATCGGTTTTAGCAGATAAAGCTCTGTCGATATAGGTATCAACGATTTGTATATCGTTCTTTTCAGCGTAGGCTTTGCATTCACGGAGCTGACCGTCAATACTTTCTTCCTTCTGATTATCGGAAGAGTATCTTGCGTAGATAACGCCTATCATATATATTTTACCTCCTTTGATTTCTGTAAATATTGTAATTCATATACTTGTTTTTGTTAAATGTGCGGATGCGACTTTTACATCGCACCCGCTGTTTCTTTATTCGAATTCTTTTAATTTATCCCAATCCTTATCCCATTCTTCAAACTCTTTTCTGCCTGCATCACTTTCAAAGAAGGATACAATATCGGGAAGAAAACATCTGATAAGTGATTCAGCGGCATCCTCTGAAATGAGAACACCGCTGAGATTATCGGAATTAACCTCACTTTCGCTAAAATTTATCTTTACATCATTCATAGGCTACCTCCTTATCTTGCATCCCTGCTTCGCTGTCGCTGAAGGTACCTGTAATAATGCTCACAGGCTTTCAGCACGAAATCTTCAAAGTCTTTATCCTTAACTTTAGGTGCGACTTTCTGCAGTTTTTCAATAGGAACTTTACACATAGGTTTCTGATTAGGTTTTTCTGCAGTGAGAGTATTCTCCATGCTTTCCGTAGTAAGAACACCTGCGGTAAAATCCTTGTGCATATGCCAAGCCTGAGAGTATGACGGAGTACATTCCTGCTCCTCAATAACACGGAGCAAATCATATTGCATTTGGTCATCAAGGAACGAAAGCTCAACACCGACGGAGAATGCAATTTTATCTTCGTCCATCATTTCAAGCAGTTCGGGGATGAGATAAGTCAGACGGATATATCTGTAAACTTTATCTCGGCTTTCACCTGTAATGTTGCCTATTTCAGTTGCAGAGTCGAACTTTGTCGCAACTTGCGACGAAGTTAAATCTGTTCTTTCGCCCTGCTTCTTGATTGCTTCAAGCTTCAGCTTGTAAGCAAACGCCTTCTCCGACGGAAGAATATGCTCTCTGTGCAGATTACTGTCTACGAGCATAATAGCCGCTTCATCTCTGCTTACGGCATAAATTAAAGCAGGTACTGTTTCCAGCCCTGCTTTCACTGATGCTCTGAGTCTTCGATGACCTGAGATAGATTCATATTCGTCTGTTGTATCTTCTAAAGGTCTTACCACAATAGGTGAAATAACACCTTTCTGCTGTATGCTTTCAATGAGATTGTTCATCTCATCATTATCAAGAACTTTATACGGATGTCCCTCAAAGGGATGAATTTTTTCTACCGGGATATTTACCGGTGATTTTAATTTTTTATTAGCCATTTTATCG